>JALZUR010000055.1 GCA_023301025.1 Bdellovibrionales bacterium | reverse complement strand
TTCATCTGTCTCTTCTTCTTCATCTACTGGCTCAGTTTCTTCATCTGTCTCTTCTTCTTCATCTACTGGCTCAGTTTCTTCATCTGTCTCTTCTTCTTCGACTTCTGCTTTGTCGCATTTTGGCGGGAAGTAAACTGAAAAAACAAATTCATCATTCCAAGCAATAACTTTATGATCAGCTGAAGATGAATCTGTTCTGTGAGCATATTTCATGACATTGTATGGTTCTGTTGAACTTCTAAAGATTTTTATGAGTTTATCAAACTCATAACTCTCTGATGTTACAAAATTCTCACTCTCATCAGAAGTATGATTTGAAACAAATCTTTCAAAGCTACCAGGCATATCAGATCTATTTTCAAAATAGATACTGGCAATCGTCATCATTTCATTAGGTTCTTTTTCATCAATGATATAATAATAAGTACCAAACGAAGAAATACTTCTATTGTTAACGATAATTCCCTGATATTGAGATGTCTTCGGATCAATAATATCTAAACGAGCCGCAAAACGTTTGAGTATCCAGTCTTTATAATTTTCACTTGGCTTAAGTGTTACACCCAAAGTATTTTCAAACCACAACTTTGCAAATTTATCTTTAAGCATAGTTCCTAAAGGACGAATCAATGGAGAACTCACTTGCTCTTCATAAGACCAAGTGTCAGATTCTAGGCTTAGAGTTTTTTCTTTAATATTTTGATGCTCTACTACATCTCTTAACCAAGCTTGTAAATCTTCATCATCAATTTCAAAAAGTTCGTTGATCCACTTTTTTATAAGCTCACCTTTACGCTCAAAGGAGTTGTACTGTAAAAAATAAATACTTGGAGTCATGTAGCCTCTAAAACTAACAGGATGATCTTCAAGGTCTACAATTGGAATTTGAACACGTACATGAAATAAATCTGTCGAATCAACTTCATCAGCCACTTGAATTCTCTCACCACTAATTTCAACAGCAGGTCTTAACAGTACTTCTAACTCATCTGTCACCCTAGAAAAAACTGTTTCATCTAAGTACTTTAGGTACACATCAAAGTTATCTCTAACCTGACAAGACATTATCGCTAAAGACTCTTCTTTGTCTTCTAATGATTGAGTAGGCAAAATATCATCATTATATCGCTCAAAAACATTTGCATGAGTTAGTATCGAACTAAAAAAAACGAAAATAAAACTTATAATTTTAATCATTCTAAGACTATAAAGGCTTAAACAAACATAGATAGTTAGTATGAAATTTTTTTTAGTATCTCGCCTTTTAATTAGTTTTGCTTATAGCTGTCAGTAGGAAAATCTTAACTAGTCCATGGTCAGGTTGATTATTGCCTGTTTTCTTTGAAAAAGCGTAGTCTAAAAGACCTATGAACGACTATTATAACTTAGGAAATATGCCTAAAAATATATCAGATGTTGAGCTTGGTGATTTAAATGCCGAGATAAAAGCTTTGTTTAATAAAGTTTTACTTATTGAAATCTGTGATGAATCTTATGAAAAACTAAGATCTTTAAAAAGTGATGACTTAAAAAACTGTATTTTTTTGTATCATGCAAATCTAATTAAAAATGAAGCTAAATGGTTTGAAATTTTTAATAGATTTACACCATTCTTAATTTGTACAAGTACTTCTTTAACAAATAAAGATTTAAAAGATGCTCTAAAAGGCTTAAGGCTAATTGATCAAGAAAACAGTTTAAAGCAAATGAAACAAGATCAACAAAAGATTTTTTATAAAAATCAATCAACTCTTAAAAACTCAGTAGAAAAATCTAGAAGATCGCTCAAAAGAGCTACGCAAATTAGTTCTGAAGAGGAGCTTAATCTTAAAACTTTAGAAGTTATTTTTGATGCATGCAGTTTAGGTGAAATCGAAGATCATCTTCTTGAAGTTTTAAGAGGACCTCTAAAGTTAAAATGGTTACGTATTTTACTTTCTCCAAATCAGTACTTTCAAGAATCAAAAATCATATCAAAACAAATGTTATTCAATACGCTGAACTTCAACCTTGAGTTTGAACAAAATAAAAAAGGTGTTGTTTTTTTTGCATTTGATTCAAAAGTTAAAATAAAGAATAACACTAAATTATTCTTACAAAGATTATCTGATGCTCTTTCACTAAGAATTAAACAATTTAGTATTGAAAATGATATTGAAACTTCTAGCCACCAATGGGAATCAACTTTTAAAGCTTTACCCTTTAAAACCGCAATAATAGATAAAAATTACAATGTTGTTCAGGTGGGTGGTGACTTTAAAGATTTGAAAACTAAAGGTTTTTGTTACAAAATATTTTTTGGAAAAGACAAACCTTGTGTTGGTTGTACTCTTGGAGAATCTTTTCTAATTGATCAAAAAAATGAATCTCTTGAAGTCAATTCGAATGAAATTTTTGATCCTCTGGAAGATGACTTTTTTTACATTAATTTTTACAGAGACTTTGAAGTCTCAACCTTAACAGAAAGTAGAAAAGCTACAAAAGCAAAGTTAGAAGAACTTGGAATAATCTCAGGAAGCATAGCTCATGAGCTTAATAATCCTTTAGCTGGCATCAAAATACTTTTAGAACTTTTACAAGAAGACTTAAGTGAATCAGACTGTGAAACTTTAGAAGACTTAACAATTTTAAAAGAATCCACTGAAAGTTGCATTGAAACTGTTAGAGAACTTCTAGATTTTACAAAACTACAAAAAAATTATGAACCTACAAAAAAAAGTTTAGATCAGTTTTTTAACCAACTACAAACATTTACAAAAGCACATCTAAGGTCAGAAGGGTTCATCTTACAAAAATCTTCATCAGATATTTTTGATATGTTTTTTATATCAAAAGATTCAATTCTTTTGATTAAACTATTGGAATCATTGTCGCAGTTTACAAAACAACAGAAAAAATCTAACAAAACTCAAATCGTTTATTTTTATCCAGAGTTAATCAGTAAAGACTCAATGAGCCTTCACTTTAGTCTAGATAAGCTTAGTTTTAATTCTAAGTCTTCAAATAAAATAAATGCCCCCATAGAGATAACGTACTCTAGTTCTCATCTTGAAAAGAATAACAGGTCACTAACTCTGAAATTCACCCTACAAGTCAAGCCCAGTCGGACTCATGTCTAATTCTTTTTTTTAAAATTTGACGAAACAAGGCCTTAAATCATATAAATATATAAGAAGATATCTTCAAATCTTTTTCTAATACCTGAGGCCAAATGAATAAAAAAAAGATAATTCTACTAGTTGAAGATGAAACCCCAGTACGTAATGTTTTGTTCAGAAAACTTAATCAAAAAGGTTATCAAGTTATAAGCTCTTCTTCAGTTGCTGAAGCTAAGTCATTTATTTTAAGTTCTATTGTAATTGATCTAGCAATCATTGATTTAAAACTTCCTGATGGCGAAGGTCTTAGCCTTTTGCCAGAAATCAAAGAGGCAAACCCAGAGGCTGAAACTATAATTTTAACAGGTAATGGCAATATAGAACTTGCTGTTTCAGCTTCAAAGCAAGGAGCCTTTCAATTTGTTACAAAACCTTTTGATCTCTCATCTTTTATCTCTTTAGTAGATCGTGCTCTTAATCACAATTCTTTAGTTGCTGAAAACAAAACACTTAAAAATCATTTAAAAGTTCTTGAAACAGATAATAGCTTTATTGGTAAGAGTCTAGAAATTACTCAAATGATTAAACTTGCAAAGAGAGTTGCAGATTCTGATTCAACAGTTTTGATCACCGGAGACAGTGGTACTGGTAAAGAAATGATCGCAAGGCTTATTCATAATAATTCTGATAGAAAGCTTGGATCATTTATTGCTGTCAACTGTGGTGCTTTATCTGAGAGCCTACTTGAAAGTGAACTTTTTGGTCATAAAAAAGGAAGCTTTACTGGAGCCATTGATGATAGGAAAGGCAGATTTTGTTTAGCAAACAATGGAACACTTTTTTTAGATGAAGTTGGTGATATGAGTCCAAGACTTCAAGTAAAAGTTTTAAGAGCTATTCAAGAAAAAAGCTATGAGCCTCTAGGGAGTCATGAGTCTGCTTCAACGAATGCCCGTATCTTAGCGGCTACACACAAGGACTTAGAAAAGCTTGTTAGTAGTGGAAACTTTAGAGAAGATCTTTATTACAGATTAAGCGTTATCCCTCTCAGAATTCCATCTTTAAAAGAAAGAAAAACAGATATTCCTTTATTGGTACATCATTTTGTAAACAAGTTTAATAAAGAGAAGAACAGAAAAATACAAGGTGTTACAAAAGAGGCCTTTGACTGTCTCTTAACATACTCATGGCCAGGAAACATTAGAGAGCTTGAGAACCTATTTGAAAGATTAGCAATTATTAAATCTAGTGGCTTGATTGAACTAAGAGACCTTCCTAGAAGCTTACAAGTTAGAAATACTAATTCAAATACCCAGGGACCAAGTTATGACATACCTCCATCTGGTTTAGATTTTAATTCTGTAGTAGGAGAATTCGAAGAGCAACTTATACTAAAAGCTCTGACAATCACCAAATGGAATAAGAATAAAGCAGCAAACCTTTTAGGGCTAAATAGAACAACTTTAGTAGAAAAAATTAAAAAGAAGAATCTAAAAAAACCTGAAGACTTAGAAGAAAGACCACTTTCTTTATAAATCTTTATTGTAAACTATCATCACAAGATCTTAGACCCGATATCTGTTCTATACTGCATCCCTTTGAATTTTATTTTCTCAACATTTTCATAGGCATTCTGAATCGCAGAGCTTTGATCATCACCAAAACCTAAAATATTTAGGACACGACCACCATTAACATAACAGTCTTCACTATCATGTTTTTTTGTACCCGCATGAAAGTAATTGTCATCACTTAAATCATCAAGCCCTTCAATTTTAGCACCTTTAACAGGACTGTCAGGATAGCCTTCAGAAGCTAAAACAACAGAGCAGCCAAATTGTTTTTTTTGTTCTAAAGAAAAGTTTAGACCTTTTGAAACTTTGCTTAAAACAGAACACCAATCAGACTCAACTAACGGAAAAATTAACTGTGCCTCTGGATCCCCAAAACGCACATTATACTCTAACACTTGAGGTCCATCTTTTGTCACCATAACACCAATGTACAAAACACCTCTAAATAGAAAATTTCTTTTTTTAAGACCTTCAACACTTGGCTTTACAATACGATCTACAATTTGGGTCTTTAACTCCGCATCAATACGTAAAGGGCCTGCAACACCCATGCCTCCTGTATTTGGCCCAAGGTCGCTGTTATTTAACCTTTTATGATCTTGCAGTATAGGACAAATATCATAACCAGATTCATTAACTAAGCAGATGCAGCTGAGCTCCCAGCCTCTTAAGGGCTCTTCTAAATAAGATTGGATTGTTTTATCATCTAAAAATTTTTTTGAAAATGTTCTTATTTCATCTTTACTCTTAGAAACTAAAACACCCTTACCACCTGCTAAGTATCGATACTTAAAAACATATGGATCTGAATAGTCTTTATTATTCAAAGCTTTCTCTAAATCTTCAGTATTTTTGATCGGCAGATAGCCTCCACTTGGGATACTGAACTCTTTCATAAATTCTTTTGCAAAAACTTTATCACCTTCAAGTTTTGCACCCTGACTACAAGGACCAAAAACATCTATACCTTTTTCTCTAAGAGCATCAGAAAATCCATCCATTAAAGGTTGTTCAGGACCTATAACAACTAGATCCACCTTAAGTTCACAGATTTTATCTAAAAATTTAGAAATATTTAAGGAAGATGAAATATCTGAAAAAGAAACATCTAACTTTTTGGCCTCTTTAAAAATACCATCTGATCCTGGAAAAGCATAGATCTCTTCAATATCTGAAGATTTTCTTAAAGCTCTAACAATGGCATGCTCTCGACCGCCTGAACCCACAACAATAATTGATTTCATCTTAAATCGCCTTTCACTAGACCCACCGCAAAACCTACGTACACTTTAAGTGTACGTAGAGAGCTTTAGTATAGTTTTTAGGACAATTTACTCTTAGAGCGTTTCAGTGCAAGTTAAAATTTAAACAGCTACCGTCTGTGACATTGAATATCGTTGCCATCAGGGTAATAGGTCGTAGAGCTTCTATAGTTCATTTTCCCGTAACCCTCTTTTTTAGAAAAAACTAAATTAGCATAGTAGGCTTCAAGCTCTCCCACCACCAATTCATTTGGTTTTTCAGGATCACTTAAAAGTGTTGTTCGCATTTGATTCTGAATGCTAAAATCAATACTTTCTAACACAACACCATTCACCACGATAGGCCCCTCTGCTCTGCAGTTTGCATAAATAAACTCTTCACGCGCTCTTATGTAACAATTTTTTTCTGCAAAATCTAAAATTAGTGTGCTTGTCTGAATTTTATTTTTAATTGGAATTTTCACATCTGGAAACAACTCTTTAAAAAAATCAGCCTTTCGCTTAATCCAGTTCATACTAGTGTGCCTAATATTATCATTTTCAATAGGTACATCTACGCCTATATAGGCTGGTCCATCAAACATCTCTGTTTCTGTATTGTACTTAGGCTTAATGCTATAAATGCCAAACTCTACAATTAAACGATAACCATTTTCTACTTTTGCGAGGTTATGGGTCAAACCCATAGCTTCAGCACATGCCACGACTGTTTCAGCCCGCTTAACTGGTGCCTCTTGTCCAAAAGCAAAAGAAAAAGAGAAAAGAACTAAAATTAAGCTCGAACAAAGTTTAAAACCAAAACTAAAAACTAAAACCAACGATTTACAATTGTATATATTCCCCATATTTACCCCCACTCTAAGGGTAAACTATTCATCACTAAATGGATTCTGTTCTTAATGATGGTGTAGGTATTACATGAATTGACTAGTTTTTAAAAAATTTACTTATGGTAAAGATAACAACTTAAAAAAAATTTAATTTAATAGATCGCATAAATTTAAAAAGCTAATTTACAAGCCTATAAGTTTCAAAAGCTAAATCTACTTTATCAAAGTCTTTTTGAGACTCAACAAGTTTAAACTCAGGACCTAGGCTCGGATAAAAAGCTTCACCGTTTTCTATTTCTAAGTCCACACGAGTGATAAATACAGTAGAAACAAATGGCAAAGACTTTTTATAGATTTGCCCCCCGCCTATAACAAATACTTTATCAGTTTCTGTCTCTTCACTTGCCTTTTTTACAGCTTCTTCTAAATCACTGAAGAGTAAAACACCTTCAGGCACTTGATACTCAGTATTTCTAGAAACTATGATATTTAAACGATTCGGTAAGGCCCTGCCAATAGACTCAAATGTTTTTCGCCCCATCACAACAGGTGAACCATCAGTTTTTTCTTTAAAATACTTTAAATCTTTTGGTAAATGCCAAGGAATATCATTGTCTTTCCCAATACAATTATTTTTATCAACAGCTACAATGTGACAATATTCAATCATATAGACACCTCTGCTTGAATGCGTGGATGCGGATCATAACCCACAAGTTCAAAGTCTTCATATTTAAAATCAAAAATATTTTTAACACTTCGATTTAAAATCATTTGCGGTAACGGTTTTTCTTCTCTTAAGAGCTGAGTTTTTGCTTGTTCAATATGGTTTTTATAAAGATGAACATCGCCAAAGGTATGAATAAACTCCCCTGGAATAAGTTCGCACACTTGAGCCATCATTAAAGTTAAAGCCGCATAGCTTGCGATGTTAAATGGAACACCAAGAAAAATATCAGCACTTCGTTGATACAACTGACAAGAGAGTTTTCCATTAGAGACATAGAATTGAAAAAAAGCATGGCAAGGTGGTAAGGCCATTTGATCTAATTCACCTGGGTTAAAGGCCACAACTAAATGACGCCTTGAATTTGGATTTTCCTTAATGCTTTTGACTACTTGAGAAATTTGATCGACAACTCCTCCATCTGGCCTTTGCCACGAACGCCACTGGGCTCCGTAAACACGTCCTAAGTTGCCTTCATCATCAGCCCATTCATTCCAAATTCTTACGTTATTGTCTTTAAGATACTTAACGTTAGTATCCCCTTTTAAAAACCATAGAAGTTCAAAAATAATAGCTTTTAAGTACACTTTTTTTGTAGTTACAAGTGGAAAACCTTTTGCCAGATCATAACGCAGTTGATGCCCAAAAAGTGAAAGAGTTCCTGTGCCTGTGCGATCAGCTTTTTCTTCGCCTTCTTGTAAAATCTTTTCCATTAAATTTAGGTACGTCTTCATTACTTAAGCCTCCAGTGAATGCCACAAATGGCGATTCATCAGTTTAACTTTAAGAGAAATAAAATCCAAATTTTAGTTTGCCTTTTGCTTATTTTTTAAGGACATTTAATAAATGGAAATCTTAGACCCCATACATGGAAGTATAGCCCTTAAGCCACCTGAAGTAGCCCTCTGTGACAGTGCGCCGTACCAAAGACTCAGAGCTATAAAGCAGCTTGGCTTCTCCGAATTTAGTTTCCCCGGGGCCACACACAATAGATTCCTGCATTCCATTGGGGTTTGTCATATCGCAGGCCTTGCTTTTGACCGCATATTTAAAGACTTTTCTTTTTCAACATCTGAAAAAAGAGATCTTTTTAGACAGTCTGTAAGACTTGCAGCTCTTCTTCATGACATAGGGCACGGGCCTTTGAGCCACGCCACCGAAGAGGTGATGCCACCCGTTGGTGATTTGAACGTTGAAGTTTATAAAAAAAAGAAAGTGTCTGTTGATCCAAAACGTCAGGCTGATCATGAAGACTACACTATTAAATTTATCACCGACTCATCTCTAACAAAAATTATTGCAGACTCTGGAGTAGAGCCCTACTACGTTGCCGCCTTAATTGATAAAGGGCTTTTACTTGATGATGATTTTTTCATGGATCAAGGCCTAAATTTTAGAGTGATCTTAAGCCAAATTGTTTCTAGTGAACTAGATGCAGATCGTATGGACTATCTTGGACGTGATGCTTACTACTGCGGAACAAACTACGGTAAAGTTGAATTAGAATGGCTTCTAAATCATTTAAGCTATCACATAGACAATGACACACTTTATTTAGCGTTAAACAGAAGAGCTTTATACACCTTTGATGACTTTTTACTTTCGCGTCACCACATGCACCTTATGGTTTACTTTCATCACAAGGCCATAATTTTTGAAGAAATGCTACATCGCTATATTAAATCTAAGGACTGCACTTTTTCACTTCCGGCAGATATTGAAAAGTACATTCATTGCACCGACATGGCTCTCTTTCAACATTTACATGAAGTTTCAAACCCTTGGGCCAGAAGAATTTCAGAACGAAAACCTTTTAAAGTTTTATTTGAACTGCACTCAACTAAGCTGAGTCCTCGAGTATCTAATATGGAAAATGTTTTAAATGAAAATGGCATTGAATGCATACTTGCAAACTCTACAGCTAGGCTTTCAAAATATCACTCTGGTAATGCTGAGGACATCGACTATCCTATTTATGTTGTGGATCATTATGACAAAAAATCTAAACCTTATAAAATTGAAGAGCAAACTCAAATCTTTCAAAAGTATGAAGAGATTCGTCGCATAGAAAGGCTTTATGTTGCCCCTGAAGATGTAGAAAAATCAAAGAAACTCATCAATTCACTCTAAATGTGATTAAACAAAAAAAACTACTTCTTTTTTTTGTTTTTAGAAAAACTTAAACCTCGAGCATTAAAAGAAGAACTAAAAAGACTTGAAGCTTTTTTAAGATTTGGCTTTTTCTCTTTATTTGAAGACTTAGAACTTCTTTCATCATCTTTATCAAAACTTTTCTTTTTGTAAGATTTTTTATTTTCTTGCTCATCAGAAATCTCACTAGATCTCTTGTTAAACTTTTTCTTAGATTTAGTTTTTTTATCTGTCTTTTTACTAGATTTTTTATTTGATTTAGATGTTTTAGAATTTTTTCCTTTACCAGATTTCTTGTAAGGGTTTTTGTCAGACTTAGAACCTCTGCTAGGAGGTCTGTCAGCAGACGATCCTTTAGGAATGTTTTGTTCTTTGTGAGATAGAAGCTCAAAATCAATTTTACCATCTTCAACAGAAACAGAGGCAACTCTAACTGTAACCTTATCCCCAACTCTAAAGATTTTTTTACTTCTTTTGCCCTTTAAAGTTAAGGTATCTTCATCAAAAATAAAATAATCACCACTTAAGTCATCTACTTTAACTAAGCCATCTAAAGGATACTCTCTTAAAGTTACAAAAAGACCAAACTTGGCCATAGAACTTATATAACCAGAAAACTCATGCCCAACAAAACGTTCGAAAAACCTAGCTTTCTTAATTGATGTGACTTTTCTTTCAGCTTTTACAGCTCTTTGTTCAGCAGCACTAAGAATCGCACCCATAGAACTCATTTCATCAGCAGCATAAGGCTCATCTTTTTTTGATGAAACTTTTAATATGGATTTGATTTGTCTATGAATCACCAGATCAGGGTATCTACGAATAGGCGAAGTAAAGTGAGCGTAATGTGTAAACCCTAAACCAAAGTGCCCTTGATTATTAGAACTGTACTGCGCCTGTTTCAAAGATCTTAAAGTCATACCTTGAACAATGGTTTTTAAAATAGGTGTTGTAAGATCTTCTAGTTTTTTATTTAAGCGCTGAAAATCAAAACTTGATTTTATCTTACCAATCTTTCCACCTAAAAACTGACCAAGTAAAGATTCAAGCTTTGCTAAATTTTCATTGTCAGGCGGTTCATGAATTCTATAAAGCTGTTCTTGCTTATGTTTTTCAATAAACTTAGAGGCACAAATATTTGTAATAAGCATAAGCTCTTCAATAAGTCTGTGAGCAAAAATACGATCTTCTTTCACCAAATCCGTGGCTTCACCTGAATCATCAACTAAAACCTTTACAGCAGGAAGATCAAAATCAATGCTGCCACTCTCCATTCGAGCCTCATTTAGAACAAGAGCTAGATCTTGCGCATCCATAATGTTTAACTTAACAGAATCACTAAATTCAGATTTTTGAGTTTCTATAAACTCTTGAGCTTCACCGTATGTAACTCTAGCGTGAGACTTGATTAAAGCTTCGTAAAACTCATAGTTTTTGACCTCTCCTGTGTTTGAAATCGTCATGTCACAACAAAAAGCTAAACGATCAACATTCGGGTTTAAAGAACAAAGGCCATTACTTATAGACTCAGGAAGCATAGGGCAAACAAAGTTTGATAAATAAACACTTGTACCTTTTTGATAGGCTTCATTATCAAGAGTTGAGTCTTTATTTATGTAAAAACTAACATCAGCAATTGCGACAATAAGTTTAAACGTACCATTTTTATTTTTTTTTACATAAATAGCATCATCAAAATCTTTTGCAGTCACTCCATCAATTGTTATCAGACATGTATCCCTTAAGTCTTTTCTATTTTTTTTATCTTTTTCACGAACAACATCCCCTAAAGATTTGGCTTCTTTTAGTGCTTTTTTAGAAAATTCAATAGGTACTTTAGACTCGTGTAATATTCTTATGTTGTCGGTATTTGGATCTACGCTACTGCCTAAGGACGAAATTACTTCTGAATCAAAGCCTTCAGTTTCTCCTAGTTCTGGATATGAAGAGATCTCTACTAAAACAAGATCTCCTTCGGGATAAGATTCAGGGTTTTGAACATTCAACGTTTGTCCCCAACCATGGGCACTGTCTTTTAAAAAGTAAGTTCCATTTGACTCATTAAAATTAAGACGACCTACACATCTTAGGCTTGAACGTTCTACAATCTCTTTAACCTTACCACGCGTTCCAAAACGTCCAGATTTTCTATCGACTGTTATTTTCACAATATCATTTGTAAAAACACCTCTCATCTCTTCTTTTGGAATATAAATATCTTCAATCTCTTCAGATTCACTAATAAAAAAACCAAAACCATCAGGGTTTCTCTTAACTCTTCCTCTATAAATCTTTTTTTGACCTCTACTCATAATTATAAACTCAACCTAGCTAAATGTTGCTTCATTGAATCAACTTTAAGCTTAAGATCATCTACTTTTTTCTTGTCTTCTAGCACCAACTCTTCTGGTGCGTTTTCAAGAAACTTTGAATTTGAGAGTTTTGAGTTTATCTTTTTTATATCTACCTCAACTTTAGAAATTACTTTTTCAACACGTTTGATTTCTTCACTAATATCCACAAGACCTTCAAGAGGAACAACAACTTCTGCTTTATAAGCACCAACTTTAACTATACTAACGGAAGAATTTTTATAAGTGTCAGGTGCTTTTAAATTAAAACCATCAACCAAAGCAAGCTTTGCTATAAGGGGCTTATGCTTTTCAATAATAGCATTAGTCTCTTTGTCTTTATCAACTGAAGAGACAAAATACACTTTTAAAGGTTGGCTGACTTTTATTCCATTTTCACCTCTAATGTTTCTAACTGCAGTGATTAAAGATTTTACAAGTTCCACCTCTGAAACAACCTCTTTGCCAAAATCAAAAAGCATAGATATTTTTTGGTTTGGATAGCTAGCAGTGGCCATACTCTCAGAGTCTTTATTTGGAAGGTGTTTGTAAATCTCTTCAGTTACGAAAGGTATAAAGGGATGAAGAAGTTTTATAGCTGAACCTAAAACATGAAATAAGACATGTAGATTTACATTTTTATCAATCGTGTCACCACCGTAAACTCTTGATTTTGAAAGCTCTAAATACCAATCACAAAAGTCATTCCATAAAAAAGAATATAGCTGCGAGGCTACTTCTGAAAATCTTAAGTTTTCTAATTTATTATTTGTCTCTTCGATTAAAACTTCAAGTTTTGCTAAAATCCATTTATCAAAAACTGAAAAGTCTAAATCTCTAAACGTATCTTTTTCAAACTTAAAGTTGTTTTCTTCTGCTAAGTTTAAACAAAATCTAGTTGCATTCCAGATTTTATTAATGAAGTTTCTATAGCCTTCAAGTCTTTGACTAGAAAATTTAAGGTCTTTGCCCGAAGCAAGTTGAGACATTAGTGTAAATCTTAAAGCATCAGCCCCATGAGTTTCAATGATCTCAACTGGGTCAACAGAGTTTCCTGTAGACTTTGACATCTTACGACCTTGAGAGTCTTTAACTATTCCGTTAAAATAAACATGTTTAAAAGGCACTTCCTTTTTGTACTCCAAACCTTGCATAATCATACGAGCCACCCAGAAAAATATTATATCTGGACCCGTAACTAAAACATCAGAAGGGTAAAAGGTTTTTAAAGCATCAGTCTCTTCTGGCCAACCTAGAGTACTCATTGGCCAAAGAGCTGAACTAAACCACGTGTCTAAAACATCTGACTCTTGTACTAAATTTTTAGATCCACAAGACTCACATTCTGTAAGATCAGTTTCAGAAACAGAGGTGTGTTTACAGTTACTACAGTACCAAACAGGTATTCTATGGCCCCACCAAAGCTGTCTTGAAATACACCAATCTTGAATATTCTCAAGCCAATTGAAGTATGTTTTTTCCCACAAAGCGGGACTAAATTGTGTTTCTTTTTCTCTTACAGCTTTTAGAGCAGGCTCAGCCAAGTTATTCATTTTCAAAAACCACTGCTCTGATAAGTAAGGCTCAACCACACAGCCAGATCGTTCGCAGTGACCGACAGACTGTTTGTGTGGCTCAACTAAATCAAGTAAACCTGCTTCTTCTAAATCTTTAACAATAATCTTTCTTGCTTCTTGAACATGAAGTCCAGAGTATTTTTTAGTAGTATCATTTAAACTTCCATCAGGATTTAAAATATTAATCTGTTCTAAGTCGTGCCTTAATCCCACTTCATAATCGTTAAAGTCATGAGCTGGTGTGATTTTAACTACACCTGTACCAAACTCTTTATCAACGTACTCATCAAAAACTACGGGAATCTCACGACCTATTAACGGAAGTAAAACTTTTTTACCTTTAAGGTCTTTATACCTTTCATCTTCTGGATGGACTGCAATAGCTGAATCACCTAAAAAAGTTTCAGGCCTGGTTGTAGCTGCAACTAAAAAGCGATCTTCATCTTTTACTTTGTATTTGATATGCCAAAGAGAGCCTTTGATCTCTTTATGCTCAACCTCAATATCTGAAATTGCAGTTTGAAGTTTAGGACTCCAATTGATTAGCTTTTTTCCTTTGTAAATAAGCCCTTTTTTGTAAAGATTTACAAAGACTTTTTTAACAGCTTTTGAAACACCTTCGTCTAATGTAAAGGTTAGCCTGTCCCAATCACAAGAGTCTCCAAGCTTTTTCATTTGAGAGACAATTCGACTTCCGTACTCTTCTTTCCAACTCCAAACTTCTTTTTCAAACTCTTCTCGACCTAGCTCTAAACGAGACCGGCCTTCTTTATGAAGTTTTTTTTCAACAACAGACTGAGTTGAAATCCCAGCATGGTCTGTACCCGGTAACCACAGAGCATTAAAACCTGACATTCGTTTGTATCTAATCAACACATCTTGAATAGTGTGGTTAAGTGCATGTCCAATATGTAAAAAACCAGTTACATTTGGAGGCGGAAGAATAATACAGTACGAGGGTTTTTCTGAACTGTCCTCAGCCTTAAAATCATCTCTTGATGCCCAGTAAGCTTGAATCCTGGTTTCTACATCTTTACATTGATACTTTGCTTCTAACATTTACAACACTGCCTTTTTAATAACTCCAAGGATTAGCACAAAACTGCTGTAAAGATAAGGACTTAGTTGTTGTTAAAAGGCTTTTCACTTATCGACTTTTTGTTTTCTTTTTGTAATTTTTAAGACTCGAACCTTTTCTAAAAGTTTTTCTTTTTCTATTTTTAGGAAAAGTAAAACTAAGGCCTTTGTTAGTTAAAGAAAAAGAAGTTTCAAGTTGTACAAAAACTCTTAAGCCGAGAGCTGTTTGAGAACCTGCAAAAGGAGAGGCAAAACCAAGCTTAAAGACTGAAAAAGGGGCAAATTCTGCACCTACCCAGCCCATAACATCAATAAATTGAGAGTTCACACCCAAGTAATAAAAAGAACCAGCATTAGCACGATCAATATACAATCGCCTATCAACTGCAACAGCATCATTTTCATCTTCAGATATGATGGGCACCTGCCCATCAAAGCCACCGCCTAATCTCAAACTAGAAAATTTAAGCTCTATTTTAGCCTGGTAAAGAAGGTTTGTTGAAAGCTCTTGAAAAGGGTGTTTAACACCTAAATAGCCCCAAATATTTACAACCTCTGAATTCGTATATTTTGCCCAAAAACCAAGCTTTAGCCAGCTTAAAGAGTCTCCTAAGGCTGGATCAGTGTCTGAAAAGTCATTTTTATCTAAGTTATGAAAGTATCTATAATCAAAAATTAAACCTAATCCTTCTTTGGATTCAACAATTTTATAGACACCACCAAACTCTAATCCCTTTACCCCAGAGTTCTCACCATCAGTACTATTGATCAAACTTTCAGATCTTGCAGTTAGCAAACCAAAATAGAAGCTATTGTAGTGACTAAAATCATATTCAAAACCAAAGTACAAGTTTTGAGCCTTATAACTGTCTCCTAAAATATCTTCATCTTTTAGACTTTCAGTGAAATTCTTTTCGGTCTCAAACGTATCGCCATACATCATAAAGGCAAGCCTTCCGGGCTTTAGTCTTGGGGGTTGCAGCTGCGTGTAAGTTCTTTCAGCACAGAAAGACTCCAAAGAAAAAAGAGTTACGGAGCCAAGCAGCAAAAAATAAAGTAATCTATGAATCATTTAAGAATTAAAGGATAACATCACTCTAATGAATACCAAAACAAATCTAGACTCAAACTCAGTCCTTTCAGAAAAGAGTAGAAAAAAGAATCTTTTCACTCTTTTTTTAGTTACCTTAATCGACTTAATTGGCTTTGGAATGATACTTCCACTCATTCCATACATAGGAAGAGCCACCGGGAGCTCCCCCGTTATGGTTGGACTTTTAATGTCTATATATTCTGTAATGCAGTTTCTTTTCTCACCCTTTTGGGGAGCGTACAGTGATCGCATGGGAAGAAAGCCCATTCTATTAATCAGTATATTCGGAGCAGCCATAAGTCACACCGCTTTCTTTTTTGCACAAGGCTACTGGGCTTTATTTGCTGCGCGCCTTTTTGCTGGACTCTTTAGTGCAAACATATCAACAGCTATGGCCTCAGCAGCTGATCTATCTACAGAAAAAAACCGCACTCAAACCATGGGTCTTATTGGTGCAGCTTTTGGTTTAGGTTTTGTGCTTGGCCCTTTTTTAGGGGCTCAAGGTGCGAGCATTGGAACATCTTTTGGCTTTAACGATCAGTTTGCATCTCTTATTGCAGGAGGCTTAAGTGCCTTTAACTTTTTATTCTGTCTTTTTTACTTTAAAGAATCATTAAAAGAAAAAACAAAAAAGATCTCTATCAACTTTAAAAAACTTAATCCTTTCTCTTCTTTCGCACAGCTAAACTCACAACTAAAAGCTTCTGTAGCATTATTTTTTTCTGCAACCTTAGCACTTGCTTTGATTGAAGTTGTTTTGTTCTACATTGTTAAAGACGAATACAACTGGACATATAAAGAAGCTAGCTATGGATTTGCAGCTATTGGATTAGTAATGGCATTTGTCCAAGGAGGTTTAATTAGGCCTCTTAAAAAAAGATTTTCAGAAATCAAACTTATAAAAGCCGGTGGTCTGATCTTTTGTTTAGGGCTTTTTCTATCTTATGCTTTTAATAGTCTTCCTATGTTTGGAGCGTCTGTTCTGTTGTTTAGCCTTGGCTACGCCATATTAAATCCATCGCTTAGCGGATGGATAAGTCTTCAATCTAAATCAAATGAGCAAGGCTCTTCGTTTGGGGTGACCCACGGCTTTTCAGCTTTATCAAGAATAATTGGACCAGTTGTTGGCACTTACCTTCTAGGAAAAACAGGTGTTAAGTTTCCACTTTTGTGCTCGGCATTTGTAATACTTTTACCACTTATGCTTTACACACTATACCAGTCTTACTCACCAGTTAAGAGTGACATAAAATAATTAAACTCTAATTTTTAAAATCAATTTTTTATCTTAACTTTTTACCTATCTTAAAAAGCAGATCTCAATATATTTACAGACTATCTTCAAATTCTCTGTCGCTTCAGACATTTAAGTTTTGAGTACTTTCATCTTCAATAAAGTCAGCATCTATATTCATAAACTTAACATCCATCTTCTTTAAATCTAACTTCATTTTAGATTCATCAACTACGGGGTCAGGAAGAGTTCGCTGACCTTGCTCTATCATTGCAAGGTGAGAGTTAAGAATTGCTTTAATATTGTGTTCAAATTGAATACGAACACGCTTAAGCTCTGAAATATCATGGTAGATTCTTTTTAATGAGTCTTTAGCATCTCGAACAATCACTTCTGCACGATGTTGAGCATCACTGATAATGAGTTTGGCCTCTCTTGTTGAGTCTGTTTTAATTTGATCAGACATTTTTGTAGCGTTAGCCAAAGTCTTTTTAAAAAGATCTTCTCTTTCTCTATATTCAATAAGCTCAACTTCAGACTTCTTAAACTTTGCTTTTAGCTCATAATAGTCCTCAGAAATTGACTGTAACTGGTGAGCAGTTTTTTTCATATAGGTCTCAACATCAACAGGATCATAACCCCTAAAACCTTTTGTAAACTTCTTGTTCTTTAAAGAACTTATCAACTCTACTAGACCCATTAAGATTCCCCTTTTTTTACGTTTTTAAAGTTTAGCATGTCCTATTGTTAGAGACATCTTGTAAACAGCGCAGCACGGATCAATTTTAACCCTTTTAAAATGCTTCTAAGCTGTACAATTTATTTACACACTAATAATCATTTCAAAACGTAAGGCCCATTAACAAAAACCGTCAACTCTTTGATATAATTTACATACTATGAAAAATCTGTACGTTATCTCTTTTAGTTTAGTCTTTGTAATTCTTTGCGCTTGTGAGCCAGAGGACAATTATGGTGAAAAAACATTTTCACACCCTAATCATCATAATCGAGGTCAAAATAACAACACTAAAAACGTTAGTAACAACGGCAATAGAGGCGGCACTAAAAACACTTCAGGCCTTTCTAATAAAAGCTTAGATGACATTCAACTTGAGTTAACATCTTTAGAAAGGTCTTTAACCAGAAACTTTGGCTATAAATTTGTGTATAGAGCAGGTTTATTTCAAAAAATTGTCCCTCCAAAACAAATTGCAAATACTCCTAGTGTTTCATTTAAATTTTACAAAGACAGTTTAGAGTACGGCGCATACGCATTGTTTCTTGAAAAAAATAAATCAAGATACTTAAAAAAAGGCGCTACTCACTATGATCAGCTTTTAAAACGAACATTTTCAATGATCACCTTGATTCATAACCCAACTCTTTCTTATGTTTTACATCAACTGAATAGCTTAGAGCAGAATGATTATGACTTTAAAGTTAACGTTTTAATTGACTCTTTAAACATAAAAATTGCTTTGTACGCTCCTCTTCAAAGATCCGCTCAAAATGTATATTCTGCTAAATCTAGATCTGTATTTGCTGCAAACCTTTGCTCAATGCTAGGCGCTCTTAACAGATTTAATCTAAGTGGTGTAACAAAAAGACATTGCAATGACTTTGAAAAAGTTAACTTTATAAGAAGAATAAAAACTAACCGTTCATTAAAAGAAAATACTGTTCGTATTAATTCTAAAATTCTTAAAAAAAGCATGTCTTTGGTTCAAAGTACAATGAAAGCATCTTCTATATTTTTAGACGTCAATAGCACAGTAGGAATAGACACGCAAAAAAGAAAGTCTTTTGAAACTAACTCGTATAAAATCAACACACAGTATTCAAAAAATGAAAATCAAATAGCTTTAAACAATAATCTTTATGAGAATCTCTATTTTTTACTAGAGGTACTTGAGGCAAAACAAACTGTTTTAGGTCTTAGCAATAAAGAGAATAGAAACTATCAAGCAGCTCTTAGAGCTATTGCTTCAGTTACTTACAAAAATAACGATTTTAGTATCGGACTTTCTCCTTATCACTCAGATATATTTGCTAAAACAACTTTAAATACTGCTAGCAATACACCTGCTGAAAAACATGTTGATCAAAATATCAGTTTAACAAGCTCCGTCCATTCATTAGACCAAAGAAGCACTATAACTTTAGAATTAGGTAATGTTAGTGAAACAAATGAAAACAGCAGCATTACAAATTTAGAGCCTAAAACTTTACAGATATCACCTGTGGTAGAACAAAGTGTTCAAACTTACCCGACAAACACTCAAGAACAGATCAATTCAGTGCCAGAGGTTAAAACAACATCTGAGTCTACAGTAAATGATGATACTGTTCTTGCCGAAGGCAATTCTAGTAATGCTCCACTAAATACATTTGAAGAGACACCTATTAGTCTTCCTGAGGATGTTGAAGAGTTTTTTAATGATTAAGAAATCAAAGAGTCTTTTTTAAACTGGTATTTTATTATACTAGTTTTGAAAGCTCATGACTTCTTCTAAGTGCTGCTTCAAAGCCTTTGTTTAAAGCCATATCAAGATCAGAAGATCTCATAGCCTCTAAACCTGCAAGTGTTACACCTTTTTTAGAAATCACTTCGGCCTGTAATTGGTAAATATCTTTTTTTGAACTCTTTAAAATATCAGAAACACCATTAAAGCCTTGTTTTGCAATCTCTTCAGATTGAGCCTTGCTAAAACCTAAATCTTCTAACCACTCAGACCAAATCTGTAAAACTTCTAATAAAAAACCAATGCCACTAGCGGCAGTTATCATAATGCCATCTAAAAAATCTTCGCTTTGAACAACCTGAACACTGCCAACACTTTTAAAGTACTGTGAAAGATCTTGAGTGAAGCTTTTAGATTCGCTGTAAAGTCCTAGAACTCCACTGCCAAATTCAGCTGCTGTTGAAGGCATAAGTCGTGCAAGATTTTTAATTTGCGGTAGTTCTTTTTTTAAAGAATCTGTAGAAATGCCTGCGCAAAGACTGATTACAGAATGGTTCTCATCAAAACTCTTACCATAAGAATTTAAAAAATCTGGAAGATCTTGCGGCTTCATTGATAAGACCACCCAATCGCACTCCTCTAAAATCTCATCGTTATGCTTTGCAAAGTGAACATCATATTTTTTTGAAATGGACCTAGCTCGCTCTTCTGTGAGACTTGAGACATAAAAGTTTTTAGAGATTTTAAAATCTTCATCTTGATTTCCACGAACCAATCCAGAGACTATGCTCTTTGTCATGTTACCAGAACCAACAAAACCAACTTTAACTCTCTTTAAATAGGGACTCATTCTAAAATTCCTTATGTAAGCAAATAGGCTAAAAAGCTGCTCTTAATAATCCTTGCACGACTTTTAAAAACTTCCAATAAAAGGCTTATAATTTTTTTGAATTTGTGTGTGGCTTGAGTTTTACTATAGGCTGTACTACTAGATCATATACACTAAATTAATAGCCACCTTAAGGGGACAATTATGGAAAAGACATTACTCATTGGAAAAAATAAAGAAGGTGAATCAGCAAGCCTTAACTACAAAATGCTCAATAGACATGGCCTCATTTGTGGAGCTACAGGTACTGGCAAAACTGTTACTCTTCAAGTTCTAGCAGAACAGTTTTCAGAGCAAGGCATTCCGGTAATTTTATCTGATGTTAAAGGTGATCTAAGCGGTATTGCTGCTGCTGGAACTACTAATAAAATTATTGAAGAACGACTCAAACACAACTCTATAGAGAGTTTTGATTTTAAAAGTGTTCCCTGCACTTTTTGGGACATTTACGGCGAAAGTGGTGTCCCTTTAAGAACTAGTATTTCTGAAATGGGCCCTATGTTGCTTTCAAGAGTTTTGGATTTAAATGACGTACAAACTGATATTATTAATGTAATTTTTAAATATGCAGATGATGAAAAGTTAAAGCTTGTTGATATAAAAGATCTTAAGGCACTTTTACAAGTCTGTGCAGAACAAAAAGATGAACTTCGTTTAGAGTATGGAAATATTGCCCCACAGTCAGTTGCTTCAATCGTAAGAAAGATTGTAACTTTAGAAGCTGCTGGCGGAGATTTATTTTTTACAGATCCAAGTTTAAACATTGATCACATGGTTAAAACAGATAGTTCTGGTAAAGGTATTATCAATTTAATTGATGCTACAAAACTTATGCATGACAAAAGACTTTACTCTAGCTTTTTACTTTGGATTTTATCAGAAGTTTTTGAAAACTTTCCTGAAGTTGGAGATCCTGAAAAACCTAAACTTATAATCTTCTTTGATGAAGCACATTTACTTTTTGATGATGCTCCAAAGTTCTTAGTTGAAAAAATTGAAACCTTAGTGCGCTTAATAAGAAGTAAAGGTGTAGGTTTATTTTTTGTAACCCAGTCTCCGTCGGACTTAAACCCTGAAATTTTAGGACAACTTGGAAACAAGATTCAGCACGGTATGAGAGCTGCTAGTGAAAAAGATAGAAAACTTGTTAAGTCTATTTCTAAAAACTACCCAAGTGATGAAGGTTTCGATGTTGAAAAAACTATTTTAGAACTTGGCGTTGGGGAGTCTATTGTTTCTTGTCTAAGTGAAAAGGGAATACCTCAGCCTGTTATTAAAGCTATACATAGACCACCTTTCACAAAGCTCGGACCCATTGATAATGAAAAACGACAAAGCCTTTACAAATCTTCTTTATTTTACAGTCTTTATGAAAAGAGCATTGATCATGAATCTGCCTATGAAATCTTAAAAAAGAAGCGAGAAGAGCTAGAAAAAATGGAAGAGATTGAAGAAGAATCTAGTACAAAAGAAAAGGCATCATCTTCGAAATCAAAAGGCTCTAAAAGACAAGGAGCTGGTGAAGCCTTCTTTAAATCTATGGTTCGCACCATTGGTAGACAAGTAGGACGTGAAGTTATAAGAGGTATACTCGGATCAATGAGACGATAAAACTAAACAATAAGGAGTACTTATGAAAGAACTAGTTTCACAACTTACAGATCAACTTGGAATAGATGGCGCACAGGCTGAGTCAGGCTTGGGTGCAATTTTTAAAACAGCTCAATCAAGTTTGGACGCTGATTCATTTTCAAAACTCACAGGGTCTTTTCCTGATATTCAGAATTTCTTAGGTGATAAAGCTGGAGAAGCTGCAGATGGCGGTGGTGCTTCAGGTCTTATGGGTATGGCCATGGGTGCACTAGGTGGAGCCGGTGGCAATTTAGGTAAAGCAGCAGGTTTAGCAGCAGCTTTTAAAGGTGCCGGTTTAGACATGGGTATGGTTACAAAGTTTGCTCCAATCGTAATGAAGTACTTCAACGACGGTGGCGATGACGGTATTAAAAAAATAATTTCAGAGTTATTCTAAAATTTCTGATTTAAAATTTATTTACTGAGCTTTCTTTAAGCTTATCTGATAAGGCCTTCAGCGGAAGGCCCACAATATTTGAAAATTCACCTTCAATATGCGAATGCAAATCAAAACTCTCATCTTGAATTCCATACCCTCCAGCTTTATTTATAAAAGTTGGCTCACTGTCTAAATACTTTAAAGCCTCAACTTCATCAAAGTTTTTAAAATACACTTTACTTGTTGATGTCCACAAATTTACGATCTGCTCTTTAGAAAAAGAATATACGCAGCATCCTGTATGCACATTCTGACTTTTACCACTGTAACTTTTCAACCACTTCAAGGCCTCATTCTTATCCTTGGGCTTGCCTAAAGTCTGGCATTCAAACTCGACCATAGTATCGAAGGTTAAAGCATATGAAAATTGATCTTTTTTAAACTCATTTAGTTCCAAAAACTGTATCATTTTAGAACGCGCTAGGTGCTTTACCTGGTCAAAAGAATTTAGGTTTTTATCAGTGATTTCCGATAGTTCAATCGTACAAGACTCAAATTGATACCCTGCAAGTTTAAGCAAATCATGTCGTCTTGGGGATTTAGAAACGAGCAAAAGAGGGAGGTAAAAATTGGAATTCACATTTGAAAGCATACTGTTAGTTTTAGGAGTATCCTCTGCAGCTTTTTCTGTCTATCTTCTAACACGTGTTGTCTTAGGTGACAAAGTAGATAGCTCAACACTTGCTTGGGCTTCAGGAGACCAACCTGCACTTTCAGAATCTCCGATTGTAAACATGTCACGTCCACTCATCCATAACTTTACAATTGCACATGCAAAAAAAATTAAGTCTGAATCATACAGAGCAAAAATTTCTGAAACTATTAAAAAATCTGGGCTTAAAAATGAAATGAATGTGGATGAGTTTATTGGAATGCAAATCTTATGGGGTGTTTTGTTTCCACTTCTATTAGTTTTTATGAACTTTGCTTTAAGCTTAGAACTTTCTCCAATGGTAATTATCCTTTTAGGTGGTGTGGGTTTTTGTTTTCCAAATATGTACGCGAGTGACAAAAGAAAAAAACGAAATCACAGCATAAGAACAGATTTACCTTTTTTCATAGATCTTTTAGCTCTTACAACAGAAGCAGGCATGGATTTTATGGGTGCCATTCAAAGAATAACAGAAAAAGCACCTGAAAGTGTTTTAGCTGAAGAATTTGAAGAAATGCTTGCAGAGATTCGAGTAGGTAGCTCTAGGCAGGACGCCTTAAGAAGCCTTGCTGATAGAATAGATTTATCAGAAATTATGAGTGTTGTAGCAGTAGTTGTAGATGCAGATAAAACTGGTGTTCCCATTCACACGGTACTTAAAGATCAAGCTGAACAGATGAGATTAGAGCGCTTTGTTAGAGCAGAGAAAGCCGGAGCAAAGGCTTCACAAACTATAATGCTACCAATGGTTGCCTTTATTGTTCCTGCTGTTTTTATAGTTGTTTTAGGTCCTGTTGTTTTAAAGTTTATGGGGCAATAAAATGTCTAAACGTTTTTTATTCAACACAACAACAGGAGAACAAATAGCAGAGGTTACACTTGCAAAAAGTATAACTTCTAGACTTGTTGGTCTTCTCAATCATAAAAAACTAGAAGAGCATAAAACTTTGTGGCTTCTCCCATGCCCATCCATTCATACATTTTTTATGAAGTTTTCTATAGATGCAGTTTTTGTTGATAAAGAAATGACCGTTACCAATATTCATATAAATGTAAAACCTTGGAGAGTAACTCCAATTCTAAAATTCAAAAATCACTCGTGCTTTGAATTTGCAGCTTTTACAAGTCAAAATAAAATTAAAAAGGGAGACAAGCTCAATGTACAAGCTTAAAGTTCTCTCAGGAAAAAATGTAGGAAAGACCTACACTCTATCAAATTCAGAAACAATTATTGGAAGATCAGCTGACTGTGACATCCAAATACCTAGTGAAAATATCTCTAAACAACATGTAAAGATTGTTATTGATCCACAAAAGGTAGTACTTGCAGATTTAAACTCGACCAATGGTTCATTTGTTAATGGCGTTCAGGTCGAAATAAGCGTCATTGAATCAGGAGATAAAATCTCTTTGTATGACACTGTTTTGCAATTTTCAAAAGATAAGAAAAATTTTAGCTTAGCTACTCAAAAAGCTGATCAAAATAAATCTTTATCAACGAGTACTCAAAGTATCCCAAAAACTGGCTTAGATAAGTTAGATGATGAATTAGAAAAGCGAGTCATGTCACCTTTTTATCTTTTTATGGAAAAGATTGATTTCAAACTTTTAGTAAGTCTATTTGCATTTGGTTTTGTAATAGTAACCTCTTTACTCTCAACTATTCCATTGATGAGTATCATAAAGGACAGCGTTGCAGCAGAAAGTAAGAGTAGAGCAAAATCTTTAGCTAAACTTATCGCTATCTCAAACCAAGAGGCTTTAAAAGCTGAAAGGCTTTCGCAAATAAATGTCGATTTAGGTTTTAAAGAACCTGGTGTTAAAAAGGCTGTAATAATAAGACAAGCAACTGGTGAAATCATAGCCCCTGCAATTATGTCAGGAACCTTTCTTCAAGGTCCAAAAGAAGGAAAAGTTAACACATACAGAAAACTCACTGATAGACCACATCACACTTTTAATGCAGGTGGAAATACCATTATTTCTATGTACCCCACAAAATTTTACTCTCAAACAGACGGTTTAGAAATTACAAAATTCTACACTGTTGTAGTTTATAACTCTCAAGCTTTAGCCTTAAGTAACTCACATACTGTAAATTTATTTATCCAAACTTTGTTTTTAGCACTCATATTTGGTTCTGCACTTTTGTATATACTTTTACACATTGTAAACTATCCTTTGGTGAAATTAAAAAATGATCTTTTATATACAAGTACAGATTCAGATACTTTAAAAACAAATATAGCAAATGAAAGTCTTAAAGATATTTATATTTCTATCAATAGTCTTTTAGTACAAGCAAAAGAAGGCTCAAGAAGCAGTGGTTCTGACTTTTTATCTGAAGTTGATAGAAGTTTTGAAGTTCAAAATATAACTGAAACAGTAGGCTATGCATGTTTAATCATAAGCAACCCTGATGAAGTAATTCTTGAGTACAATCCATATTTTGAAGAACTCACCAATCTATATGATTTGAAAGGCTCTCGTGTTTCTGAAATAACAGACACAGCCTTGCAGCAAAACATCAATGATCTAATTGAGCGTTTAAGAGAAAATTCTGAATCAATGGAGCAAAATGATTTTGAATTTTCTGGGGTGCCATATAAAGTTAAAATGCATGGTATAAATGGTGGTCAAGAGATTGCCTACTACATTTGTGTGTTTGTTCCGGCTGAGGACGATGAATGAGCAATATCTCGCCAAGAACCTCTTTTAAACAACAGCTAAAAACTGATGGAAAATCAATAACACCAAATGATTCATCTGTTGAGTATTACTTAAAAGGTTTAAATGCTGAGTTTAAAGATAAGGTTTTTAAACTGTCTTCAAAAGAAGTTTTTATTGGCAGAGATAAAACTAATCATATAAAAATTGAAAAAGATTTAAAGGTCAGTAGAAAGCATGCAAGACTTCTTCAAGCTGATGGCAAGATATACATACAAAACCTTAGTCAAAACAATCAGATCAAAGTTAATAATGAATACAAAGAAAAAGCAGAACTCTACAATGGTGCTGTAATTACTATTGGTGAGATTAACTTTAAAATTGTAGCTGATATTAAAAACTCTCCTAAATCAGCTAAAAAGCAAAAACTATTGAGTAAGGATAAGCCTGTATTAAAGGTAGCCGTAGCTTTAGTTGTTGTTTTAGGTATTTATCTTAATTTTAGTACATCTACTCAAACTGAGGATAAAAAAGTTTTAAGAGAGATTGCCAGTCAAGAATCAATTAATGAAAGACTCAATCAAGCAAACGAAGAGCTATCTGATTTAGAAACTGAAATTAGCGAGAGTATGAAGTCAGATCCTGATTATAAAGAGGCTCAAAAAATATATTTAAAAGGCTTTAGAAACTTTCAAAAAGGTCTTTATGCACAAGCTATCTCATCTTTTGAAACTAGCCTCTCTCTTTATCCTGAGCACACTTTAGCAAGACGTTACAATGTTTTATCTCAGAATAGACTTAATGAACTTATTAACTTTCATATAACTGAAGGCCGAGTTCATTTAACAAACAGAAAATATGGATTTTGTATAGCCGCCTATAAAAATGCTATGGCTCAGTCTTTTGATAAAAGTGATGATCGTTTTAAAGAGGCTAAGTTAGGTTTAAACAAGTGTGAAACTTTAAAGAGGAGTCAGTACTGATGTCTATTCTTAAAGTCTATAAAGATTCAGAGCTCATCCTTGAAAAAGATATTTCTCAAACAGGTAATTTAACTATAGGTAGGGGTTCTGATTCTGATATATTACTTGAGTCCCATCCTGGTATTTCAAGACGACACGCTATCATTGAAAACAATGAGGGTCAGTTAAGCATTAGACTCATCTCTAATTCTGGCTACTTGGTCTATGAAGGGAAAAAGATAACTGAGCACATTTGCACGAAATTGCAGACAACCATTAGCATACCTCCTTATAACTTTATTTTTGAATTAGAAGTTGCGGTAGATAGAGAAGAAAGCTCACAGGTTTTTAGCACCCAAGTGCTTGAATCCCTTGAGCAACAAGATAACAACAACGCTTCAGTTGATGCAGATTTTGGCCTAGTTTATAATGATGAACAGATAGCAAATGATTCTAATGAGTTTAATTTTACTGAAAACAATACATCTACAAAAACTGCATTAGGAGAGCTTAATACATTAGAGAACTTCATTAAAGTCTTTAAGAACAATAAATTTGTTCAAGAAGTAAATATTGAAGGCAACAGCTGGCTCTTTGGTCGTGGTACAAAATGCGATTTTATAATAAACTCTAAAAAATCTAGTCGCTCTCACTTTAATATACTAAAGATTGGAAGCTCTTTTTACGTTAAAGATCTCGGATCTTCAAACGGAACACTTTTAAATAATCAACAACTTCCATCAAACCAAGAGGTTGAATTAAAGTCTGGAGACTATCTAGAACTTGCAGAGTATAAGTTTATTTTTGAAATAAAAGATAAAAAGTTTGATGAAAGAATAAAAAACATAGCTCTTATTGAAAATGCTGTTCAAAACGAAGAAGAAGATTTTACAGCCATTAGAAAAGAAGCACATGTTGTAAGTGATGATCCTTTTAAACTGGGAACGTATGAAGGAATTTCTGTAAACGCAGATGAAAAACGTACTAAAATCATAAGACTTGCACTTATGTCACTTATCATAGGGATAGGTTGTGTATACTACTTCTTAAAAGACAGTGGAAAAGAAAACTCAACACAAATGGCTTCAATTGAACAAGCTAAAAAAGTACAAGAAGAGAAAATGAACTCTGCAATTGATAAGTACAATCTGTCACAAAGATTTTACAACGAAAGTCAGTTTGACAGATGTGTTTTTGAACTTGATGAGCTTATTGCCTTAGATGAAGAAGCTGCAATTAGTGTAGGCGCTCAAGAACTTAGAAGCCAATGTGATGTTGAAAAAGAAAGAGCACAAAGACAAAAAGACTTAGAACTGCAAGAAGAGAAGAGACAAGAAATTGCAGTACAGATAAAAACTATTGTTGAAGAGTGTAAGCCTTTTGTTTCTCAAGGGGTTGAGGCACTTAGAGGCTGTTTGGTTGAAGCTGAAGCTATTGATCCTTCAAACTCAGACATTGCAATGCTCTATGACGAAGCTGAGAATGTCGATTTAGAAAATGCAAGACTATCTGAAGAGAGAAAAGAGTATTTAAAACGAGTAGCTCGCGGTAAGAACCTATACAATAAAGCTAAAGAGCTTAATGAATATGGTGACTGGAAAAGAGCTATAAAGGCTTTTAATACGTTCTTAAACAGTAGGTATCCTGATCCATCAAACCTAAAGAAAAAGGCAAAAAGAGAGCTTGCAAGCCTTAACCTTAACATTGGAAACGCAATCTTTGAGGCTTTAAAGCAAGCTCGTGTTCACTTAGAAAACGAAGAGTATAAAGAAGCTGTTCTTGCTGCTAATGGGGGTTTAAAGGTTAATAGAGACCATGATGAACTTATAAAAATCAAAGGAAGTGCAAGTAAATCTTTAAAAATTATTTTAAGAAAGTACTACCAAGAAGGAATTATCGAAGAAGACTACGGCGAAATTGAAGGTGCCGTTATCAAGTGGGAAAAAATTCTTGAACAGGGAATTGAAGGTTCTGAGTACTACTCTAAAGCAAACCTAAAGCTTAAATACTACAAAGAAGGATTTCAATGAAGATCAGCACTTTTGGCTTTAGAGGAAATTTTGCTTTTGAAAAACCAATTGAAGTTTTTAATTCAACTTCAAACCTACTAGCATTAGCCACACCTTATGGGGATTCGGCTCATGTTGAAGGTGCATTAAATAAGATGATCGCAGAGTTTGAAAACTTACTTTCTGACCCTGACTCAACATCACCTTATTCTAAACTCACCTGCCTTACCCCTACAGAAAACCACATTTATACAAGCACACAGTTTCTAAACGACTATTTATACTCTACCTACAACCAAGATCTATTAACAGTTGGTTGTGACTTTTGTTTGATTTATAAAAAAGCCAATCAAGTGTTCTTATCTCAAATTGGGTGGCCTTTGTTAGTTCTTCATGAAAATACTAAAAATGTCCCTATCTCTTCAGAGTATGCCTCTAAGCCAAAAAACCTTGATGAAAGTGTTTATCTCCCACGCTACCTGCTTGGTGAAGAGTCTAGTGTTAACGTTAAGGTTCAATCGTT
>JALZUR010000054.1 GCA_023301025.1 Bdellovibrionales bacterium | reverse complement strand
ATGTATCTTAAATACAGCACATGCAAATATTTTTTTATAACGTCACTAGATTCTAGACTAAATTTCAAACTCAAGTTGATTGCTTTTACTACTTTTTAATTTAACACCAAAACCAATCAAACGTATATCTCTTGGATCGGAAGCCCAGAAGTCTCTAAACTTGCTAAGCATATCTGTTTTATCAGGAAGCATTGAATCTAATATATAATCTTTAGTTTTACTTTTAAAATCAAAAAATTTAATCTTAAACGTAACACCTTTAATATTTTTTGAATTTTCTTTTGAATTTTCAAAACGCTTCAAAAAATTATCAAATACATTTTTAAACTCATCTTCAATTTCTTCTAAATACTTTAAATCTTTAATAAAAGTTTTCTCTACTGAAAAAGACTTACGTAACCTAGAGACCACAACATCTCTGTTGTCTCTTCCATGACTAAGATCATACAACCGCCTACCCCAACTTCCAAAATCTCGCTCTAAATCAACAACCGTTGATTTTTGAATATCTTTACAGGTTTTAAATCCTTTACTTAAAAGTTTTTTTTCAGTGACTTCACCCACACCAAATATTTTTCTAACAGGCAAAGCTGACACAAAATCAAACAAAAAGCTTGGATCAACTGTAAACTGCCCATTTGGTTTTTTCCAATCACTGGCAACTTTTGCTAAAAATTTATTTGGAGCAATACCCGCCGAGGCCCTTAAGCCTCTTTCTTGCCAAATGATCTCTCTAATCTCTTTTGCAATCAAACTAGCACTTCCGTTAAAAAGTTTACTGTCGCTCACATCTAGATAGGCTTCATCCAAAGACAAAGGCTCAATTTTTTGTGTGTATCTTGAAAAGATCTCTCGTATGCACTGACTCTCAATCTTATATTCTGAAAAATGAAAAGGTGCTAAGACCAAGTGCTTACAGAGCCTTAAAGCTCTTGATGTTGGCATAGCGGAGTGAACCCCATACTTTCTAGCTTCATAGTTTGCAGCTGCCACTACACCTCGTTTTGAAGATTCTCCTGCAACAACTACAGGTTTTCCTTTCAAACTAGGATCAAGTTTTTCTTCAACAGAAACAAAAAAACAATCCATATCTACATGAATAATTTTTCTCATAGAGATAAACACTCACTTATAATCATGAATTTTTTTCTCTTTTTTAAAGAGTTCTGATAAAGCAGCGACAGCTTCATCGTAAGATACAGACACTCCAAAATCTTCTAAAGATGTGTATGTTTCTGTCGAAAAACCGCACGCATGAATGCCTGTAAAGGCTAAAGAATCTTTTTTAAGATTCAGTGCAAAGCCATGCATGGTGCACCAACTCTTAACGGCTATTCCGATAGAGGCTATTTTTTTATCCTCAACCCAAATACCTCGGTTAAGTTGTCCTGGTTCTAAGGGTTTAGATTGTAAGGCACTGGCATTTAAAGAAAAAGATTTTAAGTACTCAATTAAAGTCTCTTCTATGAACTCTAAGTAAGCTCTTATGTCTTGAGGTCTGAAAGATAAATTGTCTTTGTTAGATTCTTTTAGAGATAAAATGGGATACCCAATAATCTGGCCTGGTCCGTGGTAAGTGGCTCTTCCCCCACGGTTTGTCTTGTGTACTGAACCACTCCACCCAAAAACATCATCTTCTTTTGAAGCCCTTCCAAGAGTTACAACTGAGGGGTGAGTGCAAAACAAAACTTGATCTGTAATGTCTTGTGAAATCCTTTGTTTTACTTTTTCTTCTTGAATAAAAAAGGCCTCTTGATAATCAATGAGGCCTAAATTTATAGATTCAATTTTCATAAAAACTACATCACATGAATGGCATGCCCCAAGGTGGCTTCTGCACACTCCATCATAGTCTCACCTAAAGTAGGGTGAGGGTGAATTGTAAGCGCTATGTCCTCTAAAGTTGCACCCATCTCAAGGGCTAAGGCTGCTTCACTAATTAGGTTTGAAGCCTCAGGACCAATGATGTGAACACCTAAAACAACGTGTGTTTTTTTATCTGCAATCATTTTAACAAAACCATCCGTTTGCTGTAGAGAAACCGCTTTGCCATTGGCACCAAAAGGAAACTTACCAGTAATGTAATCAAGCCCTTTAGCTTTAGCTTCTTGTTCATTAATACCAACATAAGCAATTTCAGGACTTGTAAAGATAACGGCAGGAACTGTTTTTGCATCATAAACTCTGTTGTGACCTGCAATAACTTCAGCAGTTAAAACACCTTCATGACTCGCCTTGTGCGCAAGCATAGGTTGACCGGCAATATCACCTATACAGTATATGCCTGGGGTGTTTGTTCTCATTTTAGCATCGGTTCTAACAAAGCCATGGTCATCCATTTCAACACCAATTTTTGATAGACCTAATTGATCAGAGTTTGGTTTTCTTCCAATAGTTACTAAAATTTTATCAGCTTTAAACTCTTCTGACTTTCCATCAACTTCAGCTGTAACAACAACTTGAGAGCCTGCTTTTTTCCAAGACTTTGCAAAAGCTTTGTATTGAACTTTAACGCCAATCTTTTTAACTGATCTTTCTAGAAGCTTTGTAATATCTTTGTCACAAAGCCCTGATATAAGTTCATTAGAAGCCTCTAAAACTACAACCTCGGTGCCAAGTTTTTGAAGATAAGAGCTTATCTCTAAACCAATGTAACCACCACCAACAACAACAAGTTTTTTAGGAAGCTTTTCTAAATCAAGAGCTCCAGTGGATGAGAGCACATGCTCTTCATCATACTCAAAACCTTTCAAAACAGTAGGTCTAGAACCCGTGGCTACAATAAAGTTTTTTGCAGTAATCGTTTTACCACCAACTTTTAAGCTTTTAGAATCTGTAAACTCAGCATCACCTTTTATAACTTCAACTTTATTACCCTTCAGAAGCTGACTTACTCCACCTGACATTTTAGCACTGACAGAGTCTTTCCAACTTTTTAGCTTGGGCATATCTAAAGAAACCTCTTTAATATTTATACCCATAGCAGAAGATTTATTTTTTGATTGATCAAAAAATTTAGCAGCAGAAATCATAGCCTTTGAAGGAATACAGCCTACATTAAGACATACTCCACCCAACTTTTCTCTTTCAACAACAACTGTCTTTAAGCCAAGTTGCGAAGCTCTAATAGCTGCAACATATCCACCAGGACCAGCACCAATTACACAAACATCATAGTCCATTAAAAAACTCCTAAATCATACCAACTAAAAGTTCAGCTGGGTTTTCAATTTTAGCAAACATAGATCTTAAAAAGTTTGCGGCTACAGCACCATCTATAAGTCTGTGATCCGCAGTAACTGTGTAGTTCATCATATGAGCTGTTTTAAATTTTTCTGTAGCATCGTCAAAGATTGGTTTTTTAACCATTTTATACATACCAACAATTGCAACTTCAGGATGATTGATAATCGGTGTTGCGTAAGTTCCACCAACACTTCCAATATTTGTAATTGTGATTGTTGCACCTTTCATCTCTTCAACTTTTAGTTTTGATTCTCGTGCACGATTTGAAAGATCAGTGATCTCAGCACTGATCTCTAAAATAGACTTTTGATCCGCGTTTTTAATAACAGGTACCATAAGACCATTTGGAGTGTCGGCAGCAAAACCAATATTAAAATTCTTTTTATAAACAATTTCAGCGGCGTCATCATCAATACTTGCATTAAACATCGGAAACTCACGAACTGTAGCAATCAAAGCCTTCATCACAAACGGAAGATAGGTCACTTTTATACCGTAACGAAGACCAACCTCTTTAGCTTGTGATCTCATTTTAACAAGTTCTGTAACGTTAGCTTCATCCATTAGGGTAAAATGTGGCACAATCCTTTTTGCCATCTGCATGTTTTCTGCAATCTTTTTTCTAATGCCTTTTAAAGGAACTCTTTCATCTTCTAAACTTGTAAATGCTCTTGGAACAAAAGTTTCAACACTTTTTGTTTGAGTAGAAGAAGGTCTTGAAGATGCTGAAGGGCTTGATCCAACTAAATCATCTCTAGTAACTCTTCCTGCTAAACCAGAACCTGAAACAGTATTTATATCAACATCCATCTCTCTTGCTAATCGTCTTGTAGATGGCGATGCAAGCACATCACTTTTTGCAACAGGTGGAGTAATACCCGATGATGTGTTCACGGTCTTAGCAGCAGGTGCAGCACTCTTGGCTGCTGGCTTAGCCTCTGGCTCAGTTTTTGATTCTGCTACACCACTAGTTTCAGCACCAAGCTCCATCTTAAGCATAACCTGTCCAACAGGAATCATATCTCCTTCTTTAGCTACCAACTTAGAGATTGTACCCGCATCAGGAGCTGGCACTTCAACAGTAGCTTTGTCAGTCATAACTTCAGCAACAGGTTGATCAGCTTCAACTTGATCCCCAACCTTAACCAACCAAGAGACCATTTCTCCTTCTGTAACACCTTCTCCAATATCTGGAAGCTTCAATTCTACTGTAGACATAATTAACTTTCTCCTTGTTGTTTGCTTTCAAATAGTACTGTTTAGTTTTCTTTTTAAATTATTTTTTCTAAAATCTATTCTAACTATTTGTTAATTTTCTATTCAACATTATATAAAATTTTATCTTTAAAATCTGATTAAAGAATCTCCAACTGCATTAAAGAGCAGGGCTGTTTTGACTGCTCTCTTTTTGACGTTTTTCAATAACACCTTTCATAAAAAACTCCCCGGCTTTGTAAGAGCTTCTGACTAAGGGACCACTTGCAACATACAAAAAGCCAAGCCCTTCAGCATAAGTCTTCCAGTACTCAAATTTCTCAGGTGTTACAAATTCATGCACCTTTAAGTGGCGTCGTCTTGGCTGCAGGTACTGACCAAAGGTTACAACGTCACAGCCAACACCTCTTAAGTCTTTTAAACTCTGCTTGATCTGTTCATCTGTTTCACCAAGCCCCAGCATAATAGAAGATTTAGTGTACATCTGAGAGTCCATGTCCTTAACCATTTTTAAAACCTCTAAGCTTTGTTCGTAATCAGCCCTTGGGTCTCTAACCATTGGGGAGAGCTCTTTAACAGTTTCAATGTTATGTGCAAAAACATGAGGCTTAGCATCAACCAAAAGCTTAACAAGCTCAGGTTGAGCGCCAAAGTCTGGGGTTAAAACTTCAACAATCAGCTTTGGATCCATAAATCTTAGTAAAGATATAGTCTCAGCAAAATGAGAAGCTCCTTGATCAGGCAAGTCGTCTCTATCAACACTTGTCATAACCAAATACTCTAGGCCCATTTTTGATACCGCATAGCTTACTTTTCTTGGTTCATCTGAATCAATCTCACCTTTGGGGTTACCCGTTTTTACATCACAAAAACGACAGCCTCTGGTACAAACTTCCCCCATAATCATGATAGTAGCAGTACCACCAGCCCAACACTCTGCAATGTTTGGGCACTGGGCCTCTTGGCAAACCGTAGCCAAGTTAAGCTCTTTAAACATCTCTTTTAACTTAAGGTAGTTGTCCCCTGATGGTGGACGCATTTTAATCCAACTGGGTTTTCTAAGTTCTGACTTTCCAGAGGGTAGTTTTTGAGCTTTTTTCTTAGGAGCTTGTACAGAAGTTTCTGAAGAGGTATTTGAGTTTTCCATAGGCTTTAAGTTGTATGTCTTTAGAGCAGTCTTCTCAAGTGATTTTTTATTAAAGCCCCTTTAATAAAACCCCTTTATTTATCCTCACTATCAGGTGATTGTAACACAGCGCTTATACTAAATAGAGCCCTTAAGCCTAATGGATAAACTATGAAATACAAAGAGCCTCTCAGAGAAGGAAAATTAGTCAAAAGATACAAACGTTTTTTTTCAGATATTTTATTTGAAGGTGAAGTCATCACAGCACACCTGCCAAATACTGGAAGTCTTAAAAGCGTTCCACTTGTGGACAGCAAATGTTACTTCAGCACAAGTGATGACCCCAAAAGAAAGCTCAAATATAGTTTAGAACTCATTCAAACAGACTCAGGACTTGCAGGTGTTAACACAAGAGTTCCAAATACAATAGTGGGTGAGGCTTTAGAGCAAAAACTAATTTACGGTGACTATAAGTATGTTCAGCCAGAGGTAAAGATCTCTGATAAAAGCCGTATAGACTTTGTTATCTCTAAAAAATATCCAGAAATAAAAAAGTCTAAGCCTGTAAAATTTAAATACCCTGAGTATCTAAAAGATCCAGATTTAGATTTGCATTTTATTGAAGTCAAAAATGTCACTATGGTTGAGGGTACAAAAGCCCTTTTTCCAGACGGTGTAAGTGAACGAGCCACCAAACACTTGCAAGAACTTATAAAACTTAAGTCTTTAGGTTACAGCGCAGAAGTTTTATTTACGGTTCAAAGAGAACATGTAACAGAGTTTTCTCCAGCTACAGACATTGATCCAACTTATGCAAAAACTCTAAAAGAGGCTATTGATAAGGGAGTTAAAGCTACAGCATATCCAGTGTCTATGGATACAAAAGAAGTCAAACTCATAAACAAACCCATTCCTATAAGACTATAAGAACTTAGCCTCTCAGTTTTTAACAAAAAAAAGCCTACTTTACAAAAAGTAGGCTTTAGACAAAAGAAATCTATCTTTGTTTTTTTATATTACAGTCTAACTCTTATTTCTTTGCTGCTAATTTTCTATCGATAATCTGTTTAAATTTTTCTATAGGTTGAGCACCATTTAAGAAAATACCTTCAACAACAAAAGCTGGTGTGCCATTAATTTTATACTCAACAGCCTCGGCTCTATCAGCAGAAAGACGTGATTGAACTTCATCGGATCCCATTTTTTCAAAAACCTTTTCAGCATCACTGCCCATAATTTTAGATACAATCTTTTTTAACTCGTCTTCACCACCCTGACTTAAAGCACCCTGATTTCCAAAAACAACGTCATGAAACTCATAAGCTTTATCTGAATTAATTGTTGCTATAGCTTCAAAAGCCTCTGCAGCAGGTTTAGACATAGGAGCGCCAGTTACAGGTAAATTTTTATAAACTAGTCTTATTTTACCCTTATATTCTGCCATAAGCTTCTCAACTGTTGCAAAAGCTTTTCCGCAATAGCCGCACTGAAAATCAGAGTACTCAACAATTGTTATAGGGGCATCTTTTGGTCCGCGAATCGCTCTTTTTTCACTGATCTCTGGAGTTAAAGGATTCGCAAACTGATCTTCCATGCTTTTTTCTTGGTTTGCTAACTCTTCTTTAGCTTTGAGGCCTTGGTACTGACGTCCAGCCTCATTGAGGGTATCAATGAACTTTACAGGATCTTTTTTCATCACTTCAAAGATAATCTCTGGATTTTTCTCGATAGTGTTCTTAATTATTTTTGCACAACCTGTGGCAAAAACAGTTAAGAGTAACAGGCTTAGCCCTCTTATTAAACTTTTAGACATTTTTTCTCCTCCATAGAGTTCATTGTTTTGCCTTAATCTATACCTTCACAAAAAACCTAGTCCATTTTCTTGACTCATGGGTTCCATGTTGAAGAGAATTAAAGGTATGAACATATATATAAAATACTTTAGCTTATTTGTAATATCTTTTTTTATAACACTCCCCGCCCAAGGTCGAGTGACCTATAATTATACAACTTTAATATTTTTAGACTATGAACAGTTAAGCCCTATCGTTAAAAGCTCAGTTAAAGAAAGTCGAGCTTTTAAATTCCCGCAGCAAGGTGATAAAGCCCTAGAGCCATTGATTCATACCTTAGGACTTTTACACTCAAGACCCGACAATGATGGACTCTTAAAAAAACTTTCTTCTCCAGTTATTAATGAGCTAATGAGCCTAGATTCCTTTGAGAAGGCCATAGAGTCTTTGATTAACAGTGCTCAAGCAGAGGTAGACAATAGTGAGCTCGATCCAAAAATTAGAACCACTGCTTTAATTAGACTTAATAATTTACTTAGAACCATTAGACCTTTGACTTTAGAAAACGTTGAACTTGCAAAACAGGTTTGTAAATTGGCGGACACAAACACCAAAATACCAATTGCTGTTAAAAGAAATTCACGCCTTACAACTATGTTCAATAGCACTAAACCTAGTGATCTAGCTAAAAAAATAATGCTCTGGTATGCAGAGAAAAAAGGCAAAGAAGATCTAACCAAAAACCAAAAAGGCTGTCCCTACTCAAAGAGAGCTTAAACTCTAAAATTAAAATTTATTCTAAAGCGCCTACCAAAGTAGGCCTCTTTGTCTTTTGTAGAAAAAGTAATCCAAGCCACCGACACGACCGGCTCCAAAGAGAAGAAGCAAAATAAGCATAACACCAATTTGATAAAGTCCTGAAATTTCTGTTTGCTCAGAGATAAATGAGATTGCGTAAATATACACAACAGCAATTGCACAAAATGGTCTGACAAATAAACCCACCACTAAACCTACACCTAAAGCGCACTCAAGACTGATCAACAACTTTGACCAAAAGAGCCAGTTTTCTTGAACAACATTAAAGTAAAAACTTTTTATAAAAAAAGGAGAGTTCTCTAAAACCAATGCATTTTGATCAATTTGAGCAGACAAAAGAGGTTTCTCTAAAAAGCCTAAAGACTTTCTGTAGACAGAATCAACTATAAAAAATGTAGCTACATAAAGCCTTAAAAGCAAAACGGGCCAAATATGATTTGTATATCTAAAGCTTTCAATAAAATCTTTAAAGAGAGGCATAATAAAAAACTCCTGCATCTGACTAAGCTATTGATAAAATACTAACACTCTTGCCTTTAAGGACAAGTCTCACCTGTTAGCATATCAAAAAATTCATCACTCCTTTTGTTGAGAAGAAGGCAAGGTCCTGTAGACAATACAAATTGATTTAAGTTATCTTATGCCTATACGTGGAGATTCACATGAAAAGAATTGCTGTTGTTTTATCTGGCGCTGGTTATTTGGATGGAAGTGAAATCACTGAATCCGTTTCTTTATTAATAGAACTTGGACGTGCAGGTGTTAAGTATGACATTTTTGCACCCAACAAAGACTATAAAGCCACAACTCATCACTCTTTAACAAACATTGAACTTGGCATTAGAAACGCTATAGAAGAGTCTTCACGCATCACAAGAGGTAATGTCAGAGATCTAGAAGAGCTTACTGTTACAAGGTATGATGGTATTGCTCTGCCTGGTGGTTACGGAATAGCTAAAAATTTATCTACATGGGCGCAAGACGGTCCTGGCTGCACAGTAAATAAAAAATTTAAAGACGTACTTCAAAAAATGCATGAAAGCTCTAAACCTATTCTTGCTCTTTGTATTGCACCTGCACTAATTGCAAGGGTCCTAGGTCAAATCACTCAGCCTAATATCACTATTGGAAATGATGAGGAAACTATAAAAAAAATTGAAAGATGTGGGGGAGAGCACATAGAGTGCAAAGTGTCTGATTTTGTTTCTGATAGAGAGAACAAAATAGTAACCACCCCAGCATATATGTTTGAGGTGGAACATTATGAAGTCTTTGAAGGCATTCAAAAAGCCTGCAAAGAGTTCTTAGAAATGTGTTAAATTAATAACGGTTTCTTTGGGGCTTTTCTTCTCTAGGCTTAGCTTCATTAACTTTTAATGAACGACCTTGAAAGTCAAAACCATCATACTTTTTGATAGCCTCTTCGCCACCTTCTCTATTAGCATACTCAACAAATCCGAAGCCTCTTGGACGACCAGTCATCTTGTCATGAATAAGGTTAAGTGAAGTAACTTCACCAACTTGTGAGAAAAGCTCATTAAGCTCATTCTCTTCTGCTTTAAACGATATATTTCCTATATACAATTTCATTGTATCTCCTATGTTTATATTCTAAAGCCATCTAAAAAAACATACTAACGCGTAAAACAATTGGTCGAAAAAAAAAGCTTTAATTTCTAGAACTAAAACAACGTGTATCTTAAATAGTAACTCCAAAAGACACATACCAACCTTGTCTCTTCATGTCTAGAGCTTAATCCTTGGGTAATGGAATAAATTCACACTCATTGATTACTGGAAGAAATTCATCATTTTTCCACCTTTTTTTGGCTAAATCTATTTTATTTAGATCTGAAGACACAAAATTCCACCATATGTGCCTTATCTCTTTAAAAGGCACTCCACCAAAAACAATAAACTCAGCTTCTTCTTTTACTAAAAACTCTATTTCTGACTTATTTTTAAAAACAGCCATTTGATTTTTGTGACAAGATTGACCTTCAACCTCAAGAACCCCTCCTAAAACATAGACTGAAGCTTCTACCCCTGACTTGAGAGGGCTACTATAACTAACTCCAGACTTGGCCCAGCCCTTTAAAAAAAATAGATCAGAGTGCACGGCCACTGGAGATTCAAGTCCCTCAAAAGTGCCTGCAAGGAGTTTTAAACTTAAGTCTTTTTGGTGGAGTGTTGGGATCTCTTTTTCAGTAAGGTGTTTAAAGTTAGCAGCGGTGCTCTCTTCTTCTTTAGGAAGTGCTACCCAAACCTGAACACCCTCTAAAAGCATTGGTTCATTGTCAGATCTTGCTCTTTCGCTATGAACAATACCCTCACCTGCTGTCATCCAATTGACCTCTCCAGGTAGAATAAGCTGTTCGTTCATCAAACTGTCACGATGTAGAATTTCACCAGATAAAAGATAGGTTAATGTTGAAAGTCCTATATGAGGGTGGGCTCTAACCTTCATTTCTTTTTCTTTATGTAGCACGACCGGTCCAATATGATCAAAAAACACAAAAGGCCCAATAGACTCTAAACCCACCTTAGGCAGTGCGCGGTAGACTGTAAAATTCTCATCTAAATTTTTTTCATCAGAATCTACAATCACTTTTAAAACCCCCCGCGATGTTTTTTAAAACTATCATTGTCATCTTTTTTTCAGTAGCACTCAAGAAAAGCTTAGTTTTTGCTAAAAATAGAGACTTGCTATAAACCTTTTTCAAGGAGTTATTATGTTTAATTTAATTGTATTTTTTTCGTCTTTTTCAGCCTTTGTCTGGGCTGGTCCTAAGTGTACAGATCTTTCTAAAGAAGAGTGGGTGAACCAAGAAAACTTTCAAGCACAACTTATAAAAGAGGGCTACAAAATTAAAAAATTCAAAGTAACTAAAGGCAACTGTTATGAAATCTATGGTTGGAACAAAGACAGTGAAAAAATTGAAATATACTTTAATCCTGCTAACTCAAAAATTGTTAAACAAAAGAAATGGTGATCCAATAAAACCTTTTTCTATTAGAGTTTTGCATTTGATTCTTGTGGTAAGTCTTTTTCTACTTGTGTTTGTTTTTTATGATGGCGATAAAATTCATCGTTTTCTGGGCTACGCCCCACTTTTAGTATTTGCTCTAAGGTCTTTATGGGCTTTGATTGATAAAAACAAAAAATCACTAAAAAGCCTTTCTTCGTTTCCTATACTTGCAAACTTAACTCACTTCTCCATTTGGTTTTTTGTTCTACTCGCAGGTCTTAGTGGTCACATGATGACTATTGATCGTTTTTGGGGAGAGGATTGGGTGGAGAATTTTCACGACTACTCCGTTAAAGCCCTTATGCTTTTAACAGTGATCCACCTTACAGGAGTTTTTTATGACTCTTTTAGAAAAAAGAGACCTACATGGAGGTATATTTTTTATTAGTAAAAGTTTTTTAAGAAAAAATCCTACTGATTAAAGCCTTTGCAAACATATTTGAACCATTAGCATAATGGCCAAAGTACATAGAAGGCTCAATGGCTTCAAGCTCCATAAGCTTCCATTCTTTTGCCTTTGTCTTTACAGCATCAACTCTTAAATAAAGTGGTGAATAGTTTCTTACAGCATCTGCAGTTTTATAGGCCTCTTTAAGCTCCTCTGCATCAGGCGTAAAAAAACTAAGCTTTCCACCAAACTCTTCTTGCACTCTAAAATCCCCATCTTTAGGAATTTTTTTTATAGCATAGACAAATTCATTGTTAAAAAAGAAGTAAGAACACTCCCCTTCAGTTTTAATGTCTTCAATAAAGGGCTGAACAAAATGACTGCCTTGATAGTTTTTAGACTCATTCATTTTAATAAGTTTATTTAAATCAACAAATTCTTGTCCTTCAGCACTGGCACCAACCCTTGGCTTGACAATAAACTGTTCACAAATAAAAGACTGTGCCTTTTCATTAAAGTCTTTTTCATCAAAAAATAAAGAATCAATAATAGACACACCCTTTTTACTAAGGTCTCTTAAATAAATCTTATTCATATTCCATTTTAAAAAATCATATGAATTTAACAAAAGTGTGTTGCTATCATTAATTTTTTTTAGCACTGTTAAGAATTCTTCAGGCCTTTTAGTGTAGTCCCATGTTGTTCTTACAACTGCAGCAGAAAAATCAGACCAATTTATAGATTCATCATCCCAATTTAGAGTTTGATATTGCACATCCGGATAAGCCTTTAAAGACTCTTCTAATAAGGATTCATGCATAACATGTTCATCAGTGTTTCTAGACGTAAGTAAGGCAATTTTTTTCATATATCGACTCATCTATCACTCTAATTTTTGTTTTACAATAGTGGTTAATCTTAAATGAAGAGGCATTAACTCGAGCCTAACTTGTGTCAAAGACCTAATGTTTGATTTTGAGCTTCAATTAAAGCTCAATTGAGCCTTCAGCCTATTATGAAAAATAGAATGACTTTTTTTGTCACTTTTATGTAAAGGCTACCTTTTTAAAACTTCAAATCGAACTGAAACGCACCTTAATCATGGCACAATACTTGAAGTATTTAGCACATGAAATACTCAATCTTTATTATCAACATTTTAATGAATATCTTAGTCCCAAACTATGCATGGGCTCAAGATCCTCTTAAACCTGAAATCAAACAAAAAATTGAGGGTATAAGTTTAGAGGTTGTTGATAATGAAGAAGCTGCAAAGCTACTTTCTGAAAATCAAGAGTCGCAACCTGAAGGACATATAAACTTAATATCGTCTACAGACTCAATTTCATCTACAAATATTCAGAACATGTCTACAGATCAAATCGCTCGAAATCCATCGAAGCGTGTTTATCTTAATTTTCCATTTGATAGAGTAAAGAAAAATGTTTCAACTAGAGCATCTTATGTCTCTAAGCATGCTTATGATCAGTATGACTATTATTCTAAAGACAAAGCTGCAGTTTTTGTATTAACTGTTTTAGCTGCAAATACATCTTTAAGTTGGTTTATATTTTCACCAGATGTTAGTGTTGATACGTCTGCTGTTATTGTTGGAATTAATACTTTTTTATATGCCTATATAGGTGTAAATGCTTCTAATTGGTCAAGAGTAATAAGAGGTTCGAAAAGTCTTTTAACAAAAAGTGCAAGATTTAATAGACTTGGCCCAAAACTTCAAGATTTTGTAACTACTTTAACAACAGGTGCTGCATACAATTTAGCTTACAATGGATTGATTCAATCTATCGTGCATTGGAATGATTTTGACTCATTATTTTCTTTTAATGTTATTGGTTTAATCTTAAAAAATACAGCAATTACACTTAGTGTTTCAAGTGTTTGGGATTTTGCATTAAATGAACTTGAAGACAAAGGTAGAATATCTCAAAGACTAAGACGTAAACTTTCTTGGACCAGAAGTATCTTTATGGTTGTTATGATCAATATGATAAGTATTGGAGTTCCAAACTCTTATTATGGTATTATTGCCTACGGAGCTTTAGGACTTGGCCTTGGTCTAGAAGCTTATTTTGAAGAAAGCACCAAAGAACAACTAAATAAAAATTTAGAAAGATTAAAAAAACTTAGACCTAGATTAAACACTATAAAAAAAGTTAAAGATACTTTTAAGCTAGGGCGTAGAAACTCAGAAAACGAAAGCCATTCAAATGCAAACGTTTGTAAAATCATCTTAAATAATTAATAAAAAATATGCAGTCAATGTAAACATCTGATCTGCGCATTGACTAGAAAAAAGTAAAAGTGCCATCATCAATCTATGAAATGGCCCAATAAAGTTTTAATGACCCCTCCCGATTTTTTTAAAATTGATTATGCAATCAACACCCACATGACAGACAACACCGGTGCTTTAAATAGTATTGATACGGAAAAAGCAAAAAATCAGTGGATCACGCTAAAAGACACCTTTATCTCTTTAAAACAAGAGGTTCATGTAGTGCCAGCTCAAAAAGAATTACCAGATATGGTTTTTGCAGCCAACCAAACACTTCCTTATATCAAAGACAATAAAACTCATTTTATCTTAAGCAACATGAGGCACCCTGAACGACAAGACGAAGTTGCTCACTTTAAAAATTGGATATCTAAAAACGACTACGCATACACGCATTTAGCTACAGAGCTTAGCTTTGAAGGTATGGGCGATGCTTTATGGAATTATGAAACTCAAGAGATTTTTGGTGGTTATGGCTTTAGAACTAAAAAAGAAGTTTACACTGAAATTGAAGAGCATGTAAAAAAACCTATAAAAACACTACAACTTATAAGTGAAAATTTTTACCACTTAGACACGTGTTTAGTTATAGCAAATAAAGATACAGCTTTTTATGTGCCTTCTGGCTTCCATACTGATGCTATTAACACTTTAAAACAAAGTTTTAAAAATTTAATTGAAATTCCAGAAGAAGAGGCCTTAAAAGGCTTTGCAGCAAATATGTGTGTGGTTAACGGCACTGATGCGATTATTCAAAAAAACAATCCAAACACCTGTGAAGCAGCACTTTCTGCTGGACTTAAAGTGCACACCATAGACACATCAGAATTTATAAAATCAGGTGGTTCTGTTTTTTGTATGAAGCAGCTTTTTTGGTAAAGCTTAAGCTTTAAAAATTTACTCTAAACTTTTAAAAAACTAGTCTTCAAAGATTTTTTTTAAGATCTTTTCTTTAGAATACTTAGCCGGGTATGTGAGTTCTTTACTGCTTTTACCTTTTGTTAGTCTAAAAAAGGCAACTCGCTTTGAGGGGCAAGGCCCTAGGCATGTTGTTAAAACAATTTTTTTTGAATTTTCTACTTTTTTAGATTCTTTTTTAAAGTCTTTAAAAGACTCTGTTGTCCATTCGAATTCAACTTTTGTATCAGGAGTTTTCTTCGCAATTCTACTCTGACACCTCTGACATATAAAAACTTTATCTTTCACAAGAACTCCAACTTATAGACTCACCACGAGTAACTTTCATCATACGCTCTAATGGAAGTCTTGCTCGATCAATCAAGCTTTTATCAACCACAACCTCTGGATTTAAAGTTCTTAACGCATCTCTAATTTTTTCTAAAGTGTTCATTTTCATATAAGGACACTCATTACAGACACAGTTGCCTCTAGCAGGAGCCTGTAAAAGCTCAGCATCAGGCCTAATTTTTTTCATTTGATGAAAAATACCAGCCTCTGTAGCAACAATAAACTTATTGTTCTTATTGGTTTTAACTTCGTTTAGTAAAAATGAGGTTGATCCTATTTTATCAGATAAACTAAGCACCGACTCCTCACACTCAGGGTGTGAGATGACCAAAGCATCTGGGTGCTTTTGTTTAAGCTCTAAAAGCTTTTTAAATGAAAAGAGCTCATGAACTTCACAAACACCTGGCCAAATCTTCATTTCACGCCCAGTCTTTTGTGCTAAATAGCGTCCTAAATTTTTATCAGGACCAAAAAGAATTTCTTTATCTTTTGGTATTGAATTTATAATCTGTTCAGCATTTGTTGAGGTACAGGTGATATCTGTTAATGCTTTTACCTCAGCTGAACTGTTAACATAGGTTACCATTACAGCATCAGGATTGTCTTCTCTCCACTTTGTGTACTCTTTAATGGGAGAGTCTTGCACAAGTGAGCAGCCCGCTCTTAAATCAGGAACTAAAACTGTTTTTTCAGGAGAAAGAACTTTAATACTTTCAGCCATAAAAACTACACCCGCCATAAGCACAACAGGATTTTTTACTTCAGCCCCACATTGCGCCAAAAATAAAGAATCTCCAAGTTCATCAGCAATATCTTGAATAGCGCCATCTTCGTAGTAATGAGAAAAAATAACAGCATCATGTTTTCTCTTTAACTCTTGAATTTCTTCTTTGAGGTCTGCATGTGACATTTTAAAACTCCAATACTAGCTACAAATCAGTTAGCACTTATCTCTTTTCCAGAGGTTCCACTTTTTAAAGCTGATATAATATCCTTAGCAATAACCTGTAAAGAATCGAAAACTCCAACACCAACATGAGCTTGAGCAGAAAAATCTTTAAAAGACTCTTTGTTAAGTTTGAGACGCATTTCATTGATGTCTAATGAATTAGGAAGATCCTGCTTGTTGTACTGAAAAACTATTGGAAGTTTATTATAGTCATAACCCTGTTGCTTTAAGTTTTTCTTTAAACCTTCAAAAGAACGCATATTTTCTTGCATACGTTCTTTTTGAGAGTCTGCAACAAAAACAACACCATCAAGACCTTTTAAAATAAGCCGTCTACTTGCTTCATACACAACTTGCCCTGGCACAGTGTACAAATGAAACCTCACTTTAAAACCATTGATCTCACCTATTTCCATAGGCAGAAAATCAAAAAACAAAGTGCGCTCCGTATCAGTGGGCAAACTAAAGAGTTTAGATTTACTATCCCCTTGAGTCTCTTGATAGATCCACTGCAAGTTTGTTGTTTTTCCACTAAGAGATGGACCATAGTAGACAATCTTACAATGAATTTCGTTTTTATTATAATTTACAAAAGACATTAAATTTTAATCCTATTTTCTAAAGCTTTACCTAATGTGCGCTGATCTACATAATCAATATAAGATCCCATTGGAACCCCATGGGCAAGGCGTGTGGCACTCACTCCTTCTTCTTCAAGAAGCTCTTTTAAATAGAGTGCTGTTGTCTCACCCTCTAAGTCTGCATCTAAAGCCACAATAATCTCTTTAATAGGGTAATCTGTGACTTTTCTTTTGCGCACTCGTTGTACAAGCTCTTGCAATTTAATGTCTTCAGGGCCAACACCATCAAGTGGAGCTATGCAGCCTTGCAAAACATGATAAGTACCCGAAAATACACCAGAGCTTTCAATCTTACCTATATCTGTAGGGCTTTTAACAACACAAACAAAAGGATGCTGTCGTCTTTGATCTTGAGAGCAGTATGAGCAAAACTCACTTTCTTCTGTGTAAGAAAAACAATTTGTACACTCTTTAACAAGAGTTTTAACATCTTGCAGAGCCTCTCTAAAAAGTTCAACTTCATCATAAGATTTTTTAATAAAACTAAGTGCTAAACGCTCAGCTGTTTTTGCACCAATTCCAGGAAGCTTTGAAAGCTCATGGCTTAATCTATCAAGTGAAGGAACTTTTAAAAAATTCGACATTAAGTTACGTCATTCCCGGAATGTTCATTCCTTTCGTAACGGCATCCATTTCTTTTTGGTAGGTGTCTTTTGCAGTTTTTATGGCATCGTTTGTGGCAAGTTGAACCATTTCAATAATCATTTCTGGCCCACTTTCAACAACTTCTGGTTTGATATTCATTGAATCAATCATATACTCACCATTAACAACAACCTCGACAGCTCCACCACCTGCGGAACCTGTAAATGTTTTAGATGCAAATTCATCTTTTAGCTTTTTCATTTTGTTCTGCATTTGATTTGCCTGTCTCATCAGGTTTTGCATTCCGCCGCCTAGACCTCTCATGTATCACTCCTATATTTTAAAACTAATCTAATCAACTTTATCTAACTGTATAACAGTTCAATATTAAATATCTAAACTTTTCTCATGTACTGCTATCTTTTGATAGCTCATCAACACGTAAAACTTTACCGCCTCTAGTGTTAATAAGATTTTTAACAACATCATGATTTTCGACCTCTTGCTCAAGTTTGGCAAGACGATTTCTTTTGTCTTCACTTTCTTGTTCATTTACACTTTTTTTAAGCACTAGTGCATCATTAGGTGAAGCAGCATCTGCAATTTGAGACTCTTCTTCACTCTCTTCTGAATTGTTCTCTGAACTTTCCGGCGCTGTACTTTCTGCATAAGACACCACTATTCCCTCTTGCCAAAGACTGTTGAGATAGTTTTGCACCTTACTTAAAAACTTTTCTGATTTTAAATCAGATTCCATAAATTTAATTTTATCACTGGCTTTAATGTAGAGCTTTTTATCATTAGAGTCATAACTATAACTGCAAGCTTCAAGCTTTGCCCCAATGATGGGGTTTAGAGTGTTAACTTTTTTAACAAAACCCATCCAACCACCAAGTGGCTTTGTTTCTTTAACATTGGGCATATTAGCACTGGGGTCTTCAGAATGTGGTGCTTGTGGATAAGGTGCTTCAGCATTAGGTGAAACAACGTTAGCAGCATTAACAGCTGATTCTTGACTTGTGCTCACACTAACATCGGGCCTTTTAACTTTTTGCACTTCATCATTAGGTGTCCCAAGTGATGAACCCTTTAAATCTTTATAAAAAGGAGAAGTACCAGCTTTTAAAAGTGTAACTTCAAGCACTGCACTTGGGCTAAAGGCTCTAGCCATATCTAAAGTTCCCTGAAAACAAATATCAAAAAGAATATACAAATCCTCTAAGTTGGCTTTTAAAGACAACTCTTCATAAATAAGTTTTTGGGTTTCTGTAAAATCTTGAAGACTTTTAACCTGTTCCAAATCCACTTTAAACAGAATGAGATTTTTAATGTATACAACTATCTCTTCTAAAAAAATCTGGGGCTCAATGTGTGTTTCTCTAAGCTTAATCAGTTCAGAAATAAGCTCATCACTTTCTCTGTTGATCAAAGACGTGAGAAGACTTTTGTAACTAGAAATACCCGTCACACCAATGTTTTTTGAAACCTCTGCAAACGTAAGTGCACCGCTAGAAAAGGTGATGGCTTGATCTAAAAAACTTAGAGAATCTCTAACACAGCCCCCACCTGTTTGCGCAATTAAAAACAAGGCCTCATCTTCATGCTCAAGCCCTTCATCTTGACAGATTTGTTTTAAAAGACTCACAACTTGGTCTAATGGTACAGGTCTAAAATCAAATCTTTGGCATCTTGATAAAATTGTTTTTGGGATTTTATGGGGCTCAGTAGTAGCCATCATAAAATAAACATTATCAGGCGGCTCTTCTAAGGTTTTTAACAAAGCATTAAAAGCACTGGTTGAAAGCATATGAACTTCATCAATAATATAAATTTTATTTTTCCCAGAAGTAGGGTTAAAATTTACTTGGTCTCTAAGCTCTCTTATAGAGTCTACACCATTGTTTGATGCACCATCTATTTCTAAAACATCTAAGTTTCTACTTTGAGAAACCTCTTCACAATCTTTACAGATGTTGCACGGGCTAAAGTCTTTGCCAAGGTTTGTGCATCTTAAAATTTTAGAAATAATTCTAGCACTTGAAGTTTTACCCGTACCCCGAGGACCAGAAAAAAGTAGAGCATGATGAAGTCTATTGTTTTTTACAGCGTTGGTTAAAGTTGTTCGTATAGACTCTTGACCCTTTAAATCTGTGAAAGAGCTGGGTCGCCATTTTCGTGATAGAACTTTGTAAGACATCTTTTTCCTCTTTGGAAATTTAGAACACACTATTCGAGTTTTATAATAGCTGTTTTAGACACAAAAGAGCCAGGTGACCCACAGCACATAGTCAGATTGTGACCGCTGCTTCTTTTCAGATCTGACGGGATTAACAAACTGCGCTATTGTGTGGGGCCTGACAAAAAGTAAACTAACGGAAAATACGGCTGGTTGCCATTATAGCAGTGGCGCGTTAAGCCCCTGAATTGAGGAGTTTTTGAATTAAATGGGTCTATTTGAACAGGTTCAACAAGAGCTTTTTGCCTTTATCGGAACAAAGCCTGTAAAAAGGCAAAAAAAGCCTAAAAACATTGATAGCCTTGGCCTTAGCTATGAGATCAAAAGAATGGCTCATCAAAAACGAGTAAGCTTTAGTGTGAGTCATGCTGGCATACTTACAATAAGAGCCAACAAGAGTATGAGCGAATCAGATATTTTTAAGCTGCTAGTACCTCATTTAGATTGGATCAATGCTCAAGTAAATGAACGTAGAATGCTTAGAGTGAACTTTCCACAAAAACTATGGAAATCTGGGGAGTCTTTTTTTTACGGAGGCCAAAACATAAGCCTTATAATGACTGCCAGTGAAACCAAAAAACCTTTTATTCGTTTTATGTCTTTAAGCTTTGAATACTTTTTTCCAAAGACTTGGCTTGATTTAGATATAAAGACTTTAGAATCTAATCTACACGAAGGACTTTTAAAATTTTTTAAAGAAAAAGCAACTTTTGATTTAAACGAAAAAGTTAACTTTTGGTCTCAAAAAATGTCTTTATTTCCGTCTTCTGTTTCTTACAGAAATCAAAGAACACGTTGGGGCAGCTGCTCTAGTAATGGTCGCCTAAATTTTAATTGGAAGCTTGCGTGTTTTGATAGTGGCATACAAGACTATGTTGTTGTTCACGAACTTTCACACCTAAAGCATCAAAACCACTCTAAAAGATTTTGGAGTTTAGTTGAAGTTTACTGCCCTAATTACAAATTTGAGTCTAAGAAATTAGATAAAGAGGCTTTTAAAGTCGATTGTTTTTTACCAAAATCAGAACTTTATGATCAGAATCCTAAGACTCCTGAATCAATTGAACACTTAAGAAACTTTTGAAGGTCTCATCTTTTTAAGTTCTTTTTTGCTCTTAGTGAAATAAATTAATGGGGGCAGGAGCATCCCAAAATTTTTCGCACCCTCTTTTGATCTCACTTGATGATGATGCTGGTGGGCAAGTCTTAAAGACTCGATGTACTTACCCTTAAGATTAAAAATATTCCATCTTCTGTGAATAGCCACTTCATGAACAGCAAAATACACAGCTCCATAAAGCATAACTCCGTAGCCTGCAGCTTCTAGCCATGGGATGAAACCAAGGTTCCCAAAAAGAATAGCTAAAAAACTAGGTACAGCAAAGAAGATGGCAAAGTAGTCGTTTTTTTGATAAACAGAGTTTTTTTTAATCACATGATGATCTTCGTGAAGACTCCATAAAGGTCCATGCATAACGTACTTGTGAAGAGCCCAAGCTGCCCACTCCATCAAACAAAAAGATGTAAAAAAAGATACAAGCCACGTCACACTCATTAAGTACTCTCCACGCATTTATTTTTATCTTGCTTATAGGCTCTAGGCAACTGCCACCATGTAAGGTGTGGGTATTTGTGATGCTCTCTGTGATAACCAAAATGATAGCATGTAAAAAAACTCAATAATATATGATAGTTATTGCTTCTGGCTTTTAACTCAGTTTGAGTGTTTATAAAATTTCTATGAGGTTTGTAGGTTCCAAAGTAAAAAAGCTGAAGACTTGCAATCCATGATGGAATGGCAAAAAAGATTAAAACCTTTAAAAAACTGCCACTCAAAAGATAAAGTCCAACCACATGTATGTGTAAAACAAAAAACTCTTTTAAACCAAAGTATCTAAATATAAACGACTTAAGCCACACAAAAAAGTTTTCATTTTTTTCTTTTGTATAATCAGGATCTTCATGAGTAGCCAAAAAATTATGGTGCTTTGTATGATTGTCTTTAAGCTTATCATAGCTAAAACCTGCAAATAAAAAAGCACAGATACGACCTAAAATATTAGAGGCTCTTCCAGATTCAGACCCTACAAGCCCATGCATGCAGTCATGAGCCACAATGAAAAGGCCAACAAATAAAAAACTTTGTAAAAGCATTAGAAAAGGCCACACATACATTGGTAGGTCTTGAGTCATATTAACTACAAGAGCAACAGACCATAAACCTATCTGAGCTAAAGAGATAGATAAGCTCTTTCTTCTTGTTTTAGCTGTGGGTAGGGCAAAGACTGATTCACTCATAAGCAGTATTTAACATAGTCTTAGATTTTTCTATTTAAAATAAAAATTTATATACAAACTCCAAGTGGGCTTTTAGAAGTTAAAAATGACACATTTGTTTAAAGACCTTCCTAAAGATCTAGACATTCAAATCGTTGAGAGCTTCTTTAGTCCAGCTGACTCTGACAGATTTTTTGAAAATCTCGTAAATGAAACTGAGTTTGAAAGCCGCAACATTAAATTGTTCGGGAAAACCTACAAACAGCCAAGGCTTATAGCTTGGTACGGCGACTCTAATGCTATTTACTCATACTCCGGAGACACGCACACACCAAAAGCTTGGACTGTAACATTAAAACATATCCAAATAGACTTAGAAAAAAGACTTAAACATAAATTTAACTCTGTTCTATTAAATCTTTACAAAGATGGAAGCCACAGTATGGGCCTTCATAGTGATGATGAAAAAGAATTAGGTCTTAAGCCTACCATAGCCTCTTTAAGCTTTGGTGAAACTAGGCCATTTCGCTTTGTAAATAAAAAAACAAAAGAAGCTTTTAAACTAGAACTTTCGCACGGGGATCTATTGGTTATGAAGGGTAAAACCCAAGAGCTTTACAAACACGAACTGCCTAAAAGTAAAAAAAAATTAAAGCCTAGATTAAACTTAACCTACCGCTTTATTCACTCTAAAGACTCCATAAGTCTTTAAGTTTTTCTGCTTCACCATCAGATAAATAAAACTCTTCAGCGTAAGACTCCAAACATGAATCTAAAATACTTTTTGTTTTATTACTTTCAATATAATTTTTTGCACAATGTAGGGCTTGGTCGTTTGAAAGCACACCACCACACTTTACAAGCATTACAGGACTGATAGATTTTACCAATGCCTCTCGCTCACGTAAGCTTAACCTTGTGTTTTGAATCTTGTTTATCACAGACTCTTCACGATTATTTTTGTAGGCTTTAAAATGATCAAGTGTCATTTTAATATCTTGGATATAACATGACTTTTGAAAAATATTTTTCAATTCACTCGGAGACAATTTTAAACTAAAGCTTTCATTAATTTCATCAGCCAATTTAGACGCATAAGGCACAGCATAAGAAGATCCTACATTATCTGATGCTACTGGAGCTGCAACATCAATATGATCAATACTATAGTTTGCGTAATCTGCAATTTGGTAGATCATACGGTAGTTCTTATTAAAATAACTTGCGTTAACAGCCGTTACTTTTATTAAATTATTAAATTCTAATATTGCAGGATAAATTAAATAATTACTGCCTAATGGAACTCCAGTTCTTTCAAGTATATGTTGATCAGAACCATTTCCTGCTGGTACTACAAAAAGCTTTTCTGAATTCTCTTTAAAAAGAGTTTCAAAAAGCTTCTTGCGATCATTAAAATTCTGTACATGATCTTGAGAAATAAAACCTTGGGCTATAAGCGCTTGATACTTAAATTTTGTATGCTCTGAATCGTAAGGAGACTCATAACCAAAACTCATGTTTATGATGTCACTATTTTCAATAGTTTTATTAAGATTTGAAATCGTTAGATTTTTAAAATCTACAATTTCAAATCTACATTCTAAGTCAGCCTTAGGGCACGCTAAAGACAGAACTGTTTGAGCATGTTCAGGCTGCATGGTGTCTTTAGTCTCTAGTACTAAAACCGAAGACGACCTTCTAGTATGATCCAAGCTAGTGTTTGCAAAAGCTGAATTAAAAGTAAAAACATTTGCAATTAAAACAATTAAAAGACTCATGAACTTCTCCCCCAATATAAAAAGTAAAAGCACACAACCCCTCAGTTAAGCTTTTTTACTTATGGATAAAGAAGTTAGGGCTCTTGATTTAAAAAGTCAAAGATGCCCTTAGAACTAATAGTTAAAATTAAGCTTTAAGCCCACGTTTGGTTGTACTTGAGCACCACTTTGTAAAAACAAATACCCCCCAAGATTTAGAGTAGCACTTACTACAGGGGTAAATCTGTAGGTGTTAGCTATATTGATACTAGCATAAGAGTAAGTTCCATTTATAGAGTCAATTCCACCCCTAATAACATCATTGATAAACTCATTGGCTTCTTCAGCATTTTCGGCGGTTTCTTCACCCTCAGCATCTTCTGTTTCTAAATCTATATCCCAATTGAAAATGTTGTACCGAACATTAAAACTTAGAATGTACTTTTTTTGATGAATAAAATCATGAATCAAACCTAATGAACCAAAGGTGGTTCCTGTTCCAATTCCAATATTTCCAATAAGACTAAAGGGTCTTGGCCCATTTGTAAGTTGATACTTACCAGTAAAAGCATAAAGAAGACCTGCCGTTGCAGCTTGGTATTCTAATATTACACCTAAATCAAATTTTTCAGAAAGCCCTCTTTTATAAGCTATTGAAGTTCCAATACCGTACTGTGCTGCCCATTCATTATTGCCTTTACCTAAACTTTTTGCTGTGTGCTCTTCAGTTAGTGGTGCTATTGCACAGGCAGAGGTGATTAAAAAAAAGATTGAGCTTATCAGTAAACTTAAATTTCTAAAAAATGTTTTATTATATTGATTAACGATCATGTTTTCTCCTAGAGCTTAAACTTATGCTTTATGAGATTCTAAATCTTCTAAAGTGACAAAGTCTAGAACCTTTTCGTGTGTAGCTTTAAGTTTAACTTTTGGAGCAAAACCTTCTTTAAAAGCTTCAACCCACCTTGTGGCACAAAGACACCAAAAGTCTCCAGCTTTTAAACCCGGAAAATTAAATTCAGGCTTTGGGGTGATAAGATCATTGCCTTGTGATTTTGAATATTCTAAGAATTCTTCTGTCATTTGAGCACACACCACATGAAGACCAATATCATTATCCCCTGTGTGACAAAAACCATCTCTAAAAAAACCTGTTACAGGCTCAGTACAACAAGAGATTAGTGGCTCTTTATAAACATTTTTATGTGTGCTTTTCATACATATTGGTTACTTTAAAGTAACC
>JALZUR010000053.1 GCA_023301025.1 Bdellovibrionales bacterium | reverse complement strand
ATGATTTTGCGAACTCACATAAACTTTTGAGTTTGTTAAGTCTTTAATCGGATGATTGGCACCTCTATGACCAAAAGTGAGCTTGTAGGTTTTACCACCCAAGGCCAAACCTAAAAGCTGATGCCCCATACAAATACCCATGATTGGAATTTTTCCTAAGACCTTTTTTATTTGATCAAGGGGCTTATCTACTTGATCAGGATCTCCCGGTCCATTAGACAACAGAAGCGCATCAAAGCCTGCACCTAAAAGTTCATTCGCACTGGTAAAAGAAGGTAGAAGTGTAACTTTTGAAAAGTATTTTAAAAGTTCTTTTACAATATTTTTTTTACAGCCAAAATCTAGCACAGCTACATTTAAGTTATTGTCAGCAGAGGATGTTAATGTGTAGGTTTTTTCAGTAGAAACAAGAGATGTCCAATCACTGTGTACCTGGTTTTTTTTAGTTTCTAAAATTTTCATTTTAGCAGCAGCGATATCAGAATCTTTAAAAACACCGCCCCACAAACTTCCATTATCTCGAAGGTGTAGCGTTAAGGCTCTAGTGTCTAAATTATCAAGAACCGAAACACAAGAAGAGTCTAGAAGACTTAGCCATGAATTATCACGCTTGGTGTTTTGCATTTCCAAACAAACAAAGGCTTTAAAGTGTACAGCCTCCGATTCCCAAAATGCTTTTGAAACACCATAGTTTCCTTGCATAGGGGCTGTGGCCAACATGATTTGATTGTAATAGCTAGGATCTGTTGCCATCTCCTCATAACCTGAGTGAGAAGTATTAAAAACAACCTCACCAATCTGTTCGTGGGATGTAAGAGAGCGCCCCTTAAAGACAGTGCCATCTTCTAAAATTAAATAGCCTTTTGTGCTCACTTAGTGATCCTCCTCTAAGATTAAAGACATCAAAGCAGCACGACACGTTACCCCACTTTTCTGCTGCAGAGAAATTAAACTCTTCGAATAGCGCATTAGTCCATAATCTATATCTTCTCCCCAAACAACAGGCCCTGGGTGCATAAGCCACTGATCTTTTTTAAGTTCTGAAGATTTAACAGGCATAGGAGAGAATTGAGCTTGATCTCCTTTACCAAAGCGTTCTTTTTGGGCACGTAGAGGCATTACAACATCAGCCCAATCAAAAGCCTCTTTTCTAGACTCAAAAGAAACTGCAGGGTTTAATAAACCTAACTCTTCAGGACTAAGGCCGTATCCGTTTAAAGGACAAAGGCCAACCTCATAATTTAAAATTTGTGCAAGCCTTAGGTGAGACCTAACAACTCTTGAATGCTTTAAATCTCCAATAATTAAAAGTTTAGGCTTAAAGGCAAAGAAAACGTCTTTATCAGTTATGCTCATATCTGAAGATAGCGTAGAATGCATTGTATAGTAATCAAGTAAAGCCTGAGTGGGATGCTCTAAAGAACCAAAGCCTGCATTTACAAAAGACGTAGAAGATGCACGAGACTGAATCACAGTGTTAAAGCTATCTATCTGTTTTGATCTAAGAACAACAAGATCAAAATTTAAATTAAAAAAAAGCTCTAAACTGTCTTCTAAACTCTCACCTTTTGATAGGCTTGAGTTTGAATCTACTTGAACATTCATAACTTTTAAACCTAAATCCAAACAGGCTTTATGAAAGCTCCAAAGAGTTCTTGAACTGGCCTCAAAAAAAATTAAACCAACTGTCTTTTCTTTAAGAATGGAGGAAGGGGTAAAAATTTTGGAGTCAATTTCTTGAGCTCTTTTAAAAACCTTATAATAGAAAGCTTTGTCGAATTGACTAATATTTTTGAATTGTACTGGCATCAAAGTGATTTTATAAAGCCCAAGTCGAGGAGGGTCAAGGCACTCATAAAAGGATCTACACTTTAGATAAAATTTTACAGAGGCGTTATGAAATCAACTAAAACCTCTTTGAGCTCAGCTCTGAAGTTTTGATATGTTAAAAAGGCGCTCAAGTTCTTCACACGAGACTCGGCAAGCTTTTCTTCTCTCAAATTTAGTAAAATAAGATCACTCGAACCTTGAGTGAACTTTCTACGCTCAGCTTTAACAAGCCTTTTTGAAAGCTCTACTTGTTTATCCGTGAGATCAATAATGTCTTTGCTGTTATTAATCTTAAAAAGTATGGATTTTAAATGAACTTCAAGCTTTTCATTTTGTAGCTTTTCTTGAATCTTTAAAGACTCAAATTTTGATCTAGCTGCTCTTTTTTTACCCAAACCGCTGTTAAACTGCAGAGGCAGTTCAAAGTTTAAAATTGCACGTGTCTCCTGAAGATTTCTAGTGCCAATAGCAGAGTCTTGGCCCACTTCTACATTTAGATCAAGTTTTGGAAGCATACTGTTTCGACCAAGCTTTAACTCTTGCATGGCTTGTCTTTTTTTAGACACCAAGGTCTTAATCTTTAAATTTTTAGACCTAGCAATATCCACTAGCCCTTTTGAAAAAGTCACTTTTTCTAAATCTTTTAATTTAAAATTCCCAACCCAGTTTTTATCAATGTCTATTGGACGCCCTTCACTGTCTCTGTAAAAAAGTGAGAGATAAAAACTAGCCACTCTAAAGTCAATTTCTGATTTTCTTAAATTTGCAATACGTTCATTAATATAAAGCTCGTTTTCAGCCTTAAAAATTCGCGCAAGGTCCCCTGCTTTCACACGCTTTTTAATATTATCTTGTCTCACTTTTGCAAGGTCTAAAATTTCATTGTAAACATCAAGCTCTCTAGCTTTTATAACCCACGTCCAATAAGCCTTTATGGCAGACGTTTGTACTTTTATTCTAACTTGATCTAACTCAAAAGAAGACTGTTTTAAATCTTCACGAGCAAGTCTTACTTTATATCTTCTAAGATCAATTAAACTATTTCTAAGTAAAGAAAGTGAAATTCCCGCAAAAGCTTCAGTTCCATCAGTAACGACAGCTTTTGTCTCGTAACTTGGAAAAGATCCATCAGACTGTCTAATTCCTCCGTACAATTCGGAATTGAGAAATGAGATAGGTTTTTCAATTTGAACATTTAAAGACTCACCGTCATAAAACCCTTCAAATCTTTTATCAAAATTAGCTTTGAGCTTTGCATCAAAGCCTTCACCTTTAGAAAGCTTATATCTGTTTTCAGATTCTTCTAAATTGTAAATAGACTCTAAGACCTGAGGATAGTATTTCATGCTAGAATTGAGAACCTCTTCAAGTATTAAAGCACTCTTAGCTTCAACAATTGAAAATGGTGTGACACACAAAAAACAAAAAAATAAAAAAAGTTTACTCATCTTGTTTTGATTCTCTTAACCTTCAGGTATTTTTCTGAAGGACTCTCTTTTAAAGACTTAGGAAATCCATTAGACTGACGCCAGAATTCATAACCAATAGAAACTGTATCTAGGAGAACAAGTCCCACAGCTTGTGAGCCTTGTCGAAGAATAGCTTTATCCGGCCACACTTCTGAATTTTCCGAAAGATCAGGAGTAACAAGAACTCTAAATCTACCATCAGCTGATACAGAAGGATCAACGGCATAGATTACACCAGAAAAGCTGCCCACAGCCACTGAGGGCCAACCACTAAACTGAATAGCTGGCCAACCTTCAAACTGAACTCTTACCTTACGCCCTTTAAAAATCAAAGGAAGATCATTTCCGTCAATGAAAAGCTCAACCGCTAACTTTTCTGTGTCTGGTACAAACTCAATAAGTTTATCGCCCTCTTTAACATTAACAGTTCCCGAACCTACTAAAATTCTTAAAACTCTGCCAGATCTTGGGGCCACAATATTTTGTAAACTTTGACGTGAAAGATCTGTTTGAGCTCTTGCAAGATCAGCATCATAGGCCGCCTCTTCAGCAACCATCTTTTGAAAGGTTATTTTTGCCTTTTCAAAGTCTTTTCTGGAACTAAGCCCCTCTTTCATGAGTTTACTTTGCCTGTTGTAATTGAGCTTTGCTGTTTCACGAGCAACTTTTGCTGACAAAAATTTTTTTTCAGCTGCATCTTTTCTAGTATTTAAACGATCCATAAAGTTTGGATCATTATCTACAACTCTTACAATTGGCTGTCCTTTTTCTACATGCTCACCATCAGTAACCAACCACTTTTCAACACGGCCACTTACAGTCGCTGTTACAAATTGAGCTCTGTCGTTTGGATCAAGAGCAATAACTCGGCCTCTTCCATGACTGGTCTGTCTCCACGGAACAGTCATCAACATGAGTAAAACCACCAGTATAACTGCAAATGTTTTTTTAATCAGATGCGGTGTTTGTTTAGGAGCGTAAACAGTCTTAAAAGATGGGAAATGAGTTAAATAATCAGGATTTCTTTTTACTCCTGAATAGGCTTGTGGAAATAAAGAAGGATAGAAGACGTTCATTTTTTCTGTAGAGGCATAAAGATCATAAAAAGCCTCTAAATACTTTTTAGCATATAGAAAGTGATAGAGTATTCCATTTAACACAATCTCTGCAGCAACAAGTTGCCCAACTGAGAGCTGACCTTGAATTACTAAAAAACCACCAAGTCCTAAAAGTATTGCGTTTAAAAAAGCATACAAAATCATAAAGAGTATATTCTGAGTAAAGAGATAGTAAAAATGTGTTTTTCTACTTTCTAGGTAATTATTTATTTGCCTATCACCCTCACGAAGAGCTTTCTCTTTTTCAATATTCTCTGGCTTTAATGCCAAAGACTCAATGTACTCAGCAAGTGCATGTTTAGATGTAGACTCATCAACAGCTGTATCAATACCAAACTTACCAATTAGGTAAACAAAAATAAAAGCCGAAAATACTGTTATCAAACCAAGAAAAATAAAAAATGGGTGGTAAAGTGAAATTAAAACTAGCCCAATAACAGTTTGTAAAACTACAGCTATAAGATCAGTAATCAGGTAAGCCAAAGACTTTTGAATTAGCATGATTTCAAAAAATCGGTTGGCCATAGTGAGCGTATTAATCTCTTTTGACTCTTTGTGTGTGTAGCCATAGATCATGGCTGAAGATATTTTGGATATAATCTGTCGTTGCAAGTACTCAACCAAAAGGTATTGCAAAGATTTGATTAACCCTAAGAACAAAAGCAAAACGAAAAGAAGCAAACTTAAAACAATGAGAGGCTGAAGATATGGCCCAAGCGCAAAGGTATTCACCAAAGATTGAACAGAAATTGGAGTAGCTAAGGTTAAAACACTTATCAAAATAGCATAGATAAAAACCATGCCAAAATACTCTCGAACCAAATTGTAAACAAAAGTGTAGAATCTTAAATATGAATTTTGCATCAGTTTTATGCTAACAGATCCAGGACATTATGTATAATAAAATGCTTCAAATGTGCCCATTTGAAAATTAAGCAAACACAGCTCATCACCCATCTCAAAATTTAATCACAAAGCATTTTGTTTTAAAACTTGTAAAGAACTCGCCCCAAGATAAGCTGTTTCGGTAAAAAAACCTCTTGCTCAAGATCTAATTTGTAGCCTCTCTTTTTTTTAAAGCTCAAAACACGACCTAAGTAGAAAGGACTTTCGATATGTGGGTATTGAAAAACTACCTCAGAGTCTTCACCCACTTCTGTTAAAAGCACAATAACGTATTTTTTTGCAATAAAATTGGCTTTAAATGTGTCATTTATATGTCTTTGTTTGCTTTGATCCTCTTTAAAACCAACCTCAACAAGTCTTATTTGAACTGCCCAAACCACCACACCAAAAAAAAAGAAGAGCGCAAAAACACGCAAAAGTCTTAAAGGAGTTTTAGAGCTAAGTCTTAAGTGTTTAAACCTCTGAGAACTACTTTTAAAGCTCATA
>JALZUR010000052.1 GCA_023301025.1 Bdellovibrionales bacterium | reverse complement strand
ATAAAAAAGATAAATAGTAAAATTTAAAAATTCGGCTTGTGTTTAACCGAATGGAAGTCGCTTTTTTTCAGCACTTCTTTTCATATACAAAGACCGTTGTGTGTAATTGAAAAAAACAATGCTAAGAATATTTTTAATTATAATTCTATTGATTACATCTAATGCGTTATCGCAAGAATATGCAGAATTTAAGAATGAAATGATAAAGATTACAGCTGACAAAAATATCGAAACTGAAAAACTGAATGTAAAACTTGTTGAGGGATTTGGTTGGAATATTATATTGTATGATTTGTTCAGCGAAAACAAAATTGTTGAGAACAACTTTCCAAAAGAAAAGGGAATATATACTTTATCAATCACGTATTCCGAAAGTCTAATGTACTCGGAAATCATTCTCTATAAAACTGACCCAACAAACGAAAATTTGGAATTCAATTTTTATAAAGAAAACGACAGGATTTTCTGTAAAATCAAATCCGATTATGCAAACGAGCTGAATAAAGAAATAGTGATGAATGAAATGGGTTCTGAATTAAAGGAAATACTGAATACAATTAACGAAAACAAACAATAGTGGCGTAAGCAACTACACACAACAACGTATAAAAATAATTGCGTATTTTAGTCTATTCAAAAGGTAGTTGCGTATTTGCTACTTCTGAATTTCCTGCGGAAATTCAGAAGTAGCAAATACGCAACTATTCTTATACAAAACCGTTGTCTTTAATGCTGAAAAACACAGTTTGAGCGATAAAATTATGGCTGAAGTGCAAACAGAGTGGACGAATAAACTGAAAATATTATAAAAAGTAAATGATAATACGACCGAATAAAATTCTGATGATAAAAAAGAACTTTATCGAATTCTCATTTGACGATGATATTGAAAATGATGAAGAAACTATTCCTGATTTCAAAAAATTCCAAACTCTAAATTCAGCGGAACAATATTATCTTGCGGACAACTATAATTGGGATGACGGAACAATTGTTTTGGATTGGATAATTAATAGCTCAAAATGCGATAAGGGAACAGCGTGTTTGATTTTTTGGAGAGCGGAACCTGATTATTATTACGATTATACAGCGGAAACAATAGAAAGTTATCAAGCTGATGTTTGGCATCTGCTTCAAAAGATTGTTGAGCGATTTAATAAAAATGATTTTAAAGCAAGTAAATTTGAGTTCATACCAACCAAAGAAGGATATAAAACTGATTGGGAAATTAAGTTAGATATTTGGAAATTTTCAACTGAATTGAATAACGGAATTAAAGGTAAAAAACCGTTCGGATTTGGATTGTAAAAAACAAATATTGCGGAAAGCACTAAAGACAACAACGCATATAGCTCATAGCTAATTAGTTGCTTCATCGAAGTTTCGACATATTTGGAAAGTCGCCAAATTTTTAAATTTGACGATTTCCAGTAAAAAAATATAAATAGTAAAATTTAAAAATCTGGCTTCTGCTTAATCCGAAATTAATCGATAATTTACACGCTACGAGCCATATACAAGACCGTTGTGCAACATTTGAGAAAAACCAGAATAAATGAAATACACATTAGAAAATCAGGAAACAGAAAGGTTAAAATTTAGAATTCTAAAAGATTCTGATTTTCAAGAATGGATTAAATTATTTAAAGATAATAATGTTTCCAAAGTGTTAGGAATGGATAAAATCGGAACACCAAAAGAACAATGCGAAAAATGGTTTGAATGGACTTACGATAGATATAAAAATGATTTAGGAGGACAAAATATTTTAATTGAAAAATCTACTAATAAAATAATTGGGCAATGCGGACTTTTAGTTCGTGAATTAAATGAAGTGAGGGAAATGGAAGTTGCTTATTCTATTTTGCCAAACTATAGACGAAAAGGATTCGCTACAGAAGCCTCACAAAAATGCAGAGATTACGCTTTTAAAAATAATTATTCAGAACGATTAATATCAATAATAAATACTGAAAATCCGAATTCTGCCAAAGTTGCTTTGAACAACGGAATGGAAAATAATAGAACAATAGAATTTCACGGAAATCAAGTAAATATTTATCAAATTAACATTGATAAATGGAATAAATTGAACGAATAAAAATATTATACAGTAAATAAAACAGGCCTATGACGATTAGATTACAGTTTTACTTAACAACAGCTATCCTATTTATAAGTGTTTTATCTTTTGGACAATCTAACACTGAAAAAGAATTAAAAATTGATTCATTTCTTACTAGCTTAAAACAAGATGATTTTTCTGGAACAATCTTGGTTGCACACAACAATAAAATAATTGAAAAACGAGCTTACGGACTTTCAAGCATTGAATTTAACGTAAAGAACAATTTAGAAACTAAATTTAACATTGCATCTATTACCAAAATGTTTACATCTGTTGCAACCTTGCAACTTTATGAGCAAGAAAAATTAAAATTGAATGTCCCTATTGGAAAATATTTACCTAATTATCCAAATAAACTTGTAAGAAATTCCGTGACCATTCATCAATTATTATCACACACTTCGGGACTTAATAATTTTTATATAGCAGATGAGGATAAAATGAAAAATTTAGAATACAAGAAAACATCCGATTTTGTTCAACTTTTCGTTAATGATACACTTTTATCAAAACCGGGAACTAAATATAATTATAGCGCATCAGGTTTCGTTATCCTAGGCCTAATCATTGAAAAAGTAAGCGGTAAAAACTATTACGACTATATAAAGGACGCCATTTTAAAACCTGCCGAAATGCTGAACACAAGTGAATTAGAAGTTGATTCTATTGTGAGTAATAAAGCAAGTGGATACACATCAATGTTTGGGGAAAATAAAATTCTCAAAAAAAATGATTACTACTTAACAAAAGCCTCACCAGGAGGTTTTTATTATTCGACTGTAACAGATTTATTTAATTTTTCAAAAGCCTTAAGAAACTATAAATTATTAAAAAAAGTAACAACTGAATTAATGTTTAAACCAAAAATCAAAGGATATAATACACATATCGGTTATGGAATAGATGTTGACCAAAGATATAATCAAACTATTCTTGGTCATAGTGGTGGTTGGTATGGAATCCATTGTGAATTAATGAATTTTAAGAAAGACAATTATACAGTAGTTATTTTATCGAATATAGACGATGGTGGAAAAAAAGGAGCTTCTAAAGTTGCTGATTTTTTCAAAAATTTGATAGCAGATAAAGAAACGGGAAATTAAAAAAACGTTGCACAACACAGTATATAGTTTATTGCTACAAATTGCTAAACCAAAGTTAAGTAATTATTTTTTAAGCTAGTGTTTTATCGAAAAATAGTGTGTTTTTATACGCAACAAACCATATACATAAACGTTGCCAAGCATAGCGGAATTCCACTCAAACTGAAAAAACTGGACTTTAAAATCCCCGAATTTCCGCCGACTCAAACTCCGAAAAACTTACGGTAA
>JALZUR010000051.1 GCA_023301025.1 Bdellovibrionales bacterium | reverse complement strand
GAATGCTGCGGACAGATCAAACTGTTCTGCTGCAACAGTAGAGTATGAGTTGGTCCCTGTGCTTTCTGCACCGACAGTGTTAAGTTTAGTTACTCCTGCTGCAAGCCCTGGAATAGATTCAACACCAACAATAAGAGTTGATGGTGTATTAGCGACTAGAACTGTAAGACTTTACACTGATGTTTTATGTACTGCAGAAGTTGCAAGTGGAGTATCTTCTGGAACATTTATTGATCTAACGTCATCTGTATTAGCTAATGGCGTATATAATTTTTATGCGACTCAAGAGTCGAATGCTGCAGATCAGTCAAATTGTTCTGTTGCGACTGTTCAGTACGAATTAATTCCAGTAGCAGCTGAACCGACAGTATTAAGTTTGATAAATCCTGCCTCAAGTCCTGGAATTGATACTACACCAACTATAAGAGTCGGCGGAGTACTAAACGGAAATTTGATTAGACTATATACTGACAATACATGTACGACAGAAATTGTTAATGGTGCTGCAAGTGGTACAAATATTAATTTAACAACTCCAGCTTTAACAAATGGCGTTTATGATTTTTATGCAACACAAGAGTCAAGTGCAACTGATAGATCAAATTGTTCAGCAGCAACTGTTCAGTATGAGTTAGTACCCGTGCTTTCAGCACCAACAGTATTAAGTTTAGTTACTCCTGCTGCAAGCCCTGGAATAGATTCAACACCAACTATAAGAGTAGCTGGTGTATTAAATGGAAGTTTAGTTAGACTTTTTTCTGATAATACGTGTTCGACAGAAGTTGTAAATGGAACATCAGCAGCAACAAGTATAGATTTAACAACGCCAGCTTTAGCTGCAGGTGTATATGATTTTTATGCTACCCAAGAGTCAAATGCTGCAGATCAATCAAATTGTTCTGTAGCAACAGTTCAGTATGAGCTCGTTGTTGTTACCTCAGAGCCGACTTTGCTTTCACTTGTTAATCCAACCTCTAGTCCCGGGATTGATGCAACTCCAACTATAAGAGTGGACGGTGTTATAAATGGGAACTTAGTTAGATTATTCACAGATAACACTTGTACAGCAGAAGTTGTAAATGGAACATCTACTGGAACAAGTATTGATTTAACAACGTCTGCTTTAGCAAATGGTGTTTATAATTTTTATGCCACTCAAGAGTCAAACGCTGTTGATAGATCAAGTTGCTCTTCAGCAACCGTTCAATATGAATTAGTACCAATACTTACAGAACCAACGCTTTTATCACTTGTAAATCCTGCAGCAAGTCCAGGAATTGATTCGACACCTACAATAAGAGTTTCCGGTGTTTTGAGTGGAGAAACAGTAAGGCTTTTTAGTGACAGTACATGTTCAACGGAAGTTGTTAACGGGTTAGCTGCATCAACTAGTATAGATTTAACGACTTCAGCATTAAGTTCTGGAGTTTATGATTTTTATGCTACAAGAGAGTCAAATTCAGTAGATAGATCAAACTGTTCAGTTGCAACAGTTCAGTATGAACTTGTGCCGATAGCAGCAGAGCCAACAGTATTGAGTTTGGTTAATCCTACTTCAAGTCCTGGAATTGATACTACACCAACTATAAGAGTAGGCGGAGTACTAAACGGAAATTTAATCAGACTTTATACTGACAATACATGTACGACAGAAATTGTTAATGGTACTGCAAGTGGTGCAAATATTAATTTAACAACGGCAGCTTTAACAAATGGTGTATATAATTTTTATGCAACTCAAGAGTCGAATGCTGCAGATCAGTCAAATTGTTCAGTTGCAACAGTTCAGTATGAACTTGTACCTGTGTTATCAGCACCTATTGTTCTAAGTTTGTTTAACCCTACTTCAAGTCCAGGAATTGATGCCACACCAACTATAAGAGTGGGTGGTGTTTTAAATGGTGGTTTAGTAAGGCTTTATACAGATAATACATGTACAACAGAAATTGTTAACGGAACATCTACAGGTACAAATATCAATTTAACAACATCAGCATTAAGTTCTGGAGTTTATAATTTTTATGCTACTCAAGAGTCAAACGCTGCAGATCAGTCAAATTGTTCAGTTGCTACAGTTCAATATGAGCTTGTGCCTGTAGCAGCAGAGCCAACAGTATTAAGTTTGTTTAACCCTACTTCAAGTCCAGGAATTGACACTACGCCAACTATAAGAGTGGGCGGAGTACTAAATGGAAATTTGATTAGACTATATACTGACAATACATGCTCAACTCAGATTGTTAGCGGAACATCTACAGGCACTAATATTAACTTAACAACGCCAGCTTTAACAAACGGTGTTTATAATTTTTATGCTACTCAAGAGTCAAATGCTGCGGATCAATCAAACTGTTCAGCTGCTACAGTTCAGTATGAACTTGTACCTGTACTGTCAGCACCAATTGTTTTAAGTTTAGTAAATCCTGCTTCAAGCCCAGGAATTGACTCAACCCCAACTATCAGAGTTGGTGGAGTTGTAAGTGGTGAAACAGTGAGACTTTACAGTGACACCAGCTGTACAACAGAAGTGATAAGTGGAGTTGCCACTTCGGCAAACATCAATTTAACAACATCAGCATTAAGTGCTGGAGTTTATAATTTTTATGCCACTAGAGAGTCAAATGCTGCAGATCAGTCAAATTGTTCTACTGCAACAGTTCAGTATGAGCTTGTGCCTGTAGCAGCCGAGCCAACAGTGTTAAGTTTGGTAAATCCTGCAACAAGTCCCGGAATTGATACTACCCCAACTATAAGAGTAGGTGGAGTTCTAAACGGAAATTTAATTAGACTCTATACTGATAATACATGTACGACAGAAATCGTTAATGGTACTGCAAGTGGTGCAAATATTAATTTCACAACACCGACTTTATCAAACGGCGTATATAATTTTTATGCAACCCAAGAGTCAAATGCGGCAGATCAATCAAACTGTTCAGCTGCAACAGTTCAGTATGAATTAGTACCAGTACTTGCAGTTCCAACTGCTTTAAGTTTGGTAAACCCAGCATCAAGCCCTGGAATAGACGCTACACCAACAATACGTGTAGCAGGTGTTTTGAGCGGTGAGACTGTAAGGTTATACAGCAACAGTACCTGTACAATAGAAGTTGTAAATGGAATTTCAGCAGGTTCAACTATAAATTTAACAACACCTGCGCTTGCTGATGGAGTTTATAACTTTTATGCAACTAGAGAATCAAATGCAGCTGATCAATCGAATTGCTCTACTGCGACTGTTCAGTATGAACTAGTTCCAGCACTTGCTGAGCCAACGTTACTATCACTTGTGAATCCTGCATCAAGTCCTGGAATTGACACTACTCCAACAATAAGAGTATCAGGTGTTTTAAGCGGAGAAACTGTAAGACTTTACAGTGATAATACGTGTTCAACAGAGGTTGTTAATGGGGTTGCTGCGTCTACTAATATCAATTTAACAACACCTGCGCTTGCCGACGGAGTTTATAACTTTTATGCAACTAGAGAGTCAAATGCAGTAGATCAATCAAACTGTTCAGCAGCAACAGTTCAGTATGAATTAATTCCTGTGTTATCAGAACCAACTCTACTATCACTTCTAGACCCCACAACAAGTCCTGGAATTGATAACACTCCAACAATCAGAGTGAGTGGTGTTTCTAATGGAAGCCTAGTGAGACTTTACAGTGACAATAGTTGTTCAACAGAAGTTGTAAACTCAACAGCTTCAGGTTCAAGTGTTGATCTAACAGTCCCAGCTTTATCTTCAGGTGTTTATAATTTTTATGCGACCCAAGAATCAAATTCAATAAATCAATCAAACTGTTCAGTGGCTACAGTTCAGTATGAATTGCTGCCTGTTTTAAGTGAGCCGACAAACCTTACTTTGTTTAACCCTATTTCTAGTCCAAATATTGACTCAACCCCTACAATCAGAATTTCTGGTGTTGAAAGTGGAAACACAGTTAGGCTTTTTACCAACAGTACTTGTACGACTGAAGTTGCTAGTGGCACAGCCAGTGGTGTGGCAGTCAATCTAACCTCGTCTGCATTAGCTTTAGGAGTACATAACTTTTATGCTACTAGAGAATCAAATGCTACGGATCGCTCAAACTGTTCAGCGGCTACAGTTCAGTATGAGTACTCAGATACGGTTATGGCTTTAATGTTTAGAACCACAACAGCTAATGAAAATATCGCTCTTCCGTTGGTTTCTGGTTTTAGCTATAACTTTACAGTTGATTGGGGTGATGGATCAGCTCAGCAAACTATAACTGCAACTAGTGCAAATCATGTGTACGCATCGGCTGGGGACTACACTGTAGTAATTAATGGATCTTTACCATCATTATCATTTTTTGATGTTTCAAGCTCTGCTACTAAACTTATTTCTGTTATAAACTTAGGTGATACAGGTTTAGTCACTTTAGAAGATGCTTTTAGAGGTTGCACAGCACTTGTGTCTGTAACTGGTGGTAACACCTCTGGTGTGACAAACATGGATAGAGTATTTTTGGGTGCTTCAAGTTTTTCAAGTGGAGATATTTCTGGTTGGGATACAAGTAATGTTACATCAATGATTCAAACCTTTAATGGAGCCTCTCT
>JALZUR010000050.1 GCA_023301025.1 Bdellovibrionales bacterium | reverse complement strand
CCTTAATCTAGCTCACTCATTTCTCTTAACAAATCATCAGCGCTTTTTTGAGAACTTTCGTTTATCTGATTTGATTGAGAATTTTGAGATGAAGACTTAACAAGTTTAGCTCTAGCTTCACTGTTTTGCCACTTAAGCTTTGAGTATGTAAAAGCTCTTCCATTGTAATCCAACGAAACAACATCTCCAGGAACTATTCTAAATGACTCAAAAGCATCATTAATATCTTCTAAGAGTTCATCTAAAACACCATTTAGAGCTTTTTCACCACCACGAGCCCTTACTTTATCAGCAAAAAAAGCAATCGCAGTGTCACCAAACTCCATGTCAAACTCCATGTCATTCAATGCACGTTTAAACTCTGGTGACTTTAGTTCATTAACTATCAACGTATCTGCTGATAAATCCGTTACCTCATCTAAATAAACAATATTAACATTATCTAAAAGCTTACTATCAAGTGCATCTTCAGGATTTAAACCTTTATAATTTTTTTGTACATGAAGTTTTAAAAATTCTTGTCTTTGAGCAGTATCAATTATGCTGTTAAACTCTTCTAAAGCTTCACCTGTAAGTTTTAATTCATCTTGGGAAGTTGATATAAATACTGAACTACTTCTAAAATCTACTAAACCATTTTGTGGAGACATCATTTGCCCACTGCTAACTAAACCAGAAACCAATTCTGATAACTCTCTTGAGCCTTTATCAATATCTTTGACTATTAAAGACATAAAACCATTAGTATCTTCTACAGCTTTAAATAAAGGTTCTACATCGCTGTCATGACCTACAAGTCCTCTTGCAGATCCTACATGATTACTCAATTGATGTTTGTCAGTTATACTAAAACCATCAATTGTATACGAACTATCTTGTCCGTAAACCTCTTTAGTTATAGAATCAAAAATAATATTTGAATCAGTAGTGCCTTTTGGATCAATAATTAAAAAAGCAGGTACAGTTTGATTTTCTCTTTTAAATCTTCTTCTAGAGATTATTTTTTTTATAGTTTCTTTTAAAATAACCTTATGTTTTTCAAGTTTTGGTTCATTTATAACAGCACGAGCTGACATTTTTGAACTGTTAACACCACCTTTAATCTCATCGTTGATTCGATTTGATTTAACACCAGTTAAGTTGTTAACAGCAGATGTTTGAATATTTTCTACTGAAACCTCTAGTCCATTAAACATTGGATGCTGTGCTCTAATTTTACTGTTAAGAACTAAAATCTCATCGTCTAACTCTTCTAGTAAAGTTAAAGGATCAACACTGCCAAAGTCTTCATTTTTTCTTGCAGTAGTTGCTTCTTTATTTAAAGACACTCTTTTGTCTATTGCTAACGCCAACTGTTCTCTTAACTCTTTAGTATCAATTTGTGATTGCCTATAAGATTTAACTGTTTGTTCTGCTCTATTAATCACTTCAGTGTATCTAGAGATTCTATGATCAAAGAAAGGACCAAAAAATTTTAAAATTCCATTTTCTCTATTTCTTTGAAGCCTAGTAATTTTATTTCTAAAACTTTTAGCTTTACTCTCTAAAGAAAGTATTGTTTTTGAACCTGAGTTCATCTCTTTGATAGCAAGATTTATAGCATCATCTAAAACTGTTATAGCAACATCAGGGTTTGCAAGTTTTGGATGCATTTTTGAAAGTTTTAAAACTGTCTCTAGCTGTTCATTCGTTATTGTTACACCAGTTTTTTCTTTTGCATCTGTTGCTAAAACATCAAGAATATCTCTAACAGTATCATCTGAAGGAGGCTTTCTATAAACTGGAAGCATTCTTCTTATAAGCTGAGGGTCCGTCATAAGTTTTTTATAAGGACCTGGTGTAATATTAAAAATAAGCTTAGCACCAACCATCTCACTAGACATATAGCTTTTAAGTGTTTCTATTAATAGCTTTCCATGCTTTTCATCTTTTAAAACCTCTTCCAATTCATCAATCACTAAAATTTTATTAGAATTTTTTGGATCTGACATCTCTTCAATAATTGCTGAAAACCTAGCTTGTAAAGAGCCTTGAAGTTCAGTTCCACCAACTAGTTTATTAATGTTTAGGTAGTGCAAGTCTTTTCCAACTAAATTTGAAACAACATCTGATTTTGCATCAATTAAAGCTTGTAAGTACTCAATCAATGCAGATTTACCTGAACCTGCTTCTGCAACATTTATTGGGGCAGCTTTTTTAGTTCGACCAAGTATAGCATCTATGTCATATGCAGCCTCTTCAAAACCTTTATGATTTGGGTTAGCTCGTACGGGTGTAATGACCTCAACTAATTTGTAAATGTGAGTTGTTGATCCAATATTATTAGTGTCTGGTCTTGGAGAATTAAGATCATCAGACTTTTTAGTACCATTTTCTGATACATCATCACCTTTATTTGAAACTGTAGACTTTACTTTTGATACAAGATCATCCCAAAGTCCTGCCTGACTTTGAGAAGTAAACATAGTCACAATGGTAAAAATTAGTATTAGCTTTTTCATTTTTTCAAACTCCTCAAGTGCTTCGCTCTTTTTAAGATCTCTCCGGCACCTGTTCCTATTCCTAAAAATATTTTTTCTATGTAAAGATTTTGTAAAGATGATTCTAACGTCCCAAACTCAATTAGCGTTAAAAGCTCGCCCCCATTATCCATTGCTATATCAGTTGCAAAGAACATTCCAAAATCACGCTCATAGGACCAGTAGGCATCTGCATAAAATGCAGTGTTAACACCAATGCCTGAAGCCCCTATACAAGCTGCTAAGCCCCAAAAATTTCCTATTAAACCACAAGAAAGCCCTAAACCAACAGCGGTCGTAAGACTAGCAATAAGCTTAAAAGTTTTACGACTGTCTAATTCTTTTACAAAACGGTGTTGTTGACCTTCTAATTCATTGTATAAACTAAAAAAATGAGCGCTTAAATTCTTCATCTTCATTAATTTAGACCACGATGAAAGACTGTTGTAAGGTGCTGATTTTAACAAAACCCCGTTTGAATCTGTTAAGTCTGATATTGGAAACTCTGAATTTAAACTTTCAATCATTGAATGGTTTAGCTTTAAAGACACTGTTAAAGCTCTGGCTAACGTTTCTTTATGTTTAGAAGAATCAAAAGTATAATACTTATTGTCCTTAAAACTATTTTTATAACGCTCACAAAGATCAGCTCTTTCTTTTTGATATAGACTACAGTTCAGGTCTATCTCTTTCATTACAGGTTTAAAAAAGGCTAAAAAAGGATACTTTGCAATAGATTGAGAGTACTTATACGGAGCACTCTCTTCAGGTAAATCTCCACCTGCAGGATTTTGATAGTTTCTTGCAGCCATGTATCTAGCAAAGTCTATCCCATAACGATCAAGATTACGGGCTACTGGGTTATCTGCATAAAATCTATCTCTTTCATAAATACTCTTAAAGTTTGGAGTTTTCTCTCTTGTGATGTCAAAATCAGTGATACCGCCTCTTAGAGTGTATTGATCCTTAAATGTATCCGTCGCCATTTCAAATTCAGGAAAAGTTAAAGCATCTAAGTCTGAAATCTCTGGAAGGTCTACACTAGACACAACACTGTCTAATAAAAATAAGTTTGATTTTTTAATCAAATGTTTTGGCTTAAGATTAGCTATAGTTTTTACATCTTCCACACACAGGTTTATAGAAGTAAAATCATTCGGTCCTTTATAAACTATAGGGCTTTTAAGATGTTCACAAAAATCGACACTGCCCGGTATTTGATGGGTTCCAAAGTTAAACTTAGATAAAATTTCATAATCACTAGCCTGATGCAAGGAAAGCTCTACTCGCATTTTATAAAATGAATAAATAATATCTGGAAGAGTTTCTTTAAGTAAAACCTCACACTCTTCTGATTTTTTTAAATTTTTAAAAGCATCACTTATCTTTTCTTTTTCAAAAGAATTTTGATAGTTAGAATTTAGAGTATAGAAAGTTGCTAAATCTTCAAACCCAAGACACGCTAATTTTTTTTTAATTTCTAAACCCTGAATATAAATGCTAAATTTTAAATAACTAGAGTAGTTTGCAAGATATGAAATCTCTTTTTCATTAAAGGGCGCATACTTAACTTTAAGCTGCTCAATTCTTTGAGGGCTTACCCTTGTGTGCCCTGTATCAGGGTACAAGAGAAGCGAGGTGTAAAAAAAGAAGACAGTAACGCCTTTTATCAAATCTTTCATAGTATAGTACTTGCAAAAAAAAAGCCAAAACTAGTGTTTTGGCTTCATTAAAAAATATTAAGTGATGGTGGCAGTCAATTATCTATTGCCTGATCCATTAGTAAGTGCCGCACATGGCTCAAGCTCAGATAAATTGCTTGCTGCGATATAATCAGCTTTTGATACAGCTTCATCGAAGGCTTTAACATCTATCTCTTCAGTAGTATTATCTGATACAGAACCTAATAACTTATTGAAATTCTCGATTGCAGTTGAATTCAAAGGATCTTCAATACCTTGAGCATTAGGTGATGTAATTGCCGTGTAAGGCTTACCCATTACAAAATCAATTATTTTAGAGTCTGTAGATAACGCTACAACTGTTACCATTTTTACTAAAGCTTCAACTCTTAACTTGTGAGACAAGTTGTCACTTTCTTGTGTTTCAGCAGCTATCTTTTCAGCAGCATCAGCTAAACTCTCTAATTTCTTATCAGCGCCTGTCGTAGCAGCTCTTGCAGCAATTGTAGCTGCTGAAGCAGAAAGACCGTTAAAAGCTGTAGAGGTTGTTACACCAATAGTTTTAGTAACCGCTTGTACTCTTTGAATAGAACTTGTGATGACAGCTACATTAGCCTGTGCAGAAGTTGCTACTAGGAACGTTAATGCTCCGATTAAAGTTTTGATTTTCATAATGTTTGTTCTCCTGTAAGAAAAAATTAAATCTTTTTTGTAATATGCACTAATTCATGTGAAAAAAAAATTGGTGATACCAAAATTTGTATTATCTTCACATTTGTCTTAAATAAAGACACATTAGAACAGATCTCGTTATAAAAGAATTTAGCAAAACTTATGCCAAGTTTATAACGGGCATTTTATTTTTTTTGGAGATTGGGCATTTGTTGTATGTTTTTTAGACTCTACGAATTTAAGTCTTAACACATGCTAAATAAAAAAAAGAGCGATGTGAAACATCTTGTTTCTAGTCAACCATCCTTGGTTAACACCGCCCCCCCACATCTTAAATTCTATTAAGAGGTGACTACTTTATGCAAGAAATATTTTTAAAAAAAGTCTATATTTTGCTCATTATTGAGGATTTATAGGCTGTAATCAAATCTAGGACTATAAAAATAATAATTAGTAATCTCACAAAGTGTTCAGTATATGGTCAAAATTTGTTATTTAACGCCCATTTTTGTCCATCTATAAAGTTCCCCACACACAGAGTAAACTTATTTTTACTTAATGCGTGCTTCAAAATGAAGCTTTAGATGTCTCAAAACTGTAAATACTTGTCTAAAATAACATTTTTTAAGCCCTCACACCCTTAAATTGAGCTTTTAAGACCAAAGACTTAATAAACCTCTTAAATCTACCGATAAGTCTAGAGATTAGCATTCACATACTCTTAAAGGGGATTAAATATGAGATTTTTTAAACTACAAAACTTAACACTTCCTTTTATAGTTTTCTTACTAATTAGCTGTAGCAGCGGTAATGACCCATCCATATCAATTCAACCTTCTAATGATGTATTTGATCAACAGGCTATAGAAAGAAACTCTAGTATGGATATACTATGGGTAATAGATAACTCAGGCTCAATGAGAAGTTTTCAAGATCAACTTCGTGCAAACTTTACGTCTTTTATCGAAGATTTTATTTCTAAGAACCTAAGTGATTTTCAAATTGGTGTAACAGTTAGTGATGGCTTTCGTGATTTTAGAAACAATGTTTTTACAAATTTTAGCACCACCAGTAGTGACTTTTCTTCAAATGATTTACCATGCACAGAAGGTCAACTATCAAACTGCTTTGATTATGCAAACGATAATGGACCTAACTCAAGATTCCAGAGCACTGGCTTTTCAAGATTAAAAAGTACAACCTGTGATGTATGTTACTCTAACCCAAATGATACAAATACAATTGGACAAGGTCGTCAGATAAGCGTTTTATCAGATGTTTTATTAGCTGAACTTATTGCTGTTTGTAATATTGTTAACAATGATACAAATCCTTCAAATAATTGTGAAGATACAGATGAGCCTAACGTAACTGTTTCAGGTGCAGATAAGTTTTTAGATCTTTTTGATCAAATCATGCTAGAAACTGGAACCGGTGGTAGTGGTGATGAACGTGTTTTTCAAAGCCTTCAAGCTGCAAGGCTTAACCCAGAAAATTCAGAACTTTTTAGAGAAGATACACATTTAGCAGTTATCATCGTTTCTGATGAAGATGATACATCTGTTGAAGATACATCAGACAGATGTGATGGTTACAGACAAGATGATGAGTATGGAGCTCTTCACTGCCCTAATGCATTTAACCCAGGCTACTATAAAAACTTTTTAGAACTAGCTAGTAATGATGTTTTAGGAGTGACTGTTCACAATATGGGAATAAACCCAAAAGGCAATGGTTACTCTAGACCAATGTTTTTAGAAAATAACTTTTTAAATGTTTTTAACACTGAATCTTCAACAGCAGAACAAATTGCTGCTAGAGACAACTACATCAGTGGAATGGCAAACACTTACTCAGACAATGAAGTTTTACCACTTAGCAGTTTTCAGTTTAGAAGACCTAATGACAATGATCCTTTTGATTCATGGGTAAACAATGAAGCTGAAAGAAAAGAATGCAGAAACATTCAGATTCCACTAGCTACAAATATTTTTGCAAGATTTTTCTCTAGACGTCACACAGAACTTGCTGAATCTACAGGTGGAGTAGTTGCCTCTTTATGCGCAGACTTTTCAACCTCACTCAGTAACATTGCACAAGTTATTTTTGAAAGAACAAGTGAATTCTTTTTAGGTGATCAAGTGCCATCAGCATCTACTTTGGCAAACAATGAGCTTTTCGTAGCGATTAGAAATCCTGGAGAACCAGAATTTAGAGTTATTCAAAGAGATACAAGCGGTATAAATGGTTGGAACTACAACCCTGCAAATAACAGTATAATATTTTTTGGTGATGCAATACCAGTTAATGGAGCTGCTATTTCAGTAATTTTTGATAGAGAAACACTTTAAGCAAGAGTATTAAATGAGTGATTTAATACTTATGTCTTACAAAAAAGAGTAAATACAAATGAGAAACTGCTTTTTATATCTGCTCTACTTCACACTAATGCTCTTTCTATCTTCATGCACTGTCTCAGAGAGTGGAGTGGATTTATCAAGCACACAAACAGAAGACATAAGTGAATGCGAACAAAGTGGAAGTACAAACTGTGTTCCTGAGGACCTAACAGGTTTTAGCACACTTTCTATGAGTATACTCTCCCCCAACCCTCTAAGATCTTTAGCTGCTACGGCAAACTGC
>JALZUR010000049.1 GCA_023301025.1 Bdellovibrionales bacterium | reverse complement strand
GATAGAGTGCTTTTTTTAATCACTGACTTTTGTGGTATCTACTGCAGGTACTGCACAAGAAAACACTTTACTGGTCAGTTTAAAGTCTTACCAAAAAAAACAGAGTATCAAAAAGCTCTCGAGTATATAAAAAACAATAAAGAGATTAAAGAAGTTATATTAAGTGGCGGTGATCCTTTAACACTTTCAAACGATAAGCTTGATAACATTTTAACAGATATTGAACGCATAGAACATGTTGAACTTATACGCGTGGGTTCAAGAATGCCGGCGGCTTGTCCCATGAGACTTGATGAAGGGCTTTTACACATTTTAAAAAGAGACAAACCTGTTTATCTTATGTCGCACTTCAATCACCCTCAAGAGCTAAGTGAGTACACACTCTTAAAACTAAAACACTTTACAACATCAGGGGTTCCAATCTTAAACCAAATGGTTTTATTAAATGGCATCAACAATCATGAGGCTTTAATTTATAAACTGTCGCGAAAACTATTAAGTGCAAGAGTATACCCCTACTATATGTTTCAGTGCGACCCTTCTCCAGGAACAGAGCATTTAAAAACCTCTATTAAAGACTCTTTAGAAATTCAAAAAAAACTTTGGGGCAAAAGTTCAGGTCTAACACTTCCAACATACTCGGTAGACATTCCCTCAGGTGGGGGAAAGGCCTACCTAACTCCAAATTTTATCACCGAAAGTGATAATAACTCTACCTCATTTAAAGGCTTTGATGGAGTTAAGGCTACATATGAAAATCCTTCATTTTCAAAAGAAGAACCTTACATTGATGATAATACTTTATCGGAGTGGGAAAAACTTTTATAGCTGTGCTTTTACTTTTTTAATCTTTTTCTTGGATTAAGCTCTAAGGTAAGACTCTGATCTGCTCTAACATTTACAGTTTTCTCAGTGTATCTTCTGTTTTTAGTGTCTATTGCTTTGATTTTTATTTTTTGCCCAGCAGGAACACGGTAATTTTTTAAAGGAGTACGCTCTTTTATCTTTTTGCCATTTAAGTAAATAACAGTATTGCTACTTTTAGAATAGATATTCAAATACCCAATATCTAATTTTGCCAAATCATAGTTTTCTTTTGATCCACTGCCTCTTGATGATAGAGTTACATTTCTACTCAAGTATCCATCTTTTTTAAGATTTACTTGAAACTCTTTATTTGAAGGAACCATAACTCTTGCAGGTGTTAATTGTCCTGTGTTTCTACCATTAATATAAATAGCTGCAGCAGAAGGCGTTGAAGTTAAGACTAAGCTATGAGTATCTAATCCAGATGCATCTATTGTAGATGTAAGGTTTGGCTGTTCACTTGCAAATTCATCATACTCGTTAGGTAAAAGTTGAGAAACTATTAAACCAATTGCAACTACAAACAGAGCAACTAAACTTAAATTAGCAGGAGTTAAAAGGTCTCTTCCACGATGAACTTTCTTTACTACACTCTTTGATCTTCGACTTGTAGTTTCGGCACGCGTCCCTGAAGAGCTTTTATCAACAATTAAACTGCTTGTTTGTAAAGAAATCTTAGAATCGTTTGATGTTCCATCAAAAAAGTTCTTTTTAAAAGCACTTTTTCCAAGATCATTTTGTGAGTTTCTTTTGTTTTTATATTCATTGGATACCTTAGAGTACTCAATGAACTTATTTCTATTGTTTAAAACATCATCTGCATAGAGACTTTTCACAAAAACAGAAAAATCATGAGATGAAAAATCTGGAAAGAATCTATTTAAAAATCTATTAAGGTCTTTGTAAAACTCCGCACAAGTCAGATACCTATTCTCAGGATTTTTTGCTAAAGAGATATTAACAATACGCTCTAACTCTTCTGGCACCTTCGGATTAATTTTACTAATAGATGGAATCTTACACTCTCTAATCTTTTTTAAAGTTGCAATTTCAGTATTTGAAGCAAAAAGTCTTTTGTTTGCAAGAATCTCCCAAAGAACAATACCTAAAGAGAATACATCTGTTTTCACATCAAGCTTTCCACCTACAGATTGCTCTGGTGACATATAAGAAAATTTACCTTTTAAAGTTCCTGCGCGTGTTTCTTGAGTGTCTTCTTTATCAGTTTTTGCAATACCAAAATCTACAACCTTAACTTCACCATCATAGCTTATCATTACATTTTGCGGGCTCATATCACGGTGAATGATATTAAGGGGTTTACCACTAGAGTTTTCTAAACATCTATGAGCATAATCAAGACCAGCAGCAATTTCTTTTGCAATAAAAACAGACTGATCAACAGAAAGCCCAGGACGTCCCTCTTTATTTAATCTTGAAAGAATTTGTCTGAGGTTTCTGCCAGAAATAAGCTCCATAGCAATATAGAACTGAGACTTTTCAATACCAAATTCATGAATCTTTGCAATATTTGAGTGAGATAGATTCATACAAATCTTAGCCTCATCTGTGAACATTTTTATAAAATCTTCATTAGAAGAAAATTGAGGCAAAATTCTTTTGATAGCTACAAACTTACCAATGCCTTGAGCCCCTGAAGACTTAGAAAGAAAGATCTCAGCCATGCCACCCATAGCCAGTTTCTCTAATAAAATATATGAACCAAAAGATTCAAACTTATCACTACTCATCTAAAGTACGATTCGGTTTAGTTGCGCCCCATCTTTACAAGTCTAAGGCCTGGTAATACATACTTTCATATGAAATGGATCGGATTAACTGGGGGCCTGGGCTGTGGCAAGTCTACAGCGCTGAAAACTTTTAAAGATTTAGGATGTGGCGTTGTCTCAGCCGACAGTCTTGTCTCAAATCTATACAGCAAAAATTCAATCCAAAAGAACATAATATCACTGCTAGACTTAAATCCAGAAACCAAGAGTTCTGAACTAAAAAATGAGGTTTCAAAAGTCGTTTTTAAATCTTCTGAAAAACTTAAAAAATTAGAAGAGTACTTACATCCTTTAGTTAGAAAAGAATCTTTAATTCAAAAAAATATTTTAATTGAAGAAAATTTCTTAGTTTCTTTTTATGAAATACCACTTTTATTTGAAAAAAACTTAGAGTCTACATTTGATAAAACACTTTGCATTGGAGCTGTAAAAAACATTCAAATAAAGAGAATAAAAAAAAGAAATCCAGACTGGTCTTTAAAAGAAATTGATGCCCGGATAAATGCTCAGTGGTCTTTACAAGAAAAAAAGAAAAGAGCAGATTTTTACATCGACAACTCAAAAAGCCTCAATGGCCTAAAACAAGAATGTTCTAACCTCTTGTCTATTCTTTAATTTTAAGTAAATTATTAAAATGTGCCCAGGCTAATAAGAGACTGCCACTAATAGAGAGTAAAATTTCTGATAAAGAGTCATGCTCTAAGAAATGGCTGTAAGTGTTTAAAAGTGAAACTGTTAAAAAAACAATTCCAACAAAAACAACAATGAGAAGATTTTTCTTTCCTTCATTAAAAAAAGTAAACAAAAGATTTACAGCCAAGGGAAAAAGCAAGATAAAGAAAAGTACATGAATGTACTCATGCTTTGTATGTAAATCACCAAAGGTGTTACCTAAATTTGTTGCCACTAAAAGTATTGGTAAAAGTAAGCAATGCAAAGCACAAAGAATTGATAGAAAAATACCAATCTTATCTTTCTTAGATTTTAAATTAAAATTTAAATCAGGTTTTAAGTTTTTCTTTGAACTCATGTATTTTCATTCACCTTTAACGTACACTAATCTTACAATCGTCTTACTTCTCTAAAAGTTTGCTGACAACTGTAAATACCACTCACGCCCCCTATTAGGTCCCCAAGTGTGAAGTCCATCATAATGAGCATGTCCTAAGTGGTTGTGCCACATTGAAGGGCTATCTTTCGAGCTGACTTGAGTCTGATCCAGTAAGTTTTTAACACCAAAGCTTAAACTAAAATATTTATTTACTTTATACTGTCCTTCAGCATCTAGAGTAAAAAAACTATCTGCTTTTAAATTCTTAGGATCAATAAATTCAGCAGTCGAAGACAATCTATAAACTCTATAGTGATTTATGTAATCTCCATACCTACCAAGATCTCTAGAGGGAACAAAACTTAAATTCATAAAAGCCGACCATCTTCCCTTTTCATAAGAGCTTTTAAACTGAAGCCTTTGCTCTATTGATGCTGTCGGAAGCTTTTTTGTATAGCCATCTTCAAATAAAAAATGCTCATAACTTAGCTCAAGCATCAACGAGGGGTTAAGCTTATAACCTACTAAAATATCAAAAGCCCAAATGTCATAAGCTTCATTCGCATTTCTAAAAAAAACAGGTTGTGTAAGATCATTAGGCTCATCAGCAAAAGACATGTTCTTTAAATGTGTGTAGTGGCTACCAAAAGTTGAGTAGTGTTTGGGGGTGTTATAACTTAATGTATACACTAAAGAGTCTGCACTCTCAATTTTTGAGATATCGACCTCATAACCCACCTCACTGTTTGTGTGCTGTGACTCAAAGTACGTGAGTGGAGTTCTGTAGCCCAAACCATAAGAAAGTCTTTGCGTAAGGTGATCGGTAATACTATTTTTAAGTTGAACCCTAGGGGCAATAACTAAATTTGAAATCTCATTTTCAAGATCAATCCAAGTCATATTCACTTGATCAAACCTTAAAGCCAAATCCATTTCAAACTTTTCAGACATTACGTAAGTATCTCTAAGATAAAAAGCTAATGATTTGTGATTAAAACTGTCTTTTCTTAAACCTCTGTCTTCAAATAAAATCTCAGAAGTCGATCTAAGCCTCTGATCCTTAAAAAAAAGACCTGCATTGAAAATATGCTCGTTCCAGAGTTTTTCAACTTTTAAATCTCCAACCCACAAAATATCATTGTTGGCGTAATCAAAACCATGCTGGTATAAAGATCGTTGCTCTTGCCTTGCAACTCCTAAATTTAAATCTATTTTAAAATCATCGGCAAAATGATGCATCCATTTAAATTGCCCTTCATACCTTTTTAAATTTATCCAATCTGTAATTTCTCTATTATCTCCAACATATTTTGATTCAACATCACCCAAAATTTCAAAATCACTAGGTAGAACCTCTTCATCAGAAATTGTTTCAGGCTTTTTTGCATTTTTAGAAGGACCACCTAAAATCTTTAATTCATTTATAGAGGTTCTTAAAAAAAACTCATTTTTTTTGCCTGCCATAAATTTAATTTTTGTAAAAACATTTAAAGAGTCTCTCATAGGAGACTCAGCTATCCCATTTTTATTTTCATCCCAAGGTTTTTGCTCAGTGTACTGAGCCCCAAATAAAACCCCAAAGGTTTTGTCTTGGTTTGCATAAGAAAAAAGAGCCTGTTGATTCTGAGCACTAACTTCAGCTTGATCATTTGAGCTAAAAGACGTGGATAGCGAAGATAATGGGCTTTCTAAAGGATCAAGTGTGATTATATTTATCGTCCCACCTATAGCTTCAGGATTTGTAAGCGAAGCTCCTGTTCCTCTCATAACTTCAATTTCATAAATTCCATTAGGACCAACACTATCAACCCCATAAAAACCTGAAACTGAAGAGTGAAGTGGTAGGCCATCAATGAGTAAAGAGGTGTTTTCTGCTCTTAAGCCATTGATGGTAAGCCTTTTAGCGCCACAATTAGAGCAGTAGACTTGGGCATCAACACCAACTTGATCTTTCAATACCTGAGTTAAATTTTGTCTAGAAGGACTTTTAAGACTTTTTTCAGAAACTCTTTCTGATTTAAAAGTTGCATGAGGATCAAGACGAGTGCGGTCTTTTTTTTGAACCACAATAGGGTTTAAGACTTCAGCTCCATATGACTTAACACTCACACTAAAATGAATAACAAGTTGTACAACAAATAGGATTAGAAAACGAAATGCTAAATTCATAAAAACAAGATATGATCTAAAAAAATCACAATTTAAAATCAAAGTCCTCAACAATATCTTTAAAAGTAACATCAACACATTTTGGAAAATGATAATGCCCAACACCTGCAACAATTATACTTTCTAAAGATCCAACAAGAAGATCTTTAATATTCAGATCTGTACCCTTCATAGAAAAGTCAAAATCATTATTTAAATAAACTTTATAATAGCTTTTGTAGCTATTGGTTAGATTTTCATCTGCTGCATTTAAAATATCAGTTAAAAGTGATTGGTCTATCAAATCATCTTCGCCTTCAATAACTAGGCCCGTAAGTACAATCTTAGTATTAGAAGTTTTCTTAAAAGGAGATGCTACTGGAGTAAGATCAGTGCCATTTTCATAATAAAACTTTAAACGTCCATCATTTAGAGCGTCTCCATCAGGTGCAGAGTACACAACTCTAATCAAAAACTCTTGCTCATTTAAAGCTAGATCATCTGAAGACTTTTTACCGATATAAATCTTAGTTTCTTTAAAAGAACTAGTTACAAAACCTTCACCACATAAACCAGAAAATTCATAGGCTTGAGTTGAAACTACATTCGAACCACTAAGTTCTCCTGACAGGCCACCGTTATCCACATTAGAACCACCATCACCATGATCGTGACCAGAGTGTGAATCAGACGCTTGTTCTAAAACAAAATCTGGAGTTTCAGCACAAGCTACAGAACAAATAAACATAAAAATTAAAAAGCTCTTCAAGAAAGTCTCCCTTGTTAGCACTTAAATTTATGAATCACTGCCTAAATTTAAAAAATAGAGGAAATAAGCACAAATAAGCTGGTTTAGATCAAAATAACCACTAAACTAGTTTTATTGCAATTAATTTGCAATAATAAAGCTTGTTTTATTACAATTTTTTTGCAAAAACAATAGATATGAGAAGATTTTTTTCAATGAGTGTCATTCTACACCTGAGTCTATTGGTCTTAGTCTTCAGTCATTTTCACCTACCTCACAAAGATAAAGAAAATACTCATAATTATTATGTTTCAATAGATATTAAAACATCTGATTTAAGTCCTAGTAAAAAACTAAAAAGCAGCAAAAACCTAGTTAAAACTCAAAAATTTATCTCAAAGTTAAAACCCAACGCTACACTTAAAAACAACACTCATCTTCCTAATAAAAATTCAAAACTTGCAAATGCAAGTGCTCCGCCTGAATCACCTGAAAAACTTAGCTATAAAGAAGAACTCTATCAGTTTTTAAAAAACAAAGATCACTACCCACCCATTGCTGCGAAGCTAAAACACAGTGGGAGTGTTCAGGTGCGAATCAAAATCAACAAAGACGGTAAGTTTATCGATGTTGATTTAATCTCACCTTCAAACCATAAAACCTTAAACCAAGGCACTCTATCTTTTTTAAAGAAAATAGCCTACTTTAAACCTTTACCAAAACTACTTAAATCGCAAACTTTCGAGGTACCAATTGTCTATGAACTCTAAATTTTTTATCTCAACTCTATTTGTTTTTACTCTTTGCTCGCAAAATCTTTTCGCAAAAGATGAGCTTAAAGTTCTAAAAGATCTTAACTCATCTAAAAGTTTTTCTGTTGATGAGATCTTAACTAAAGGCACTCTTGCTGTTCTTTTTCAACCCAACTGCGGTGCTTGCAAAAAACAAATCAAACGACTTGAGTGCTTAAAAGAAACTGTTGATAAAATAGTGCTTATTGGCAGTTTTAAACATGATCGTAAGGTTTTACGCTCATACTTAAAAAAGAAAACAAACTTTAAAGGTTACTACATCTCAAAAGACAACTACGAAAGCTTAGGCTTTGAAGAAGGCATCACACCTCAAAGTATCTTTTTTAACCCTAAAAATGAAACGCATATTATTGGATATAAAGCCTGTAAGGATATTAAAAGTGAAATTCTTAAGAACACTTCAACCCCTTCTGAATCATAACTTTTAATCAACTAAGTAAAGCCTTAAGTACAAACAAAATTTAAACAATGATGCAACTTGAAACCAAATTAAAAGAAAAAAATCTAAGACTTACAGAATCTAGAAAACTTTTGTTTAAAGCTTTACACAGTTCAAAAAAATCATTATCTCCAAAGGATTTATATAAGTCTTTAAAAGAAAAAACAGATTTAGCATCAATCTACAGAAACATCTTACTTTTTAAAGAGCTTGGTATTGTGCATTCTTTAAGTGAAGGCACATACTCCATATGCCATCATCAACATTCAGAGTCAGAGTCACACTCTCATATTCATATTATTGTAAGCTGCACTAAGTGCAGTAGAACTGAAGAGATAAAAGAGCACAACCAAATGATCTGCAAAGCTTCTAATGAAATTAAAAAGCTCTCAAAGATTTTATCAAAAGTCTCAGCCATTGTACTTCAAGGTCAATGTTCCAAGTGCAGCTAGTCCTTTGCTAACTCTTTTATAAGAGTTTCATAGGCTTTAAAATACAGCGCTTTTTTACCTGGCTCACTTTGTACTTTTTTTGAAAAGGCCTTTTTTAATTCTTTCTCTTCGGCACCACGTGGCACTTGTAAAAGATCATAAGCCAAATACCTATCTCCCCTAAAAATAAATAGACCGCCTGGATTGTCTTTATCGCTTCGATCTGAAAACGCGACCTCACCTTCTTGATCCTCATATCCAGGTTCTACAACTTCAGCAGAGACTTTTCTTAAGCCGGGAAGACCTGTTTTATGCTCTTTATAAGCTTTAAGCTTTAATGATGTAGGCTTAGACTTTTTCTTTTTCCACAACAAGACCACAACCAAGATGAGGCTTAAATAAAAACCTACTTTAAGCATGTAAGGCAATTGACTTTCCCCCTGAGAGTTTTAAACAAATATAGTCTAGTACATTTATAAGTAGGAGAACAAATAGAATGAACGCTTTTGATCAGCAAAAAGAAATCCCAGGTGTTAAAAATATTATTGCAGTGGGTTCAGGAAAGGGTGGCGTTGGAAAAAGCACTGTAAGTTCAAATCTAGCAACACTGCTTTCTTTAAAAGGCTATAAGGTGGGCTTATTAGACGCAGATATATATGGCCCTTCAGTGCCCTCTTTGTTTGGCTGTCATCAGCAGGACATTGAGTTAAAAGATGAAAAAATGATCCCCTTAGAACGCTATGGCGTAAAACTTATGAGCATGGGTTTTTTAATTGAAGAAGACCAACCTGTTATTTGGCGTGGTCCAATGCTTTTTAAAGCTATTGATCAGTTTTTAAACGACGTGCATTGGGGGGAACTTGATTATCTAATCGTTGATTTGCCTCCAGGCACGGGTGATGTGGCTTTAACACTTGCTCAAAAAACAATTCTTTCAAAAGCCATTGTGGTTACAACTCCTCAATCCCTTTCTTTAGCAGAAGTTAAAAAAGCTTTGATGATGTTTAAGAAAATGGATGTGCCAATTGCTGCTATTGTTCAGAACATGTCAGGCTTCACACTGCCAAATGGGGAGTCATTAAATTTATTTCCTGAAGGGAACTTTAATGAGCTTTTAGAAAACTACGATATCAAAAACTTTATAAAGATTCCTTTTGAGCCAAGCATAGGTAAGACTGCTGAAGCTGGAATACCTTATATTAAATCTTCTAAAGACTCTGAGACTTTTAAAGCCATGGAATCTTTAGGAGAACTTATTCTTTGAAAAATAAGGGAAGCTAATTTTTAATTTGGAATTCTAAGACGAGTTCCAACTTTTAAAACTGAGCGTGAGCTCATGTTGTTTTGTTTAAGTAAAGAATTGAGACTTACACTGTACTTTCTAGCAATACGTGTAAGGTTTTCTCCGCTTCTCACATAATGTGTTTTAGTCTTTGAGATATTTGTACTTCCTGGAGTCTTTAAAAGTAGAATCTGACCTATCTTTAATTTAGAAGAGTAAAGATTATTTATTTTCTTTAAAGAGCCAACAGACATTCCAAACTTTTTAGCAATGGTCCAAAGATTGTCACCACTTCTTACTTTATAGCTTGCAGCACTTCCCGTGTAAGCTTTTACAGGCGTTGTATTAGAGGCTTTAGCCACTGAACCCTTTGCACCCGGAAGTTTGATTCTCATACCAGGATAAAGAACAGAACGGCTCGTTAACCCATTTAATCTCTTAAGTTTTCTAACTGAAGTACGATGACGTTTTGCAATAACTGATAAATTATCACCTCGTCTTACTTTATGATAGCCGCCTGAAGCTGCATAATATTTTTTAGTAGAGATACTTTTCTGAGCTGCGAGAAGTCCTTTATCGCCACCCATTCCAACAGGAACTCTTAAGTCTACAAATTTTCCTCTGTAAACCGGAGCAAGATCAGTTTTAAATGTGGGATTGAGTCTTTTTACTTCAGAAACACTAACACCTAAATTTTTAGCAAAAGCGGAAAGACTAACACCTTTATTCATTCTAACGGTATCAAAGTTAAAACGGTCATTACTTACAGTGTGAGTAAAACCATATTTTTTTGGATTTGAAGCAATTTTTGCTGCAGCAATAAACTTAGGAACATAATCTCTTGTTTCTCTTGGGAGTTGTTTCTTTTCATGAAGACTCCAAAATTCACGAGTCACATTGCCCATAATAGCTCGTAAAACTCTATGCTCTCCAGCATTGTAAGAACTCATAGCCAAGTGCCAAGAGCCAAAAGCATGATAAAGAGCTTTAAAGTATTGTGCAGCGGCACGAGTTGAATGAATCGGATCTCTTCTTTCATCCACCAACCAATTTTGCTTTAAACCATAGTGCTTACCTGTTCCTCTAATAAACTGCCAATACCCAACTGCACTTGCACGGCTGTACGCTTTAGAATTAAATCCTGATTCAATTAATGCTATATAGATAAGTTCTTCTGGAACCCCTTCACTTTTTAAAATCTGTTTCATCATAGCTTCGTAACGAGGAAGACGATTTAAGTAAGTGTCCATATGTCTACGGCCACGACCAGTAAAGTAATCCTCCCACTTTTTAACAAAAGGAGCACCATAGTCGTTTACGTAAAAAATATCGTTTCTTTGATGTTTATTAAGCTCAACAGAATTTGTAACCTTAATCTCTTCTCTGGACGTCACAGCAGGAGCAACGTAGTCTACCTGTCCATGGCCTGGAACTTGAGTAGCCGAAACAGGACTTCCATAAGGAACATCAACAGGGCTATGAGGGTTTTTGTGCATACAAGCTGTAAGAACAAAAAGTAAATTTGCACCAATTAAAAGCTTCTTTGTATTAAAAGAAAACTCTAAATTAGATTTATGTGACACTCTAAACTTCATAAAAACACCTCTACCCCTAGGATATCAAAATTCTATTGAGACACAATTGAGCCTCTTTTGTGTATAGTAATTACAACTATTATTTATTTTAAGTGCAAATCCAATAAAAGTCACAACTAAAGCCACCTGACTGGTCTGACAGAAGTCTGTAGAGTCCAAAATTTCTTAAAACAGCCTTTACATAAAATCTAGTTTCTGACCACGGAAGCTCTTCAACCCAAATCTCATCAAAGGCCTCATAACTATTAACATCAAAGCCTTTACGAAGGTCCTGAACTCCTGGCCTAAGTTTTGACCACCTAAAAAGATTACCAGGGCCTGCGTTGTAACTAGCCAAAGCATAAGGCACATAGCCTTTACTAGAAACAATCAAACGATCTAAGTATTTTGATCCTATTTGAAGATTTATCTCTGGCTTAAACAAAGACCTTGAACCCTTATAAGTTTTTAAACGCATTTGTCTTGAAACTTCACGCCCGGTGGAGCCGATAACTTGCATTAAACCTTTTGCACCAGAAGCACTTTGTGCTCTTGGATTAAAAGCACTCTCTTGCCTAGATATAGACCAGACTAAAGGCTTAGTGACATACTTTAATCTTTTTACCGCACTATCTACAAGTGGTTCATATAAAAATGGATAAGAGACCTGAAACAGAGGTCTAATCCTTAATTTTGAATCCTGCTCCCAAACAAACTTCAAAAGCTTAATAGCTTCTAAGCGCTTACCAAAACGCTCCAAAATCATCGTAAAAAGTGCAAGCTCTCTTACATCAATATTTTTTTTGGTTTTTTCTAAATATTTTGTATAAAGATCATCAAAGCCACCAGAATAATAAATCAAAAACTTTTTGATTTTCTTTTTTGAAAGTTTAAATTTCTTAACTTTTAAATTTTTAGGTTTTACAAAGTTTTTAAGATACTTAGATCCTTTTTCTTTGATCAAAATTCTTAAACCATAGTAAGTAAAAGCATATTGTTTTTCTACTAGTTCAATAATCTTCTTATTTTCAGCTTTTAAATCAATCTTATTGTTAATCACCCAAAGCCAATAAAGCCCTGAAAGTCTTAAATCGACATGATACTTTAAAAGTTTTTCTAAAGATTTTTTAGCTTCTACCAATTTTTTTTGTCTAATTCTAGAAATTGAAAGTGTTAAAAGTATCTCTTCAGCCCAAACAGCTTTCTCAAAGTTTAATTTTTTAGACAATGACTCAAGCCTATCATGCTCATCACCATACAAAAATGCTTTTGCAACGTACATCAAAGCTTGTGGGCGTAATTTTAAAATTTGAGTTTCAGAGACAGCTCTGACTCTTGAAAATTTTTTCTTAAAAAACGTATTTTTAACAATTAAATCTTGTACACTTTTATTTTCTTTTACAAGCTGATTCCAAAAATCTACGTCTTTTTTTCGTTTGATAGTTTTATAAATTTTAAGAGAGGCTTTTTTTTGATAAAAACTGTATTTATAATCAAAAGAATAAAGGCCTTTATCAAAGCTTTCTTTATCTTTTTTAAGATCACTCAAATACTCAAAAGTATCAACACCACAAGGGTGTCTTGAAAAATTAAGTTCAAACCTATCACTGCGTTTAGAAAGCATCAAAAGCTGATCTTTGATAAATTCAACCTGATTCGTATCATGTTTTTTTTCAGCTTGATCTATTACAGAAAGTCTATGAAGAGAACATAGAGTATTAGGCTTTTCTTGAACCAAAGAAGATAAAGATTTTTTAAGAGAGTTAAAATTGTTTACATACCAGTCTTTTGAATCTCTTTTGATATTTGTTTTAGAAATAAAGTCATTTAAATCCTCTTGATTTAACTTATCTTTAATTTCATCTAAAAAAAGAAGACCTTCTTCTTGTCCGGAAAAACGTTTAAAAAAAGTGGCCTTAAATAAATCTAGAAATTCACTGTATTCATCTTTCTTAGTTAGAGCTAAAAGTCTTTTTATACAGTCAATTTTACTGTCATAAAAACACTCTTTAATAAAACTCTGCATAACGATATCATTTGAAGATGGCTTATACTTAGTAATAAAATCAGTTCTTTTTAACACCTCATCGCTAGATAAGGCATATGAAAATGCGCTCTGTGCATAAAAGAGTAAAGTTAAGAAATGTAGGATTCTAAAAGTTTTAAATCTTTTTCTTGTTTTTGAATACATTCATCTAACCTATCCTGATTCTTCTTAATGGACAAATCAGAACCAAACCTAAGTTCTTGGAGCTCATTCATTTGCTCTTTGATTGACTCTTTATGTTTTTTCAAACCTGCTGGTATAGATTCAATTGAAACCATAAATTCTTCTTCTGTTGATAAACGTTTTCCAATCAAAGCTCCAACAATTAGATAGTAGTAATTGATAAGCTCTGTTGCAGAGTCTTTAAATTTCCTGTCTTTAAAAGACTGATTAGCCTTTCGTGTGTAATTTTCTAATTTGTCTTTTAATTGATCATCAAACTCACCAACTTTAATCTCACTTTTAAAGATAAAATAGGACAAAATAAAAAGGGCTAAAGTTAAAATTAAATACACCCACCAAGAGATCTTAGAGCTTATAAATTCTAAAAATCTCTGTTCCTTAAAAGACATCCACTTTGTTGTCTTATCTTCAGAGGTAAAAAGCTCATCTTTTGCCTTAAGTTTGCCCTTGCCTTTAATAACCTTTAAAGTTGGTAGCTCTTGAACAAGTTGATAAAAAGAATCAGGTCCACCTTTTTCACCGTAGGCTTCATGAAAATTAAGGACAGCATCGGGTATTTTAAAGATGCCCTCTTTTTTAGGAATTATATTGTACTTAAAAATCTTCATAGAACTTAAGTTTCTTTTAAAAAATCTATAGTCTTCTGTTTGAGATAAAAGTTTAAAGTCATCACCTAAATCTAGAGACGGGGCTTCAACAAATTTAACACTTGATTGATCACCAACAACTTTTAATCTTAGTTCATAGACCTCTCCTGCATTGATTTGCCGTCTATTAAGACCGCCAACGACTCCAGCAGCAAAGCGTCCAACACCCCCCTTAAAAGATTCAGGCTCTGGTTCAGTAAAAGGAAGCACTTCAATGGGAATTGATTTTGTATCAAACTTAATCAACTTACTCTCACGCCCAAAACCAAAACTTCTTTGAGAAACTCCCGCTCTTAGCTTAAAGCTATCAACTTCTAAGTTCCCAGCTTTATATGGAATCAAAATGTAAGAGCTTAGTTCTGCTTTTTGCATACGTTTGCCATTTCTTATAACAGGCTCCCACATAAATCGCCCTGCAAAGTTAACATCTTCTTTCCAAAAACCTTTAAAGGTCGGAAATTTTAATGTGTCAAACTGAGTGATAGAACCTGTAGTGTATATATTAAAAGAGACATAAATCTGCTCCCCTGCATACACTTTTGTTTTATCCACTTCAGCTTCGGCAAAAAACTCAATTTTTCTATTTGGGGAGTTGTTATATGCACTGCCCTGACCGCCTCCGAAAATTTTATCTAAAAGGCCCCCATACTGTTTTGGCTTTTGCGTTTGCACTCTGTTTTTTTTGTACTTATCAGGAAGCACTTTAAAAACTCTAACTTGAAAAGGACCAACAGTTTTTTCACCACTAGAACCTAGGTTAATTTTAGGCACTGTCCATACACCCTCTTTAAAAGCAGCATAATTTAGAGTGAGTGTTTTAGTGAATGAGCTTTTTGTTTTACCATTAACGATGCTATAGCTTGAAGAAGAACTTTGATTGATCCCTAAAAACTCTAAAGCCCCATCCCCAATAATTTCAACTGGGCTGACGTCTCCACCAAAGTCATTATTTTCGGTTGAACTAAGCTCAACTTGTATTCTAACCTGTTCACCAATACTTACATTAGGTGTAATAAGCCTAGCCTTGACCTTAACTTCAGCAAAAGCCTGACTAAAATTAAAAAGACATAGAATGCTTAATACAAAGTATAAAATCTTTGGTGTTTTACTAAAAAAGTTACCAAGCCTTGCCACTCACACCCTCGCCTTTTTTCTTGTTAGAATTTTCTTTTGATCTAATCTTAGACTCTTGTGACTTGATCTCTTTTAATATCTGGTCTTTTTCCTTTTCACTCAAATTCTTTCTTTTTAAGGTAGAGTCATCGCGACCTTTTGGTGTTTCATCAGAAGGGTTATCCCCTTCACCTTTTTTATCTTTAGAGTCACCACCATCTTGATCCTTGTCTTTTTCTTTTTTAGAATCTCCTTTTTTACCTTTCTTATCACTCTTTTCACCATCAGAGCCTGATTTACCACTTTGATTTTTAAGTAAAAGTTCAATATTGTTTTTAACAGAAATTGAGTCTGGCTTTAGCCCTAAGGCCTCTTGATATCTTGTTAAAGCACCAGGAATATTCTCTAAACTAGTTTGAATTATAGCCTTAGCAAATAAAACTTTGAATAACTCTTCATTTTTTTTATCAAAAGACTGCGAATTTCTTAAAAGTTTTAACAGATGATCAAGTTCTTTATCAGCAGAAGCTATACGTTCTTCTTTAAGATCTACTAAAGAAAGGTTATATCTTGTATGAAGACTCTCAGGGCTAAGAACTAATGATTCTACAAAAGCATCTTTAGAAGATCTGTACTTTTCAAAATACATGTCTAGAACACCTTCATTGTTTAAAAGTGAAGGTTTTGAGCAAGAGGCCAAGAGTAAAATAAAAAGAGAAGGTCTTATGTTACAGATTAAAAATAATATTTTTTTCATTCTCTTAACCTCGAAAACACTAAAGACAACATCAAACTTAAAAGTGAGAGAATGAGAAAAACTTGATAGACTTCATTATTCACCACAAAATCTTTTTGCGACTGCTTAACACTATCTAAACTTTCTAGAGATTTTTTAAGCTTTGGCGCTAGGTCAGACACCGGATCTAAATAAAAAAAGCTACCTTTTGCAGATTTAGAAATGTCTTTTAAAAAATCAAAATTTGGTTTTGAAATTACAGGCTGACCAGAGCCATCTTTTATAACTGCTGTTGAATTATCGCTTTTAGGAACATAGCCCCCCTCTAGTGAGCCCACACCAACAGTGATCAAAACATAATTCTCATCAGCCATACTCTTAACAAAATCAAGCGTATCAGATTGGTGATCCTCACCATCTGTAAAGAGAACAATGACTTTTGATTCTTTTTTAAAAGCCTCATCATCTTCTTCCGCTTCAGAGGCTCTTCTAAAAAAACCTTTAGCTTCATCTAAAGCTGTTCTAATTTCTGTTCCTTGAATTGTCATTGAATCTGCACTTAAAGAATCTATAAAATCCTCAATTGCTGAAAGGTCCTCTGTAAGAGGAGATATCAAATCCACATTACCAGCAAAGGCAATAAGTCCAACTTTAGTGTCAGTGATCAGTTTTAAGGTTTTTTTAATTTCAAACTTTGTAAGATCCAATCGCGAAGGAGTTATGTCTCTTGTAAGCATAGATCTTGAAAGATCCACTAAAAAAACAACACTTCTTTCACTTATAATTTTAGAAGCTTTTTTAGAGCCCAGCTGAGGACGTGCCAATGATAGAACCAAAAAGAACATGAATAAAATCAAAAACCCGCGATATAAATGAGAGTAGAGAAGATTTTCATTTTCTAAACCTAAATTGATTCTATTTTCTTTAGAAAAAAACTTTTCAAGCTTAGTCTGGTCTCGCTTAGAACGATAACGCCATAAAAGCAAAATTAATATTAGTATAAAAATAGCAAAGAACCACTCAGGATTTGAGAACCTCATCAGTAGGACCTCCAAAAAAACAAGAGCTCAACCATAAAAAAGAGTATAAACAACACAAAAGAGACTTTTAAAGGGCTTTGAAAGAGCTCTTCAATCTTATAAGTCTTTGGAGTTTTAACTTCACTTGTTTCTAAACTATTTATGTTCGAAAAAACTCTAGTCATATCGTCTTCATCAGAGGCTCTAAAGAACTGGCCTTTTGTTTCATAGGCAATTTTTCTTAAAAGCTCTTCGTTTATCTTTGTCGGAAATGGACGGTAAGTTTTAACCTTCCTTCCGTATCTGTCTTTTTTAAAAATTGGAAGCATTGACTGCCCGTCTCTTCCAATTCCAAGTGTGTAACATTTAATCTCTTCATCAACAGCTAAATCAAGGGCTGTTAAAGGATCAATAACACCAGAGTTATTTTCACCATCAGTGAGTAGCACTAAAACCTTAGACTTGGCTTTAGAGGACCTTAAGCGGTTTACACCAGAAGCTAAAGCAACACCGATAGCTGTTCCTTTTTTCATAGTTTCACTAATATAAATCTTATCAATATTTCCAAGTAGCAGACCATGATCTGTTGTTAAAGGAATTCTTGTATAAGCCTCTCCAGAAAAAACAACTAAGCCCATTCTATCATTTGGACGATTTTTCATGAACTCTTTAATATGAAACTTTGCACTCTCTAACCTATTGTCTAAAGGCTTCATATCTTCAATCAACATTGAATCTGATATATCTAAAACAAATAGAATATCTATCCCTTTTTGACTGGTTTTAGAAAAAAGCTTTTTCTCCTGTGGCCTAGCTAATGAGAAAAATAAAAATAAAAGAGCAACAAATAAAAGAATATACCTTAAGAATTTAAAAGCTGAACCTAAAGGATCAGATCCATTTTCACCTAGAGTCCATAAGTATACATATTTTTTATTTTTTGAAGATAGAAAATAAAAAATAGCAATGGATGATAATAATAAAAAAAGAAAACAAAAAAAGGCTAAAAGAAAACTCTGATAAATCATTTAATCCACCTCTTTGTAGTACTTTTTTAGGCGGTTTAGATGTTTTTTTGTGTAGCTTAGTAAATCTTTTCTAGACTCTTCATCAAACTCAACGTTATTAAGAACTTTTTCAAAGTCATTTTTAATAACAGCTATAGATCTAAGTTCATGACTTGGAACATTTAGTTTTTTAAGCTCAGCATTTAATAAAATTGAATCTGTTAGAAATATAGGTTTTTTAAAAAAATTGTAAAAGAATTTTTTTAAAGCCATCTCATATGACTCTTTTAGCTTTTGATCTTTATTCTTCTCAATTTTAGATAAATCAATGTTTAAATCTAAAAACGGATCATCATAGCTAACAGAGGCATCAACAAGATTTAGCTTAGAACTTGTTTTACTACTGTAGCCCGTTTTATTCATAACCTTTCCAAAATCTTTTGATAGAGATCTTCTTTTGAAAAACTTAATTAAAGCCAAGGTTAGAAAAACAACAATTAATATACCTATAAAAATAGTTTCATACAGACTAAAAAGCACAAGTGAAGGCCCTTCAGGCCCAATCATTTTAGCTTTTTTTGGATCTTGAATAACAGATGTAACACTTATTTGCTCAACACCTGATTTAAAAACTGTTTTTCCATCTTTTGTGTCAATAAAGTTAAGCTTTAAAGCACCTTGATAAACTCTATAAGGGGTTACAACAAACTCCTTAGTCATTGAGTCATCATTTACAAGCTCTAATAAATGAAGAGCATACTGGTCTTCATCTTTGCCCTCTATTCTATAACTTCCAAAACTCTCAAGCTCCTCTAAACCCTCACACTTAAGGCTTAACTTTTGCCCCACAGTGAGTTCAGTACTAGGCTCTAAATTGCATCTCCACGTAGGTGTTTTCTTAACCTTTGCAACAGCTTCAGAATCTTTAAGAACAGTAGCCAAAGGGGCATCTGTAGTATCTGCAGTAGCAGAAGGGGTATCTACAGTATCTACAGTATCTACAGTATCTACAGTATCTACAGTATCTACAGTATCTGTAGTTTCTGTAGTTTCTGCAGTTTCTGCAGCGGTAGCAGCTGCAACCTCTTTTTGTTTTTGCTCTTGCTCTGTATTTGGTTCAGCCATTTAGACTCCCAAGTCTCATAAATTTAGTCATTTCACTAAATTTTAAATCATGGGTAGATTGCTGAATGAGGTGAGAACCGTAACCCTTACAGAGTTTTTCTAGCTGCGCCTTATTTTTTGAAAAATTTGTTTCAAGCTTTAAATTTAAACCTTCTGAAAATTTAAGTAGGCTTGGTTTAAGCGAAGAGTTTGATCTAAAATTCATCCAATCCATCATCGGAAATTTTTGCTCATACGGATCATAAATTTGGATCAAGTGTATTGGATTTCTAGATCTTACTCTTGCAAAAAGTTTTTTATCTAGTGGAGATGAGAAATCACTGATTAAAAAACAAATATTATTTTTAGATCTCAATTTACTAAAATATAAAAGTGCTGAATCAAGATTTGAACCTACTCCAGGCTTTGGCTTTTGCACGAGCATGTTGTATAAAAAGCGCCTGACATTATCATCCCCTCTTAAAGGGTTTGCTCGGTCTAAGACTCTATTTGAAAAACTAACCCCTCCAAATTTGTCTTTTGACTTTTGAGTCGAAAGCCCAAGATAGGCTAGTGTGAAAGCTGCCATTTCAAACTTAGATTTATGAAGACCTCCAAAATTCATTGCATGTCCCACATCAACAGCCACATGAACTTCAAGATCTCTTTCTTCTTCAAACTGCTTAATATGGGGTTCACCAGTTTTTGCCATAATTTGCCAAGCAAAGTTTCTTATATCATCTCCAGGCTCATAATGTCTGATATCTGAAAAGGTCATGCCATGCCCCTTAAACGGCGAGGCTTTAACACCAAACTGCACGCCAGAAATCAAGCGCCTAACTTGGTACTCAATACTTCTAACCTTTTTAAGAATCTCTTTTTCTAGAGTTGTGGTTTTTGCGGACATGATAGTCTATAAATTTACTGCACCAACAATTTCTTTAATTATAGACTCAGAGTCTACACCCTCAGCTTGCGCTTCAAAGCTTAGTATAAGTCTATGCCTTAAAACTAAAGGAACAATAACTTTAACATCCTCTGCAGTTACATAGTCTCTACCATTTAAAAAAGCGTAGGCTCTTGAAGCTTTAACTAAAGAAAGAGTCGCCCTAGGAGACCCTCCAATTCTTAAAAAACTTGATAGATGATCTAAACCAAAATCTTCAGGGTTTCTTGTGGCCCAAACCAAATTGACAATGTAGTTTTGTAAAGACTCATCAACCTTCACTTTTTCAACCATTTTTTGAGCAGCCAAAACTTCTTCTTTTGTTAAAGCAGCACTTATTTCAGCTTGATTCGATACTCCAAAGTTTTTTAAAATCTGAAGCTCTTCATCTTTATTTGGATAGTCCACCAAAACTTTAAACATAAAACGATCAAGCTGAGCCTCAGGCAAAGAGTAGGTTCCCTCTTGCTCTACAGGGTTTTGAGTGGCTAAAACCAAAAAGGGTTTTTCTAAAGTATGTGTGCTGTCACCAATTGTAACTTGTTTTTCGGCCATTGCCTCTAAAAGTGCACTTTGAACTTTAGCTGGTGCTCTGTTGATTTCATCTGCCAAAAGAAGATTAGTAAAGATAGGACCTTTTTTAGTTTGAAAATTACCATCTGAAGGATTGTAAATCATTGTCCCAATAAGATCTGAAGGCAGTAAATCCGGAGTAAACTGAATTCTTTTAAAATCTACAGAAAGAGTTTGAGCAACTGTAGAAACAGAAAGAGTCTTTGCTAAACCTGGAAGGCCCTCTAAAAGCAAATGCCCACCTGTTAAAAGCCCCATGTAAAGAGCATTGATTAGGTCTTTTTGCCCAACAATCACCTTTTCCACTTCAAGTTTAGAGACATTGATCTGATTAACAACATGGTCAAATTTCTCTTCTAACACTTTTTAAAACTCCTTAAAAAATTAAATTACAAACAAGTAAAAATATACAATATTTATCCTAGTAAAATAAAGTTGAATTTTACTAATTATTTTACTAACGGCATCAATTTATCTGTTGTAGCCTATATTAAATATGGTTTTACTCGTTTTATTAAGCTTATTTTTCATCTTAGCCTCATTATTCTACATCAAATCAACTATTGCTGTAGTATTATTCTTGCTCTTGCTCTTCTTGGTGCTCTGGTCGAGTTTTTTTTCAAAACGTGTGCTCTTAAGTGTTTTTTCAAGAACAAAACCACTTAGAAACACTCCTTACTTTAGAAAACAAAAAATATTCAACGACGAATTTAAAGACTCCAATCCCAATGGAGTGCAGGTTCTTCTTTATGAAGATAAAAAAGACATACAATTTTATTTTATAGACACCAAACCCATAACTATTCTGTGTTCTAAATTTATCTTAGACGTCCATAGTGATGCAGAGCTTAAATCTCTTTTAAAAGGCGGTTTGCTAGTCAGTAACTCTCACAAATTTAAAAACAGACAAAGACTTGTAGCATGTTTTATTTACCTAGGGCGTATCTTTAGGCAATTTGACGCCTTTTTATGTTTTGTATTTGGAATCACTACAAATGCTGGAGAGCCAAGAATGATCTCTAGAATGGTGGTTTCTCCTATTCTTAACTGGCTATGTTCTGTACTGGTGCCAGGGGCAGAAAAGAGCGCTGAACTTAAAAAGCTTAAAGCTGTTCATTTGCTTAAGAGTCAATCTTACTTAGACACCGGCCACGTCGACCCCTTATTTAGCCCTCTATCTCTTACTGATTACATTCTTTATCAGGACTAAAGACGTACTACTTCATTAAAAAACTTACTTCTCATGACACAGCTTGAGTCTTTAAGACTTCTAACTGAAAAACCTAAAAAGTAACTCCATTATTTTCAAATGTTGATTTTTGTCGCAAATACAATATATTTCACCTTATGAGTGATCAGAACAATGATTTAATGGCAAGTCTATCAACCCTTCTCTTTTCCCTAGGATCCAATGCTGAAATAAGCTTAGGCCTAAGCCCTCACCCAGAAACTGGAAAGATAGAAAAAGACTTACAAATTGCAAAATTTAATATCGATCTCTTAAAAGTTATTAAGGACAAGACTTCAAATAATTTAACAGATGACGAAAACAAACTCATGACTCACCTGTTATCGGATCTTCAGCTAAAGTTTGTAGATGCCTCATCAACTAAAAAATAAAAATACACGGAATCAGTTCAAATGCTTAAAAAATTACGGGGAGTGCATGTGAAAAAAACTATTTTAAAACCTTTATCTATACGTATTTTTTGTTTTGTTTTTTTTAGTTTTATTCTTTTAAATTTTAACTCTACTACAAAAGCCTTTGCAAAACTCCCAAGTGTTGAATCAGGAAAACCACTTCCTTCAAATATTTTTATTGAACTCAACAAAGCTGTTAACCCCTCAGTTGTTAACATTTTTACTGAAAGTTCACCTAAAAAGCTTTCAAGAGGCGAAGCTCAAGACCCTATGGAAGAACTTTTTAGACAGTTCTTTGGCGGTCAGCTTAATCAAAGAGGTGGACAAGGCTCTAACCCCTTTAATGCTGGACCAGAAAGGTCTCTAGGCACAGGCTTTATCATAAAAGAAAACGGCCTAATTCTCACAAACAGTCACGTCGTTGCAAGTGCCGATATAATAAAAGTTAAGCTTAGTGGTGATAAAGACACTGAATACTCTGCAACTTTAATCGGTAAAGATTCAAAAACAGATATAGCTCTGATAAAAATAAAAGCTCCTAAAAAATTGCCTGCCGTTAAACTAGGAGAGAGCAGCACCTTAAAAGTTGGCGAGTGGGTTTCAGCTTTTGGAAACCCTTTTGGTCACTCAAACAGTATGTCTAAAGGAATTGTTTCTGCAATGGGTAGAGATTTAGACAACATAAATCTTCTGCCTTTTATTCAAACCGATGCAAGCATAAATCCTGGAAACTCAGGAGGGCCTTTAGTAAACCTTAAAGGTGAAGTTATTGGAGTAAATACTGCTATTGATGCCAGAGCTCAGGGCATAGGCTTTGCCATTCCTATTGATGAAATTAAGCCACTAATAGCCCAGCTTGAAGAAACAGGCTCTGTTAAAAGAGGTTTTTTAGGTGTTGAAATGCAGGGCATGAATCCTTACTTTGCAAAACAACTTGGTCTTCCAGAAAAAACAGAAGGTGCACTTGTTGCAAATGTTGTGGCAAAATCTGCTGCGGATAGGGCAGGTTTGAAACCCTATGATGTAATTGTAAAGTTTGATAAAAAAGAAATTAAAACTCCAGCGGATTTATCAAGGGCTGTTAGCAGAGCTAAAATTGGTTCGACAAAGGACATCTTAGTTTTCAGACAAGGAAAAAAAGTAAAGCTTAAGACATCTGTTGGAAACACACAAACCCCTGAAGTGGCTCTAAAAAATTCACCTAGCCCAAGCTACCCTAAAAAAACACAATCAAAAACTCTTCTAAAAGTTTACGGGCTTGATCTATCAGAACTCACGAGAAGCTTAAAAAAAGAATTTGAAATTAAAAACACAGGCAAACATCAAGTGGTTGTAAAACAAGTCCTTGGCTACTCTAGAGCTTCAAGAGCAGGAATTCGAGCCGGCGATGTGATTTATGAGATCAACACAAAACCCATTTACAACCTAAAAGAGGCTAAACAAATCTTAGGCTACCAGAATACAAGTTTTCTCATTCGAATAAAAAGAGGTGACATGTATATTTTAGCGCGCCTTGAATAGACATAAATAGATAAACGGCTTTAAAATATCAGTAAAGTTTACAATGGAGACCCTCATGAAGTTTATCTATACATTTTTTATGTGCTTAGTGTTTTTATCTGGCTGTTTTAAAACAAAGGAGAAATCAAAACCTATGACTGACCTTAATACTCTTATTATCAAACTTAATGATGGTGACGTTAAAATCAAACTAAGACCTGATCTTGCCCCAAAGCATGTTGAACGTATAAAAACACTCACACAAAAAGGCTTTTATAATGGCCTAAAATTTCACAGAGTGATCGATGGATTTATGGCACAAACCGGTGACCCTAAAGGTGATGGAACAGGAGGTTCAGAGCTTCCAGATCTTCAAGCTGAATTCACTGACACTATGTTTACTCGGGGTGTTCTAGGTATGGCTAGATCGCAATCACCTCACTCAGCCAATTCACAGTTTTTTATTATGTTTGCAGATGCACCTCACCTTAATGGTCAATACACTGTATTTGGTGAAGTGACTGAAGGCATGGAGCTTGTAGATAAATTAAAAAAAGGCCCGGCACATGCAAATGGTGCAGTGGATGAGCCTGACGTTATGGTTAAAGTCTCTTTAGAAAAGTAAACTTTAAATCTAAACTTCAAAATATTAAATCTTAGTTTAAAGCCGCATAAATTGCGGCTTTTTCTTTTTGATCTTTCCCACCGCTTATCATCTACAAAAAAAATACATTTAAAAAAATGAAGCCTCTTTTTTGAATCAAAGTAGAACACTTTACTTTTTTCTTTGTCTAATTTTGAGACTAAGACTTTAGGCTTAGTACAAAAGTCCGAAAAGATACTTACTAATACGGCATTTTTAAGACACATCTAAGCGGAGATCAGCATTATGAACATCACAGAAATCAAAGTTCATCCTATCAATGAAGACAAACTAAAAGCCTTTGTCACCTTAGTCATAGATGACTGCTTTGTAATCAGAGATATCAAAATTATCGAAGGTCACAGTGGACTATTTGTAGCCATGCCCTCAAAAAAAAGAAAAGATGGTCAATTTAAAGACATTGCACACCCTGTAAACAAAGAGACTAGAGAAGAAGTTGAGCGCCAAATTTTTGCAGAGTATGAAAACCAAGTTAAAACTATGGAACAAAGCCTAAAAAAGCTCTAAGTTTATAAAATAACTTGCCAATTCACATTTTTTTTAAGAAAAAGGTTGTTCTTACTTTGGGGTATAGCCAAGTTGGTAAGGCAACGGGTTTTGATCCCGTCATTCGCAGGTTCGAGTCCTGCTACCCCATCCATTTTTTTTAGACAATAAATAGTTATCTCATTTATTTACCAAATTCGATGGTAAAAATAGTCCCCAACATAAATTACTGATGAGGACTAATATCTAATTTACTAACTTTTCATCTTTAGTGAAAAGTCTAAGAAACATAAACGTTAGCTTAATAAAAAGAATATAAAAAAGTAAAGATACTAACTTGGTCCATATATCAGTTGGACTCAAGCTACCTTGAGATGCAACCGCTCTTTCACACCCAAAAACAGCACCTGAACCTTGAACCCTAACATCAGAAGTAAAAGGATCTAAGCCTTGCGCTATTTCTTCATCATCAGATATTCCATCACCATCTGTATCAATAAATACAAACGGGTCTACGTAATCTAAAATACCATCCTCATCAAAATCTAAAATTATAGAAGGTCTTGCTTCTAAAGAATCATCAAGCCCATTTTGATTGGCATCTGTAAAATTATCAACTAATCCATCATTATCTACATCAGGACCTTCCACTTCAAAAATATCAAACTCGCCGTCATTATCAGAATCCAAATCAATATAGTTAGGAACTCCATCTGAATCAGAATCTAGAGGTGTGATCGGGTCAGAGGCTGCTCCGTCATGATAGCCATCAGAGTCTGTATCCGTAAATTCATCAATTTCTCCGTCTCCATCTTGATCCTGATAACCCGCTTCTGTGGCATCAGTGATACTGTCGTTGTCTGAATCTAAATCCAAGTAATCGGGCTTTAAATCACCATCAGTATCAGGAAGAGGTAGAGGCTCTGCAAAGCTTGCATCATCCTGACCATCATTGTTTGTATCAGTAAAGTTATCTAAGCGACCATCTCCATTACTATCTGCACCACCTGCTTCAAATGTGTCGGTTAGACCATCATTGTCTGAGTCGATATCAAGATAGTCAGGAACTCCATCCATATCAGTATCAAGTGTGCCCTCTACAGTATTTGGAATTCCATCATTATCAGAATCTAAATCATCTCTATCTAAGACTCCATCACCATCACTATCACTGATGTTAAAACTTAAAGTTGCCACTGATGGACAGGATAAGGGGTAGCTATTCGGGGTTGTTCCATTACACTCTACTTCTAAGCTTGTCGGGACAACACTTGTAGGTTCAGTTGCATTTGGATTTGTAACATCCGCCGGTCTTAGTACACCTGCAACGGGTTGAAAGTTTGCAATATCTGGGAGATTAGAAGCAACAGTCCCCGTTATAGTTATAGTCAATGAACTTCCAGCATCTATGTCAGCTGGAAAACTAAATTCGCCACCTGACTCTGTAGCCAAACCACAAGAAGCAACACCACTTGATGTACAAGAGTCCATACTAAAACCTGACATTAAATTTGGATTAAACACAAATTTTACAGGAGCACCATCTACATCACTTGGTCCTGCATTTCTTACCACATAAGTAAATGTTATTTGATCTCCCTCATCAGGATTAGTTGGCGAAACCTTCACCAGTGAATCTATAAATAGTGACGCCTCTCCAATGTCTAAGGTAGTAGATATAGGTGGTATTGGTGTGTAGCCGTAATATGCCCATGTATCCAAATGCCTAGCATCTCCGTATTCAAAGACAGTCCAAGATCTTGCACCTGTGCTTGAATCTTGTGGCGAATTAGAAAAATCAGGACCAGAAGGCGATAAAAGTCTGCTGTCATTCCAGAATACACCTGTATTTGGAAAAGCTCCCCCTCCGTTTAGCCTAGTAATTATAAGACCATTATTAGCAAATTCAACATCAACAAAAGGAAAATGAATTTCACCTAAATGAGCCTCAATAGATACTGTCGGGTTGTACTCACCTGGCGCAACAAAATTTCCGTTTGTATCACGCCCATCCCATTTTGCAGTGTTAACTCCCACAACAGAATTTGACAGTACAACTTGAACTTCTGGAGTGCCGTCAGAATCTAAATCCATTCTGATAACAAATGTAGAACCTAAAGTGTCCGTTTCAAAATTAAAAGTACCACCTTTTCCAAAAGCAATTTTATTTGGAGTTCCTTCATCACCAACGAATGAAAAATCATTAAAAGTTGCTGTTGTAGCTGGAGCTCTGAATAGCCAAGTGTTTTGTCCTCCAACGACTGACGTTTGCGGCATACTAGAGTCAGGGAGATTAAAGAACATTTTAAACGTAATATCAGTATCAGAATCAGGAGTGTTCACATCGTGAATGCTAGCTTCACTACTCAAAACGCTAAAGTATGAAGGTTGACCATCCAAAAGCCTATGGCCCTTATTGTTTGCGAACAATGAAAACCCGTACGGCTGAAATCCATTTGTATCCACTTCATACTGATATCCATCTTTAGTAAGAACGAAGAAGTTGTAAAAAACTTCACCTTGGGTGAAAGCCCCTACATCGCCTCCAAATATGGTCATGTAAGCTCTACCTGAAATTGCTTGTCCCCCACTTCCTAGAGCACCACCTGAACTCACAGAAACATCCCAAGCCAGAATATCTAAAAAATTTCCTTGAACCCAATTCTCGTTTACTGCAATAGCAACTTCTGTGCGTTTATCAGAACCTGGCGAAATAAACTCAACACTCCATATTCCACTTTCACCTGCAGTAGCAGTAACAGAACAAGGAGTGTAGCCTACACCTGAACCTTGCACCTCTTGGCTTCGTGAAGCAATAAGGCCCACACTTCCACTGGTAGAACACGATCTTGATGACCCATCGGGACGTGTATAGGTGATTGCACCACTTGCAAGTCCTAAGGCACTTGAAGCCATGTTCAAGGTTTCTCCCTCAGCTAAAAAGGCAAAAACACGCCCTGAACCAATTAAATTACCTCTAGCTCCACCACCTGCAGTGTCTTCAAGGTCAATTGTACCTTCTGAAAAGGCCAAGCTTGATGTTAACAAAACTCCTAAAAAAATATAAAGGGACTTAATCATTTTTCATCTCCAATTTTAGCTCAACTCTTCTATTCATTTTTCTTGTTGCTGCGTCAGTTTCTTCTACTAGTGGTTGAGACTCTCCAAAACCTGAAGCTTGAAACTTTAAGTTTTCACTCAATACTTTACTTTCAGAAAGAAAGTCTTTTACAGCTGCAGCTCGCTGTTCAGAAAGCAACTGATTATTAGAAACTTTTCCTTGAGAATCTGTATGGCCACTAATTACTACACCATCTATATAATTAATGTTGTCTTCTAAGGTCTTTTTTGCTGCATCTAAAATTTTAAAACTATCTTCAGTTATTATAGCCTTGTTCGATTCAAAGTTTACATTTCTAATTTCTAAAAGAGACGTCTCTAAAAGTTTCTTTTTGGCTTTTCTTTGTTTTGTTGAAAGCTTTTTTACTTTTTTCTTTTTAACTACTGGTTTAGGCTCCAGATCTTTAGGTTCTTGATTTTTTATAGCGCCTTGACCGTGAGGATAGCCACTAAAACTTATACCAAGTGAAACTCTCCAATCTGGAGACCCATAACCACTTGAAAGTCCCTTACCCAAAAGCACAGACCAACTTCTTCCCTTCTGATTAAAATCTTTGAAACCCAATAAGAACTCTACAGGTAGATTAGCCCCGCTTGCTCTGTAGGCGACAGGAATCTCAGCCACCAATTCAGAATTTAAACTCAAACTTTTTTTCTTGTTAAACATCCATTGATGCCCAATTGCTAAATCAAGAGAAGGTCCCACTTCAAGATTTAAAATTTGAGTCTTATCTCTATGTGTATAACCTAATCGGCTAGTGAAAAGATGACTTTCACTCTTTGATTTAGGACGCCACTGTGCTAATAAATCAGCTCCAAAAGAAAAACTATTCTCACCTAGAAAAAGATGCTCATCACCAGTAGGGATTATTAGTCTTGGTGCAAAAGCATACTGAGTCTTTTTATTTTCTGATCTATAAAAGGTCCAAACACCAGAAAGGTGAATGTCATTTATATATACAAATTCATTTTCATCAAACTCGCTGTTTAACTCTTCAAATTTTTGTAAATAAGAAGCTGACAAATCAACTGCAAGCATAAAATTCTTATTAAGATTATAGGACATATTTAGATTTAAAAGATGTACATCCTCTAGAATACTATCTTCTCTTGCCGCATCATTAACACCGCCGTACTCAATCGGATTCTTTAAAAAACTCCAATGTACAGAGAAGTTTAATTTATCATAAAACTCTGGATTGGCAATTTGGTCGTAAGTTGTGAAATTTGAAGATCTCATACTTCTAGGCCGTACTTTATGGGCATCGACAGCGTAAGCTTCAGTGAAAAAACACAAGCTTACTGTTACAATTAACATTCGAAAGAGTGTAGATTTTAAAATTTTCATAAATTCAAAGCCATCCTGTCTTTTACTAGTTGAAAAAAAATTAGCGTTTTAATCATCATATTCAGGAAAGTAATGAAAATAGAAATTAAGTGTAAATAACTAGACGAAAGACCATGGCTTCTCACTGAAGACTCTAAATACCTAAATGTTAATACAGTGAAGATGAACTTAAAAATGCCACTGATGGTTTAAAAGTTTTTGTTTCAGAAATTTATAAAACTAAAAAAGTTTAGAAAAGCTCATTTGGATGCAACAGCATGATCAAAACCTAACGCAGAAAAAAGCCAATGACTTTGCTAGTCAACTTGGTGCGATAAATAAGAATTTTGAAAATACATACTTTGATATAAAAATGCAGGGTGAGAATTTAAATAAAGAAGAGCTACTAGATGCTATTAAAGGCTTGGCTAAAGTTATAAATGCGTACGAAGATTTAAATCACCAACTACGAGATCATACTTTTAAAGGTCTCTCTTCTCAATCAACAACAATGACATGTAGAGAACTTTTAATTTAAAGGTTAGCCGTGAGCTCTAAAATTTTAGCTCCAAATCGTTCAACTTTTTTTGCACCCAATCCGTAAACATACTCTAACTCTTTTATAGTCTTAGGTTTTTTAATCACTATGTCTCTAAGAGTTTTATCACCAAAAACTATAAATGCTGGTATGTCGTGCTCTTTGGCATACGCTTTTCTCCAGTCTTTTAACTCTTGAAAATATCCCTCTTCTTCAAAAGATAGCTTAACTACAGCTTCTTTTCTGGCCTTACGAACAACTGACTCAACGGTAATAACTGAATCAATTTTTCTTTCAGATTTAGGATCACAGGTGTCACAGTGTCCACAGCTTTTGATTCTTTTTTTATCTTTAAAATACGTTAGAATATCAGCGTGTCTGCACTCAGCGCCTTCAGCGTAGGCAATCATTGCATTTAAGGCCTCCCACCTCATACTCTTAATTCTTGATTCAGCTTGCGAATTTTGAATGAAAAATGATTGAAGTCCTTTATCTTTTTTTGCATACAAAAGCATACAAGTAGACTCCTCACCGTCACGACCAGCACGTCCTACTTCTTGATAGTAAGATTCAATGTTTCCAGGGACTTGTGTATGAATCACAAGTCGTACATCAGAATGATCTACACCCATACCAAAAGCACTAGTCGCTGTAAGAATTCTTATTTCAGAGTTTTTATACTGCTCTTCAACAGTGACTCTTTGTTCACTGCTAAGCCCTGCATGATAAAAGCCACAACTGTATCCATGATCATTAATAAATTCATTCCACTCTTCAACTTTTTTTCTTGTTCCACAATAAAGAATCACCCTACCACTTGTAACTTTTTTTAAAGCAGCTAGCACAAAGTTTTTTTTAGATTCATCGTTGCTGCACTCTTCTACTTGGTAGAAAAGGTTTGGTCTGTAAAAACCATAAACATGCTCATCAACTTTTTTAAGATTTAACTGCTTTATAATATCTCTTTTAACTAAAGGAGTTGCAGTAGCAGTAAGTGCAATCATTGGGGTATTTGGCTTTAGTTCTCTTAATTTTTTAAGCATAGAGTACTCAGGTCTAAAGTCATGACCCCACTGAGAAACACAGTGAGCCTCATCAATTGCAAATAGTGATACCTTTTGCTCTTTTATCCAATTTAAGAATCCTTCTTTTTGAGTTCGTTCAGGCGATAGATATAAGATATAATTCTTTTCTTTTTTCATATCAGAAAAAATTGTTCTCTTATCGTCTAAACTTAAGCCAGAATGAATACAGCCTGCGGATATTTGTTTTTCTCTTAAGCCATGAACTTGATCGTTCATTAAAGCTATTAAAGGCGAGATCACTATGGCAATACCTTCTTGGCTAATAGCAGGAAGTTGGTAACAAAGAGATTTGCCTCCACCAGTTGGCATTACGGCTAAAACATCTTTTTGTTTAAGAACAGAGTTTATAATCTCTTTTTGACCAAGCCTAAAACCTTCAAGATTGAAGGTTTTCTTTAACTGATGCTCTATATCAAAATGTACACTTGAGCTTTTGTCTAAATTTTTGTCTAAGTTTTTTTTAAATTTTGTGCTGCTTGATTCTAGCATTGATTTAAAATACCCCTAATTTCAGATCATTTATTTTTCAAAGCCTGAACAACTTCATCGAAGCCTCTACTTTCAGCCATAGTTAAAGCTGTTTCTCCATAAATATCAACCTTATCAGTGTCTATATTACTGGATTTCTCTATTAGAAGGAGAGCTATATCTGTGTTGCCACTTTGAATAGCTTTCATTAAAGCTGTACGCCCATAAAAATCCGCATTATTGATCTTAACCTTATCACTTTCAATTAAAGCCGAAACTATTTTAGATCTATTTTTTAAAGAAGCTTCCATTAAAGGTGTAGAGTTAGCGCCGTAATACATGTTAATGTCAACTTTTTCACTATCAATAAGAGTAAAAGCTGTTTTTTTATGATCTCTTAAAATTGTCAAAACTAAAGCGGTATTCCCAAAGCGATCTTTTTTATTTAAATCAACAAGCCCTGTATCAAGCATAGCTTGAACAGTCTCTTGCTTACCATTAAAAGAGGCCCACATAAAAGCTGTATAGCCATTCTTATCAGCAGCCTCAAGATCAATCATACCACTTTTCATCATGGTTAGAACAGTTTTAGTTTGTCCACTAAATGCTGCAAGCATAAGTGCTGTAAAGCCATTTTTATCTTTTGCTTCCAAATCAATACG
>JALZUR010000048.1 GCA_023301025.1 Bdellovibrionales bacterium | reverse complement strand
CGTTACAGTCGGAACACCTGATGTTTCAGAAACTGTAACTTGTGTAGGAGATCCTGGAACTTATAGTGCAAATATAGATATAACATCAGTAACAGCAAATCCTATGACAGTAAGTGCAGATCAAAACGGAAACACAGCAGTGTTCACACCGAATCCAATTAACGATCAAATAGGACCAGCAAGCGCACCGGTTGCAACAGCGCCTTCGGGGCCAGTCGGCGGAACAAATTATAATTTGCCTATAAATTGTAATGAAGCTGGAGAAGTTGTTTCTATCACAGGAAACGGTTTGGATCCGGATCCACAAACCTACACATGTACGGCAGCGGGTACTGAAAACTTTGCTTTAACTTTAGAGCAAGGAGTTGAATTCCCATCAGTAAATGATTTAACACTAAGTTCAACAGATCAGTATGGAAACCCTTCTGGTGCAGCGAGTTTGGTTGATTTTCCTGTTGATACATTGGCTCCTGTCATAACAATTGTTGATGCTTCTGATATATTTTCATCAAACGTTACAGAGTATTTTTTAACTGGAAATTGTGATGAAGAGGGTGCAACAGTTAATGTAGATTTTAATGGTGAACTCGCTGCGACTGCAGTGTGTTCGTCTGGTCAGTATTATACAGGTGTGATTGATGTTTCTTCTACAACAGACACAACAAACTATATTTTAAGTGCAAATGTATCTGATACTGTAGGAAACATAGGAAGTGCAGCAGACACTGTTATAAAAGACACTTTTGCACCAGTTGTTACACTTGTTACTCCTATAGCTATCGACAGTACGAATGAGTCAAACTACAGTCTGAATGGTGGATGTTCTGAAGATACAGTAGCTGTAAATTTAACTATTGGATCTATGAGTTCTAGCACTAGTTGTGCTTCTGGTGTGTGGAGTATTGGAAACTTAGATGTTTCAGCGGAGCCTGACGGAACACTTGCAATTAGTGTTACGCACAGTTCAGCGCCTATTGTAAATTCGAGTGTTTCAAAAGATTCATCAACTGCAGCAGTTTTAATAAACCTTGCTGATACGATAACTCAAGAAAACGAAACAGACTACATTGTGAGTGGGGAATGTACAGAAAATGGAGTTAATGTAAATGTTGATATTGGAGTTTTAACTTTCACAGTTATTTGTACAGGTACAACTTGGACAACTGGAAGTGTAGATGTTTCTTCTTTGATTGATGACCCGGCGATATTAATTACTGCAGATCATTCAACAGCAACACAGGCAAGTGTAACTGTTGAAAAGAATACTGTAACTCCAACTATAATAAATTTTAGTACAGTTACTTCATTAGTAAATTCAGTAGATTTACAATGGGACATACAAGGCGATTTAGGTTTTACAATAAATGATTATGAAATAGCTTTTAGAATTACAGGAAACGTTATTTGGATAGATTTTGCTGATGATGTCAGTACTGATACATTTGGGACAGTAACGGGTCTAACAGCTGACACCAGTTATGATTTTAGAGTTCGTGCTGTTTATGATACAGTTAATTTCTCTGAATGGTCAGCTCCTGACTCAATAACAACTAAGCCAGATGATCCGTTGTTCAACAGTCCATATGCCGCAATGAATGTAGGTGGCTCAACAGATACAAATGTCGTGGCTATGTATGACAACACAAATGTTACATTAAATGGTGTAGCACTTCCTGAAAACCCTTTGTCCGCAGGTGAGGTCGTAAACCTAACAACTGCACAATTTGACGTAATAGATGCTGATAAGCCTATTTTTACTGCGGGTAGAGTAGGTTCAGGTGGTGCTTCTACAAAAGACAATGTGACATGGACACCAGCCCTCTTTGCAGGAACCGAATTTGCTTCTGTAACAATAAGAAGTAGTCCGCATGTTGTAAGTGTTTATGCTATTGAAGATACAACGGTTGAGGTAAAAGAAGGTTCAACTGTTTTAGCTTCAGCTACTATGTTAGCCGGTACAGGGCAGAACCTTTCGTGGGGACCTACTGGAAGTTTTCAGGTTTTTTCTACGGGGACTATCTTAACCTATCAATACTCAAGTGTTAGTGGTCAATTTACAGATGGTAAAATTTTAATGCCAGCACATGACAAAATTTTAGGTTTTCCTTCATCTAGCATGAGACTAACTACAATTGAAGACTCTACAAATTATGAATTTGTACATTCAAATTCAGTTACAGGTTTGGGCTCTTTGAATAGGGATGGAAATCCGGCAATTACTCCTGAAGGAACAACAAGTTTATACCAAAGTGAAAGTCTACTTGTAACAGCAGACAAAGATATTACAGGGACATCTTTTGCAGATTCAACTGGTTTAAACGCAGCTCCTTTTATTCCAACTAATTTACTTAAAAAGGTTTATGCTGTGAACGTTCTTTCTGTTTGGGTGGCTTTTGCAAGTTTAGAGTCTGGTTCAATAGATCAGTATGACCCTGGCGATGTAATTGGTGTAAGTACTCCGGTTGCGACTTTAGCTTTAGTGAACAGCGGCACTGATCCAGATGCTCCTTTTAGAGCTAGAACTGTAAATATTACTGCTGGAACCAGATTTGTCTCTACTGTTGGTCTTGGTGGATGGTATGAGCCTGCTAATGATGTTGGTGGTGCTGATGATGATGAAACTATTCTAGTGGGTACGGACTACATTGAATAAATATGCAAAGTAAAATAACAGAATTTAATTAAATGTTTTTATAATATGCTATAACGAACCCCGTTTTAATGGTTACTATCTAATAGATTTAAACTATTAAAAAGGAGAAAAACGTGATAAATCGTATTTTAGTGAGCACAGTTTTATTTATGTTCGCAACAACAGCTAATGCATTCGAAACAGGTGTTTATCTATGTAATGATAATGGGATCTTTGAAGATGGTGATCTGTATATCAGTTTTAGATTAAATGACACTTCATTAGAGATTTTAGACGACAACGAATCTCTTGAGTTAGTAAGCTGGACTGAAGATACTTTGAATACATGGATAGAAGTAACAGACAGTACTTTTGAAGATGAGAAAGACAAATATAAAATCAATAAAGATGATAATGCATTTAAAATAGAATTTATAACAGAATATACTGAGGATCTCGAAATCAAGAGAGAATCATCAAGTTCAGTTCTAACTAAAAATTCAAATGATGAAAATTACACAGTGACACTTGTAGACAAAACTTTTGATCACAAGGGTGAGCTTATAGAATCTGAAATAGATTCTATTGTTTGTAAGAAATCAAAGTAGGCTTAAAAGTTAGATTTAATAGTACTTTTATAAAAATTTTTAATCTGAGGTTAATCCTCTAAATTCTAAAATTGATATGTCAATAAACATGTGAAGAGGAACTTCAGAAACTACTTCAAAGTCCTCTTCCTTAAAAATATTGTAAGTCCAACTGTGTTTACCAAAAATAATAACTTTGATGTTTTTTTTCTTAGACATGCTTTTAATCTGTTTTGCTAAGCGCGTAACGATAGATTCGTTCACAGGGTTAAATAGATAATAGTAGTCTGCAAAAGGCAGTTGAATCTCTGCAAGATTTTCTTGGATGAAAGAGACGTTTTTGAGACCTAGTTTTTTAGCACTCTTACGAGCTCCGTTAACTTTAGCTTCTACAATGTCGTAGCCTACAACTTCTAACTCAGGGTTTAGTGATCCAAAGACAAGTGCAGGGTCTCCATGTCCACTTCCAAGATCAATTAGTTTCATATTTGGTTTAAAATTCAGATGATCAGAAACACTTTTCAATACACTAAGCGGTGTTTGTATTACTGCTCCTGTATTAAGTGCTGACCATTGATTCGAAAGGTCCTTATTAAATCGTAAATTCTTAACTTCTTCTATGACGGGTCCTTGATCAACAAAAAGTAGTTTTTCTGCAGCTGAGTAGTTTTCATTTTTTAAGTAGCCAATAAACTCATTTCTAAGATAATCGCTTAAAACTTCTTTAGAAATAGATAGTGTCTCTTTGCAGCTAATAGCTCCATGTGAAGTCTTGCTGTAAGATATGAATAAAAACAATAATAGTGCTAAGTAA
>JALZUR010000047.1 GCA_023301025.1 Bdellovibrionales bacterium | reverse complement strand
TTGATTTATCGGCGTTGGCGTCGCTGTTTTTAGACATTGTAAAAATACTCCAAAATATCTTTGTTATCTGAAAATTTAATCTAAGTGTTTTAATTAGACATATGTCCGAATACTTAGTTAATACATTTATTATGAGCATCAATTTATATAATGAAAATATAAGATTAGCTAGTTAAATGGTCAAATTGACTCTAAAAGACAGTCGCTGTAACACCTTTTAAATGCTTCTAATTTAAACAAAGGCTTATTTATGAATTATGAAACTTTAAAAAGAAAATGGGAATTTGCACCTGATAGCTTAAAAACTTTTGTAGATTCAAAAAATTTTAGACTTTCAAAAATTTCTAGTCCCTTAGGGCCATTGCTGTTGGGATCCACAGAAAAAGGTCTTAGTCTTCTTGATTATTATACGTTTGAAAAAGCTAATAAAGATTTAAAAGAAATAAGTAGAATTACAAATTTTAACTTTAAATTTGAAAAAGATGAGTTTCATCTCAAAACAAAAAATCAACTAAGTGAGTACTTTTCGAAAAAACGCCAAAGATTTGATCTACCACTAGATGTGATTGGCACTGAATTTCAAAAAAAAGTCTGGAAGGTTTTAGCTGAAATTCCTTATGGTTCTGTTTACAGTTACAGTAAGCAAGCTGAACGTTTGGGTAATGTTAAAGCTATAAGGGCTTTGGCTTCTGCAAACGGAAGAAATAAGATAAGCATAGTGCTCCCCTGTCACCGTGTTATTGGAAAGAATGGAGACTTACGGGGCTATGCAGGTGGTCTTGATAAGAAAAAATGGCTTCTTGATCATGAAAAAATACGTTAAAATTCAGAGTTTTTGTATTTAGTTTTTAGAACAAATCAGTACAGTTCTTTGATATCATCTTTACTAAAGCACAACTTAAGAAAAACTAAGTTGGTTTTTTTAAAACCTTCTTCTGTTAAAGACCATATGGACTCTGTAAATTCATCTTTATTTTTGTGTAATAAGCCTTCTTTTTTTAGTTCATTAAGCTTAATTTCTAAGAAAGACCAAGATGTAAGGTTAAATTTTTCTTTTAAAGAATTTATGTTTAAACCTGAGACTTGTCTTAAGCGGGTGTGTATCAAATCAGTTAAAGATTCGTGAAGTTTTAAAACTTCAAAGCCTTGGTAAGATCTTTTTTCGCTTTCAATGCATTTTTTATATTTTTCATAGTGAGCTGTGTTCCAATACCTTTTTCCCCACTTAGAAAAATTTTTATCGTAAGAGTGTGCACCAATTCCAAAGCCAAAGTAGCTTTTATCTTCCCAGTAAGATCTGTTGTGTTGTGATTCAAAACCACTTTGAGAAAAGTTAGAGACCTCATATTTTTTACACCCAAAGCTTAACAGTTCTGTATTAATAAGTTCCATCATTTTAATTTGTATATCATCACTGGGTCTGTTTTCATTGAAGCGATGATCTTTCGAAAGAGTTAAATTGTAAGAGCTTACATGTGGGGGTTTGATAGATGTTATAATCTTAAGATCTTTAGTCAGATCAGCTACGCTTTGACCTGGAAGTCCAAACAACAGATCCATACTAAAATTGTAATCTAGAGTAGAGAGCACATGTAAATCTCTTAACGAGTCATCAGAGCTATGAAGTCTTCCGCAGGCTTTTAAAAGGCGTTCGTTAAACGTTTGAACTCCTAAGCTAAAGCGGTTAAAGCCAATTGAACTAAGTTCTGTAAAGTCGTTCTTAGTGAGCGTTCCTGGATTTATTTCTAAGGTTATCTCAGGATCTTCACAAAAATATGAGCTAATAAAATCAACAACACGTTTAAGGTCTTTTTTTGAGGCAAGAGATGGAGTTCCTCCACCAAAGTAGAGGCTTTTAACACTCTGGGACTTAAGTAACTTTAGTTGTTTGAGTTCTGTAAAGAGCAGTTTAAAATAATCTTCTATTGGGGGAAGTTCTGAGACTCCATATTTTACAAAGTCGCAGTAGTGACATTTTTGCAAGCAATAGGGAACATGTATATATATCCCAACTTCTGAAGGAGAATATCTTGAATAATGTGAATTCAACTCAACTGACAAATGGCCTCCCTGTCTTCTTACGTAAATCTAAAAAAAGCCCCATTGTCACGCTACAAGTTTGGGTTCGTACGGGTTCTGCTGACGAATTTAAAAATGAAGCAGGATTGAGTCATTTTATTGAGCATCTAGTTTTTAAGGGTACAAAAAATTATAAAGCTGGTGAAATAGCTCAAACGGTTGAAAGAGCTGGAGGAGAGCTAAATGCCTACACGTCTTTTGATCAAACTGTTTTTTATGTGACCGTACCGAAAGAAAATTTTGATGTGGCATGCAGTGTTTTGTCTGACATGATGCATGGACCACTTTTTGAGGAAGGTGAAGTGAATAACGAAAGAGAAGTTGTGATTGAAGAGATCAAAATGGGTTTAGATCAAGCTTCTAGAGTGTCTAGTAAAATGCTTTTTAAACAGATGTTTTCTGGTTATCCTTATGCTGATCCTGTAATTGGTACTCAAGAAAACATTGCCAGGGTCAGCAATGATGAGATCCAAAGCTATTTTAAAGACAGATATCACTTAAATAATATGAGTCTTGTGTGTGTGGGAGACTTTGAAAATGATGAAGAAGTTCTAAAAAATCTAGACAAACATTTTTTAAAGCTAAATAAAAATACTGCACCTAAGATAAGACAACGCTCTAAAATTGACCTTAGCTTAGCTGAGCAAAATGTTTTTCAAAAATCAGAATTTGAAAAAGATTATTTCTATATTTCTTGGCCTGTAGAGTCTTTTAAAGAAGAGTCTTCTCTACCCTATGAAATTTTAGCTTTAATTATAGGACAAGGTGAGAGTTCTTTTTTATATAAAAATTTAAAATTAAATAAAGATCTTTGTAGAAGTATCAGTGCCTCTTATTTTTCTTCTCCTGAAAATGGAATTTTTGTTGTAAGTGGAATTTGTAGTCCAGAAGAAAAAGAAGCTCTTTTTAAAGAGCTTCCGAACTGTTTAAATGATTTTCTAAAACAAAAAGATATAAGTGAAGACATCTCTAAAGCACAAAATATATTTTATTCAGAACAATCTTACTCAGAAGAAAGTATTGCTTCTCAGTGCCGTTTAATTGGTGATGATTGGCTCTACTATGATAAGTTTGGAGCCACACAAGAGCGTATTAATAAAGTTTTAGAACTTACTGCAGAAGATATTAATGTGTGTTGTAAAAAACTTTTTACTAAAAAACCTTATCTTTCTATTTTAGCCTCTAAGCCTTTAGATGATACAAAGACGTTTTTAGAAAACATTCAAAAAATTGGGAACAGTGAAGTATTTTTATCAGCTAGCTCTGAAAAGGATTCAAAGTATAAAAGTAAAGCTATAAAAAAAGCTACAAACAAAAATACGGATCAAGATTATAAAACATGGACATCAGAAAAAGGAAGTGAAGTTCATTTTATAGAAAATTTTGAAACAGATGTGCTGTCTTTTAAAATGGGAGCTCTCGGGGGAGAACTTTTATTATCTGATGAGCAGCAGGGTTTAAGCTCTCTTTTTGGGAGCCTATGGACTCGCGAAACTAAATCTATTTCAGAAGATAAGATGTCATATCTTTTTGATAAATATTGTTCTTCTTTTTCTGCTTTTTCGGGAAAACACAGTTTTGGCCTTTCTTTAAAAACATTATCTTATCTGTTTGATGATGTTAAAGGTGCAGTTTTAAAATCGTTAAATGAAGCCGTTTTTACGGATAAACTTTTAAAGAGAGACATACAATCAAGACTTTATGCTCTTAAGTCTTTAAAAGACAGACCTTCATCTGTTGCCTTTAAGGCCTTTAACGAAGCATTGTTTAAAGATACGTTTTATGCCAGAGACACAATCGGAAAAGAATCTTATTTTGACCTTGTTAAGACAGATGATCTTTATAAGCACTTAGAAGACCAACTTAAACAAAAACGCACTTACTCTGTTGTTGGTGCTATTGATGAAAATAAATTAAAAGACTTTATAAATGAAATAGAAAATGAAGCTGAGTTTTCGTCAACAGAGGATTTATTCAAAAGTATTAATTTTAATCAGAAAAAAGAAAAACAAACTATAGAAATAGAATCAGAAAAAGCACAATCACACATAGTCCTTGGCTATCCTGGTTTTAAATACAAAGACTCAGAAAAGATTCATTTAAGACTTTTTGAAGCTTTATTTGGTGGACAAGGTGGCAGGCTTTTTATTGAACTAAGAGACAAAGCTTCTTTAGCTTATTCTGTAGCACCTGTCTCTCAATCAGCATACTTTGGGGGTTTTTTTGGTGGTTATATCGCCTGTGATCCTTCAAAGAAAGAAAAAGCAATAAGTATGATGAGAGAAGAGTTCGTAAAATTTGCAAATGAGGGTTTAAGCGATCAAGAGTTAGAGTGGTTAAAGAATCAAGTTTTAGGTCAAGAGCTAATGAGTTACCAACAAAACTCTGCAATTTCTGATCAAATGCTTTTTGATTCTATTTATGGCTTAGATGCCCGTGAGTATCTAAAGCTAGGAGAAAAACTTAAAGGCATTACCGCTGAAGATCTTTCAAAAACTATGAAAAATATTTTGTCACAGCCTGAATATTTGGTAAGTGTGGGTTAATCAATTTACGGAGATTTTTATGTCTAAACCCATAGTGGTTACTTCTGCCCTTCCTTATGCCAATAACTCTCTACATCTTGGTCATATGGTTGAGTATCTTCAAACAGACTTTTGGGTGCGCTATCAAAAGATGAAGGGTGAAGATTGTATCTACATCTGTGGGGAAGACACCCATGGAACTCCAGTAATGTTAAGTGCTTTGGATCAAAAAGTAGAACCTGAAGATTTGATAAAAAAAAGTAGAGAAGAGCGCATACAAGATTTTAAAGATTTTGGTGTGAATTTTGATCACTACTCTTCTACTCACTCAAAACAGAATAAAGAAACGGTAAGTGAGATATATAAAACCCTATATGAAAATGATAAAATAAAATTAAAGAGCATTCATCAACTTTACTGCGAACATGATAAAATGTTTTTACCTGATCGTTTTGTAAAAGGAAGTTGTCCAAAGTGTGGGGCTTTAGATCAGTATGGTGATTCTTGTGACAAGTGTGGTGCTACCTATGCTACATCTGAAGTTGTAGAACCAAAGTGCTCTTTATGTGGATCTACCCCTGTTGAAAAAGAAAGTGAACATATTTTTGTTAAATTAAATGAGTACAAAGATTTTTTAAAAGCTTGGACAAAAGAGCACACTAGTGAAGAGGTTTATAAAAAACTTAAAGAGTGGACTGATGACGAGTTAAGAGATTGGGATATCTCAAGAGATTCACCTTATTTTGGCTTTGAAATTCCTGGGCATAAAGAAAAGTTTTTTTACGTTTGGGTAGATGCTCCTTGTGGTTATATTTCTTTTACAAAAGAATGGTGTAAAGAAAACAATAAAGACTTTGATCACTATTGGAAAAATCCAGAAGCTAAAATTTATCACTTTATTGGTAAAGACATTGTTTACTTTCATGCACTCTTTTGGCCAGCTCTTTTAAAAGATTCAGGTTACAATTTGCCAGAAGAGATTTTTGTCCATGGATTTTTAAAAATAAATGGTGAAAAAATGTCTAAATCAAAAGGCACATTCATTAAAGCCAGAACATACTTAGAGCATTTAGATCCGATGTATCTTCGCTATTATTACGCTTGTAAATTAAACTCAGGCCTTACAGATTTAGATCTTAATTTTTCAGACTTTGTTCAAAGGGTTAATTCTGATCTTATTGGTAAGATTACTAATTTAGGATCAAGAGGCGGTCAGATGCTTGGAAAAAAACTTGATTCAGTGATTGGTCCTCTAGATCAAGCGGGTGAAGAGGTTGTGAGCTTTTCTAAATCCAAAAAGGAAGAGATTTTAAAGCATTTTGAAAATAGAGATTTTGGAAAAGCAATGGAATCTATTAGAAGTATTGCTGATCACGCAAATGCTTACTTTGATAAAGAAGAGCCTTGGAAGACAATTAAAGAAGACCGTGAAGAAGCTAGATTTGTTCTGTCAGCCATTTTAAATGTCTTTAGAGACATGGCTATATACTTGAGTCCAGTGCTTCCAGAATACTCTAAAAAAGTGTCAGATTTTTTTAACGAACAAGTCTATGATTTTTCGTCGTTAGACATAACGTTAGAAAATACTACGATTAATAAATATGAGCACCTAGCAACACGTGTTGATCTGGCAGGTACTCCTTTTGAGTCTTTATAAAAATTTCTAAGTTTAAATAATCTATATAATTTTTAAAGTTCAGGCTTTAAATATTAGATATCTATGAATAAGATTTATGCTTTATTAAAATCCTTAGAAGAAAAGTGTCTTAGCAATGAAGATATTTTGAAAGAAGAGATTAATCTTTTAAAGAATTTGCTTTTGAGGTTTAAGAGTTCAGAAGATAGACAACTAAGACATTTATACACTCTTTCAAAATCATTTGAAAATGAGATTAAATATGAAGATCTACTACTGTTTATTATTCCTGTTGAAAGAGTCTTAAATAAAAGAGTAAGTGATGTAGATTTTGGCATTAAGAAAAAAGACAATAAAAATATTATACAGCAGAATGATTTAAAGATTGTTTTAGATAATATTAGATCTGCGTTTAATACAGGTGCTCTTATTAGAACTTGTGAGGTCTTAGGCGTTTCAGAAGTTTTAACTACTGGATATACTCAGGGTTTTGAAAGCGAACATGTCTTAAAGACTTCTATGGGTGCGCGTCTTAAGATTTCTAAATTTAGAGATCTATTAGAAGTTAAAAATGAACTTAAAAGTTATAAGCTTGTGGGACTTGAGACTTCAAAACATTCAGAAAATATTTATAAAAGTAAATTAAATAAAAATACGGCTTTTGTGATAGGTAATGAACATTTTGGACTATCAGATTATGATTTATCACTTTGTGATCACGTGATGCATCTTCCAACCTTTGGTAAAAAGAATTCCTTAAATGTTAACGCAGCTCTTTCGGCTTGTGGTTATGAATGGGTAAGACGGTTCTTATGAAATCTTTTAACTATAGCCCCATAGGTGTTTTTAGATGCAGCAACATTTATAAATACGAAGCACCAAGACAGCCCTTTGAAGATGAAACTTCAGAGCTTGCACATATTAGACTTTTTTCTGGTCAAACAAATTTCATTCAAGCACTTAAAGGCTTAGAAGGCTTTAAGAGATTGTGGCTTATTTTTGAATTTGATCAAAGTAAGGGGTGGAAGCCTATGACACAAACCCCAAGAGAAACTGACAAACAAGGTGTGTTTGCTACTCGATCGCCATATAGACCAAACCCAATTGGGCTAAGTTGTGTTAAACTTTCACATATTCAGGGTTTAAAAATTTATATCACTGAGTTTGATTTATTAGATAAAACTCCAATCTTAGACATTAAACCTTATGTTCCTGCCGCTGATAGTTTTAATGTTCAAAATACATCTTGGTTAGAAGAAGAGAACTTAAAAAAAGTTGATTTTACTTCAGATGTTTTAAAAGAGCTTCACTGGATAGAGCAAAATGGTGAAGGAAAAATAAAATCTTTTATTAAAGACCAACTTAAAAGAGATCCTCTAAACTCATCTAAAAAAAGATTAAAAAAACTTTCAAATGTAAACTACTGTTTATCATTTAGAACTTGGCGAGTTTATTTTAACTACTCAGTTAAAGAAAATAGATCCTTAGTGTATAAAATTCTATCCGGATATTCCAAATTAGATTTTGATAGTGATTGTGACAAATACAAAAATAAACGTAAACATCTACAATTTTTAAATATTTTTAGTAGTATTTAAGTCTTTTTTAGAGTCTTTTTTAGGTGATAAAGCCCTTTTAATTGCTCTAAAGAATCTCTCAAGGTCTTTAAAAACACAAAAAAAGCTATAAAAAGCTATGTAAATCTGCGTATTTTAAGGTCTAGAAATGATTAAATTTTAACTATTTTTAGTATTAATCCGATAAACTTATAGATTCGGAGGGTCCTATGTCTCAAAATGAACCAGAAATACTTACTTCGAGTCTAGCAGATTTATTTGAGCCTATTTTACTAGAGGTGATTAACGATAGTGAAGTTGATTTAAACAACTACAGCTATCTGTACCTTCTAAAGCTTCTTACTTCTTATTGTTTTAAAATTGAAGAAACTCATGAGAATGAAATGCTTTCTGAGCGACTTTTTAATGCACTTAAACTTAAAGAAAAAGGACCAAAGGCCAGATCATTAAAGAATTTAGCAGAGAGCTCTCTTATAAGTGTGGGGTTTTTTAGTCCCTTCTTAAAGCGTAAACTTGTAGGTGTTAGATATCATATAGATATTGGAATCACAGCCTATTCGCATTTATATCAAACAACAAAAAAACCTGTTTTTGAAGATGTATCAGAGAGATTTCCATTTTATGTAGAGATCTTATCAAGTGTTAGAGAAAAGTTAAACTTATCTAATGATAGGAACTTAGATCTTTTGCATCTTTTTGAATTGTTTAATGAAACAGGCTCAGAAAAAGCAAAAAAGCTACTTATTGAGAATGGAGTGTCTATATCTTCTTCAAAAAAAAATTCTAAGCAATGACAGCTAAAAAATATTAGTTTAATTTTAGAGTATGTTTAATTTAGGTTTAATGGAAATTTTTATACTCGTTGGTGTAGCTTTGATTGTCGTTGGCCCTGATAAGCTTCCAAAGCTTGCTAGAGATATGGCAAAATTTATTAACGATATTAAAAGAACCACAAGTTCGATCACTAGTGAGATCAATAATTCTTTAGCTAAAGAAGAGTTGGAAAAAAAGCTTAAGCTTGATGAAAACACAAATGATAAAGACTCAGATAATCACAATGATGAAGAGCATCCACCGGAAGACCCATTAGGGAATCTTACTAAAAAGTATCAAAAAGATAAAACTCCTTTAAACGATAACACTGTTACGAAAGAAAAATCTGATGTTTAACAATACAATTGCTAGTGATTTAAAAGAAGAAAGTTTAGTTGATCACTTACGCGAACTTAGAAAGCGTTTAGTTTACATTGTTATAGGTGTTATAGTAAGTGCCACCCTTTGTTGGTTTTTTAAAGACGTTTTATTTAATGTTATTAGAGCACCTATTGAACCTTTTTTATCTACAGATGAAAAAGGTTTAGTCTATACAGGATTAATGGAAAGTTTTATGGCTTACATAAAGATAAGCTTATTAGGTGGTGTGATTTTATCATGTCCATACTGGCTTTATCATCTTTGGAAGTTTATAGCACCAGCACTTTACACGCATGAAAAACGTTATGGTTTAGGTTTTATATTTTCAGGAACACTACTCTTTTTTTTAGGAATCAGTTTTGTTTACTTTTTTGTTTACCCTATAGCATTTAAATTTTTACTGGGTTTTGGTTCGGGACAAGATCAGGCCATGATCACTATTGATGGCTATCTTTCTTTCTTTTTAAGAACTACTTTTTTATTTGGACTTTCATTTGAAGTGCCTTTGGTGCTTACCTTTTTGGGTCTAATGGGTATGGTCTCTGCTAATTTTTTAGCTAAAAATAGAAGATATGCTTTTTTGTTTTTATGTTTTTTGTCTGCAGTCTTAACCCCGCCAGATCCGACAAGTATGCTTATGATGGTGACTCCTCTTGCAGTACTGTATGAATCTTCAATATGGGCTATTAGGGTTTTAAAAAAATCTTAATTGGCAATGGTTGTAAAAAAGAAGTTTTGAAAAAAGTTACTCTCAGGTAGTGTAGGTGATCCAACCCATCCCTCAATTCTCGCCTCTACTGGAAAAGTTAAACCTCTATAAATTTGCGATATTGAATTTTCAATATCAGTTGAACCAGGTACTCCAGCATCTCCCATACCTGATAAATATAAAATTCTTTCATTTAACAAAACAACAGGTATCTCGTCGACAACATTTACAGTTGCATTTGGATCATCAGGATCAGGAATTGTTGTTGTAGTAGTTATTGCGGTGCAGGGCTGAGCAGGTCCAACATTATTTGTGGCTTCAGTCTCATCAACTAGGCCATCACAGTTGACATCTCTAGATGGAAAAATAACGCCAGTGTAATTTAAGTTTATATTAGCAGTTGCTGTAAGGCTTAGAAGTCTTCTATTGCCTGTGATGGGATCTGTTACAACATAGGCTCCACCAATGATTGTAATAATTCTATCTGTATTGTTTATGGCATTAAAATTTACTATAGCCCATGGAGCTCTAAGAGTTATTGATAAATTCGCAGTAATAAAAAAAGTTCTGTCTATCAAAAAAGTTATAGGTGCTGGGATTTCAACTGTAACAAGTTCTTCTTGATTTTCATCTCCACCACAAGAGGTTAAGGTTGTAATCAAAAAGGTTAGACAAAGAAAATATTTTAAAAATGACGTCATATCTATATTATAAGGAAGTTTTCTTTTGAAGCAAACTGGTCTGGTCTCACAGCTGTGTCTAGAGTTCTATGAGAAATCTTGAAATATTTTTTAGGCTTCAAATGCCTAGATTGTGTTGATACTGTTCGGAAATAGCCTTATGACTTATGTCTGAAAGCTCTTTTCTATTTTTAAAATCTGAAGAAAGAATAGGACTTAAGGCCTGTAGTTCTATTTTAACTTCTTTTAAAGTCATAAGAGTCATGAAGTGTTTGTAAAAAGATAGATCTCCATACCAGCAGACTTTATCTCTGTTTGAATCACCAAATTTAACACCATCTATTGATTTGTAAGTTAAGACTATAGGTTGTATAGGAGCCAAAGTTTCTAAGCCCAGTTGGAACAAACTTTTTTTAAAGGGAAGAACTTGTCTTCCATCAGAACTTGTACCTTCTGGAAAAAAACAAACCATAAATCCATTATCAAAGTATTTTTTAATAGTTTTTAACTCTTTATGAAGATGTCTTGGATTTCGTCTTTCTACAAAGAGGCATCCAGACAGCCAAGTGATTTGTCCTAAAAAAGGGCGTCTTCCCATATCTACAGAAGTAACAAAAAGACATTTAAATCTACTTAAGTAGATGAGCGTGTCTAGATAAGACATGTGATTGCCAATAACAATTGAACCTTCTTTTGGTAAAGGACCTGTTTGTTTAATATCAAAATTAAGAGCAGTGACAATAAATTTAGCAAGTAGAACGTTTAAATTAAGCGCAACCCGTCTTCTTTTAAATGGAAAAGGAACTAAAAAAATAAAAAAAACTGCACTCACCAGCAGATAAACTGAAAAACTAATGAATATCAAAAGAAGCTTGTAGGTAGAGTAAAAGAATTTCATAACTAAATTTGTTTTAAAGCCTCGTCTAAATCATTAATTATATCATTAGCATTTTCAACACCAATGCTTAGCCTGATTAAAGTATCACTAATGTTACTCTCTTGGCTAGAGGCTTCATCATATGAAGAGTGAGTCATAAGTTTTGGAACTTCAATAAGTGTTTTAGTGAGTCCTAAGCTAACAGCTAAAGTGATTGTGTAAGACTCTTTTGCTACGGTATTTATAAAGTTTTTAGTGATCTCATTATTTTCATCTTTTAGTGTAAAGCTTATCATAAAACCTGGGTGAAAGCTTTTCGTTGAATTTGTGGATAAAGTGTTAAAGGTCTCAGAGCTTGGATCAAGTCCTGGATATAAAACTTTATCAATTTTTTCATGTTTACTAAGAAAGGTTGCAATTTTTTTTGCAGACTCTTCTTGTTTATTAAAACGAAGATGCATTGTTGGTAGCCCATGATTTAAAATACTCCATGAAGATTTGCTGTTAAGCACAGCCCCAAAATCTTTTCTAATCATTTTTAAAGGTGTTATCCATTTTTTTGATGTAGATACAGAGCCTCCAAGTTCAGTTCCAAATCCTGAGATATTTTTCGTTAAGCTGTGAATCGTAAAATCCGCACCAAGTGCAACGGGGTTACAGGCAAGAGGCGTTGCAAAGGTGTTGTCTACAGCTACAAGGATTTTTTTATCCTCTTCTCTATTTTCATTTATTGTATTTACTAATTTTGTTACTTTTAAGATATCAATTACTTTAAGAGTCGGGTTTGCAACGGACTCGAAATAGATCAGTCTTAAATTTTCAGGGACTTCTTTTAAAAAATCTAAATTTGAAAAGTCCATCCATTTAGTATTTATGTTAAATCTTGGAAGATGATTTTTAAAGAGAGAAAAGGTGCAGCCATAAATTGCTGAGTCTGAATAGATCAAGTCTCCAGCTTTAAGGTTTGATAATACAACTGCAGAAATTGCGCCCATGCCACTAGAGAAAGTAACGCTTCCTTCAGCCTTTTCCATGAAGCTTAGTTGCTCTTCAAGCATTAAGTTGTTTGGCTCATCTAAACGATCATAAATCCATATTTTTTCATCACCTTTAAGAACTTCACTTCCGTACTCTGCAAAACCTTTAGCCCCTCTTTCAACAGATTTAAGTCGATAGGTTGTATTTGAAGTCATTGGAGGAACAAGTTGATTGCTAAAGTCCCAAGACTGAGAGTGCTCTTCACCATGAACAAGGCGTGTTTCTATAGCCTTTTCAGATGACCTGTCAGATAGTTCATCAGTTGGCCTATCAGTTAAACTCTCAATTGATTTGTCATACATAAAAACTCCCCTTTGTTTTAAAAAGCGTCATTTAAAATAGATCTATGAGCAAGTTTTTAATATAAAATATAAATATTAAATCAATAGACTTTTGATGTTATTGCTAATTATTTACGCACCTAAGATGATTTGCGTTTTGGGAGTATATAACTTGGGTCAAAAAGTACGACAAAGCGACCACCAAAAGTTTCAGGACTGCTGCCTTCAATATCATAAAAGGCTAAGGAGTAAAAAACTTCAACAGCTATGTTGATCCTACGACTTCTTGAAAATTGATACCCTATTGATAGATCTGTTCCAAAGCCATTTTGATTGATGCCACTGATCCTAGGATCCTGACAGTTTGGTATGCAAAAGGGACTTGGTAGATCACCAGAGTTCGTCCACGAAATTCCAATGAGTGCTGCAATGTAGGGAGAATATTTACTTCTAAAAGGATACAGCTGCAAACCACCCGAAAGACTTCCCATGTATCCGATTGTTTCAAACAGACTTACACCTTGAAGGTTGAATTTTAAACCAAGGTTTTGATTGAGTGTTTTTAAATACCCTACACTCCATGCGAAGCCTTGTTTATCAGAACCATCAATTTTATCACTTCCAGCAACACCTAAGCCCGCATAAAAGTGATTGTGTACGCCATCATCAGATAGGTGGTAGAAAGAAGATTCTTTCTGTTTTTTCTCATTTATTTTGTCAATGTCATCAGAACCTGATGCAATAGATTTAGCCACAAGTTCTTGTGACACAGTAAAAATGTCAGCAGCGCTTTCAGCAGATAAATTGTTTCTGAAAACTGCTTTTTTACTTTTAAGTTTGTTGTTAAATTTCGAAAAATTAATAATATACTGATCATCTTCGTTTTCTAGAAGTGTGGGCTCAATGATCCAATCAGCCTGCTCTTTATTAGCAGTTATAGTCTGTCCTTGGTCTATATAAGATAGAGAGATCACTTTAGACAGATGACCCAAAAGAATAGATTCTGATTTATTAGACGATATAGCTTCTATGTAATAGGTGTCTGCGTGAGCCGTCATGGCTAAAAGAAATGAACAAAGAAAAATTAAAACTTTCATTATAGTACCCCTGTTACTGATATCTACAGAACTACTATACATAAAGGGTAAAAACACTATAAATTTGTTAGATCAAAAGAATTATGTTAGATTTGCACAAATTTTTAACAAGGTAAATATATGAATAGCTATTCAAAATCTCCTGCAGAACTCTTTTTAAATCGAGTGTTCGCAACTTTTAAGGATTCTAAAGATTTTATGATTCTACTACCCTTGGTGCTTTTTGTTCCTTTTGTACTTAGCTCTTTTTATACCGTTCAGCCTGATGAAGAAGCGGTTGTTTTAAGATTTGGACGTTATCTAAAAACTGCATCTCCAGGACTTCACTTTAAAATACCTATGGGTGTAGATAAAGCGACTAAGGTAAAAACAAAATTAGTCTTGCAACAAGAGTTTGGATTTAGATCCAAAAATTTTGAAAACTCAAGAACAACATATGAATCTAAGCAGTTTGATTCTGAATCTTTGATGCTCACTGGAGATTTAAATGTCGCCGATGTTGAGTGGATCACGCAGTTTCAGATTTCAGAACCGCAAAAGTATTTGTTCAACGTTAGTGATCCAGAAAAGAACATTAGAGATATTTCTGAAGCAGTTATGAGAAGAGTTGTTGGTGATAAGCTTGTCACAGAAGTTTTAACTGTTGGACGTGCAAAAATTTCATCTCAAGCAAAGACACTTACGCAAGATATCTTAGATAAATATGACATGGGAATTAGAATTGTTTCAATTAAGCTTCAGGATGTTAATCCTCCAGAAGCTGTTAAACCGTCATTTAATGAAGTCAATGCGGCTAAACAAGAGCAAGAACAATCTATAAATAAAGCAGAGAAATTTTACAACCAGGTTATACCTGAAGCTAGAGGGCTTGCAGAAAAGCAAATTGCAGAGGCTGAAGGTTATGCAACAGAGCTGTTAAACCGCGCAAAGGGTGATGCTGAAAAGTTTAGTTTGATTTACAGTGAATATAAAAAAGCCCCTCAGATCACGAGAGATAGAATGTATTTAGAAACTGTTGAAAAGGTTTTTAAAGATTTAAAAAATATTACTGTAATTGATCCAAAAGTTCAGGGTTTACTTCCTGTATATTCAAACGCAAATAAACTACGAAAGGCTGTAAAATGAAAAAGCAAATTTTTAGTTCAACTGTTTTAATTTTAATTGTCATATTATTTGTGGCTTTGAGTAGTGCTCTTTTTATCATTCCCGAAGGCAGACAAGCTGTAATCACTCAGTTTGGAAGGCCCGTGAGAAGTATTAAAAATGCAGGCCTTCATTATAAACTTCCGTTTATTCAGGATATCAGAATCATTGACCTTAGAATTTTAAGTTGGGACGGCTATCCAAATCAGATCCCGACTAAAGATAAAAAGTATATAGAAGTTGATACAACTGCTAGATGGAAAATTACAGACCCATTAAAGTTTATTCAAACTGTGCAGGATGAACGTGGAGCTAGATCGAGGCTTGACGCCATACTTGATGGTGTAACAAGAGATATAGTTTCTGGTCATAATCTTGTCGAAGCTGTAAGAAACAGCAACAAAATAATTGAGACTCTAGAGCAGATGAAAAATAAGGTTCAAGCTCAAAAAGAAGAAGGCTTGATAGTTGAAGAAGAGGTTGTTGGTGAAATTGAAAAAATTGATATTGGAAGAGAAAAACTAAGTGAGCTAATCATAGAAGAGGCAAGAAAAGAACTTAAGCCTTTGGGCGTAGATCTTATCGATGTACAGCTTACTCGAATATCTTATGAAGCCAGTGTTGAACAAAAAGTTTATCTTAGGATGATCTCTGAGCGTGAACGTATTGCTAGTAAAATAAAATCTTATGGTAAAGGTGAAGAGGCTAAAATTAAGGGAAAGACAGATAAAGATTTAAAAAAGATTCAATCTCTTGCTTACAGAAAAGTACAGACCATCAAGGGGGAGGCCGAATCTGAAGCCATACAAATTTATGCAAAGGCTTTAAATAAGTCTCCAAGTTTTTACAGGTTTGTTAGAACCCTTGAAGCTTACGAAAAAACTCTGGATGAAGATACAGTTTTTCTACTATCATCAGAATCTAAATTTTGGAAGATACTTCAAGATGGTAAGCTCTAGCTTAGAGTTAAGATGTGTAGTAAAGTTAGATACAAATTAAAGTCTGATAGTTTTATTTGAGTTATAAAATTTAAAAAAAGTGTGAGTATGTCGTCCTTTCCTAAAAGTGGTTTTACAACAATTATAATGAGTGATCTTCATTTAACTGAAGCTCAGCGTGTTGATCCTAAAAATGCACTATGGAAAAAGTTTAAAACCTCAGAATTCTTTTTCGATCAAAGTTTTGCAGACATGCTTGAATATCAAATGAAAACTGTTCAAGGCAAAATAGAGCTAGTTCTTAATGGCGATATTTTTGACTTTGATAGTGTTATGACTTGTCCTGAAAAGCCTACTTTTCAAATCACACCTTTTGAAAGACGAAACACTATGTTTGCCCAACTTGAAAAAAGTATTTTTAAGATGGAAGTGATTATAAAAGAGCATCCTATTTGGTTTGAAGCGCTTACTAATTTTGTTGAAGCGGGCAATAAGCTTATTTTTACAATTGGAAACCATGATCTAGAACTGCACTATCAAGACGTTCAAAGGCTTGTTCGAAAAGCTGTACTAGACACTGCCGAGGGCCAAGAAAGAATAAAATTTTGTGAATGGTTTTATATAAGTCATGGAGACACTCATATTGAGCATGGTCATCAGTATGATCCTTTTTGTGTATGCCAAACACCAGTGAACCCATTTATTAAAGTGCATCAAGATATAAGAGTTCGTATACCTTTTGGAAACCTAGTTGCAAGATTTATGGTGAATAGAATGGGTTTTATAAATCCTCACTCTGAAGAAAACTACAGTCTAAGTCTTGCAGAGTATTTAGATTTCTTTTACAGATTTTTAATTAGACGACAGCCTTTTATTTTATGGACATGGTTTTCTAGTTCCGTAGTTGTGGCTTACAGGTCTATTCTTTACAGATTAAGAGAGCCCATTTCTAATCCGCTGGCCTATGAAGAAAAAGTTGAAGATATAGCAGAAAAATCTAATGCGTCCCCTAAAATTGTAAGAGAGCTTTTAACTTTAGCGGCTTCTTCAGCAGTAAGTTCTCCATGGGCCATTATGCAAGTTCTTTGGATTGATAGAGCAATACTGTTTTTAGTTGGTGTACTCGTAAGTCTTCAGTTCTTTTTAATTTTGGATCAGCTTGTAGATGTAAATATACTTTGGATGTTGATTCCTCTTTTCTTTTTAGCTCCCTTTTTTATTTTTTACTCAAGTACTGTTAAAAATAGAGTTAAGGGCTCTAAAAATCTTAGTGGTGATAAAATGAGGTGGGTAGGATTGGTTACGGGAACTAATAGAGTTGTTTTTGGTCACACCCATGAAATAAAACATGAAATCAATGGCCTAATTGAGTATATGAATCCGGGAAGTTGGTCTCCTATTTTTGAAGATTATGAATGTAAAAAACCTTTAACTAGGTATGTATTTGTAAAAATCTCACCAAACACAGAGGATGATTACCGCTCTGCTTCGCTTAAGGAGTGGAAGGATAAAACTGAATTTGATTATTATACAGGCAAAAAAACAGAAATCTAAAGATTTTTGAATCAGAATTGGTCTGTAATCTAAAAATACTTCTTTTCCCTGAATATTATTGTGATAGCCTAGAAGGGCATTAGGAGGAAAGCATGGCTTCAGAAACATTAGTTGTAACTAGCAAGGTTAAGAAACATATAAAAGAAAAAGGTGGATGTAATACATCTGGCGAAACAATCGAGGCTTTGAGTAAAGCTGTTGAAAAGTTATGTCAAAGAGGTATTGAAGCTGCTAAGTCTGATGGGCGTAAAACTGTTATGGCTCGCGACATAGTTGACGATCATCTTTAAGTTTTAGATTTCACTTTTAACATCAGCCCAAGAGATAATGTCTACATTAAAATCTTGGGCTTTTTTTAATTTAGAACCTGCATCAGCGCCCGCCAATAGATAGTCGGTGTTCTTACTCACACTACTAGACACCTTAGCTCCCAGAGCTCTTAAATTTTCTGATATTTGATTTCTAGTAAGCCCTTCAAAGCTTCCGGTGATTACAATCTTCTTACCATTAAAAATAGAATTTTTTGAACGAACGGTTTTTTCTTTTTTTGGATTTATTCCTAAAGACATTAGTTTTTCAATTTCTCTGATAAACTTTTTTTGTCCAAGAGTTTCAAGAATACTTTCTGTTACTCTCTCACCAATATCCTCAAGCTCTATAAGTTCAGATTCTTCAGCTTTTAAAAAATGAGTCAAATCTCCGAAGTGATCGGCAAGTGTGATTGAGGTTTGCTCGCCTACAAATCTAATGCCTAAGCCAAAGATAACATTAGAAAGCTTAGAGTTTTTACTTTTTACAATTGAAGATAAAAGATTGTTGATTGATTTTTCTTTAAAGCCCTCAAGGTCTTTAAGAGAATCTTCTGTAAGAAGAAAAATATCGGAAAAGCTTTTAACCAAGCCTTGCTCAAAAAAACGTTCAACACTTCTGTCTCCTAAAGAATCAATATTAAGAGCTTTTTTAGAGGCAAAGTGTTTGAGACGTTCAACAGCCGTTGAGGGGCACTCTATGTTTATACATCTAAGAGCAACCTCGTCTTCATTTTGAAAAAGATCAGATCCACAACTCGGACAGTGCTTAGGAGTTTTAAAGACTGATGTTTTATTTGAACGTTCTTCTTTAAAAGACTGTATAACTTCTGGTATGACTTCACCAGCACGGTGGACTAAGACCTTATCGCCAACTCTAATGTCTTTTCTATTAAGTTCTGAGAAATTGTGAAGAGTGGCTTGTGAGATTGTAACTCCACCAACAGATACGGGCTCTAAGACAGCAATGGGTGTTACAACACCGGTTCTACCTACTTGTAGTTTAATATCATTAACGTAAGTTGAAGTCTGTTCTGGTTTAAACTTTGCAGCTGCAGCCCATCTTGGGTTTCTAGCTACAAAGCCTAAGTCTTCTTGAAGGCTTAATTTATCTACTTTAATAACTATGCCATCAATATCAAAGGGAAGTTCTGATCGTTTTGATATCATGTTTTTGTAGTAGTCTATGACCTCTTCAATTTTTTTAGTTTTAAAATACACAGGGTAATTAAGTGCTGTGGGAATTTTAAAAGACTTAATGATGTCTAAAAATTCACTTTGGTGCTCAAAGTTAAGATCGGTAACCAAACCCGGGGCATAGCCATAAAACTTTAAAGGCCTAGTTGCTGAAATATTTGAATCCAATTGGCGAACGGTGCCGGCTGCAGCATTTCTTGGATTTGCAAAAGCGTTTAAACCTTGAATATTTTGTGATTGATTTAATTTTTTAAAATCTTCTTTTAAAATTAAAACTTCGCCACGAACCTCTAAAGTTTTTGGAGCATTTTTTAAAGTTAGTGGTATAGACTTAATAGTCTTAATATTTGATAAAACATCCTCACCAACTCTGCCATCACCTCTGGTTAAAGCGTGCTTAAGAACGCCATCCAAATAAATAAGTTCAATGGCAAGTCCATCAAATTTAGGTTCACAAAAGTAAGTGACGCTATCAGTGTCGAGTGTTTTTCCTAACGTCTTTTTTACCCGCACATCAAACTCAAGAATTTCACTTTCGTTGTATGTGTTTTGCAGTGAGAGCATAGGAACATTATGAGCTTTTTTTTCAAAACCAAGTGCAGGAGAATCACTTACTCTAAGTGAAGGGGAGTCTAAAGATTTAATCTTCGGAAATTCTTTTTCAATATCTGTGAGCTCTAAAAAAAGTTTGTCATATTCAAAATCGGTTATCTCAGGTGCCGAGTCCATATAGTAGAGGTGATCATGGTGCCTCAAGATTTTGATCAGCTCTTGATATCTTTTTTCTACACATTTAGCGGAGCTATCAGTGGGCTTTAAGTGAGCTTTTAAATTGTTATTTTTAACATCTGACATAACTCAGTTGAGTCTAAAGCTTGACGTGTGATTGGGCAATGCTTAAACAAAAGCTATGATAAATGAAGATGTATTAAAAAAAGTTTGTACCCTTTCAAGGCTTCGCCTTTTAGAAGCTGAAAGTGCTGAAATGCTTGATCAAATGAGCCGTATTATTGCACATTTCGACAAGCTAAAAGAGGTTTCAACTGAAGGTGTTGAGCCTCTCTACACGGCAGTGGAGATGAAAAATGTTTGGCGAGAAGATGAAGTGTTTCAACTTACGACGCCTAAAAGTCTAATGAAACTTGCTCCAGATGAGCAAGAGGGACAGGTAAAAGTTCCTCAGGTCGTAAAGTAGGTTGTGTAATGATGAATATTAATATTGATGAAGGATCAGGTACATCTGTTGTTTCAAAAATTACGGAAGTTTTTTCTAAAATTGAAGAAAAAGATAGCTCTATAAATTCATTTATTTCTTTACATAAAGAAGACGCTTTAGCTTCTGCGGCTGAGTCTGATAAACGGTTTAAATCTCAGGAAGATGTTAGACCTTTAGAGGGTGTTTCTTTTTCTATCAAAGATATGTTTTGTGTTAAAGGACATAAAACTACGGCCGGTTCAAAAATGCTAAAAGATTTTGTTCCTCCTTATGATGCCACTGTAATAAAACGTTTAAAAGATGCAGGAGCAATTATTCTAGGTAAAGCCAATCAAGATGAATTTGCCATGGGCTCTACTAATGAAATGTCGTACTTCGGTGCATGTAAAAACCCTTGGAATCTTAAACATGTTGCGGGTGGTTCATCTGGTGGCTCTGCAGCCTCTGTTGCTGCAAGATTTGCAAAGATCTCTTTGGGCACTGATACGGGTGGTTCGGTAAGACAGCCTGCACACTTTTGTGGAACCGTTGGTTTTAAACCTACCTACGGAAGAGTAAGTAGATACGGTGTGGTTTCTTTTGCATCAAGTTTGGATCAAACAGGATTTTTTTCTTTAAAGGTAGAAGATGCTTTTAAAGTCGCACAAGTTGTTAGTGGTAAAGATACTTTTGATCAAACAACTTCAAGCTCAGAAAAAGTAATTTATGATTCCAATAGTGTTGATACAGCTCAAGATCTTAAGGGTTTTAAAGTTGGTCTTGTAAAAGAGTTTATGGATGCAGATGTTGACAGTGATGTAGCAAAAGCAATGGAGCTTTCTAAAAATGCACTTAAAGCAAGAGGTGCAGAAATTGTAGAAGTAGAGCTTCCATTAGTTGAGCATGGTGTACCCGCTTACTACCTTATTGCAACAAGTGAAGCTGCAAGTAATCTTTCTAGATATGATGGTGTAAGGTATGGACACAGAGCAGATGTAAATACAGATATGTCTTTAGAAGAATTTTACACGTTAAATAGAAGTGAAGGTTTTGGTCCGGAAGTTAAAAGAAGAATTTTACTTGGAAACTTTTCTTTATCGAGTGGATACATAGAAGCTTTTTACAGAAAAGCCTGTCAGCTCAGAAGACTTATGAGGGAAGACTATTTTAAAGCTTTTGCAAAAGTTGATGCAATTCTTGCGCCTGTTGCAAGTACTGCAGCTTTTAAATTGAATGCTTTTGAAGGAGATCCTTTAAAGAAATTTTTAAATGATTATTTTACTGTAACAGTTAACCTTTCGGGCCTTCCTGGTTTGACTGTACCTGTGCAAAAAAATGAGTCGGGGCTACCAGTAGGAGTCCAACTTATTGCAAATCAATTTGAAGAAGCCAAACTTCTAAAAGCCGGACTCAGTTTAGAGGACGAATTTAAGTTTTATGAGGAGGCTCCAGATGTCTAATTGGGACGTTGTTATAGGTTTAGAAATTCACGCTCAGTTGCAAACCGACTCTAAAGTTTTTGCTCCGGATTCCGCTGGTTACTCAAAGCATGCTAACGAAAATATTTCTGAAATCAGTTTAGGTTATCCGGGAAGTCTTCCAACTGTTAACCGCATGGCTGTTGAGTATTCAATTAAAATCGGTCTTGCTCTAAACTGTAATATTAAAAAGAATTCGGTTTTTGCAAGAAAGCATTATTTCTACCCCGATCTTGCAAAGGGCTATCAAATTTCTCAGTTTGAACTTCCACTTTGTGAAGATGGATCAATTGATTTTATGTTGGATGATAAAAACGTTACTGTTGGAATTGAGCGAGCTCATATGGAAGAAGATGCCGGTAAGTCCAGTCATAAAGGGGGCTACAGCTTGATTGATTACAACAGAGCGGGCGTTCCATTGTTAGAGATTGTATCAAAGCCTGATATGACAACTTCAAAGCAAGCAGCCGAGTATGCAAGAACTGTAAGAAATGTTCTTCGCTACTTAGAGGTTTGTGACGGAAACCTTGAAGAAGGTTCTATGCGTTGTGATTGTAATGTGAGTTTAAAACCTAAAGGTCAAAAAGAGTTAGGCACAAAAGTTGAAATCAAAAACATAAATTCATTTAGGTTTATTGAAAAGGCTCTAGATTTTGAAATACAAAGGCAAGCAAGTCTTTTAGAAAACAATGAATCTATAAGTCAAGAAACACGTTTGTACGACTCTACAAAAAATAAAACTTTTAGCATGAGATCAAAAGAAGAGGCTATGGATTATCGTTACTTTCCGGATCCAGATCTTCTACCTCTTGAAGTCAGTGATGAGTTGATTGAAAGCATTAGAAAAAATTTACCGGAGCTTCCTTTAGAAAAAAAAGAACGTTTCAAAAAAGATTATGAGATTCCAGACTATGATGCTTCTGTTTTAACGTCGGATAAAGATTTAGCTTTTTATTTTGAAGAATCTGCAAAAGCTTCAAAAAATCCTAAAGCCACTTCTAACTGGATTATGGGTGATTTTCTAAAGAGTCTAAAAGAGTCGCAACTTTCTTTTGAAGATCTTAAAGTAAGTCCAAAAGACTTAGGTCTTTTAGTTCAGCTAATAGATAAAGGTGAGATCTCAGGTAAAATGGCTAAGCAGGTTTTTGCTGATATGTGGAAAAGTGGTGAAAGCCCTAAGGCTATAGTTAAATCCAAGGGACTTTCACAAATTTCTGACCCTGAAGAGGTAAAATCTATTGTTGAAGGGGTTGTTTCTGCTCACCCAGGGCAGCTTGCAGAGTACAAATCCGGGAAAAACAAATTATTTGGTTTTTTTGTTGGCCAAGTCATGAAAGAATCAAAAGGTCAGGCCAATCCGGAGCTTGTAACTAAGTTTTTAATGGAGAAACTCAAATCTTGAAAGTAGCCTCACTAGATTTAGGAACAAACTCATTTCTTTGTTTAATTTCAGAGTCTTCGGAATCTGGTGAGATCAATTATTTATCTGATGAGTCTGTCGTTACAAGATTAGGTCAAAATGTTCAAAAAAGTGGTGCTATTGGAAAAGAAGCCTTAAAAAGAGCTGAAGAGTCTTTTTTAATGTTTAAAAAAAATATTGATAAATTTGGTGTCGATAAAGTTATGGCTGTGACAACCTCAGCTGCCAGAGACGCTGAAAATTTTAGTGATCTTTATGACCTTGGTCAAAAGTTTGGAATCCCTATTAAAATTATTTCTGGTGAAGAGGAGGCTGAGCTAAGCTTTGATGGAGCTGTCTCGGCTGAAGAAAAAGAAAATTCTTTACTTGTAGATATCGGTGGAGGTTCGACTGAAATTGCTTTTTTTAAAGAAGGGGTATTTAGAAGAAAGAGTCTCCCCCTTGGATCTGTTAGGCTAGGAGAAATGTTTGTTGATGACTGGGCACTTTTAAATAAAGATTCGTTAGACAGAATTAGGGAACAAATTATTAAGACCCTTGAAGTAAGTTTTGATGGTGTAAAGCCTCCTCTGAAAAACTGGATTGCAGTGGCCGGAACGCCTACAACCTTAAAAGCCATACAATTAAAGGGATTTGATCCTGATAAAATCAATGGATCTAGCTTACTTAGATCAGATGTCTCTTTACTAGTTGGGATGTTGATAGATACGCCCTTAGAAAAAAGACATGAACTTAAGGGTTTAGATAAAAAAAGAGCTGATGTTATACCAGTGGGTGCAAAAATATTAGATGTTTTGTTAGAGTGGTGTAATATAGAAAACGTTAAGGTTTCAACCAGGGGGTTAAGATATGGTTTGGCAAAAAAGCTTTTGGACAAGACTTAGTTTTATATTTTTTTTCACTTTTAGTTTTTTTGGAAACACTGATCTAGATACTGTGTTTTTAGGTTTCTCTAACCTAGCACATGCCAAAACATCTGACGCTCCAAAATTTTCTGTTAAAGAGATTTCAGTTGGTTCTAAGAAAATTAGTGTGGCTATTGCTGATGATAGAGAAAAAAGAGGCCATGGTCTTATGCATAGATCAGAGTGGGGAAATTTAGAGGGTATGCTCTTTATTTTTGATTACGAACGACCACAAGTCTTTTGGATGAAGAACACCAAACTTAAATTAAGCATTGCTTTTATAGATAAAAATAAAAAGCTGTTAGAAATCCAAGACCTTGATCCACCTGGCCTTTCAAAGGATGGTGAGATTCAAAGAGCTTTTAGTAAAAGCCCAGCAATGTATGTTTTAGAAGTCCCACAGGGCTGGTTTAAAGAAAATAAAATAAAAATTGGAACAAAGCTACAATTTTAAGGCTAGCACTTGGTTTGGCTTTTTTTAAAAAAGCTTTTTTAGCTTTATAAAGTGTGATGTACTTAAAGACATTGAGCTATATATTTACTGTAGCTGTGGAGTATTTTATGTTGAAAAAAAGAATCCTTATAATTTTATCTAGTTTGTATATATCCGCGTTAGTGGGTTGTAGTTCAGGTGGCAGCAGTCAGGATGACACTGATGTTACAGAGATCCAAGAAATAGAACAGACTGGAGAGTTTTCTGAAGATGAGTTTTTTGCATCTGAAGAAGTAGAAGACCTTGATGAGGCACAATTGGTAGATGATGCTCCAGGTGTTGAAGAAGACTTAGAAGTAACAGAAGGCGAATTAGAGGCTGCTGGTGAAGAAGGCTTCGATGTTGATCTTGAAGGCGAAGAAGATGATTTATTTGCTGACTCTGGTTTAGATGATGAAGATTTCGGTGACGAAGACTTTGGTGATGAAGATGCCATTGGTGATAATGTTGATGTTACTGAAGAAGACATTGAAGGCTTATTAGACGAAGATTTTGGTGAAGATGACTTTGTTGTTGAAAGTGACGCTGGAGAATTAGATAATTCTGGAGCTGAGGGTGGAGAAGAGGCTTTATTTGAAGAAGATGGTGAAGATCTTGCTTTAGAATCAGAAGGTGATTTGTTCAGAGATATAGAAGAGGGTGATGGTGGAGACTCGCTTGAGGCTGAAGCTTCAGAGGGTTTAGAAGATGTTGCTCAAGAAGATTTAGCAGACGATTCTTCATTTGAAGAGCCTGACTATTTGTCTGAGGCTTCAGAGAACTACGACAGTTCTACTGAAACAGTACCAGATTCTTTGTCAGCAGATGACAGTTCAAGTGATTTATATACTGAAGATATCAGTGTAGATGTTGATTATTCAGAAAGTACAGATGACTACACTGATGGTAGTAACGACTACAGTCTTGCTTCTGATTTAGATGGCCCGGTTCAAGAAAAAAGAACTTGGATCCCTGTTAAAAAGATGAAGACTGTTCCTTATGATAGAAGTGGTGTTTTGGTTAACGCTATTTATTTTGTAAGAGAAGGGGACACTTTAAGTAGTATTGGTGATAAAATTTATGGATCTGGTAATGCAGTTGATTTTACAATTGTAAATCCACATTTACAGCCAGGTAACCTTAGAATTGCTCAAAAAGTTTATTACAACTCTCCAAGGCGGCCGCAAGACAGAGCGCGTTTGATGACATTTTATGATGACACGCGTGTTCCTGCTATGACGTACTCTGCTCAATCAGGTGAGAATATTCGTGAAATTTCTGAAAAGCTTTTGGGACATCCAAGAAGTTGGATTGAAGTTTGGGCTGCAAACTTAGAAATTCAATCAAAGTGGGACTTAGAGTCTCCTTACCAAATAAAGTACTGGAAAGGGAATAACATAAACCCAGCTTCAAACCCCATTACTCCTGTTGCCCAAGAAACTCAAGACTATGAGCCAAGCAACACTCAAGCTGACTTAGACATTGCCTCTTCAAATGATGGTGTGAACACTGATGAAAATTTTGATGGCTCAGCCCAAGACCTTGCAAATGGTGATCAAAATTTTGATGATGAAAATTTTGATCAAGACACTACAGGCGATGATTTTACTGACGAGTTAAACGAAGATCTTGCTGCTGTTGGAAGTGTTAATGAAGCAAGTAGTAATGTTAATGAAGTTGCAGATGTAAATGATGCTATTAATAGTTTCGAAAAAGAGCAGGCAGCTATAAAAGGTAGAGCTGAACTTCCTTCTATTAACGGACCATCTAATCCAAGAAATGTTGCTTTAAACAATTCTGGTGGTGGTTTTCCAATCAATAATGGTGGACTTGCTGGAATCATGAATGATCCAGCACAGATGGGAATAATCGGCGGAGCTGTATTTTTATTACTACTTCTTTTATTCATGATCATTAGAAGAAGAAGAGCAAGTTCAAATGAAGCTATTGAAATGGAATCTTTTGATTTTGGTGGTGAAACAGTTATTGATGATGAGTATAATAAAACTCAAGTAGATATTTAAAATATATATTGTTTATAGAGCCGCTTTTTTAAAGCGAAGTCAGTACCTCTCTTTTGATCTATCAAAGAAAGTACTAGAAACAAAAAAAGGACCTTAATGGTCCTTTTTTTATTAAACTGATTTAGTAAAATGTATTAAGCGATCTTTTTAAATATACTGGTTAAAACATCTTTTCTAGTTTCTCTTTTTGATTCAAGAAAATAAATAAGATCATCAACAATTTGAATGTCTTGGTTATCAAATTCAAAAAACTGGACACCAATTCCTCTTTGGCTCGCCCAAACAACTTTTGCAGAGATATTTCTTTCTCTACCACTTAAGTTTATATTTAAAGTGATTTTGTCATCGAGACTTATGTTAACGCCAGAGTTCTCTATAAATGCACCAGTTAATGAAATATTTTTTAAAGTTCCTGAGGTTGCATCACGCTGATACTGTTTTTTAAACGAAATATCTAGTTCTAATGGGTACCTGTAAGCTTGTGTATTAGTGTTCATCAAAATCCTCCATATTTATGTATCGGTTTCGTATTTTTTGTCCTTAATGTTCTCATATTGAAACAAATGACCTCTCAGAAAGAGTTTTTTTGCTGACTTGGTAAAAGTTCTTTACTTTTTTTAATTTATGTACGAGACAAGGTATACGACCTTAGAAGTAAGTAGTTTGTGCTTTTAAGCATTAAATGAAAGCTATTTTAAAAATAAGCTAAATCACAAAAAAATTAAATAATTTAGAAATTATAGAAAAAATTAAATATTTAAAATTAGATAACAAGTTACAACAAACACCTAAAATCCCTATTACATTTGGAGAATGAATGTCTGATGAGAGCACAAGCCCCGAAGCGGCTTCAACTGAAAAGAAGATCACTAAAAAATCCCCTGGTAGACCAAAAAAAACTGTTGAAATTAAAAAAGAGAGCAGCACTGCCAGTTCTGTAAAAAAAGAGACTTCAAGCACAACAGATTCTAAGAAAGAGGGGTCTAAAGCCCCAGTTCAGAAAAGTGATTCGTCTTCAGATCAAAAAAGTGTAAAAGATTCTAGTGGGACTAATACTTCATCAAACAAAAGTAGCTCTTCTAATTCTAGCGAAGGTTCATCATCCTCAAGAGAAGGTGGAGGTTCTTACTCTAACAATAGTAGAAGAAACTCAGGTGGACGTAATAATCAACGCTATGCAAACAACAATAGAAAAAATGGTGGACGTCCGCACAACAGCGGAAACTCTAGAAAGCGTGGTGGTAACGGCAATTACAACTCGCAATCAAACAGCGCAAACTTTCAAGAAGATTTCATTGTAACAGATTCTGTAAACTTAGATGACATCGACCTGTCAGATATAGTTTTAACTGAACAAGAGAAAAAAGAGTTTAGTTCTAAACATCTTAAAGAGAAAAAAATCTCAGAACTTACAGAACTTGGTTTAAAATTTAAAATTGAAAATGCTACAGGCTTAAGACGACAAGAGCTTGTTTTCGAAATTTTAAAAAGAGCATCTTATTTGGGTGAAGACATTCACGGCGATGGTGTTTTAGAGATACTTCCAGACAATTATGGATTTTTAAGATCTCCTGATTACAATTATTTGCCAGGTCCTGATGACATTTATGTAAGCCCTTCACAAATAAGAAGAATGGGTCTTAGAACAGGAGACACAGTTACTGGGACTATTAGATGCCCTAAAGAAGGTGAGCGTTATTTTGCGCTTTTAAAAGTGGATCGCCTAAATTTTGAATCTGAAGAAAAATCAAAGCATAAAATCTTATTTGATAACTTAACTCCAAAGTATCCTGAAGAAAGACTTACTTTAGAGTATAACCCCACTGACTACTCTACGCGAATAGTTGATCTTATGGCTCCTATTGGTAAGGGCCAAAGAGGATTAATAGTTGCACCTCCAAAAACTGGTAAAACAGTTCTTATGCAAAACATTGCAAACGCTATCACAACAAATCACCCAGAGGTTACACTGATTGTTCTTCTTATTGATGAACGACCAGAAGAAGTGACTGACATGTCAAGAAGTGTAAAGGGTGAGGTGATCAGCTCTACTTTTGATGAACCACCTACAAGGCACGTTCAAGTTGCTGAAATGGTTATTGAAAAGGCAAAAAGACTTGTTGAGCACAAACATGATGTAGTTATTTTATTAGACTCTATTACTCGTCTTGCTAGAGCTTACAACACGGTTGTGCCACCTTCAGGCAAAATTTTATCTGGTGGTGTAGATTCAAATGCTCTTCACAGGCCTAAGCGCTTTTTTGGTGCTGCTAGAAATGTTGAAAATGGGGGGAGTTTAACCATTATAGCCACAGCTTTGGTGGATACGGGCTCTAGAATGGATGAGGTTATATTTGAGGAGTTTAAGGGTACAGGTAACTCTGAAATTCAGCTTGATCGCAAGCTTATGGAGAAAAGAATTTTCCCTTGTATGGACATAAATAAATCTACAACTAGAAAAGAAGAGCTTTTGATAGAGAAGAATGATTTAAACCGTCTATGGATTTTAAGAAAAGTCTTAGCTCCAATGAATGTTGTCGACAGCATGGAGTTTTTACGTGGCAAATTAAAGGGCACTAAAACAAACGCAGATTTTCTAAAAGGTCTGGGGAGTTGACATTAGAGGACTTAAAAGGTTATCTATGCCTCACTTTTACTGAGTAATTATTGAACATTTAAAGGATTTTCCCCATGAAAAAAGACCTCCATCCACAAACAAGAGACGTTGTATTTAAAGATATTTCGACAGGATTTTCATTTATAACCAAGTCTACTGTTAACACTAAAGACACAGTGACTTGGGAAGACGGAAAAGATTACCCTTTGCATGCTACAGAAATTTCTAGTTCATCACACCCTTTTTATACAGGAACACAAAAGGTTCTAGATACAGAAGGCCGTATTGATAGATTTAAAAAGCGTTATGCTGGTTTAGGTAAAAAATCTAAATAGTTTTTTCTTTTTTATTGGGCCTTTGTCTTTTTTGTTAGGGGTAAAAATTGTTTGATAAATTAGAAGAGGTTAGAAGAAAATTCCAAAAGCTTGAACGTGATCTTCAAAACCCTGTAATCATTCAAGACTCCTCAAAATATCAAAAACTTTTAAAAGAGCATGGCGAACTAGAGCCATTAGTAACTGTATTTAAGAACTACTCTAATTGTGTTCAAGGACTAGAGGATAGCAAAGAGATTTTAAAAGCTTCTAAAGACGATGAGTTAAAAGAGCTTGCTAAACTTGAGATATCAGATTTAGAGCCACGCATAGAAGAGTTAAAAGCAGAGTTGAAGCTTTTACTTTTACCTAAAGATCCAAAAGATGAAAAAAATGTAATCCTAGAAATCAGAGCAGGTGCAGGTGGGGATGAAGCAAGTCTTTTTGCTGAGCAGTTGTACCGTGCTTACAGTTATTATGCTTCAAAAAATTCTTGGAAGATGGAGATTTTATCTACAAGCCTTGGAAACGTTGGTGGTTTTAAAGAAGTCGTTGCAACAGTAAGTGGCTCAAAGGTTTATAGTAAACTTAAATTTGAAAGTGGTGTGCACAGAGTTCAGCGTGTTCCAAAAACTGAAAGCCAAGGTCGTGTTCACACGTCTACTATAACAGTTGCTGTTGTTCCTGAAGCTTCAGAAGTTGATGTTGATATAGCCGACAAAGATTTAAGAGTTGATGTTTACAGATCAAGTGGTGCAGGTGGACAGCATGTAAATACCACAGACTCTGCTGTTAGGATCACTCATATGCCAACGGGTGTTGTTGTTTCTTGTCAGGATGAAAAGTCACAAATTAAGAATAAAGCAAAAGCTATGAAAATACTTTATGCCCGCATTCTTGCTCATGAAGAAGAAAAAGCGATGAAAGCGGCATCAGATGTGCGCTTAAGTCAAATAGGAACTGGTGATAGGTCAGAGCGTATTAGAACCTATAACTTTCCGCAAACCAGAGTAACGGATCATAGGGTTGGGTTAACTCTTCATAAAGTTGATGAAATTATGAATGGAGATTTTGATTTACTTCTTGGGCCATTATCGGCTCATGCTCAAGCTGAACTTTTAAAAGAGGCTTCAGGTGAGTCTTAAAGAGTCACAAACTCTGTCTGATTTTTTTTATTCGTGTGAATACAAATCTAGCCGTTTGTTTAACGACTTTTTAACAATACTAACTGATAAATTAAATAAAGATAAAACCTCTCTTATTGCTGGTACACAAACTTTAAGTCTTGAAGAGCAAAAACTTCTAACCTCTTGGATCGAAAAAAAGAAAGAAGACTATCCACTTCAGTATTTTTTAAATGAAGTATCTTTTTGTGACGCTCTTTTTTATGTAGATGAAGGTGTATTGATACCAAGAATGGAGACAGAAGAGATTGTGCTGCAAGCTCTAAAAAAAATAAAGAGTAAGAAATTAAATATAGAATCTATTCTAGATATTGGATCCGGAAGTGGCTGCATGGGCATTTCTGCGGCTATGTCTTTAAAAACTTGTAAAGAGCTTATCTTGATCGAACCATCAGATGAAGCTCAAAAGGCTTTAGATAAAAACATTTCTCGCCACAGAAATAAAATAAATAGTATTGAGCTTGTTTCAAAAACCTTTGAAGAGGTAGAGCTAGATAAGAATTCTTTTGATCTTATTTTAAGTAACCCACCTTATATTGCAATAGATGATCCTGATGTGCAAAATTCAGTTTATGTTTATGAACCACATATGTCTTTATTTGGTGGGGTTGAGCCAACTGAACTTATTTACAGTTGGGTATGTAAAGCTTTTGAGATGTTGAGTGGTAGAGGGTTGATGTTTTTTGAATTTTCTCATGATCAAAAAGAAAAACTTGAAATAGCTTTAAATAAATTTAAACCTATTTTTTTTAAAGACAGTTTTGGAAAAGATCGATTTTTTATGATCGATAAAAGTGATTTGTAAAAAATAACAGATGCAAGTGATCAAAGTAGATGGCTTGTGCGAGTGATCAGTTTAAATGAGCGGTAAACACGAGGTGTAGAATGGATAAAATAAAAGTAACTGGCCTATCTAAGATTTCAGGAACAGTTGAAATCAGTGGTGCTAAAAACTCTGCTTTACCTATTATTTTTTCTACTTTAATTTGCCCTGGTGTTCATAAAATTAAGAATGTTCCTGATCTTGTTGATGTAAACTATGCTTTAAAAATTCTCTCTGAACTTGGTGCACGCGTTGATTTTGATAAAGATAAAAAAGAAGTTGTTATAAATCAGCCAGAAGTTATTAAAACCTCAGCTGATTATGACTTGGTAAGAAAAATGAGAGCTAGCATTTTAGTTTTAGGCCCTCTTTTATCAAGATTTGGTGAAACCAAAGTAAGTTTGCCTGGAGGCTGTGCTATTGGTACGCGTCCCATTGATCAACACATCGAAGCTGTAGAGGCTCTAGGTGCAGATGTTGAAGTGCTTAAAGGCTATGTCCAAGCTAAAGCCAAGCAAGGTCTTGTTGGTGCAGAAATATTTTTTAAACAACCAACTGTAGGTGGAACTGAAAATGCTTTGATGGCATCTATTTTAGCTAAAGGCACAACAGTATTAAAAAATGCAGCTCAAGAGCCTGAAATCACTGATCTTGCAGACTGTTTAAACAGTATGGGTGCTAACATTAAAGGGCATGGTACAAGTGAGATAACAGTTCAAGGTGTTAAAGACCTTAGACCTTTAGATAATTATTCAGTTATAGGGGACCGAATTGAAGCCGGTACATTTGCGGTGGCTGCGGCAATTACGCGTTCTGATCTAAAAATAAAAAACTGCAGTCCTAAACTTTTAAGTGCCTTTCTTAAAGTTTTATCTTCAATGGGTGTTCCTGTAGAAGATAAAGTTGATGAAAATGAGGTGCCTTACTTTCAAGTTTTAGGCAGTCAGATAAAAGTGCTTAAGGCTGTTCAGGTTAAAACATCTCCTCATCCAGGCTTCCCAACAGATCTTCAGGCTCAGATAATGACTTTGATGACTCAAGCAGATGGGGTAAGTTTAGTAGAAGAGACAATCTTTGAAAATAGATTCATGCATGCTCAAGAGCTTGTTCGTCTTGGAGCAAATATAAAAACACAAACACGAATTGCTCAAATTTATGGGCCGACTGTTCTTGTTGGAGCTCCAGTTATGGCAACGGACTTAAGAGCAAGCGCATCTTTAATTCTTGCAGGTCTTTGTGCTCAAGGTGAAACTGTAGTTTCTAGGATCTATCATCTTGATAGAGGCTATGAAAATTTAGAATTAAAGCTTTCTAAGCTTGGTGCAAATGTGCAAAGAATAAAATAATTATGGAAAAAGTGATCTAAAAATTTGCAGCTAAAATTATCTAAGTCCATAGCTATTTGTTTTTATTACTGCATTTATTTTTGATAATTACTCTTGGTTCCTATAGCTCCTAAACCTTTGCTCTTGGTCTTTACTAAAAAATAATGCAAACTGTATATAGATTTAAAATTGGCGCTTTAAAATAGAATATTTAAACTATTGGTTTAGATCTAAGCTGTCTAAAGAGGGGCACTTACTTTGATTAAAAAGTGGATTGTTAAAGATGTATTAGATCATATTCACGGCCCATATGAGACCGAAGAGATCTTTGCACTTATTGAAAATGAAACATTCACAGGAGAAGAGTTTATTTCTTCTTATCCAGGGGGTAAGTGGGTACAAATTTCAACAGAGCCTGAATTTTTTGATTATATGCTTTCAGCTTTATCTGGAAATTTACCTATAGACAAAACTAAAGCAGACGTCCCAAAACCTGATGAAGGAAAAAAAGATGACGATAGTTCATATACAGAAACTGACAGCACTCTAAATACAATTCCTTTAAGCCCAAGTGAGCTTGATTCACTTATAGAAAGTAACGATGAACCCTCTAGTGTTGAGCATACAGGTAATTCATTTAATGACACTTCCGCGGGTGAAGACAAAAAAAAGATAAACTTTTCAAAAAAAGTTAAAGTTTATAGAGAGGTAAAAGGTCGTTCACATCTTTTCGAAGACAGACAGGTTTTAGGCTTAGATGAACAAGCAGAGTTAAGAAAAAATGTTAAGAAAAAGAAAAGAGCTGATAAAGCACTTCTTTTAGTTTTTGCAATATCAGTCTGTTTGATTTTAAGTTATTTTTTAATTGAAGACGAGGCAGATGTTGCAGTTGATTCAAATGCTTACCAGTTAGAACTTCCAGAAAAATCTATTACAAATTTTAATGTGATTGATGCAAAAACAAAAGAAAAGGCTTTAGGTACTTCCGTAAAGCTTTTAACTTATGATGAACCAAAAAAAACAATTCTTGCTGTTGACTATTTAAATTCAGTTTTAAAATTTGAACCAAGAAACAGCCAAGCACTACTGCTTTTGTGCAATTCAATTTTTCAAATATGGCCATTTACAAAACAACAAAGCTCAGATTTTTATGTCATTTCAGAGCTCTCAAAAAGAGCCTTTTCATCTGGGTTAGAGGGTGATGCTCTTAGTACGTGTAGAGTTATTGAAAAGATTCTTTATGACAAAACAGAGGATGCGTCAAAAATTGTGGATTCTTATTTAAATGCAGAAGATGCCACTGGGACTTTATCTTTTTATCTAAGGTATTATAAATCCTACATACTTTTTAAAGATAGAGATTTAAACAATGCTCAATCTTTTTCAGAGAGTTCTATAGATATTGAATCTAGATGGATTCCCTCACTTTTACTCTTAGGTAAAATCTACATTGAGCTCAATCAAAGTCAGAATGCATCTAATGTTTTTTCAAAAGTACTTACAATCAATCCAAAACATTTTGAAGCTATAGCCTACCTTTCTTTTTTACAATTTGAATATTTTGGTAAACCAGTTTCAGGATTAAAAATTTTTAAAAGATTAGAGAGGATTAAAGAAGATAGGCAGCACTACGATAAACGCATCTATTCTTTAGTTTTATCTTCAATAGCAAAAGCCTATTTAAAAACCAATAAGGTAGCAAAAGCTGGAGACTATGCACAAAAAGCTTTTGATGAAGACACTTCAAATATTCAGGCAAAAAACATTTTAATAACCACAGGTTCTAAAACTGAACTTGCAAAAGCTGATAGACTTTTTATGGCCGAAGCCAATCAGCTTTTTAAAGAAAAAGAATGGAAGACAGCAATTGCTATATATGAACAAGCTTACAATCTTAATAACAAAAATGGACTTGCAGCTTTAAGAATTTCTCAATCTTACTGGAAACAAAGTTTCATTAAAGAATCCATAAAATGGGCTGAGCGAGCAATTATTGCAGATCCAAAAGACATTCAAGCCTACATCACTTTATCTGAGTATTTAATCAATCAGTATGAGTTGATTGATGCAGAACGAGTACTTTTAAAATCTTTAAGAGTAAGCAGTAAGTCTTATAAGGTTTATGGACTTCTTGCAAAAGTTGAGTATCTAAAAAAGAACTACCCAAAAGCTGTGGCCTACGTAAGACGTGCTTTAAAGATGTACTCTAATGATTCTGATTCAATCATTACTCTTTCTAAAACTTTAGAGGCCACAGGTGAAATAGAAAAAGCCTACGCTAATGCAAAGGCTGCTATTGAAATTACTGATCCAAGTTTTGAACTAGAAAATTACTTTTGTCTTCTTTTGATGAAAAATAAAGGTTTAAATGATGCTCTAGAGTACATAAGTAAAAAAGAGAATGAATCAGGTGGAAGTTTAAAATATGAGACTATTAAGGCAAACTTATACAGAGAAGATGAACAGTTTAATGTTGCTTTAAAAATTGCTAAAGAGTCTTATGAGGCTTTAGAGGGTGGTAGCATAGATGTGGTATTATCTTATGCTAGAGCTTTAGCAAAGGTTTCTAGAGTTGATGCATCATTGGATAAGTACCAGCAGGCTTTTTTAATGAGGCCTACAAACCCCTCACCACTTTTTGAAAGTGGTAAGCTTCTTTTAGAAAAATCTCAACCCAGCAAAGCCATCATTCAGCTTGAACGCGTTGAGCAGGTTTCTCCAAAGTTTCCTGAACTTAGCTACTACTGGGCAAAAGCTCTTAAAATGCTTGGAAAATCAAAATCAGACCCAGAAATCCTATTAGAGTCTATTGAATACGCAAATAAAGAGATTGAAAGAAATCCAAATCATGTCGAGTCTTTTTTGTTAAAAGCTCAAATCTACTATTCTCTTGGAAGTCTTACTTTAAATAAGGCTCAAACAATGAGTTCAAGTGATCAAGACTACAGTGAAACATACAGTCAGATGATATCTTATTATAAGCTCTGCTCTAGTGCTTATCAGAAGTCCATAGATTTAGCCTTGCAGCCAGCCCTTGCCTATATTAGTTTAGCCAGGTGCCAGAGACTTAGTGGACAGATTGATTTAGCTGTTGTGAGTGCCAAAAAAGCTGAAAAAACTGATTCAGCTAACTCAATAGTTTGGATTGAAATGGCCTTAATTTATGAGCAGCAAGGAAATATTGGGGCATCTATTAAAGCTTATGAAAAGTATCTTTTAATTTTTCCAAATGCACCAAACAAAGATGATGTCTCTAAAAAACTAGCTGAGTTAAAAGAGCAAATAGGAGCTGAAGAATGAACACTTTAAGTCTTGAAGAAAAAAACAAAACTCTAAGTTCACGTGTTCTTTTTTATGCATTCAAGTGGCTGTCGGCATTTCTAATCTCTTTTACTCTGGCCACTGTGCTTATGGCAATTGTTGGCTTTGGGGTATGGTCTTTTATTTTTTCTTTCATAGCGTTTCAATCTATTTTATGGAAAATTATTCATAAAGCGAACCTAATTTTTGTTATGATTGTAGATGCTGTATTTGTTGTAGCCGTTATTGCTATTCAGTTGTATATAACTCTTGGTCAAAATTTTTAGTGCTGTTGTTAGGAGATTTAAGTGATCGATTTAAAGTGGCTTACAGGTAAGAGTCCTGAAGGCGAAGCTCATGTTGATATTTATAAAAAGATGCTAAAAGCTAGAGGCGAAGACCCAAAGCTTGCAGACAGAATCATTGAGCTAAATGAAGAGCGAAAATCAAACATATCAAATTTTGAAACTAAAAAGGCAGAGCAAAATCAGGCTAGTCAAAAATTTGGTCAGGCTAAAAAAAAAGGTGAGTCCGTTGATGAGCTTTTAAAAGAGCTTCAAAGTTTGAGCCAAAACGTTAAAGAACTAGAAGCAAAATCAAATGAAGCTACAGAAAAAATCCACAATCATCTGTGTTTTTTGCCGAATGTCTTAGATGAAGACACGCCCTTTGGACTTAGCGAAGATGACAATAAAGTCTTTAAAGAATTTGGTGAAAAAACAGAACTTTCTTTTACAGCTAAAGAGCACTGGCAGCTTGGTGAAGAGAATAAGACTATTGATTTTGAACGTGCAGGAAAAGTTTCTGGATCACGCTTTTCTTATCTAAGAGCTTCAGGTGCAAAACTTGAACGAGCACTTATTCAGTTTATGTTAGATAAGCATGTAGAGTCAGGCTATGAAGAAATTTTCCCACCACTCATGGTAAATGCTAAAGCACTTTTTGGAACAAGTAATTTTCCAAAGTTTCAAGATGATGTTTTTCATATAAAAAACAAAGATGCTTATTTAATTCCAACAGCTGAAGTGCCTATTACAAATTTTTATGCAGATGAAATACTTGAAGCTGAAAACCTTCCGCAAAAATTTGTATCTTATACTCCTTGTTTTAGAGCAGAAGCTGGGAGTTATGGTAAAGATACAAAAGGCCTTATAAGACAGCATCAATTTAATAAAGTAGAGCTTGTTAAATTCACAAGACCTGAAGATTCAAACGAAGAACATGAAAAGCTTTTAGAAAGTGCTGAAAGTATTTTAAAAGATTTAGAACTTCACTACCAAGTCGTTAAACTTTGCTCAGGTGATATAAGTTTTGGTGCAAAAAAATGTTTTGATATAAACGTATGGCTTCCAGGCCAAAAGGCTTACCGTGAAATAAGCTCATGCTCAAACTTTGGAGACTTTCAGTCGAGGCGAGCAAATATCAGATACAGATCTGGTAAAGGTGAGAAGCCTCAGTTTATACACACTTTAAATGGTTCTGGCCTTGCCGCTGGAAGAACTCTTGTTGCTGTATATGAAAATTACCAGCAAGAAGATGGGTCCATAAAGGTGCCTGAAGCTTTAGTATCTTATATGGGTGGTCAAAAAATTATAAAAGTTAATGCCTAGCAAGTGCTAGATGTGTACGAAAAAAAAGATGAGGGTCTGTGATGTTAAAATTTTTTAAATTTATATTGGGTTCAGTTATCGGTGGTGCCGTTGGATCTTTTTTAGGCCTTCTTTTACTGATTTCATTGTTCTCAGCTTTCTTTTACGCTTCTGGAAATGGTAGTGGGGTAGATGCTCAAGTTCAGTCTGTTCCCAAAGAGTCTTATGTAGTCGTTGATCTTAGACAGAGTTTTGGAGAGTTCTCACCTGGAGGGTTTTCAAGTACGAGCACACATCAAAACATTCATGATTTCGTAAAAGTTATTTATGAAGCTTCAAATGATAAAAAGGTTAAAGGTCTAATCATAAACGCAAGTGCTGGCTTAAGTCTTGGCTGGTCTAAAGCCACTGATATTAGAAAAGCTTTGATTCAGTTTAAAACTAGTGAAAAAAAAATCATAACTTACGCCGAAACCATTGATGAAAAAGCACTCTATGTTGCCTCTGTTTCTGATAAAATATACATGCACAAACAAGGAGGCTTTGAATGGAATGGAATGGCCTCCGTACCAATGTTTTACAAAGGCTTAGCTGACAAGTTAAAAGCAAAGCCTGTAATTTTTAAAGCTGGAAAATACAAATCAGCTGTTGAGGTTTACACCCAAAAACAAATGAGTCCAGAAAGTAGAGAACAAACCGAAGAGCTTATCTTTGGTATTTGGGACCATGCAGTTCAAGAGATCTCAAAATCCAGAAATATTGACCCCATGGAGCTCAAGTCCTTTGCCGAAAGTGCAAGTATTAGAACTGTAGAGGCTGCAAAAAAAGTTGGTCTTATTGATGATACAGTTAAGTTTACAGACCTAATAGAAAATCTTCTTTTATCAGATAATAAAATTATAGCAGCATCAAAAGACTCATCTAATGATGTGGCAGTTGAAACTGCAGATGATACTGGAGCTGATGAAAAAGAAACAGATGAGTCAGTGGCTTATTCAGATGACTTGGTTTTAGACGAATCAAATGAAGTTGCTGATACCAAAGATGTTGAAGGCAATGTTAAAGCTGAAAGTCTTTCGGACAATAAAAAAGATAAAATTGATTCTAAAAAATTAAATAAAAAAATTCTTGATAGAGTTTTATCTCTTTCATCTTACATCAATCTTAAAAACCAAGGGCTTTTTGGGTCCTTTAACAGTTCTGTTTTTACTAAAAAAAGTGATGAAAAATCTGATAAAATTGCCGTCTTAGTTTTAGAAGGTGCTATTATGTCAGGGGCGTCTTCAAATGATGTTATTGGTTCAAGTTCAGTTGTAGCCGAGCTTCAAAAGTTAAGAATGGATGACAAAGTAAAAGGTTTGGTTTTGCGTATAAACAGTCCAGGTGGAAGTGCTTTGGCTTCTGATGTTATCTGGGAAGAGGTTACGAAATTTACTGAGTACAAACCTATTTATGTTTCAATGGCTGATGTTGTAGCTTCTGGTGGGTATTACATTGCGGCAGGAGCTGATAAAATCTACGCCCAAGAAAATACAATCACAGGTTCAATTGGAGTTTTTTCGGTTTTATTTAACGTAAAAAACACTATGAACAGTTTGGTGGGTTTAGATTTTGACCGTGTCACAACAAATAAATTTTCTGACATAGGCTCTGGTGTAAGAGATATGACTGAAGTTGAAAAAGAAATCTTTCAAAGTGATGTAGCTCGTATTTATGAAGTTTTTTTAAGAGTTGTTGAAAAAGGCCGAAAGTTCACATCAATTGAAGATGTTGATAGCGTTGCACAAGGTAGGGTTTGGTTAGGACAGGCTGCAAAAGAGTCTGGTTTAGTCGATGAGATTGGTGACATAAATATGGCTATCGATGACCTTGCAACGGAATTGGGTCTAGAGGATTACGCTGTTGATTTTTACCCAAAGAAAAGTCCAATTGAAGGTTTAATTCTTGGACTTGAAAGGTTTGGTGCAAAAGTTGAAAGCCTAGAAAGATTTATAAATTTATCTAGTGGCTCTTCGCCTTTAAATGAAGAAGCTATTTCAGAGTCCTTCAGCTCTAGAAATGGTAACATTTTAATGCTTGCCCCAACATTTAGCTTCTAAATTTTGCCTTAAGAATAAGCTAGAAAAAAGCACGGATTTTTATAAATATTTAATTGAAAACTTAAACTGTAAAAATACTTAAAAACCTACATAAAAATTTAAAAAAAGATTTGCTCTTCCTTAAAATACTCTCTAAAACTGTCAGTGGAGAGTTGGCAGAGCGGTTGAATGCACTAGTCTTGAAAACTAGCAGGCGTTAATAGCGTCTCGGGGGTTCGAATCCCCCACTCTCCGCCATTCCACAGCCTTAAACATAATTTTACTTTTTCTCAATCAGAGGCTCTTTTTTGTGTAATATTGGCTGATATATCATAAGTTTTATGGTTAAAACCTTAATAGATAGTTATTTGTGTCTGGTATCACCGTTTTTAACGATATTTAAAATATTAAAAAATAAAAGGGCTCATAGTGCTTAATATTTATAATCAAGAGATAGAGATAAAAAAATTTATTCTTTATTTTAAGAATTTTAATTAATAAACAATAACTTAGAGTCCCCAATATGAGTCTCTCACATGCTCTACTTGATGAACTGTGAAAAAAAACCCAACCAAAAAGTTGAGCTTTTCAAAGTATATTTTAAATTACTTGCATTCTAATCTTGTAATAAAAGTTCTACTGTTTTCAACCACTTTAATTTTATTACTTTTCGAAATCTCAGCGATCGAACCAGCATCATAAAGCTCATAATTTGCTTCGGCCTCAATAGATTCAACACTGTTAAGTCCAAAAGCCTGACATATTTTTTTACCAAGTTCAAAATCAGCATCATTTAGAGTTGGGTCTTCAACTGCAATTAAATAACTGTCTCCGTTTTCTCCTAAAACTTTTGGAAGAAAAAGTTTTGAAATCTTACCGTTAGTATAAGAAATGGTATCGGCATTCACGGTTAAATCTTTTGCCTGTGCACTCAAACTCAAAAGTGATGCTAAAGCTACAAATATAATTTTCTTTGTCATTTGTTCTCCTTATTTAATGAACATTTGATATTATGCAAACACAATGCCAATCTTTAATAGCATAGTGGACTTATAAGAGAGACCCAAATTATGAGGCTGTCTAAAAATTTTAAAACAAGACAATTTTTGTAGTAATAAACTTTATTTAAGGACAGTTACCTCAAGATAACTGAATATAAGAATCTCATATAGTTACAGATAGCTTTAATTGCTTCATTTTAAGAATTTTAACTAATAAACAATAACACAAGGGCAACAGTCTTAAAAAAAAGACTTAAGTCTAAAGATTTTATCGACCAATGTTTAGTTAAAATAAGCTTTTAACCGATATTAAAGCATGAAGAAAAGAAATCTACATAACCAAAAAGGTATGACGTTTGTCTCTGTTATGGTCTCAGCTGCGATGATCACTTTACTTGTGGCTGTTTCATTTTCAAGTATGAACCGAACTATACAACCTACAGAAAAAGCTTCTGGTGGTTACGCAATATGTAGAAGTGAGGCTCAAAATATTTTAAATACAATTAGAGCCTCTGGTGGAAAAACTAAAACATATAAAGTTCCCATAAACTCTGCATCTGTAAATTTAAGTGATGGCAATTGGCAAGAAGGTGAAATTTTTGATAATGGAACTGTTAATCCAAATCAAGATTCTTCGTTAGGCGATAGTCTTTCTGCTATTAGGTGGCCCAATGATCCAGTTCTTAATTGGGCTGGTAACATTTCAACTAATGGAGCTAGTGCTTATAAAGGGCCACACACCATATACAGCTATATGAATACTTTAGCAGCTGTATTCTTTGCATATCAAGATTCTGGTATTTGTGGTGATGATGGTATGGACATCAGTCAAATTGATGTTGGAAATTTGCTGCCCGGAAAAGATATTAATGGAAAACAAATTGTAGAACTTTATGAGGCTAATGCACGTATAAAAATTCGTCCGTATAGAATTGATACAGGTGCAGCAACTTTAGCAGAGTGTAATATTAATCTAGATACAGATTGGCCTCGTCCTTATGCTGAGCAAGAACCGCCAGATACGGCCCCTAATAGAGATACAACTGGTGATATACCAGTTTATCCATTAGTCAGTTTAGACAATTATAATCCTAATATTGGTTTTGAAGTGCAGGTCTTTGTTGATCTAGATCGTGGTAATGTCAGACAGTTGGCAAGTACAGATCCAGAATTTGAATGTGATAAAACTGAAAGATTTAGTTATGACAGAGAACCAAATTTAATTGCAGAGCCTGTCATCACAGCAGCAAATGATCAACCAACAGTAACTATCTCATATCCAGAAGATAAGCATTTACTCGGTGGTACTCTTTTATGTAAAGTTAGCGCAAGCATTATGGCTAATGAAAGACAACGAGCTACAGAAAGTGTTATGAGTGAACTTGAAGACTATCAACCTTGTGATTTAATAACTACTGCGTGTGGACAAAACTTAAATACTCAAATTAGCAATGATCACAATAGTGTGACGTACACTTGGCCATCAACGGCAGGTGGGTGTAATATAAGATTTAGTGCAGTACTGATTGATTCTGTCGGAAATGTTAGTCGAAAGCCTTCAATGTCCAGAGGTACTGGTGGAAGTGGTCAAGTTACACGAGCGGGAGTTTCAAACTCTAACTCATCATCTGATCCAACTAATTCATACTATTCAGTTGATGGTGCTGTTTATCGAGATTATGGTGCGGCTTTAGAAGCCTCACAACTGTCAGGCCGACCAATTTCTCCAACTGGGCCGCCTTCAAACGGTCGTACTGCTGATGAGCAAATTAGAGATATTAATACTATCGTTAGTGAGGCAGAAGATCATGCTGAAGCTGCTAAAAACACAGGGGAAGAAACTTCGAGAATCAATGCAAATAACCAAGATCTTTCAACTTCTTCAAGTGAGAGCATAGCAGCAGAGGGCAACTCCGCCAGTTTAAATGGACCTATTGCAAATGCGCAAGCAAACGCAAATGAAGCTCAAGAAAATGCGAACTTAGCTCAAGCATCAGCAACTGCTGCAAGTAATGCACTTACCGAATCAATTGACGTTTCGCAAGACCATTTAGGAGCAAATCCAAGTAGTACTGCTACTTATGTTGGTGCTATATCTACAGCAGCGAAAGCAGTGGCAGATGCTAATGCAGCAGCGGCTGCAGCTCAAGCAACAGCGGATGAAGCTCAAAGGGTTTTAGATCAACTTAACGCTGAAAAAGAAGCACGTGAAGCAGAAGAAGAAGCAGAAAGAGAAAGTGAAAGTGATAGCGATAGCGATACTTTTGGTCCTTAATTTATAAGATGATTTTTTAATTTAAAAGAGAAGAAGTTAGTGAAAACGTTAAAGAGTAAAAGCATTAAAAAAAGCCAAAGAGGCTTTACACTTATAGAGTTAATCATCTCTATGAGTATGATGACGTTTTTAATGTTAGGTGGGGCCTATTCATTAATGAAGCTTTTTGAAACTTCAACAGTAGCAAATGAGCAAATTTCATTAAAAACAGATGTAAGCATGTTAGAGCGACTTTTGCCTCAATATTTAGGAATGGCCGTGAATACAAGATGGACCTCAAACCCCATCGGAAATATTGCTGCAGATCAAAAAGGTGAAATACTTTTAGACTATGACTCAGGCTTTGATGTTGCAACTCCACAAACTGTGGCTATTGCACTTTTTTTAAGAGAAACAGGTTCTCCTAATATTGGTAACACTTTTGGAAACTTAAAAGGAACAGCTTTTTACTTTAGAGAACCTACGGTTCAAACCCCAGGAGAACTTTTAATTTCTACCACAGGAACAGCACCTGGCAGCAGTTCTACACTTTCTTCAGGGACTGCAGCTTTTACCTTTAGTAATATTGTAAAACTAGAACTCACGTCTACAACACCAGCTGTTAATAATGTAGCAGTTCGAGTGGTTCAGATAGATATAACTGTAAGAAAATTTTTATCAGGCAACAGAAATTTTTGGTGTCCTGATGATCAATTAGATGTTCCAGCTTGTGCACTTGTTCAAGGTGATTCTCGAACAAGATCTAACTATAAAGACATTGATAAAGTGTTTTATATAACTTTAGTTAACAATAATATAATAGATGATGATATGCGTGCTGTTGGTTTTGATGCAAGTGGTACCAACCTACAAGAGGATATTCTTGTCGAAGAGTCTATTTATGGATCTTTGTATTTTTTTAAAAGCGTACTTCTATGGGACAACTTAAGAAGATGAAAAATTTAAGTAAAAAAAATATGGACGTTAAAAATTCTGAGTCCGGTATGGCTGGTATGGTGTTTGTTATGGTGCTTGCGGTAATGAGTTCTTTACTTGTTAGTCAGATCATTTTAAATCAAAAAAATGCTAATGCTGTGCACTCAGATTTAAAAATGAATAAAGGTGTTCAAGAAAAACTTTTTCTTTTAACTCTTAAACTAAAAGAAGCTCAAAACAGAGCAGCTGTCGGAAATGGATGTGATGGTGGTTTTGCGCCTAAGTGTCTTAAAGAAGGAGCTTTTGTAAAAGAAGTAGGAGATAGAAAATTTTGTGCATTACCTGAAATCGAAGGTGAACAAAACAACAACCCTGTCCCTGATAATTCAACAGAAGACCAGCAAGCTAATAATGGGAGTTTTACTGATACAGTTGCAAATGGAACAGGGTTTTGTCTTCCTGCTGATGAAAACGATCCTTTTTGTGAAGATTCTGAATTTATAAATGCAGATGGTAGTGCAATGCAATTTTGTACTTCTTTAAAAGCTGAGCATCTAAAGTGGGATGATGCTAGTTATGGCTCAAGCAATCTAAATGCTACTGCACAAACACCAGCTAGCAGCAATGATCCATCTGTAGTTTCAAACACTATTCAAGTCCCTATAGCAGACTCTGTGTCACAGAGGCTCTGGAAAGACTGCAGTGCAGCAGGGAGTCTTTGCTTAAGAGTGCTCTTGTGCCCAGATGGTCAAACATCATGTGATCTTGAGAGTGCTGTTGCTTATCAGATTGTTAAGTTTTAAATCTCACTAGATATTTACAAATCTTAAATTATATTGATATATTCCATTCTACTTTTCGGAGAGGTGGCAGAGTGGTTGAATGCGCACGCCTGGAACGCGTGTGGGCGTTAATAGCGTCTCGAGGGTTCGAATCCCTCCCTCTCCGCCAATTTTAAAAATGACAATTTTTTGTGATTGTCTAATCTATTTACAGAAAAATTCACTAAAATTTGTAAGAATAACATTAAATAAGCAAAAATTATCTAGATCTTGTAATTTTATTAAAATTTAATAAATATAATTTTAGGATAAATAAAAGCCTTTGTAGTGTTCTAGAACATTCTTAAAATACATTGGCATACTAAATGCAATAGTTTTACTAATAAGGAAATGAACACAATGAATAAACTATTTTTAGCTTTTTTAATAGCTTTTACTTCGGCACAGGCTCTAGCGTTACCTTTGGCGCCTGAAATTATAGATCAAATTGAATTAGTTGATCAAGTCTACAACGTAGTCGTAGATGACATTATAAACGTAGACGAGACATCTGGTTTTGAAGTTAAGGCTGGCAAAAAATCTGGGTATCTTGATATTCGACTAAGTGTTTACAAAGAAAACAATACCGAGTTTACACGAAGACAAGGAAGTGGAATATTTTTATCTACTTTTAAAGTTTGTGATGAAATTGCAAAAAATCCTAAGAGTCACGCCTATTTTCTTGAGCAAGGATATGAGCTTGATTTTAAGGATGATATGATTGGTGAGTCTATTGATGGCGTTCTTTCAGCTGATAAAAAAACCTACAGCTGTGGCTGTGAGGTTCCTTATTTGATAAACAAACTATAAATCTAAATAGATCTAGATTTTTTGTTTCATAAAAAAACTTAAATTTTAATTGTATTTGTCAGATTTAAAGCTAGTGTTTCACTAGCTTTTTTACGTTTGTTATTTAAGAAAAAGTTTTTTGACTGTTAAATCTATCGACAGCTGTATTATTTATAACATTTTAAACGGCTTGTATTGCTCTTAAGCTGGCATAACCTTTGCTATTTTGTAGTAAGAGGTTAGTCATGAAAACAGTTTTATTTAGTATTATTTTTTTAATGAGTTCAGTATCACAAGCGGCTTATAGTAAAGCTCCTTATACTCGTCTTAATGAAACTATTAAAATGGCAGAAGCAAGCCTTAACAAAGGTGACCTTGATCAGTTTAGCATCATTGCAGAAGTTGCTGTTGAGTATCTAAACAGTACAAAGGTAAGCTATGAAAGAGCTAAAGGTGTTTCAGAGATTAAAAGCCTTATCGCTTTAGCAAAGAGCAGCATGGATCCAAATTCTTTTCAAAGATTAGATAATAAAGCACGTAAGCTTTAAAATTACTAAAAATTAAATCTCTCTTATGATAAAACAGTTATATGAATATAGGTGTTTTTTCTAGTGGTGGTGATAGTCCTGGTATGAATGCAGCTCTAAGATCTGTGGTTAGAGCTTCGATTGAGCAAAAATATAAAATTTATGGCTTTTTAAATGGATACAATGGTCTCATTTTAGATCAATTTAAAGAGTTAGATTTAAGATCTGTAGCAAATATAGTTCATCAGGGCGGAACGGTTTTAAAAACTTCTCGATCAAAAGACTTTTTGATAAAAGAAAATAGAGAATCAGCTTATAAAAACTTAAAAAGCAAAAACATATCAAGACTTATTGGTCTTGGAGGAGATGGTACAATTACAGGTCTTAGTGTTTTTAATAAAGAGCATTCAGATATTCAAGTGATTGGGGTTCCTTGCACAATCGACAATGATTACTTTTTAAGTGAAGACAGTATTGGTTATGATACGGCAACAAATACAGCTGTTGAAGCTATGGACCGGGTAAGAGACACAGCTAATTCACATGAAAGAACTTTTATTATTGAAGTCATGGGTAGAAAGTCGTCTGCTTTGGCATTTGATGTAGGCCTTGCTGGAGGTGCTGAATTTGTTCTAGATATCAATAAAAAAGACGCACTTACAGAATGTATTGAAGTGGTTTCTAAAAGTATAAGAAAAGGCAAAAGAGCAAGTCTTATAGTTGTACTAGAGTCTGTTGATCCAAATATTTTAAGTGCAGCCCACTTTGTAAAAGAAAAATTAGAAGCAAGTTTATCTGTGGATGCAAGAGCTGTAGTTTTAGGTCACTTACAACGCGGAGGAAAACCTAACTCACACGACAGACTTTTAGCTTCACGTATGGGCTACTGTGCTGCAAATGTTTTTGAAAAAGAATCAGGTGCTGTTGTTAAAACTTCAGGTCTAATTAAGTTTATACCCTTTAAAGATCAAAAGATTCAAAATCGCATTGGTGAAACAGATGATGAGAGTAAAATTTTAATTAAAACTTTGTCGTTATGATCAATCTTGTCTTTAAAATAAATTATTTTTTAAAATCTAGCTATGTTAGGCTCACACTTCTTTTCTTGTTTTTAGGTTTTCTTTTTCCTTACAACTATGCTGAATCTAATTGCAGTGATAATACTCTTCCTTTAAAAAATTTAAAAGATTACAGTTTTATTTTGGTTCCTGGAATTTTTAATGAGTTTATACCTTTTTATATGACAGAGTATAAATACTTTTTAATTGAATCTGGTGTACCACTAGCGCAAATTCATAAGTTTAACTCAAGCTCTATCAAATCTCCTCTTGATGAATCTAAGAGGTTAATTGAATTTACAAATAAAATTTATAAGAAACAGAAAAAGACTCTTGTTGTTTTAGCCCATAGTAAGGGTGCATTAGAGAGCTTTTATATGCTTAACAGCATTGATGACTCTTTACTTAAACATGTTTACCTTATGCAAGGCCCTCTAAACGGTGTGTCTTCTTATAAAGTCTTTTATGGTGAGCCAAGAAAAAAAGAACCTTTGTATTTAAAAGCTGTAAAAAAACTTATGAAGTGGGCTTTTGTATCAAATAGATTTAAAAATTTTTCTCAAGAGCAAGTGCATGAAAACACCAAAGAGTTTATTAAGAAAAAAGATCTTTTAAGTAAGATTACTTTTGTAGTGAGTGAAACAAGTTTTGAGAAGCTGCCTTTACGCTTTAAATTTTTAGGCTTTTTGTATAAAAGTCAGTTTCAGTCTTTAGGTGATGGCGTGATTTTAAAAAGTGAACAGCTTCCAAAAGATTTGGATCTCAAACAAGCTTGCGTGATTGAGATGACTGCAAGTCATGAGTATTTAGTAAAAGCAGCCCCTTGGAATAGAAAAGATGTATTAAGGCTTAAGACATTTTTAAAGTTTTTATTTACAGATCCAAATGGTGCTAATCAGGTTTTTTAAAAGACACTAAAGTTACACCAGAATCTACGTTCTGGCCTTCTTTGACGTGCACTTGATCTATAGTTGTTTCTGCAGTGGCAAGCATTTCATTTTCCATTTTCATGGCTTCCATAATTAGTAGAGGATCACCTTCTTTTACTTTATCTCCTGGATTTACAAAAATACTTACAATCTTTCCGGGCATTCCAGACTTTAGGTTTTGCTGTCCACCAAGTGTCCCACCACCCATAAGCTGATCTCTAAGCTGTTTTTCATCGTCAATAATACTTACGGTTCTGTAAGAGCCTCTAGTGTATACGTTGTAGTCTGTGCCTTCAGGTACAAGGTCTAAAAGGTAAGATGAGTTTTTATAAAGTAGGCTAACTAAACCATCTTCTGCAGTTTGAAAGTTCTTTTTTGAAATGGAGACTTCTTTCCAATTTTCAGAAATTTTTGATTTAATGCAGATCACCCACTCACTTCTTTTTTCATTAACAGTGATCTGATACTCATGTTTGTTTACTTTTGCACTAAATAACATATTGATTCCTTAAATCTTTGGGAGTGTTTGTCCCGTTCTTATAATTTTTCAAAGCACGTATAATAAATGCTTTTTTTTTAAAAAAAAGGTGCACTGTATTTAGCGCTTTAAAACCTCTTGTCTAGTGACCTGTCTCCACTTACTCATTGTAGATAAGTTATCAATCTGTCTACTCTTATGAGCTTGATAGGCTTTGATAGCTGCTGTGATCAAAAAGACTTCATCATCTACATAGGTGAAAAAACTTTTTTGATTGCTAGGTGTTAACTGCTTGTCCACAAACTGCGTGGTGTAGCTGCCATCTAAAAATGTTGGATGATCAATAATATTTTTGTGAAGTACGGTGTTTGTTTTAATTCCTGTTACAGAAAATTCAGCTAAAGCTCTTTTTAGTCTTTCAATACAAGAGGTTCTGTCTTTTCCCCAAACAATAAGTTTTGCAAGCATTGGATCATAGTAAATTGTAACTTCATAGCCAGCATACATATAGCCATCAAATCTTACAAAAGGACCTTGCGGAGTTCTGCATCTGGCAATCTTTCCTGCACTCGGTAAAAAGGTTGCAGGATCTTCTGCACAAATTCTAAGTTCGATAGCGTGGCCATTAATTTTCAGTTCGTCTTGAGTTATTCTTAACTTTTCACCATAAGCCACACGGATCTGCTCTTTAACTAAATCAACACCAGTGATGGCCTCTGTCACTGGGTGCTCTACTTGAAGCCTAGTGTTCATTTCCATAAAAAAGAATTCTTTTGAACTGTTGTCAAAAATAAATTCAATAGTTCCTGCACCTTCATAGTTAATAGACTTTGCAGCAGCCACTGCAACTTCACCCATCTTTTGTCTAACATCCTCTGGAACAGAAACACTCGGGGCTTCTTCAATAATTTTTTGATGGCGTCTTTGTATGGAGCACTCTCTATCAAAAAGATGAATCACATTTCCAAACTGATCTCCAAAGACTTGAATCTCAATGTGCTTTGGATTTTGAATAAAGCGTTCCATAAAAACAGTGTCATCATTAAAATAATTTTTACCTTCAGAGCGCGCTGCACGAAAGGCACTTTTAAGCTCTGAGTCTTTTGTAACAACTCTAATCCCTTTACCGCCACCACCAGCAGAGGCTTTGATCATTAAAGGATAGCCAATTTTTTTAGCCCAAGTTGCAGCTTCATCTTCTGTGTCAACAGAGCTGTCACTTCCAGGAACGATGGGAACCTTTACAGCTTCCATAAGTTCCCTTGCTGCAAGCTTATCCCCCATCTTTTCAATATTTTCTTGAGTGGCGCCAATAAACACAAGACCTGCATCTGTCACAGCTTTAACAAAATCTGCCGATTCACTTAAAAATCCGTAACCTGGGTGAATGGCCTCTGCTCCAGATTCTTTTGCGACTTCAATAATTTTTTTAATATTTAAGTAAGAGTCTTTACTAGGTGCCGGACCAATCTCGTAAGCTTCATCTGCTAAGAGCACATGAAGGCTTGTTCTATCAGCTTCGCTGTAGACAGCAACTGTATCTATGCCCATCTCTCTTGCTGAGCGTGTTATGCGTATGGCTACTTCTCCGCGGTTGGCTACAAGTATTTTTTTAAACACAGTTAGGCTCCTTATTTACAGTTCTAAATATAAAATTAAAGTGGGCAGTTTCCATGTTTCTTATCTGGAAGCTTTGATCGTTTATTTTTTAACATCTCAATAGAATCAATAAGTCTTTTTCTTGTGTCTGCAGGCTCAATGACTTCATCAATGTATCCAAGCTCTGCTGCAACATATGGGTTGTTAAACTTTTCTTCATAGTTGTTCATGATCTCTTCTTTTAAGGCTGCTGAATCTTCAGCGGCCATCAAGTCTCGTCTAAAAATAATGTTTACAGCACCCTCTGCACCCATGACTGCAATCTCAGCCCCTGGGTAAGCTAAGTTTATGTCAGCCCCAATGTGTTTAGAGGCCATAACTATGTAGGCACCCCCGTAGGCTTTTCTTGTAATAACAGTTATTTTTGGAACAGTAGCTTCTGCATAGGCATACACAAGTTTTGCACCGTGAGTGATAATACCCTGCCACTCTTGATCTGTGCCTGGTAAAAAACCTGGAACGTCAACAAAGCTAACAATTGGAATGTTAAAAGAATCACAAAACCTAATAAACCGTGCAGCTTTTCTGCTAGCATCAATGTTTAAACATCCTGCTAAATGTTGAGGTTGGTTTGCAACAATTCCAACAGAATTTCCGTTAAGTCTTGCAAAGCCTACAACTATATTTTCAGCAAAATGCTGGTGAACTTCAAAGAAGTAGTTTTCATCAACAACGCGTTTGATAAGTTCTTTTATATCGTATGGTTTTTTTGAATTTGTAGGGATAATACTTTCTAGTTTTTTTTGAGAGCTAGTGATTAAATGCTCTGTCGAAAATTTTGGGGGATCATCTAAGTTGTTGTTAGGAATAAAAGTTAAGAGTTCTCTGATCAACAAAAGAAGCTGTTTATCATCCTGAGCTGCAAAGTGCGCAACCCCTGATTTTCTGTTGTGAGTTTCTGCCCCACCTAGTTCTTCTTTTGTTACCTCTTCGTGAGTTACAGTTTTGATAACGTCAGGACCAGTAACAAACATATAGCTTGTGTCTTTAACCATAAATGTAAAGTCTGTAAGGGAAGGGCTATAAACGGCACCCCCAGCTGAAGGACCCATGATTGCAGAGATTTGTGGTACAAGACCAGAGTATCTGGTGTTTCTAAAAAAGATATCACCGTAACCACCTAAGGCTTCAACCCCTTCTTGAATTCTAGCTCCACCAGAATCACAAATCCCGATTATAGGTGCGCCGTTTTCAGCGGCAAGGTCCATAATTTTACAAATCTTATTAGCCGTTGTTCTAGACATACTTCCGCCATACACTGTGAAGTCTTGGCTGAACACATAAACAAGGCGTCCGTTGATGCGACCGTAACCAGTTATAACGCCGTCACCTGCTTGTTTGTTTTTTTCCATTCCAAAATTTGTACACCTGTGCGTAACAAATCTATCAAGCTCAACAAATGAGGCCGGATCAAGAAGAATATTAACGCGTTCACGTGCCGTGTAGCGCTCGCCTTTTTTGTGTTTAGCCACACGTTCTGATCCGCCACCTTCAAGTGCTTTTTGATTTTTTTCATCTAATCTTTTTATTTGATCTGTGTAAGACATTTCCATATTAAATCTCCAATTTAGGGGCGGTTTCTACCATACATTCTAGGAAAAGGGATAGTTTCACGAATATGGGACAACCCACAAATCCAAGAGACACATCTTTCTAAACCCATACCAAAACCTGAGTGGGGGACAGAGCCATATTTTCTTATATCCAGATACCAATCGAAATCTTTAGGATTTAAGTTATGCTCTTTGATCTTTTTTAAAAGAACATCATAAGAGTCTTCACGCTGACCACCACCTATTAGTTCTCCGTAACCTTCAGTGGCTAAAAGATCGCAACTTAAACTCTCGCTAGAGTTTTTTGGATCCTCTTTCATATAAAAAGCTTTTATAGCCTTTGGGTAGTTGTGAACAAAAACAGGCTGTTCAAAGTGAGAACTTACAATGGTTTCATCAGGAGCACCAAAATCATCACCTACGTTAAAGTTTGGATTTTCTTTTAAAATAATTTCACAAGCTTCGTTGTAGTGAAGGCGTTTAAAGTCCCCTTTGATCTTTTCAAGTTTTGAAGTGTCTCGTTCTAAAGTTTTTAACTCTTCAGCTTTGTTTTTTAAAACAGTTTGAACAACATAAGTCACAAACTCATCTGCAAGATCCATATTTTCGTTTAAATCAAAAAAAGCCATTTCAGGCTCAATCATCCAAAACTCTAAAAGGTGTCTTCGTGTTTTAGATTTTTCTGCTCTAAAGGTAGGTCCAAAGCAGTAAACCTTACCATGTGCCATGGCATTAGCTTCACTGTAGAGTTGACCACTTTGCGAAAGATAAGCTGAGCCATCAAAGTACTTAGTTTCAAAAAGCGTTGATGTTCCCTCACAGGCATTAGGTGTAAGAATTGGGGTGTCACACAATGTAAAATTTCTTGAATCAAAAAAGTCTCTAGAAGCTTTAACAATTTCACTTCGTACTCTAACAATAGCGTGTTGTTTTTTAGAACGCAGCCAAAGATGTCTGTGGTTCATTAAAAAATCAACACCATGCTCTTTTGGAGTAATAGGGTAGTCCGCAGAGGGTGATAAAATTTTAAAACTTTTTGCAGACAGTTCAAAACCGCCAGGGCTTCTTGGTTCAGCTTTTACTAAACCTCTTACTTCAACAGAAGACTCTTGTGTGAGTTCAGCAAAGTGTTCTAAAGATTTTTCTTCGCACTCGCCTTTAAAGTAAACGCACTGACATAAACCTGTGCCGTCTCTAAGAATTAAAAATTTTATTTTTTTACTAGAGGCTCTTAAGTTGTAGACCCAACCTTTTAAGGTGACTTCTTTATCAACATGATTCTTAAGATCTTCTATATAGACTTTATCGTTCATAGAAAAAACTCTAACCCAGATATGTGGCTAACTCGTATTAAATAAACGGCGTGTTAAAGTGGTGTTTTAAGTGCACAAAAGGCTTATTTTTCAACAGTTTTTAGTCCCTTAAATGGAGCATTCCACGGAGCTGGATAAGGAGGACACTCATGTTTTTTCTCTTCACCAGTCTCAAAGGTTGCAAAGCTTTTTTCGTTACGATCTCTTAAAAACCTTGCATCAAAGTAGATGTCGTTTTGCACTTTGTTTTTACCATTTTTCTTACCTAGATCAGCATTTAACTTAAGTGTACTTAATTTAAAGGGTATTCTTGTAAACTGAAACCAAGCCTTTAAACGGCAGTTAGATTCAATATCTTCAGTAAGAGATTGTTTTGTTGCTCTTAAAAAACCAGTAAATGTAATATTCGATGAATTAATAGGCATTTCAATAGTATTGCTTAATTGATAGGTTTTTCGGCTAAAGAAAGAGGGGCATTTTATAAAAGGTATGAGATTGTAGATCCCTTTGTGTATTCTGTAGTCTACAGAATTCCCGTCAGCCAGTAAAAATACCCAACAAAAGGGGTTTGCCGGTGCTGGTGAGAGAGCTATATCGTAGAGATCATTGAGTTGATGGTCTTTTGTTTGTTTTAGGATCTGATTTTTTACAGTGCCGCCTGCGACTAAAAAGACACATAAGACTAATAAAAAGGCATAAAGACTAACAAAAGGTTTATCTAAAAACTTCGGTAAAGATTTTGAGCTTAGACTGTTGTTTTTGAAGTCTATTTTTAACAAGAAAAACAGTAGTCCAAAAAAAGTTAAAAAGACGAGCGCAAGGCTGTAAATAGTTAAAGCCTTAAGAGCAAAGCCAAGAGTCATTAAAAGAACTGGGGCCGCTAAAATTAAATACTTCCACTTAGTTTTTACAGACACTAAAAACAGCGGTAAAAGTGCTGACCAGATCAAAGGTTCAATAATAAAAATTCTATCGCCGTAAAACCAGTTCTCATTAAAGGGATGAAGAGGGTGAACCCCGTAAACATTAAAGGCATCCATACCTATGTGAAGTGTAAGTCCAATTAGGGATGTTAAATAAAGTAAAAGATTTTGTTTTTGAGAGACGTAGTTTTTTGTAATTTTTTGATAAAGGCTTGTTAGAAGGCTCAGTAAGAAAAACTGAGGCACAAGCCAGACAAAGGTATGGGTGTAGCCCCTGTGGTGAACAAGGTAGCCTAAACTCGTTGAGTCAAAAAGGCTATAGACCAGATCAATGTCAGGAAAATTATTTGCTAAAATTGAGGTGCAGTAGAAAAGAGATCTTGGCTGTGATGTCTTTTTTTTCGCAAACTGATAAAAAACCTCACCAAAGGCTAGTCCAATTAAAGAGTGAGTAAAATTATCCATTTTCTAAAAATACAACAGTCTACTTTTATGTTCATCAAGTATATTGTAGTTTTACGTGTTTAATGATTAAGAAGTTATTAGAAAAAGTTTTGCACAAACTTTAAACTTTTATCAATCTTGTTGAACAAATACTCTTATGAAACTTGTTTAAACGCCTCTCAAAGAATAATCTTATTAGGTGTTTTGAATTGATAAGGAGTTTTTAGTTATGGGTGAAGAGGCCGTTCAGGTTGCAGCTGATTTTTCTGCTTGGCATGCAATAATGTCTGCAGGTTTGGTAGTTAAGTTTACCTTCTTACTTCTGGTTGGAATGTCTATTTTTTCTTGGTTAATCATTTTTAAGAAAAAGAAGATATTTGGAGACATTTTTAGCTCTAATTCTGATTTTCAAAAAGCTTTTTTAGACGCATCCACAATGGATGAAATTGCAGAAAAAAGTAAAGAGTACAAGAAGTCTGCATCTTTTCATATTTTCTTAACAGGTTTTAAAGAGATCAAAAAAATTAAAGGTGCAGAAAAACAAAATTCTGGCTTTTTAACTAAAGGTGAAACTTTAGAAAGAGCTCTAAAAAACTCTGTTGAAGATAGAGTGATGGAAGCTGAAAAAGGTTTAGCCTTTTTAGCAACTACAGGAAGTACAGCTCCATTTATTGGACTATTCGGTACGGTTTGGGGAATCATGTCTTCGTTTCAAAAAATTGGTTTAATGAAGAGTGCGAGTTTAGCAGTGGTAGCTCCTGGAATTTCAGAAGCACTAATAGCAACAGCTGTTGGATTAGCAGCAGCCATTCCTGCAACCATTGCGTATAATCATTATTTAGGAAAAATTAAAAAGCTAGAGCATGATCTCAGTAGCTTTGCGAATGATCTAGTTAATATAGCTGAAAGGAATTTTTTCTAAATGGGAATGAGTTCAGGCGGCGGTGGTCGTAGACAAACAATGAGTGAAATAAATGTTACACCACTAGTGGATGTGATGCTTGTACTGCTTATAATTTTTATGGTTACGGCTCCTATGGCAAAGACAGGCGTTGTTGTAGAACTACCAGAAACAAAAAGAACAGATGCTGTAGAAGTTAAAAAACCTGTGGATATTGTTATAAACAGTCAAAATCAAATTTTTGTAGGAAAGAAAAAAATTAAACTTTCTGATTTACGTGCAATGGTAAAAGATAATAATAAATCAGCACGAGTTGAAGCTGATAAACAAGCTAGGTATGGAACAGTAGCTCAAGTGCTATCAGTGATTAAGAACAGTGGGATTACTGATATTGCTTTGATTACTGAAGAGGTTCAATGACTTTTGGTGAAGAAAGTAAAAAGCCTTTAGTATACTCTGTTTTACTCCATTTAAGCATTCTAGCTGTATTGGTTGTGAAGCCCTACTTTTCTAAAGAGGTTAAGCCTTTTCAAAAATCTATTAAAGTTGATATTTTGGCTATGCCAGAAAAAGATCAAAAGATTGTTCCTATTCTACCTGATATAGAAGAGACGGTAGAAAAAAAAGATGACACTAAGAAAGCTTCAAAACCAAAGACTACACCAGTGGTAGAAAAACTTAAAACACAAACAGCTCAAAAAGAAGCCAAAAAAGAGGTTTCGAAAAAAGAAGATAAGCCTGTTGAAGCTCCTAAAGAAACAAACACTGAAATGGATGCTTTTAAAAAGCTAAATGATCTTAAAAGAAAAGAAAAAGAACAAGAAGCACTAGAAGCCTTAAAACAAAAACAAAAAGAGATTAAAGGCAATAGACTGTCTAAAGGTACAGGTTTGATTGGTGTAGAAAAAATAGAGTACACTAACTACAAAGAAGTCTTACATGCTGCAATATCAACAGATTGGGAGCTTCCAAAATGGCTTTTAGAGAGCAATCTTCAAGCTGTTGTAGAAATAAAAATAGATCATGACGGAAATCTAGTTTATAAAAACTTAGTTCAATCTTCTGGAAACAAGATTTATGATGAAAAGGTTATGGAAGCGATTATAAGTGCCTCGCCCTTTAATCCTCCGCCTGAAAAGTTTAAGAGTATAGTAATGTATGAAGGTGTTGTGCTTTCTTTTCCTTAAGAGTTAGGGGTAGATATGAAGTTAATAAAAAGTTTAGTGTTTTTTTTGATTATATTTGGAATATCTAGTGTTTCAAATGCTGAAAGACTAAAAATACAAGTTGGAGAAGCTGGTTCTAAAAAAAGTACTGTTGTTTTTTCAAAACCTATTGGTACATCTTCGATAAACATGAGCACTTTAAATTCTACAATCACAAAGAATTTAGAATTCTCAACGTATTTTCAGATTATAAAAAATCAAAGTGTAAACTCGTCAAATAAAGATCTTACAACAGAAGCATCAGAGAAACTTTATGCTGATGGTATTGAATTTTTGATCTCTGGAAGCACTAGTAAAAAATCTAACAACTCAGATGTTGTTCAGTTTAAAGTGTATTTCTTAAAAAGTTTTAAGCTTGCCTTTGATAAAGTATACAGCGGTAATGTGAACAACATCGCAAATAATTTTTCTGATGATTTTGTTAAAAAGCTAACGGGTAAGAAATCTATATTTAATACTAAATTTGCAGTGACCACTGATAAAGTTGGAAATGGTTGGAAAGAGGTTTATATAATGAACTGGGATGGGAGTGCTTTAAAAAGAAAAAGCACTCACAAAGCCTCTTCACTGTCACCTTCGTGGTCTCCTGGTGGAAATCAAATTGTATACAGTTCTATAACGATTCAGCCAAAGTCCGGCATGCGAAATGCAAATTTATATGTCCATGATTTAAGAACCTCTAAAGTAACTATGCTTTCATCACGCCCGGGTATAAATTCAGGGGGATCTTTTTTTCCTGATGGAAAAAGCATTGCCATGACTCTAACTCAAGGTGGTGTGCCAGATATTTTTAGAATAGGTCTTAATGGCTCTATTATAGATAGACTTACAAAAGGCCCAGGGCGGGCAATGAATGTTGAGGCTAACCTTTCTCCTGACGGTAAAAAATTGGCTTTTTCTTCTGATCGCAGTGGACGACCAATGCTTTATGTGATGGACATCAACAACAAAGTTCCAAAAAGATTAACTTTTGCTGGCAGGTATAATTCTGCTCCAAGTTGGTCACCTGATGGTACTAAGTTAGCTTTTGCGGGCTGGGCTGAAGGACATTTTGATATTTTCACGATCAATGTTGATGGTACAGGTTTAAAACGTATAACGCAGAAAAAAAGGTCTAATGGATTGTGGTCTAATAATGAGAGTCCAAGTTACAGCCCAGACGGTCGTTTTATTTCTTTTATATCAAATAGGTCAGGAAAGAAAAAACTCTATATCGCAAAAAGTGATGGCTCTAGTGTAATACCCATCAATCAGGGCGATAGATACAATTATTATCATGCAAAATGGTCGCCATTTCTTCGCTAAAAGAACACGAACTTTTTTTATACTCTGATAAAACTCTTAAGACCTTAAAAGAGTTTTATGACAAAAAAGATTTTACATTAGATGATAGAATTTTAAATGAAATTTTAAAAGACATCAATAATAACAAAAAGCAAAAATTTACAGAAAAAAAATACTTAGAATGGATAAGACACTCTGAGGCCTTTGTTTCTGAAAAGTATTCACCTAAGGTTGTTACGTCCTCATGGACTAAAAGTGTTGAAGATCTATTAAAAGAGGTATGGTCGAAGCACTTTAATGAGGAAGATAAAATTTCTTTGGCCTATATGGGAAAGTTAGGTTCAAGAGAGCTTAATTTAAGTTCAGACATAGATCTTATTTTTTTTGGTGAACCGGGATATTTAAAAAAAGTTAGAGCTTTTAATAAAGAAGTATCTTCATCTGAGCTCATACCAAAAGGCTTTGAATTAGATTTTGATCTTAGACCTGGTGGTAAAGATGCACCTTTAATCTGTTCTCCAGTGTCTTTAGGACACCACTTGTGGAAGACGTCTGACCCTTGGGAAAGGTACTCCTACACTAGGCTTAGGATAGAGCTGGGTCATAAAGAAGTTATAAAAAAAGTTGAAGAGATTGTTAGTTCTTTTTGCTATAGAAAATATTTAAGTTCTAATTTTTTTCACAGTTTTTTAAATCTTAGAAAAACATATAGAAAAACAATTGATGAAAAAAAGATTCATATAAAGCTTGGTGAAGGTGGAATAAGAGATGTTGAACTTTTTGTACAAACTCATCAAATCTTATACGGTGGAAAAGACTATGAATTTAGAGACAAATCAACTTTTGAGCTCATAGATCTTTTTATACAAAGAGAGATTCATACAGACATCTTTAAAGATTTAAAAAAAGCGTATCACGTTTTAAGACAGGCTGAAGGGGTACTTCACGCCCATAATGTAATGGGTGGTTTTTATTGGGATAAGGAAAAATTCTCCAAAGGATTTAATCAAACAATTTATGAAGCTTTATCAAATGTAAAAAATGTTATTGATGATTACACAAACTCATCTAAAAATTTATTTGGAAGAGTAAGCAAGCAAAAAAGCAGCCGAGAAGACTTTGTGGCTGAGATTAAAAAAGAGATAAGAAATAAAAAAGATTTAGAAAAAAAAGCTTTAGATAATTTTTCACTTTTTTTTCCTGAACGAAATAAAAGATTTGTTCCTTATCTTAACGCCATTTTATCTCAAAAAAGTATTAAATACTCTTTTATTGATCTGTTGTGCTATTCAAAGTTTGGTTGTCAAATTTTATCAAGACGTCCTTCTCTTTTAGATCATTTTCTTTTAAGAAAATATGACTTTAGTAGCTTAAAGGGTGAAGAGCTTTTAAATTTTTTGGTAGATATGAAAATGGTTGAAAAAATTGTAGCTACAAATGATTTTATTAAAAATACTAATCTATTAAAATTAGGGAGTCATTTAACTAACTCATATGAATCTATAATTAGAAATATAATGAAAGATTCGCAAGGCTTAGATCTTTTGTTCTTAGGGAAAATGTCTACAAAAGAAGTGGGTATTAAATCTGATCTAGATTTTATTATTATTTATGATGATGAAGAAGTC
>JALZUR010000046.1 GCA_023301025.1 Bdellovibrionales bacterium | reverse complement strand
TCTTTTCCTGATCTAGAACCTAGACATTTTAGCTTTAACAATAATCAAGGGGCTTGTGCAGCTTGTGGTGGTCTTGGTCGAATTGATTTAGAAGAGTATGAACAAGAAGACAGAATTGGCTCTGGCGGAATGTACATGAATGTCTCAACCAAACAGTATAAAAGCCTATCTAATTCTTATATTGCCTGTGTGGATTGTATGGGAACACGCCTTAACGAACGTTCAAGATCAGTTTTAGTCAATGGTTTTAGTCTTGATCAACTTTGTAGTTTAAGTATTGAGGAGCTCTTAGAAAAGTTAAAATCCTTTAAACTAAACAGACCTCAAGTATCTGAGCCTATTCTAAAAGAGCTTATAAGTCGTTTAAGTTATCTTTTTGAAGTGGGCTTATCGTACCTGTCTTTAGATCGTGGTTCAGAAACACTTTCTGGAGGAGAGAGGCAGCGCTTAAGATTAGCCTCTCAATTAGGTAATCCCATGAGTGGTGTTCTTTATGTTTTAGATGAACCCTCAATTGGCCTTCATGCCCATGATCATAAAAAACTTCTAAAGGTTATTGAGCGTATTAAAGATCAAGGAAATACGGTTGTTGTTGTAGAGCATGATGAAGAGACTATGAGACAGGCTGATTATATTATTGAAGTGGGACCAGGTGCTGGGCATATGGGTGGTGAGGTTTTAGCTCAAGAGACATATAAAGATTTTGTAAATAGAAAAGAGTCGACCTTGACTGGTGCTTATCTAAAACGTGAAAAGCAAATAAAACGCAACCTTAGAGATCCATTAGAAAAAACTCTTAAGACTAAAGATAATAGTAAGTGTATAAAAACCTTTGGTGCAGAAGGTGTTACGCTTAACAACTTAAAAAATCTAAGCGTAGACCTGCCACTTAATTCACTTATTGGAGTTTCTGGGGTTTCGGGCAGTGGTAAAAGTTCGCTTATCATGGACACTTTGGCTTTTGGTAAAAATGAACTGCACAGCAAAGAGTCTCAAGGTCTTAAATTTAAAAATTTTGAGACCTTTAAAGTGATCAACACCATTGATCAAAAACCAATTGGAAAAACTCCAAGATCTATTCCTGCAACCTATGTTGGTGCTTTTAATTTGATCAGGGCTTTGTTTGCTAGAATGCCTGAGTCTCAGGTTAGAGGTTTTAGTTTAGGGCATTTTAGTTTCAACTCTGAACTTGGCAGGTGCTCAAGTTGTCAAGGTATGGGCGTAAAGCGAATAAACTCTGGTTTTTTATCAAATGTTTCAGTGGACTGCTTAGACTGCTCTGGTGCACGCTATAAACCTGAAATTTTAACAGTTAGGTTTAAAGAAAAAAACATCTCCGATGTTTTAAATCTGTCTATCAGTGAAGCCTACACTTTTTTTGAGAATCAAACTCCCATAAGGCGTAAGCTTCAGACCCTATTGGATGTGGGGTTAGGCTATTTAAAAATTGGGCAAGATTCAACAACACTATCAGGTGGGGAAGCCCAAAGAGTCAAATTAGGTAAAGAACTTTCAAAAACTTATAAAGGTGATGTTCTCTACATACTTGATGAGCCAACCACGGGGCTTCATTTTCAAGATGTAGAAAGGCTTTTAAACCTTCTTTCAAAGCTTGTTGAAAAAGGACATACCGTCATTGTTATTGAGCACCAGTTAGACCTTTTAGCTGAGTGTGATTTCTTATTAGATCTTGGTCCTTACGGAGGTAAGGCTGGTGGTGAGCTAGTAGATCAGGGTACCCCAAAAGAAGTGGCTAAAAGAGCAAAAGGTCCAACGGGCCAGTGCCTAAAAGCACACTACGCATCTTGATTATTTTATAGAGATTTTTGTAAGAACTGCATTTGCTGCATAGCCTATAATTTGATAGCACGTGTTTATGAACAAGGTCCTTCTAAACTCTTATCTCACATTAAAAACACCAAGATCTTATGCGTGGAAAAACCTTATTTTAAGTGAATCCATAAAGGGTGGGTTAGGTAGTTTTGATTTATCTTTAGAATACAGCTTAGAAGAGTCTTTGGCATATTTTAGTAAAACCTTAAGCTTTTTCTCAAAGTTAGAGCTTTTAGATGAAGTTCAAAAAGAATATGATGTCGATGTAAAAAAGTACTTTGCGTGTTTTTCTTTTTATCTTGATTTGAATCTGTATAATAGGATCGCAAAAGTAAAGTTAAAATGGTCAAATGAATTCTTACAATGGGTTAAAGAAAAAGATCTAAATCCAAAAGACTGTAGAACTTTTATTTATGCAGATGATGAAGCAGATTTAAATTTTATACTAGATAAAGTGTCTATGCTTAAGCCATCTAAGATGAATGGATTAAAAATCATTGATCTTTACTTAGATCTTAAAGCCTACAATATGATAGATGAGTCTTTGATTAAAGAGTTTAAAACAGACCAATCACTTTTAAAGCACCTTCATAAGCTTAAATTTAAAGAGGCTTTTAAAAGAGATGAACAACTTGATCTACATTTTTCTAAAATTGATCTTTTAAAAAACGTAAAGCTAAAAGTTATTAGAGAAGGCGATATGAATAAAATTGAACTTAACATTAGGGCTTGGGGGCCAGCAGATCTTTTAAAGCAGATGGAGTCTGTTCAAAAAAAAATTAAAGAGATTAAGAATGCATGGAGCATTTCGTGAATAAAGAGCTATTCAAACACTACAATGAAGCTTTTGAATCCATTTACATTCATCCCGAATCTATGGATTCTAAGGTTGCAATCAATTTGCGATCTTTGTTTCCTAAAAAGATAAAAGACTTTGATAGTAGAAAAAAAATAAGAGCTCAAACACTTAGTCCTGAGGACTTTGATCAAAGTAAAAAAGAGATCTTAGTTATGCCATATAAAGGCAAATTTTTTAAACAGTGCCCTGGTGGAAATCAAAACTCAGCATGTTGTAATTACTTTGTTTTAAACCTCGGTTCGCAATGTCATTTCAACTGCTCTTACTGCTACCTGCAAAGTTTTTTAAACAGTCCTTTTATGGTGATATACTCAAATATTGATGAGGCAAGATTTGAGCTTTCTAAAGTTGCTAAGAGTATGAAAGATCACAGGATTAGGGTAGGGACTGGAGAGACAATTGATAGTTTGGGGTTAGACCCACTAACAAACTATACTAGTGAACTTGTAAAGGCTTTAAAAGATAACTCTAATATTCAGCTTGAACTTAAAACAAAAAGCAATTTTGTAGATCATCTACTAGACATGAATCACTACAATCAGGTGACAGTGAGCTGGTCTGTAAACCCTGAAGAAGTTGTTGAAAGTGAAGAGCATGAAACAGCTACACTTGATCAAAGATTAGAAGCTGCAAGAAAAGTTCTTGATAAAAATTTTTCAGTGGCTTTTCATATTGATCCTGTAATTTGGCATCCTGATTGGGAGAAAAATTATAAAAGATTAGTGAAACGTATTTGCAGTAGTTTTAAGCCAAATGAGGTGCCTTATGTTTCTCTAGGAGCTTTAAGATTTCAAACTGAGCAGGCTCAAATAATGAAAGAGCGTTTTTCAAGAACCTCTTTTGTAAATTCAGGTGAGATGTTTGTATCAAAAGACAAAAAGCTAAGATATGACTCAAGACTTCGATCAAAAATGTTTAAAACTATTATTGATGAGTTTAAAAGTTATAGCAGATCTTGGCGTGTTTTTCTATGTATGGAGTCTCCGGAAACATGGCTTCAAACTTATGGAGATTCACCAAGGCGCGTAGAAGGTCTTGATGAACTTTTTGTGCCAAAGCCATTAGTTAACACCGAGACGCTGTGAAACCCTTTTTATTTAAAATTATATTTTATTTTTTCAGTTTTTACATATGGTGTATGCAAGCGAATGCTCAAGAAGTATGTCCAGGTTTAGAAGAACTAAGAGCTTCAAACTTAAGACAGATTAGTAATGACGTTTCTATTTTTAATGTACTAGAGTTTTGGCCCGAAAAACTAAATGCAGATGAAATGGCCTACTGTCTTATTGAGTATGGTTGGGTCTTAGGTGATATCATTTACCCTGAAACTTTAAATGATAGTGATCAAATTTTAAGATTAAACGTTATTGATTACTTGGTTACAAAAAAGGTTTCACTACATAAAGAGTTTAGCATTAAAGTTAATAGCTTTTTTGGTGGGTCTTTTACAAAGCCTGAAGTCTTAAAACTTACTCTCTATGTTGGACTACTCAGTATAATCGATAGCTATTGGCACTCAAAATTCAATAGTGACTGGTCTTGGGATGAAAAGGTTCAAAACTCTTTTTAAAGTATAGGTGTTCTCTCTTCTGTGATTGTTGGAGCCTCTGTTGTTTCTAAACGCTTTAGGTCTAAAGCTCGTAAGGGTGGGGCAAATCTTTACAAAGACTCGCGTGTAAGGCGTGTGATCTCTAACTTAACTAAGAATAGTAAAGGAGCTATGGCATCTCAAGGTGCAAAAGCTGGAGTTCGTGAAACTGGATCAGAGGTAGGAAGTGATGATGACTCGCAAATAACACTTAATAATGATTCACTCTACTACTCAATAGCTCCTCCTTTTGTCGAATGGAGGAGTGCTCAAGATGCAGAAGAAAATCTTAATCATGAGTACAACTTTGGTCAATCGAGTGAGAAGAGTTTGAGTTTTGACTACTTAACAGAGGACATCTTTGCGCAAATTTTTGCTTTTTTATTTGGTGGGGTTGGTGTGGGTGTTCTATCAGAAAATGTTTTTAGTAAAAGTTTAACTCTAGCCTTGGCAGGACTTAATTTAAAGATTTTTGAAAAGTCTATAAGGGCTAAACGTTTTGGACCAAAATTTAGAAAAGTCATGCGCTTTATTAGAAAAAATGGAAAAAATCACTTTACATTTATAGGTTCTCAGTTGGGTGCTTTTGTGGTTTCAGCTTATAGTATTTATGCCATTCAAAACTATCTTAATGATGTGATCAATGAAAATAGAAGTGAAGAGTACGAAGACTTTAAGAAAAAAAATCTGTTTGTATATAATATTTTTTCCGGTGAAAGATCTAATATTAGTGTTAGATCTGAGCAATCTTTAGAAGATGACTTTTTTGTTACTAAAAAATTAAAAGAGTATTTACGATTTAGAAAAAAAGATCTTTTTGAAACTAAAAGTGTATCTAGTAATAATGTAGAACAAATAAATGTGCACAATAAGATTCAAGATCTAATTACACTTTTTTCTGAGCTTGTGAGTGTTAAAATATTTAAGATTAATGATGTGTCCATCAGTCTTTCAAAAAAATTACAAGTTCTTGAGAGGCAAAATTTTTTATGCACTACAGACACGCAAGGCACCCTTAGGCCCATAAGCCATGACTTAATTTTTGATGATGTTTTTGATACGTTACTGTTAAATGAAAATGTTGAAAAGTTTGACGATGAGTTTAAAAATGTTTTTCTTCTTTTAGAAGATGAAATTCTATGGGTAAGAAATGAAATTCTTGAAATTAAAAAGTCTATAAAAAGTAAAAGTATTGCTTCAGAAGAGCTTTTACTTTCTCAAATTAAGAGAATTGAAAAAGATTTTAACAAAAGCCTTGATCCAGAAGTTCAGCTTTTTGCTTCTGTTTTTCACACAACTTCTGAGATTGTTACAGAATCTAGATCTCTTAAAGCTAAGTCTTTTGTTTGTGGCCACTATCCGTATATTGGTATTACAAGCTCACAGGGGTCCTATAAGTTTGATAGTTTAAAGAAATAGATTATACAAAACTTTTATTTTATAAGATCAGTTTTAGGGTTGCGTATTATCTAGACCAACCCTTAATCTTTTTAGAGTTTGATCTAGTGCTTAATACTAAAAGCACAAGACCACCTACAAACATGGCAAGGCTTAACCACTGACCCCTTGTTAAACCTAATGCTTGAAAGCCAATTTGATTGTCGGGCATTCTAAACTGCTCTCCTACAATTCGAGTAGTTGCATATAACACACCAAAGCATGCAGTTATAACTCCAGGCTTTTGTGCTTTTAACCAAATTAAATTTAAAATTATAAAAACCACAAGGCCTTCGAGTAAAGCTTGAATGAGTTGAGACGGGTAACGGGCCGGTAGGACTTGAGCTAAAGCTGTAAGAACTTCCGTGTTGTGCTCTTGAGCCTGCTCTTGTAGCCAAGCTACAAAGCGTGTCACTTTATATTTAGACTCAGGGCTATTTGACATAGTTTGCACATAATTCACCCAGTTGTCAGCATCAACGCTAAGTTCTGGAAGCTTTCCAAAGGTCTTTACTAATGGTGTAAGATCTAAAAGTTTTTCAGTATTGTAGTTTATCCATGAACTCATCTCTTGCGGAAATTTAACTGCCCACGCTAGAGGTTTTGTAACGAGCCTTCCGTAAAGCTCTCCATTGATAAAGTTAGCGATTCGTCCAAAAAGAAAACCCAAAGTCCCACCAAGCACTGTTAAGTCATTGATGTGTAAAAAAGGTTTTTTGTACCTTCTGCTAAAAAGATAAGAAGAGGTTAAAACACCAATAAAGCCACCGTGGCTAGACATGCCCCCTTCCCAAACTTTTAAAGCGCCCCAAAAAGGAAAAGATGAAGAAAAGTCTATAAGTAGGTCTGGCGAATAGAAGAGGCAGTAGCCAAAGCGTCCACCAATCATAACCCCAAGAGCTGACCAGGTTACTAAATCCGAGAGCTCTTCAAAGTTTAAAAGGTTGCCGCCCCTTTTTGACATGCTTCTCATCAAAAGAAGTCCTAAGAGTAGTCCTGCCAAGTAGGCAAGTCCGTACCAGCGAATAGCAAGATCGCCAAAAAGTTGTAAAGCAATTGGGCTTATATTATGTACATAATTTTCCATACCCAAATCATCAAAGGCAAAGTATAAAATGTCAAAATGATTATTTTAGCAAGTTTAAGCCCTTATAGAAAAAACCTACTTGAAAAATTAGGATTTGCATTTAAAACCGAAGCCCCTTTGGTAGATGAAGAGCTCTTGAAAAAAGAATACAAAGGTAGCCCAAAAGAATTGATAGCGTATTTGTCTTTTAAAAAGGCAGAGTCTATTGCTCAAAAGCATAACGACTGTGTTGTTATTGGTGCCGATCAAGCTTTGATTTATAAATCCAGAGTTATTGGAAAGTCTCATAACTTTGAAGGGGCAAAGGCGCAGCTTTTAGAACTCAGCGGTAAAGAAGTTGAGTTAGTCACTTCTGTCTCTTTAGTAAAACACACAAACTCTTCAAACAGGCTAAATGATAAAAACCTAGCTTCTTTTACAAATACAACTCAGCTTAAGTTTAAAAAACTAAGTTTAGAGTTGATAGAGTGGTATCTTCTAAAAGATGAGCCTTACGATTGTGCGGGGAGTTTTAAGATAGAGAAATCTGGAGCTTTATTGTTTGAATACATCAAAACAACAGATCCAACTGCGATTGAAGGTCTTCCTCTAATGAGGCTAAGCAAAGAGTTTGAGCTTTTGGGTTTAAAAAGGTAGTTTTGTAAAATTAGCCTGCAGATTTAAGAAGAAGGTCTGCTACTAAAATACCGTCACCTGATTTTTTTTGATCTTCTTTAGATTCTTTATTCCAGAATTTATGTGCTTCAATGTAAACTTTAACTAAGTCTTCATCAAACTGAGAGCCCGAGTTTTTTTTAAGTTCACTGATCACTTTATCCATGGGCATGCTTTTGCAATAGGGGCGAGTAGAGACCATTGCATCAATTGAATCTACAATACTTACAATTCTTGTAATCAAAGGAATATCTTTTGCGTCTAAACCATGAGGGTAGCCTGTGCCATCTAATCTTTCATGGTGAAGCTCAACAGCAGGAATAATGTCTTTAAAAAAAGGAACTTCTTTTAAAGGATCTAAAATTTCAACACTTTTAAGAGTGTGGTTTTTCATTAAACGGTACTCATCTCTAGTGAGTTTTGCTGGTTTGAACAAAACATCATCAGGAATTCCAATTTTTCCAATGTCATGAAATATTCCAGAATACTCTAAAACTTTTTGCTCATAATCGTTAAGACCCGCAGATCTACCAAGCAAACGAGCGCTTTTTCCCACCCTTAAGCAATGAAAATAGGTGTGAGAGTCCTTTGCTTTTAAAGAGTTTAAAATAGCTTTGGTCACCCTAGATGACCAATCAGGTATGTCGTTCCAACTCACAATAGTTTCACCTTATTTAATTTCACACATAACAATCGGTAGTTTTGTTAAGGCAACTTAAGCTTACTAAATATTTTGTGTGAAGTGAGATAAATCAAGACAGGCATTTCTAAAAATTTGTTTATAAACTTTACGTTTATTCTATATAAAACCAGACAAAAAGCCCGTCTAGGGCTTTAAATCAGGAATTTGATGCAAAACCTTAGTAAAACTCGATACTGTCTAAACTTGTATCAAATTGACTCTGTGTTCCTTCACCATTAGCACTTAACCAAATGCCATAAACTGTTTTTGGAGTATCAAACGTTTTATCAATGGTAAATGTGCCAGTTTTAGCTTGTACAGCACCTTCTTCAAAAATTAGTTTGTTAAGTGGATGTGCACGTGATTTTCCAACATCACTGGCATTGTTAACAACTTTTAAAAAATAGATTTTATCAACACCTTTATCTTTAGGCGCTAAGCTAAAAAGTCTTTTGATCCAGCTAGGAAGCATAAACTTTGGAAGGTACTTTGGTTTTTTATTTTTACCTTCTAACACAAGACCAAGTCTTAGAGCGTAATCATCAGTAATAGACTTCTTTTTAAAAACACCTTGTTTTTGACCGTCTTTAAGATTTATAGAGCCATTCTTTATTTCACCCTTTGCAACAACTCTTGTAAATGTGATGGGCTTTTTTAGCTTTTGAATTAATGGAGATGAGGACTCTCTTACTTTTATGGTTAGGTTGTTTGGCGTAGCCACAAAAGTACTTGGTTTAAGACTAGAAAACTCTAGCATTTCCCAGTTGCTTGCATCAAGTGGAACACTGGCAGCGGCCATAAATAAAAGAGCGTTTTTTTTAAGTTTAAAACCTCTAAAGACGCCACTAAAAGTCTTTCCTGTATTTTTGCCAAAAGATGTAATACCCGATTTCAAATTGATCATCATGAACTCCCTTTTTTAAGAATCTAGTTTTAATGCTAAAGACTTCTTTGTAAAGTAGATTCTTAAATGAAAATATGATAAATTATATTTCTATGTTCGCCAGAAAAAAACAGCTACAAAAACCTATTAAAAGCACAAGAAAAGATGTTGTGACCTTTTTATATAGATCTTTAGATGAGATTAAAGATTCGGATTATATATTTGTTTGGGATCTAGATAAGACTTATCTAGATACTGATTTTAGTGGATTTAGAAAAATGATTAAGATTATTTTTGAACAAGGGGTAAAAAAGCGAAATGTACCAGGTACTGATCAGCTTGTAAGAAGTTTAGCTAAATGTAATAACCCATTCCCTATTTTTTTTATCTCAGCCTCTCCGCCGCAATTGCAGGAGAAAATCTTTGAGAAATGGACTCATGATCGAATTCTACCTTATGGTTTTTACACGAAAGACAATTTAAAAAATTTAAATTTTGGAAGATGGTCAAGGTTAACAAATCATATAGGTTTCAAGATTCAAGCTTTGATGGAACTCAGACTGTTAATCTCTAAAAACACAAAAATGATCTGTTGGGGAGATGACAGCGAGTCAGATGCTACTATCTACTCTTTGTTCTCAGATATTTGTTCGCATAAATTAACAGATAAAGAAACAAGATGTTTATTAAAAGAGTTTTCCATTTTAGAAGATCAGATTGATTTAATCTTAGAGTTAAGAGATCAAAGAGATTGTTTTGATCCTGTTCACAGGGTTTACATAAACTTAGCTGTCGATACAGATCCTGAATACTATAGAAAATACGGTCGTCGTTTTATGGCCGTTGAGACAAGTTTTGAAGTTGCATTGGATCTTTTTCAAAGGGGCTTTTTAAACTTAGAAGGTGTTAAAGACGTCGCCAAAAGTCTAGTTGATTTTTATAATTTTAAACCTTTTCAGTTAGAAAAAGCCTATGATTTACTAGCAAAAAGAAGTCGATTGTCTAATACTGCTGATGAACTATTGCGTCCTCTTTTGATTGATATGAAGCTTATTCAAAAAGACTATAAACCTTCGGTAGGGCTTGTACCCGAAGGTGAGTTTCCACTTGAAAAAGACTTTTCAAGTGTTGTAAGACCTTGGATACCTGAACGTATTGATTATCTTTCAGATTACTAGTTGGTTGTTTCAACTTGAGACACGTTGTCTTAAAACCTACATTTAGCCTAAGGTTTAGTTGAACTTTAAAATATATTTACCGATCATATTAACATGAAAAATTTAAAGTTTTTATTAGTTTTATTGGCAAGTTTAACACTTCTTAATGCATGTGATTCAGCGGAGAACTCTTCAAGATCTTTAGTCGACCCTGAACTCACAACTTATTTATCTATTGATACTGATATTATTCAGCCACAGTGTTTGGAGTGTCATGGTCCGACGAATGCTTATGATCTTTCAAGCCTTCAAAGTATTACTGCTTCTGGAACAGTTGTTCCAAACCAACCGAATGAAAGTAGTTTTTACACAACGGTTGCTAGTGTTGAAGTGCCTCACCCCGATGATCCTCTTACACCATTAGAAATCGAAAGAATTAGACTGTGGATTTTAAATGGTGCTGGTATCTCAGATACCGGTTCAGCTGTTGATGCAGGTGCTGATCAAAACATTATACTTGAAAACGTAGCTTCAGCAGTTTTTAATGCTGTTGCTGCAGATGGTGTTACAATTGAATCTTACGCCTGGACAACAGACTCAACTCTACCTCATGTGCTTGCAGGTGAAAACACAGCTCAACTGACAGTAACAAACTATGTTGCAGGTACTTATGAGTTCATACTTTCTGCTACTGATACAGCAGGAGTTGAAATAATAGATACAGTAAACCTTATTGTTACATCCAGTGCTGCTAATATGCCGCCGGTTGTAGATGCGGGCTTTGATCAAACAGTTATCTTGCCAACAAACACAGCGACCTTTGTAGCAACAGCATCTGATCCAGATGGCGCTGTCGCAAGTTTTGCTTGGACACAGCTTACAGGACCACTTACCGCAGTTTTAGCAGGTGCGGATACAGACACATTACAATTGTCAGGTCTTGTTAATGATGTTTATAGCTTTAGGGTTACAGTAACAGATAATTTAGGTGCCACTACTTTTGATGATGTTACTCTAACTGTTGAAAGAGCAACACCAAGTTTTGCTACTTTAAAAACAACAGTTTTTGATCCAAAATGTGCAAGATGCCATATGAATGGGAATAACTCTGGTGGCTATGCAATGAATAACTATGCTGAAACCATAACAGAAGTTGTGCCAAATCAACCTTTAAACAGTAGTTTATTTGTCAGAACAAATAATAACAGCATGCCACCGCTTGGTGCTGTAGAACAGCCATTATCAGCACAAGAAAAAGCTGATTTAAGACTTTGGATTGAGCGCGGAGCTCCAAACAACTAAGGCATTATAAATTTGTATATTGAGTTTAGATTGTAACTTCACGTGATCTAAAAAATTGATCACGTAAAATTTAAGTTAGGTCACATAAACTCAATTGGATATGTGACTTGAATATGGTCCCCTGAAAATGGACGCGATCTGATTTGCTTAAATACATTAACAATACAGAGCTTAAAAGATTCACTTCTAAAGAACGAACTGTCTTTAACTTTTGCAGAGCTCACTCGTCCACTTGTGCTTAAAGTGAACTCTACCATCAAGCTTCCAGTAGACATGGGATTGTCTTGTAAATAGTTTTCGTAGCATTTTTTAAGCAGAGGTCTTTTAATAGAGATAATCTCTTCAATGTAAGAACTCTTTTCTTCTTCAAGCAGAGGTAGAGGCTCTTCACTAACAACCTCGTCTCCTAACTCTTCAAAGCTATTAAGACCTTTTAAGTTTCTTTTCTCACTGTTTTCAAGATCTTTAACGGGATCAAAAAAAGCCTCAATCGTCCAACCTTTATAAGTTAGGTTGATGTTTTCAGATTTAAAATCTTTAGGAAGAATTTCTGTAAATTCATTAAAGTTTATAAAAACGGTTTTTGACTTTGAACTTAAGACATTAAAAGTAAACACTGCAGGTCCAACAATGTTTAAAGTTTGAGTGTTTATCTCCATCTCTACGTAAGAGTCTTTTTTTAAGTAGTACTTATGATTGGAGTAGATTTTGTCGTTGAAAGTAACTTGAGACTTCTTTGTATCTAAGTCCGTTTGTTTTAAAACTTCACCTTTAAAATCTATGACCTTACCAATGGAGTAGTAAAACTTTTGACCTAACCAATGTTTATTCAGTCCAAAAACCACCATAAGGCAGCCTGTAAAAAATAATAAAATCCCAAGGGTTAGAGCAAGCCAGTTTTTTTTCATTATATTTAAAATTATTTAGAGGCTTCAGCGTCTTTATTCAAAGATTTACTAGTCTCTGTGTTAGAATCAGATGGGGAAACTTCAAGAACCTCTTCACTATCTAAAGGGGTTTTAGTTTCTTCCTCTAAAACAGGCGCCGTAATTTCAGCATTGTTGTCATAAACAGCGCTTTTATTGTTGCCGGACATAAGCATATAGTTGATTCCAATTACAGAAACAGCAAAAAGTATAGCAACAAGTCTTGTGGCTTTTACTGTGAAGCTTGTTGCACCTGTGGCTCCAAACAAACTTTGACTCCCACCTCCGCCAAAGATTGCACCATCGCCCTTTGGATCCTGTAGCAAAACTAAGGCAATAAGAAGGACGGCTATTACAAAATAAAAAACTATAAGTGCTGATATCATACAAACTCCGGTTTAATAATGCTTATACCCTTAGTGTATTTAAGAAAGGATACATATTGCTTTGCATTATATTCTAAGTCTGTCTCTAGCAGTTTGATCTAGCTTGATATTAATCCATGGCTGTGTCCTAATGAACAGCTATGTTTATAGTCTTTGAAGGTTTAGATGGTTCTGGTAAGTCAACGCTCATGAAGCGCTTTTTTGAAGAGCTTAAAAATCAAAAAATTGAATACGTTGAGACCTCTGATCCAGGTGGCACAGATTTAGGGAGAGCTGTTAGAGAGGTTCTCTTAAATAAAGAGTTTACACCAGACCCTTTAACAGAGCTTCTGCTTTATCAATCCTCAAGAGCTGAGCTTGTAAAAAAAGTTATTCTACCTTCTTTAAAAGAAAAAAAATGGGTTGTTTCTGATCGCTTTTACCCAAGTACTCTTAGTTTTCAGGGCTATGCCAGGGGCATTGATGTAGCCAAGGTCAATTGGCTCAATAATTTAGTAACTGATAAATGCAAACCTAACTTTGTTGTATGGGTTGATACATCCATAGAGGTCTGCCAAGAAAGACTTCAAAAGCGACTTTCTGATGGTGAGACTTTAAATCGTTTAGATGAAGAAAAAGTAGCTTTTCATGAAAAGGTTTATGAAGGATACAAAGCTCAATCTTTATTAGATAAAAACTCCCAATGGATTGTGCTTGATGGCAATCAAGAGCCAGAAGCTTTATTTAAGAATTTTAGTGATAAATTAGGCGCCCTATGGACCAAAGATTAAAGGCTTTAAGTAAAAAACGAAGTGCTTTATCATCTCTTTTATTCATCCAAGAAGGTGGAAGAGACTTAAGAGTAGAGCGTTTGTTTGAGTGGGCAAGCCTTATCAATGAGGGCACAGTCACTGAAGCTAGAGGATCGGCTCTACTTTTAACTCCTAAAGACGAACTTTTTCAATCAAGTATTAAAGTTGATGATGTTAGAGCGCTTTTAGAAAAACTTTCTTTAAGTGTTTGGGACTCTGAAAGCTACAGATATGTTCTCATACCCTACGCTGAAAAACTTGGGGCCTCTTCATCAAATGCTCTTTTAAAAGCAATAGAAGAGCCACCAGAAAAAACTATATTTTTATTAATGTCCTCATCTAGGCAGCAGGTTTTAAAAACTCTTCTTTCAAGATCAATGCTTGTCTCTATGCCAAGTCTACTAGGCAAAGACACTGAAGAAACTGGGACTTTAAGTGAAAACCCTTTTTTTCAGGCTATTTATCGCTCAGATGTAACTGCACTTAAAAAGCTTAAAAAAAATGAAGCCTCAAAAAGTTTTGAAGCCTTTTACAACTCCACTTTAAAGTCGGTGTATTTAGACAAGGTTAAAAACCCTCAAAAGCATATAGAATTGATTGAAGGTGTTGGAAGGCGACTTCATCATCATATGGACATAAAGTGGGTGGCATCTTATATATTAAGGTATGCGTAACTTTAAGACATACATCACAACTAAATATGCGTTAGAAAAATAAAGAAAACGTATGATGTAATATGGAGACTAAATGTTTAAAGGCTGGATTGATACTCACACACACTTAAATTTTTTAAAAAATCAAACTCCAGCTGAGGCTATTGCTAAGGCTAAAGAGCAAGGTGTTGAAAGATTCATAAATATTGGGACCAACTCAGAAGATCATCCTGTAGTTTTAGACTTGGCAAACACGCACCCTGAGGTTTTTTGCACCTTAGGGGTTCATCCCCATGAGGCTAAAGATTTTATTTTAGCTAAGGATTTTATGTGGGCCCATTTAAAAGAAGAAAAAGTTGTAGCTGTTGGAGAGATTGGCTTGGACTTTTATTATGAGAGCTCCCCAAAAGAGGTGCAAAAATCAGTATTTATTGAGCAAATGGAGAAGGCTTCAGAGTTAAAGCTTCCCGTGCAGATTCATACAAGAGACGCTGAGCCTGAGACCATAGAGATTTTAAAGAGCTTTTCTGGTAAAGTTAAGGGTATTCTCCACTGCTTTTCAGGTTCAAGAAAATTGGCAGAAGAGGCTTTGTCCTTAGGTTTTAATCTATCTTTTAGTGGAATTGTCACATTTAAATCTGCTAAAGACTTAAGACAAACCTTTAAAGAGGTTGTGCCTGTTGATCGTTTTCATGTGGAGACTGATGCGCCTTACTTGGCCCCAGTACCTTTTAGAGGAAAAGAGAACCACTCAGCCTTGATGATTCATACAGCAGCTGTTTTGGCAGACTTAAAAGAGCTTTCAGTTGAGAAGATAGGTGAGCTCAGTCAAAAGAACACCGAAAGCCTTTTTTCAAAGATTAAATCCAAGTCCTAGTAAATCTTAAGCAGCTCTTGAGTGTGCCCTTCATGTTGTGTATAGATTTCTATACACAAAATATGAAGGAGACCTGAATAGATGTCTAAGTTAAGAGTGGGTGTAAATGGGTTTGGTAGAATTGGACGAACAGTTTTTAGAGCAGGTTTTGATGAACTTGATTTTGTTGGTCTTAATGCACTCATGTCTCCAAAAACTTCTGCACACTTACTTAAGTGGGACAGTGTTTTAGGACCCTTTGGAAAAGAGGTGTCGCACACTGAAAATGCAATCCAAGTTGGCGATAAAAGTGTAAAGCTATTTGGTGATAAAAACCCTGAAAACATCCCATGGGGTGAATGGGGTGTTGATGTAGTTTTTGAATGTACAGGTGCTTTTAAGAAGCGTGAAGATATTGAAAAGCATTTAAAAGCAGGTGCTAAAAAAGTTGTTGTCTCTGCCCCTGCAGAGGGTGCAGATTTTACCGTTGTTTATGGCATTAACCATAAAGGTATTACAAAAGAACAGAAAATTTTAAGTAATGCCTCTTGCACAACCAACTGTTTGGCTCCACTGGCTAAAGTTTTAAATAACAGTCTTGGGATTGAAAGTGGTTTAATGACAACTATTCACTCATACACCAATGACCAAAGAATTTTAGACAGCAATCACAAAGACTTAAGAAGAGCACGTGCAGCTGCCGAATCAATTATTCCTACTACAACAGGTGCAGCTAAGACTGTTGGTAAGATTCTTCCAGAATTAGAAGGTAAAATTGATGGCTTTTCTGTTAGAGTTCCGACCCCAAATGTTTCATTAGTTGATTTTACTTTTACTTCTAAAAAATCCGCTAGCGTTAAAGACGTCAATCAGCTTTTAACAGAGGCTTCAAGAGGTGAATTAAAAGGTGTTTTGGCTGTAGAAGAGGCCCCATTAGTGAGTCGTGATTTTATGGGAAGATCTGAAAGCTCTATTGTTGATTTAGCGTCAACTATGGTTATTGGAACGAACATGATCAAAGTTGTATCTTGGTATGACAACGAGTTTGGCTTTTCAAAACGCATGGTAGATTTAGCTAATTTTTGGGCTAAATTATAATATGCTTCTGAACAATATTCAGACTCTTAAAGACATAGAGTTTAAGAACAAAAGAGTTTTTTTAAGAGTCGATTTTAACTGTCCTTTGAAAGACGGAGAGGTCAGTGATGATACGCGTATTAAAGCAGCCCTTCCAACACTAAACTATCTTTTACAAGAAGGTGCTAAAGTTGTACTTGGCAGTCATTTAGGAAGACCAAAAAACAGGAAAGATATTCAATTCTCTTTAGCTCCAGTGGCTGAGACTTTACAAAAGCTTACTGATCTAGATGTTATTTTTGTCGATGATCCTCTTTCAGATGCTCCTAGTGCTTTAGTTAAAACTCTTAATGAAAGTAAGGTTTTGCTTTTAGAAAACTTAAGGTTTTCTACAGATGAAAAAGAAAAAACTGGAAAGCTAGCTTCAAAAATTGGAAGCTACACTGATATATACATAAATGACGCTTTTGGCGTATGTCATAGAAGTGATTCGAGTGTTGTGGCTTTTCCAGAAGTTGTAAAAGAAAGAGCAGCGGGCTTTCTAATAGAAAAAGAAATTCAAGCTTTAAGCCAAGTTAAAGAAGAACCTAAACGTCCTTTTGGTCTTATACTTGGTGGAGCCAAAGTTTCTGATAAACTCCCAATGATTGATACATTGATGGAGAAGACAGATGTTTTTGTTATCGGTGGAGCCATGGCATTTACGTTTTTAAAAGCAAAGTCGGTGCCTGTTGGATCTTCATTAGTTGAAGATGATTTAGTGCACGCATGTAAGAGTATAATCAAACGATTAGAACAAAGAGGTAAAAAACTTTTTCTTCCTGAAGACTTTTACGTGGCTGATAGTATTGAAGATACAAAAGCCACTTTAAGTGGTTTTGTCCCAGAATCTAAAATGGGTCTTGATGTAGGGCCTAGAACTATTGATACCTATTTAAAAGCTTTAGGTGAATGTGAAACTGTTTTATGGAATGGCCCTATGGGTGTTTTTGAAAACCCTGCATTTGAATCTGGAACAAAAAGTCTTTGTGAAGGTCTTTCAAAAATGTCATCTAAAAGAATAGTTGGCGGTGGCGACAGTGCGGCTGCGGCTGTAAAGTTTAAAGGTGAATTTGATCATGTATCAACAGGTGGTGGAGCGTCTCTTGCTTTTTTAGAAGGACGAAATCTTCCTGGTTTAGAGGCCTTAAGAATTAAAAGAAAAGAACTTTTAGAAAAAACAAGATACACGTTAGAAACTCTTTCGGATGAAGAACTTGAACAAAGTGAAGCTGAAGGTAGACCGTTTGATAAGAACTCCCCTTATAATTTAAAAAGTGATGTTAAAAAGCCTTATGATTCAAAAAAATCCTTTGGTAGCAATCAAACTTTCAACGCCAAAGAGACAGGTTATGGTCAAAAAAGAGATGAAAGTAACTTTGGCTCTAGCACTGAATCAACTCAACCAAAGCCTCCTCAAACAACTCAAACTATAATCAATAAAACCACTATAAGAAGATCAGCTGTTAAAAAACCCCCAGAGGAGAGTTAAATGTCGCCTTTATGCTTTGGCAATTGGAAGCTTAATAAAAGCCCAAATGAAACAGAAATTTTTTTAAAAGAGTTTAATGATTTTATTGATGATAAATATAAAAAAGCTTTTGTTTTTTTTCCACAAGCCTTATCAGCATACCGCTTTGAAAATAGTGGTTTGGAGTGGGGAGCTCAAAATATTTACTTTGAAAAATCCGGCGCATTTACAGGTGAGAACTCAGCTGAAGTTTTAAAAGAAATGGGTGCTAAATTTACACTTGTTGGTCACAGTGAAAGACGGAGTCTTTTTAACGAAGTAGACAAAACTGTAAACCTAAAAGTAAAACATGCTCTTGATCTGAGTCTTACTCCTATTGTCTGTATTGGAGAAACTTTAGAAGAACGTGAATCTGATGCTGTATTTAAAACACTTGAAAAACAGCTTGATGAAGGTCTTTTAAATGTAAATCTAGATCAAATTATAATTGCTTATGAGCCTGTGTGGGCTATTGGAACTGGTAAGACAGCTAGCCCTAATGAAGTTGAAGAGGTTCATGACTGGCTAAGGGGTAAAATTTCAAATCCTAAAACACCTCTGCTTTATGGTGGAAGCGTAAAACCAGAAAATGCTAAAGATCTATACAGTATAAAGGACGTAAATGGATTTTTAGTGGGTGGAGCAAGTTTAAAGCCTTTAAGCTTTTATGAAATTTACAAGAACATGATAAGCAGCTAGTTTCTTACGAAGCACGGTTGAGTTGCTTATTTAAATAATTTTTGAGTCAATTGCTACTCTTAAGTTTTTTCTAAGAACGTGGGGGGTCTAATGAAAGTTGTAGATTTTGAAGATATAAAAAAAGCCCAAGATGTGGTTTCGCGTGTGGCTTTAAAAACTCTTGTTGAACGATCCAGAAGTGCCACTAATTTTTTAGGAACAGAAACCTACTTAAAATTTGAAAACCAACAAAGAACTGGAAGCTTTAAGATAAGAGGTGCTTACAATAAAATGTCACACCTCAGTAAAGATGAACTTAAAAAAGGCGTTAGTGCCTGTTCTGCTGGAAACCATGCTCAAGGTGTGGCTTACAGTGCTAGTGCTTTGGGGACGCAAGCACATATTGTTATGCCCACACAAGCACCGGTTGCAAAGGTTCAGGCCACTTTAGATTATGGTGCAAAAGTCTATCAAAGAGGTGAGTTTGTAGATGAGTCTAAAGATTACTGTTTAGAACTTAGTGAAAAAGAGGGTTATACGTTTATTCACCCTTACGAAGATCCTTTAGTGATAGCAGGGCAAGGCACACTAGGTATTGAGCTTTTTAACCAAGTTAAAGATTTAGACTCTGTAGTTATTGGTCTTGGTGGTGGTGGGTTAATTAGTGGTACAGCTGTCGCCCTTAGAGCTCTTAATCCTAAAATAAAAATTTATGGGGCTGTTACTGAAGCGGCTCCTGGTATGAGAGATGTTTTTAAAAATCCAAAACTTTTTAATGAAGATAATTTTAAAGCAAAACCCACGATAGCTGATGGTATTGCTATAAAAAAACCATCAAAGTACATCTATGAAAATTATATTTCAAAATATGTAGATGACATAGTGACTGTTACTGATGAAGAGATTGCTCTTTCTATGATTTATCTTTTAGAGCGAGCAAAAGCTGTTGTTGAAGGGGCGGGGGCAGCAGGTTTAGCTGGAGCTAAAAAAGCTGGTTGGAATTTAGGTAAAAAGTGTGCCGTTATTTTGTGTGGAGGCAACATTGATTTAAACCTAGTTTCAAGAGTTATTGAAAAAGGGCTCACAATTCAAGATAGAATGGTTAGGCTTAAAGTTTTAATTGAAGACGTGCCTGGTCAGTTGAATCGTCTCACCAGTGAGCTTTCAAAACTTTCGACAAATGTTATTGATGTAAGGCATGACAGAGTAAACTCACGCTTAGGTTTAAAACAAACCTTAGTGGAGTTTGTTTTGATGACCAGAAGCCGTGAGCATATAAGTCAAATTGTTGAGGCCTTTTCTAAGATTGGCAGTAAAGTTTGGGAGAACTCAGATGAATTATAGAGTATCAAATAGTTTAAAATCTTTAAAAGCTTACCAGCCTGGCCAATCTGAAAAAGATGTAAAAGAAAAGTACAACAGAGATTTTTTTGTTAAACTTGCAAGTAACGAAAGCCCTTTAAAGCCCTTTGACTCTGTTATCTTAGCTCTTAAAGAAAACATTGAGAGCTTAAATATTTATCCAGATCCTTCAGCAAGAGGCCTTATTAAAGTTGCTTCAAAATACTATTCAGTTCCAGAAGACTCAATTCTTGCAGGAAATGGGTCTAATGAACTTATTGATTTAATCATCCGACTTTTTTGTGAACCAAACGATAGTGTTTTAACATCAAAAGGTGCTTTTATTGCTTATAAGGTCTGTTCTGGGTCTAATAGAGCAAAACTTATAGAAGTTCCTTTAAATGAAAACTACTCTTTAAGTTTAAAAGAGTATGATAAAACACTCACACAGCTGGATCAACAAAACGAACTTCCAAAGATTGTTTTTATCCCAAATCCGAACAACCCAACAGGATCTTATATTTCTAAAGAAGAGCTAAAACCCTTTGTAGAAAAGTGGGGCGATAGAGAAGATCTTATTCTTATCATTGATGAGGCTTATAACGAATTTGTCTCTGCTTCTGATTTTTGTGAAGGTTCAGAGTTTTTAAAATTTAAGAACGTAGTGCTCCTTAAAACTATGAGTAAGGTTTTTGGACTTGCTGGGCTAAGACTTGGCTTTATGATAGCGGATCCAAACCTTTTGAGTTTGGTGCATAGAATTAGAAATCCTTTTAACGTTAACACATTAGCGCAAGTTGCAGGAGCTTGTGCTTTAAATGACACAGAATCAATTGAAAATATTAAAAAACTTATAATTTCTGGAAGAGAAGATTTAGAGTCTTTTTTTAAAGACATAAAAATTGAATACACCCCATCGCAGGCAAATTTTGTGTTTTTTGACACTAAAAAAGATGCGTTGATTGTTCACGATAAGCTTTTAAGTGAGGGTTTGATTTTAAGACCTTTAATTCCTTACGGGTTTAAAAGTCATTTAAGGATTACAATTGGTGATGTTGAGCAGATGTCTTTTGCAAAAGATGTGTTAAAAAAAGTACTTGTTTAAAAAGTACTTAAAATTTTAATACATTAAAGAGCCTCACCTTTGTATGAAGTTGCAGGGCCCTCAGTAAGGTCTATGTAAAACAAAGCGAGTTGTCGCATAGTGATCGGTCTTGGGTGATTTGGATTAATAGAGATACTGATCGTTTCTGTATCCTCAGAGATATGGACCGTTTCAGTGTAATTACCAAGTTGGTCAGCGGTTGTTGTTATTAAAGCCGCTTCAAAATCAATGGCATTCTCTCTACAAAATTTTCTCCAAGCGGCTTTTACACTCCACATAGATTGCAGCTCTTCATCATCAGACATTGTCGGTATTTTATTGTCATCTGTGGTGATAGGGGAAACTGTTATTCTAGCCTCAGCAGCTTCGCTAAGAGCTTTAGAATAACTGACAGAGTCTTGTGTTGGAAAACGAACTACATTTTCACTTATGTTAGACTCTGAAGCCTTATCTACTGTTTCAACAATATTTAAGTCTTTCTCAATGTAAAACTCTGCAATGTGATCGCTTAAACCTTTAATTTTTTTAGAAGCCGTTGAAACACTGCCATCAGAGCTGTCAATTTCCCAATCAGAAAGCATCCAGTGCATTTTAGGAAATAAATCTAGAAAACTTATAAGTTCAGGGTGGGCACTTGCTAGTACTACCGCGCGGTCAATATCAGTGGAGCTAAATCTCGACCAGTTTAGGGTATTGTTTGTTATTTTTTTTTCAACTAAATCTCTTACTAATTTGGCTCTGACAAGACTATTAAAGATCCAATGTACCTTAACAGTGTTTAAGTTTCCACCAGGAGAAAAAATTCCCGCAGACTGTTTTAAAAGATCTAGTGTTCCGTTATTTTCTTGAGTTGATTCCATTCTTTCAAGTACAGCTGTGGGTTTAAAAGGTATGATAAAATGTTGACCAATTTGCTCCCAAAAGTATGTATGGCTTTCTATTACACCATGTGTGCCATAGAACAGCTCCAATTCATCTAAAGCAGAGAGTTCAGATTCACTGGGTGGTGTTGGAACTAGGTCCTTAGAAAGTAGAGAAAAGTCTTTATCTGAGGGGTAGCTTCTTCCTTGGCGTCTAGCTGATTCAGCATCGTAGGGGTAAGATATTGCACGCCTAAGAAGTTCAGAGCGTCCAAACAGTTCAAGAGCCCTTCCAAGAGCTACAGCATCTTTTGAATCAAAAATATCAGGTGATTTTCTTTGATGGGCAGTGTCCATCAAAAGCTGCTCCATCTCGTCAGTTTGGTAGCGAGATGAGATTTTTTTTGCGGTCTTAATAATCTGCTGCTGAGCTTGAGGGTTTAGTACATCTAAACATGTATCATTAGCGAATGATTGCGTGCAGACTAAAGAAAATATCAAGCTTAAAATAACTAAATATCGTTTCACGATTCTCCTAATATAGTATTTATTAATTTTTTAGAATTTTTTAGTTTTGTCCACAAGCTTCAGCTTTTGAATAGCCGTACACCTGATTAACTTTTAAAGTTCCACCATTATCTTTACATGTGTAAACATTTATAAATTTTGGTGGTCTTTTATAGCCACAGGCTTTTTTCCTTGTAGAGCCTTTCATTCTTAGACCTTCATCACAAATGTGGTACACATTGTTTACTGATAAATCTCTTTTAGCACTTTCTGTATTTTCTCTAGCGTGAAGAATATTTTGAATAATATGCACTTTCTCTGACATAGCTTCAAAAAGAGTGTACTCCTCTAAGCTGTAGTGCGTTTTTATAGTTGTATTGGCAGCACTATATTTAGAAACAATGTTTTCTAGATTCCAGCCATTGTCTCGATTGTTTATAAGATCTAGTAAAGCTTCGATACGATAAAGTGTTATAGTGTCCACCTCAGAAGAGCCTGAAAGCAAAAGATGTGCATCTTTTTTCATGCTTGAAAAATCAGAAAGCTGCTTTAAAAGCGAACTTAGCTCTATTAACTCTCTACTGGTGACTGTCATGGGAAAGTCCTCTCTTAAGGACTCAGCATGTGATTCTTTAATATTGAAATTAAACAAAACGACTAGAATAAAAAGATATTTGGACATTTATTACACTCCTGCATATCTCATTATATGTTATTTAGGCACTTTTAACGGTTTTTTGTACTTAGTTTGTAAAGCTTTTACTGACTATCAAAAGTTTAGACACTTTTACTTTGAATGTAGAAGCTTTAAGTTTCTAGTGTATAGTCTAATCTCACAAAACGTTTATTTTTAATCACTTTTTAGGAGTTTTAGGCAAAGATCATGGAAAAAAAGATGATAACAATTGATGGTCCATCAGCTTCTGGTAAATCCTCTTTATCTAGAAGTTTAGCTAGAAAGTTAGGTTGGCTTTGGGTATCTACAGGTGCTTTTTATCGTGCACTTGCCATAGCTGCTGAAGAGTCTGGAACAAGCTTAGAGGATCCAAAAGCTTTGGTGAATCTTTTTGTATCTAATAGAATTGAAGTAAGGCCCCACTCGATGCAAACAGAAGTTTACATAAATAATAAACAGCGCACATTTGAAGAGGTCTACTCTGAGGCTAACGGTGGACGTGCAAGTACACTTAGCAAACATCAAGAGGTACGTGATGCTGTTTTAAATATGCAACGCGACTGCTACAAAGAACCTGGGTTGATTGCTGAAGGTAGAGACTGCGGTACAGTGATTTTTCCCGAAGCACAGCTAAAAATTTTTTTAGAGGCCTCTAAGCAGTCACGAGTAATGAGAAGAAGTGAGCAAGAGTCTAAAGTTTCAAAAGAACAGCAGCAAACAGCTGATCAAAAGAGCTTAGCTAAAGACATTGAAAAAAGAGATCTCAGGGATTCGACCAGAAAGGCAGCCCCTATGGTTAAGGCAAAAGATGCTTGGAGCCTCGATACATCAAATCTGTCTTTAGAAGATGTTGTAAAACTTGTTCTTGCAAAGGTTGAGTCTGTTTTTTAGAGCCTTTTTTCTCTTTGACATCCAACTGAACTCCTTTATAAATAATAGCTCATTAGTAGGCCACATATCAATTCTTTAGGCCTACGGCCCTTAGTCCTCAGACAGAGGAGGGGTTTTAAGGAGGAAATAAAAATATGGTTAGTCAAAGCACTGGTGCGCAAGGTCGCAACCTGTCTGATGCTCTTGCGGCATTGGATCAAGCAGATGAAGAAATTCTAGGTTCAAGCGGTAAAAGAAATGATTCTGATTTCGCTAAACTTTTTAGTGAAGAGTCTGCTGGTCAAGAGGTTAAAGTTGGTGATGTTGTAAGTGGTTCTGTGGTTGAAGTTCAATCCGATTACGTTTTAGTAGACATCAACTACAAGTCTGAAGGTATGATCCCACTTTCGGAATTCAGAATTATTGAAGGTCAAAAGCCTTTAGAGCCTGGTCAAGAGGTTCAGGTATACGTTGAAAAAATTGAAAACGACAATGGCATGGTTGTTCTATCCAAAGACAAAGCTGATATGCTTAATGCTTGGAATGACATCTCTAAAGCTGCCGAAAATGAAGAAGAGATTGAAGGCACAGTCATTGCTAAAGTTAAAGGTGGCTTAAGCGTTGATATTGGTGTTAAAGCCTTTTTACCAGGAAGTCAGATTGATCTAAGACCTATTAAAGATTTAGATCAGTTCGTAGGCAAAAAGTTTAAGTTTAAAGTCATAAAATTTAATAAGAAACGCGGAAACATTGTACTCTCGAGAAGATCACTTCTTGAAGAGCAACGTGAAGAAATGAGAAGTGAAACTCTTGGTGCTATGGAAGAAGGAAACATCGTAAAAGGTATTGTTAAAAATATCACAGATTATGGTGCTTTTATTGATCTTGGTGGCCTAGACGGCTTACTGCACATCACTGACATGAGCTGGGGCCGCTTAAAAAGCCCATCTGAATTAATTGAAGCTGGGCAAGAGCTTGAGCTTAAGATTCTTAAATACGATACGGAAAAAGAGCGTGTGAGCCTTGGTTTAAAACAGCTTTCTGAGGACCCTTGGAACAAGGTAAAAGAAACATACCCTGTATCTACTAAGTTAACAGGTAAAGTTGTAAGCCTTGCAGATTACGGTGTTTTTGTTGAGATCGCTGACGGTGTTGAAGGTTTGATTCACGTAAATGAGATGAGTTGGACTAAAAAGGTTAAACACCCATCTCAAATGGTTAAAGTTGGTGATGAGTTAGAAGTTAAAGTTCTAGAGATAGACACTGAAAACAGACGCATAAGTCTAAGCCTTAAAGCCTTAGAGGAAAACCCTTGGGTTGAACTTAAAGACTCTTATGAGCCAGGTACGATCATTGAAGGTGAAGTTAAATCACTAACTGATTTTGGTGCTTTTATTGGAGTGGCTGACGGAATTGATGGACTTGTTCACATTTCTGACTTCTCATGGACAAAGCGTGTAAATCACCCCTCAGAAGTTGTTACAGTTGGAGATAAGGTAAGAGCCGTTGTTTTGGGTGTTGATATTGAAAACGAAAGATTCAGCCTCGGTATGAAACAATTAGACTCTGATCCTTGGACTCAGGTTGAATCTAAATATCCAATTGGAACGCAAGTAGACACTAAAGTTACTAAAGTTGCTGATTACGGTGTTTTTGTCGAGATTGAAGAAAACATTGAAGGTCTTATTCACATCTCTGAGCTTGATACAAAGCGTGTTGAGAACATAGAAGAGATCATTAAAGCCGGTGATGAAGTTAAAGCAGAGATCATTTCAATCGATCAAGATGCAAGAAAAATTGGCCTTAGTGCAAAACTTGTTCAACTTAGAAGTCAAAAAGCAAACGTAGATGATTATGTTAAGAAGGCAACAGCCACTTCAAAAACCACTATGGGTGACATCTTCGGAGATGCTCTTAAGGACATGAAATCTGAAAACTAATTAATTAAGTTCAGTTAAATGTTTTTTTTAAAAAGCCTTCTATTTAAGAAGGCTTTTTTATTTTAAGGCTTTTTATTGCCTGTTTTGGATTGCAGCTTGAGTTTGATTCCGGTGTTAAGCAGGGCAATTTATAAAAAATAAAATCAATTTTAAGTAAGTGTTTTAATTCACTTCTCCAATAGCTATTGGAACACTATGCTTTGTTTTAAAACCTAAACCTGTACCTCTAGAATCTCTGTCGCTATCAATTTCTACGTCACAAGAGGTCATTAAGAGATAGTCAATTTCTTCGTTAGTTACAATTTTGCAATTGTACAAAAGGTGATGTATCTAGCCCGGGCCAAGAACAGAAAAATGAATTTCGTAAAAGTCTTCAACGCTAGTAGTGCTGCCATCTTTCCTTTTGTAAGGACGTGATACGCCAGGAATATAATAAAGCTGTTCTACCAAATGAGTATAAGGACTATCTGATCGAGAAATTTCTGTATCTATATGTGAGTAAGAGTTAACAGTTCTAGACGTATATACACATAATTTTAAAATATTAATCTCTCATTTTATTAGCAGAAAGATATGTTTTAGCTCAGTCCATGATTTTAAAGACATAAAAAAAGCCTTACTCTGCTAGAGTAAGGCTTTTTGTTTCATCTTAAAATTTTAAGTGAAGGTTAGCTATTTACCAGTAAACAACTACTCGTGCAGCTAGTGCATTTGGGTGAGTGCCGTCTAGGTTAAATAAACCCTGTGTGTAAGAAAGCTCTGTACCTAAACTGATAGGGCTGCTTCTAAAAAACATATAACCAAGTCCTGATTGTACAGTCCAACCTGTGTCATGGTTATCGTCTTCAGATCTAGCACCTGCAAAACCCATTGCTGCAAAAGCGTATGGGCTATGAACTCTATCAAAAAAGAGGTACTGAGTTCCAACAGCACCGCTAATTAGAAAGCCACCACCCTGATTTACAAAAAGTGCATCCACGTTAACTCTAAGGCTAAAAGAGTCATCTAAAGACCATAGCCTGCCACCAACAAAAGAAACCCCACTTCTGCTTTTGCTTAAGCGTCTGCCAAAGCCTGGTCCAAAACCAGCATAGTACTTATTGCCACGTTCAAGCTTTCTTCTATTCGCAGATCTGTCTTCAGAAGAGAGGTTGCTTAAGCGCTTTGTTTTATCAACAGGTATCTCTTTTATTGCAGCTTCAACTAAGCGTTGTGTTTGAGTGTCTAAATCAAGAAGGCTGTTCATTTTTAAGCGATCAGAGAAAGCATTGTTCTCTCTTTTAAGCTTAGTAAGACTAAGTATGTATTTATCATTGATTTTAAGAAGACGTGGTCTAAGTGTCCAGTCTGCTCTATTGCTATTTTCAGTTACATCTTGGCCTTGTTTTAAAATTTCGGTACGGATGAGCACTTCCATAGTTTTTTGAAGCTCTTCTCCGTTTTCTAGATCAAATTTGGTCATGCTGACAAAATATGTGTCTGCCTGAGCTGCTGCTGGAAGTAAAAATAGGAATAGTAATAGATATTTCATATGTTCTCCGTAATTTAAAATTAAATTAGTTTCATTAATTAATACGTATTTTTAGATTTACTCAAGTGCAGAGATTTAACGCAAGGCATTTGCACAATTCTTTCAATGTCCATTATGTATTTATTATATGTCTGATGAAAAAATTAATTTAGATGAGATTTGGCCCCAAGAACGAGATTTTATTTTTAGGCCTGATAGACTTAAATACGTGAGGCGTCTTAAAAATTCTGAGACCTGTGTGTTCTGTTTATCAGCTAAAGAAAAGGAGCCTTGTTTTGATAGACTGTTGATTTACAAAACTGAACACTCACAGATTGTACTTAACAAATATCCCTACAACAATGGTCACCTTATTGTTTGTCCTTTAAAGCATGGGGGATCTATTTTTGATTTAACTGATGAAGAGTACATGGATTTAATGAAGCTAGTTAGGCTCTCATCAAAACTTGTAAAGTCTGTTTATCCAGCCCAAGGTCTAAATATTGGCATAAACCATGAAAAAGCCGCAGGAGCAGGGATTCCAGATCATTTACATTGGCATGTTATCCCAAGGTGGTTCGGAGATACCAATTTTTTCCCTATCATTGCAGAGACTAAAGTTTTGCCAGAGACTTTGGAGCAAAGCTATGAGAAATTGTCTAAAGGATTGAAAACTATTTTAGACAGTAAGGACAAAAATTGAAAGGTTATAAAAACTATCAAATACAAATGACAGTGTCGTTAACACCTATGGTAAAGGCGTTACTTATAATTAACGGACTTTTGTGGGTCTTAACAGTATTTATCTTACAGCAGTTTTTCTTTAAAGATGGGTCTATATTTTTAGAATTAGGGCTTTCTCCAATAAGTTTTATTTATGATTTGAAAGTGTGGCAGCCATTTACCTATATGTTTCTTCATGGCGAAGGGGTTATGCACATACTTTTTAATTCACTCATGCTTTGGTTTGTCGGCTCAGAGTTAGAAAAAATTTGGGGAAGCCGTGAGTTTTTAAAATTCTACCTTTTTTGTGGAGTTGGTGCAGGGCTTGTTTACGCACTTGTTACTTTGTTTCTTGTTAAATTCTTTGCCTTTAATCCTGTAGTCTTGTCTGTGCCAACAGTAGGGGCCTCTGGGGCTATATTTGGTTTGATGCTCGCTTACGGCAGGATTTTTGGAGAAAAGATCATTTATTTTATGATGTTTTTACCAATGAAGGCTAAACATTTTGTTATGATCTTAGCTGCAATTGAAGTCTTCTCTCTTCTAATGTCAGGCCTGGGATCAAAGGTAAACAACCTTGCTCATATTGGTGGATTTATAATGGCTCTTGTTTATTTAGAGTTTGCAAAGTTTAACCAAAAAAGGCTTCAGAATAGATTTTTTAAAAAGCCTGGCAGAAAACTAAAATTAGTTGTAGACAATAACAAATCGAAAGACACTGAGCCAAAAGGCCCAACCTATCACTAAAACAAAAGTAAAGGATAAATATGGCAGATTCAAAAAATATTGATTTTCATGTAAGAGATGAAATCAAAACAGACAAAAGGCTCACTGAAATTCTTAAAAGAATGAACGTGATTGATGAAAACGAAGTTCAAAGTAAGGTTTCTGAGTTAAAAGATTCAAGTGAAAATAAAAGAACTGTAACAGTAGAAGACATCTCAAAATCCTTTTAATTTAAAATTAAATAGTGTGTAAGATTCAATGTTAAAAATACTTTAAGCCCTAAAGAATCGAGTCACTCGATTCACTTAGTCTTAGTAGTGGTAAGGAAACTTAGAGTAGTCCTGATCTCTTTTTTCTAAGAAAGCATCTCGCCCTTCTTTGGCCTCATCCGTTGCATATGCCAAACGCGTGGCCTCGCCTGCAAAGACCTGTTGTCCAACAAGGCCGTCATCTATCAAGTTGAATGAAAACTTAAGCATCCTAATAGCTGTTGGACTTTTTGAGTTGATCTCTTTACACCACTTTAAAGCCTCTGTTTCTAAAGTCTCATGTGAAAAGACATCATTTACCATACCCATCTCTTTAGCCTCATCAGCGGAGTAGTTGCGCCCAAGAAAAAAGATTTCACGCGCTTTTTTTTGTCCCACAATTTTGGCTAAGTAAGCTGACCCGTAGCCCCCGTCAAAACTTGCAACATCCGCATCAGTTTGTTTAAAAATTGCATGCTCACGACTTGCAAGAGTTAAGTCACACACTACGTGAAGAGAATGTCCGCCTCCGACAGCCCATCCTGGAACAACACAAACAACTGCTTTTGGCATAAACCTAATGAGGCGTTGCACTTCTAATATATGAAGGCGTCCGGCTGGATTTTTTGGATCGTATTGGTAACCACTTTTACCCCTAACTGTTTGATCTCCTCCAGAACAAAAAGACCATCCTCCATCCTTTTCAGAAGGGCCGTTGCCGGTAAGTATAACACTTCCTATATCATGACTTTGTCTTGCGTGATCTAGAGCTTGGTAAAGTTCATCAACTGTTCGTGGTCTAAAGGCATTTCTTTTTTCTGGCCTGTTAAAAGCAACTCTAACTGTCCCTTGGTTTTTAGCCCTATGATAGGTTATGTCCTCAAAGTTAAAGGCATCAACTTTATTCCAGTCTTCAGGTTTGAAAGGGTTAGTGCTCATTTTAAATCTCCAATTCAGCAAAAAAAGTTTATAATGCAGTATATACTTGATTAGGCTTTTTAGGTCTAAATGCTAGTCTGCTTTGATGACACAGCGCTCTTCAAATCTAAATCCCGATCAAATGAAGGCTGTAAATTGCATTAAAGGGCCACTCTTAATTCTTGCGGGTGCAGGATCGGGGAAAACTACAGTTCTTGTGTCGAGAACAAAAAAAATTTTAGAAGAAACAGATGCTAAACCTGAAGAAGTCTTAGTTCTTACATTTACAAACAAAGCTGCAAAAGAATTAAAAGAACGAGTTTTAAAAGTTTTGCCTCAAGGTAAAAAACTTTTAACGGGAACCTTTCATGCCTTTGGGTTAAAATTTTTAAAAAAACATCACAAACTTGCAGGGCTTCCAGAGCGCTTCGGTATTATTGATGATGCGGACTCTAGATTTATCATAAAAGATCTTTTACGCGATAAAAAACATGATTCAAAATCTGACTATGATCCTGAAATTCTTTTAAAGGTTATTCAAGATATTAGGCTTAAAAGAAATCACTCTCCATCAATTGAAGAGAGCTATCAAGAAATGGGCTCATGGTTGATAGATGATTATATGACACGCTTATCAACCCTTGGTGTTGTTGATTTTGATGGGCTTATTTTAACACCGACAAAACTATTAAAAGAATATCCGGAGTTAAAGGAAGAGTATCATAAAAAGATTAAGTATTTGATGGTTGATGAGTTTCAAGACACAAGTGCTATGCAAATGGATTTGGTAAAACAACTTATAGGGCCGGCAGAAAATATAGCTGTTGTTGGTGATGATGATCAGTCTATTTATGGTTGGCGTGGGGCAGAGATTAAAAATATTTTATCTTTTCCTAAACAATTTAAAAACTGTCAGGTGATTAGATTAGAGATCAATTACAGATCAAGCCCAGAAATCATCAACCTTGCAAACGCTGTAATTAGTAAAAATGAAAATCGTCACTCTAAAGTATTAAAGCCCCATGTAGATTCTGTAAGTGGTGAAAAGCCAGAGGTATATGTTTTTGAAGATGAAGCCAAAGAGTGTGAAGAAGTTGTAAACTTAGTCAGAAACATCTCAAGAGGTACAAAACTAAAAGACATAGCTATTTTATACAGATCTAATGCTCAAGGAGGGTTTTTAGAAGGCTTACTTAAACAGAGCAGAATCCCCTATGATCTTACTGGTGGACCAAATTTAATGGACAGAAAAGAGGTAAGAGACGCTTTATCATTTATAAAAGCTGCGATAAGCCCTGATGACTTGTCTTTAAGACGAATTGTGAATCTTCCCCCGCGAGGCGTTGGAGATGTAAGTGTTAGAAAGCTTTTAGACCTACAAGAGATTAAAAACTCAGGATTTTTAAGTGCCCTACGTAAGTGGCGTGAGGCTGAACTGAAAGAAAAAGTTGGTTTAAGCATTGAGGATTTTCTAAACTCTTTAAAAGATTTAAGAGATGCACTTATAAAAAATGATGACACCAGTTATGAGGATCGCTTTAAAACTTTTTTTACAAATGTGGGTCTTAAAGATCTTATTTTTTCCTCTTACAAAGACAATAAGACAGGTCAAAAGAAATGGGAGCTTATAGAAATACTTGGTCGTATTCTTGATATATTTTTATCAAAAGCTGATGACAGAAAAAATAGAGCCTCAGTAGTTAAAGACTTTTTAGAGAGTATGATGCTACGTGAAAGTGACTCTAGAGATGATGAAGAAGATAAGCTTCAGATGCTAACTCTTCATGCCAGTAAAGGTTTAGAGTTTCCAGTGGTTATTCTAATGGGAGTTGATGAGGGTTTAATCCCCCATGAAAAGTTAGGGCACAACATAAGTGAAGAAAGACGTCTGTTTTATGTTGGAGTTACTAGGGCTAAAACAAGTTTGATTATGACACGTGCAAATACTAGAAAACGCTACGGGAAAAGAAGACAAACCTCAGCCACTAGATTTTTAGTCAATGTGGCAGATGATTTGTATCTTACCTATAAAAATGGTTTTAAGCCTGTATCTGAAGTTGAGAGAAAAGATATGTTAAAAGATCTTTATAAGTCTTTAGATAAAAAAATACTTGGAAAAAGCATGTAAATTACAGCAGTGCAGCTCCTACATTTAAAAGCTTTTATGCCTTTTTTTGTGATCATAATTTTTACACTCATATGTATTTTTTTTACTAAATTTGAAGACTTAGTCCTAATTTTGAGTGAGTAGAGATTTTAATGTAATATATGTTCATATGGGTAAGCTTAAAATTAACAACTATCTTTTTAAACTTAACTGTATAAATTTTTTATTTTATCTTTTTGTTTTTTTAAGCTTTGAGTCAAAGTCTTTTGCCGTTTTAAGCTGTAAAAAACTGCTGTCAGAAACACCTCTAAGTCTATCAAAAATTATTTTGAATACTCCTGATGTCTCTTTAAAAAACGCTTTGAAGAGTAGAAAAAGACATCTTTTGCTGCACGGAACAAGTAGTCATACAATGGTTGATGCAATTAAAAAATCTGGTATTAGGGGCAGAGAGGTCGTTTATTTTCCTGCTGCTACAGATGCTTATCCGGAGCTTTTAGAGAAAAAAACAAGAGTTTTGTATACCTACTTTATAACAGAAGATGTGTTATTAAATAGTGATGCTTCTTTACTTGAAGATACGATACAAAGCTCCATTATATATGCAGGAATAAATGCAGATGAATCTACTTTTTTTGATCATTTTGGTTTAAGCCAAGATTTAATTACACATAATGTACAAAGTTTTATTAAGGATTTGGTTTTTCCTTATGGTGAGGAGGAGTACAGCGACTTCTTAGCAGAGTTTCAGAACAGCACGGGTTCTGACAGAGAAGCTTTTGAGTATGTGAAGTCTATTATTGGACCTTATGAAGATGATGAGTTCTCCGAAAAAATTAAAACTCTAATGAGATTTAAAGGTGTGATTGTTGTTTTTAAAAATACATCAGATTTAGATGATACTATTGTACCAGATCCTGAAACTGCAGATGAAAACGGGCATATACTCTTAACTGAAGCTAAAAACTTTGACCTTAATCAAGTTGAGGCTTTATATCCTCTTTCTTGGGCGGATTATAATTTATTATTTGAGTCACTTAGTTCATTGAAACCTTGAGTTACAATTTAACAAAATAAAAAATAATTTTGATTCATAACTCTCTAGTAAAAAACTATAGATACCGCTGTTTCTAAGCACTGTTCTTGTAGCTTTAGAATTTCATTCTCTTCCATGACTTCTTTTAGTGCTTTATCTATCGAGGTGAAATTGTCTAAGTTTTGATTTTCAAAAAAGCGTACAAGCTCTTCTTCAGAGCATTTACAAAACTCATCAGCAACACTGTCAATATCATCTGTCTTTGAATCTTTCATGATGTTTTCTGTTAGACTTGGAGTGATTTTTTTAATACATGTTTTGCGTCTTTTTAAACTTATTTGAGACGAGTCTATAGGGCTTAAAAAGTACCTAGCACTAACTAAAACTAAAGCAAATAAGATTATAGCTACAGATATTTTTTTAACCATGTTCCTGACCTTTAGTAAGTTTCTATAATCTATTTTCTCTAATTAGAGCATCTTTGGTCAATTCATAGGTTGTAAAATCAGGACTTTTAAAATGTAAGCATTAAGCGATATGCAATAAAAGATAGAACATAGGCAAAAGCAAAATAACCTATAAACAAATACAAGGTCCATATTTTTTTAGGAAGCTCTGATTTTAAAAGTGCTAGAGTCGAGACACATTGAAGCGCAATAGCAAAAAAGATGATAAGTGAAACTGATGAAGCTATTCTGTAGGGAGCTTCACTTTGTGAGATCAATTGAGCTAGTGGTAAAATTTCTTCTGAATCGAGGTTATATAGAGTTCCTAAAGTGCTTACAAAAGTTTCTCTGGCTAAAAATGAAGTTATAAGAGCTACTGACTCCTGCCAATTTAAACCTAGGGGAATAAATACAAAGTGAAGAGCTTTTCCTAGACGGCTAAGATAAGACTCACTCATATGTCCTGGTCCATTTGGAAATGTGGCAAGTAACCATATAAATGAGTTAGTCAAAAATATAATAAAACCTGCATCTTTAACAAATCTATAGCTAGTTTGAAGAGCTATCTTTAAAGATTTTGTAAAGCTTGGTAGTCTATAGCGCGAAAGCTCAAAAGCTGTGTCCGGCACAGTGCTATTTTCCATAGTCTTTGAGTTTACGGTTTTTAATCTTGATAGAGTGGAGCTAAGAATTAAAGCAAGTGTCAGCCCAAAAAGGTACAGAACAAATAAGCAAAGACCTCTAAGGCCAAAAAGTCCCCCAAGAATTTTAGAGTCAGGCAGAGTTAGAGTTATCAATAGAGCGTAAACAGGTAGACGTGCTGAACAGAGTGTTAGAGGTAGACTCAAAAGAGTGAGCACTCTTACCTTTACTGATTTTATACTTCGTGCTGCATAAATTCCAGGAATAGCACAGGCATGACTTGCAAGAAGTGGTATGAAGCTTTCACCCGATAAGCCAAAATAAGCTAAAAAGCGATTGCAAATTATTGCAGCTCTTGTCAAATAACCAGAATCTTCAAGAATTTTAATTAGAAATGTTAAAATAAAAATTTGTGGAAAAAAAACTAAAAAAGACCCAAGGCCTCCAAATAAAGCATCCTCTACAAAGCTTTTTAATATCGAGTTCGAAATATTTTGGCTTAGAAACCCTCCAAGTCTTAAAATAATATACTCTATAAGGTCCATGAAAGGTGTGGCCCAACTGAACACAGACTGAAACAGAATCAGCATGATAATGCAAAAAAAGACCTTGCCCCAAAATTTTGATAATAGAACTTTATCGACTGAGTCTAGGCGTTTTAAGTTTTTTTGCTGAGAGGCTTTAGTTACAAGTTCTGATGTATCAATAGATTTTAGATCTTTTAAAATTTCAGTAAAAGAGTGAGTGTTTTTAGAAAAACTTTCTTGAATGTTCTGTGACAGTACATCTAAATTAATTTTTTTTGAAACTGAGGTTTTAATAAAACTAATTTTTTCTAAATCTTTTAAATTTTTAAATTTAATTGTTATGTTATTAAAATCAGCTTCATCAATCATATTGATTGCAACAACCACTCGTCCACTCTTGTTAGAAAATTTACCAAGCAGCTTTTCAAGGTCAACGAGGCCTTTTAAAAGTTCAACAGCATCTAATACAACAAGCCATAAAGTTGTATTGTGATCTTCTGAACTGTTAAAAGTATTTGCTAAGGTCTGAAGTGTAAGGGCTTCATCTTGCCCCTTTTCTTTTAAATTATAAACGCCCGGTAGATCATTAAGTTCAATACTTTTATCTGTTTTAAGAGATGCTTTTGAAAGAGTAGTTGTAGCTCCATGGTAGTTGGCCACTTTTTTGTCCATACCAGTAAGTTCATTAAAAAGACTAGTTTTTCCAACATTAGTTTTGCCAATTATATATACACTTTTTTTCACTAGTTTAAGCTATACCTTTTGTATAAATAATAGGAGTCATTACTCCTAAATATATTTAATTGATAGGCAAATGAAATAATAATTTTACCCTATAGATAAAAAAGAGACTTGCCCTTAGAGAGGCTGCTCTGTAGCTAAAAAATGTGTTAGTTCTTAACAATGGATTACGGAATACATTGGTTTAGAAGAGATCTTAGGGTAGCCGGCAACGAAGCATTGAGGCACAACTGTTTAAAAAACAAAGGTCGAGTGGTTGGCATTTTTGTTTTTGATAAAAAATTTTTAGGAAGAGATGATTTTTCTAACAACAGATTTCAATTTTTTTTAGAAACGATGAAAAGTTTAAAAGAAGAACTAAATAGTATTGGTTCTGATCTTTTGGTTTTGGATGTTGGCCCTGAAGAGGCTTTTCCAAAGCTTTTAAAAAAACTTGAACATAAACCTAATTTGATCACTTTTTCTAGAGACTATGAACCTTTTGCTGTAAAAAGAGATAAAGCTATGAGTGAGTTTTTTAAAACTCATGAAATAGAGACTCAGTCCTTTAGAGATCATCTTATTGTTGAACCGTGGGAGCTTACAAAAAAAGACTCTGATGAGGGTTATCAAGTGTATAGTCCATTTTCAAGAAGATGGAGAGTCGTTTATTCAGAAGGAGATATGAAGAACAGAATAAGCTCTCAAAGTCTTTCTGAAAAGTATTACAAAGGACCTAAGAAAAAAGTCTTCTCCCTTGAATGGAGAGATCTGACTTCAGAAAAAGATTACTTAGATTCATATTTAAAAGAAAATAAAAAGTCTGTGACAATTGATATACCAGAGGCGGGTACAAAGGCTGCACAAACCTCACTCTTAAATTTTAAAGATAAAATAAAAAACTATAAAACAGATAGAGATATTCCCTCAATTAATGGAACATCAAGGCTTTCTCACTTTTTAAAAAATGGAAGTATCACAACAGCTCAAATTGCGTATAGCTTGGGACTTGATAGCTTTAATACTCTAAGTACTGGTGAAAATACATTTTTAAATGAACTTATCTGGCGAGAGTTTTACTATCATATTTTATACAGAAAGCCTGCAGTAGAAAAGAAAGCCTTTAAGCCTGCTTATGAAGCTTTAAAGTGGGAGAATAATAAAACGTGGTTTTCATCTTGGTGTGAGGGACTCACCGGGTTTCCAATAATTGATGCAGGGATGAGAGAATTAAAAAACACGGGTTTTATGCACAACAGGGTTCGTATGATTGTAGCCTCTTTTTTAGTGAAAGACCTCTTAGTAGATTGGAGATTAGGGGAGAAGCACTTTATGAAAGAGCTTTTAGACGGTGATCTTGCTCCGAACAATGGAGGTTGGCAGTGGGCGGCTTCTACGGGATGTGATGCTCAACCTTATTTCAGGATTTTTAACCCGTGGAGTCAAAGTAAGAAGTTTGATAAAGACGGAGTGTATATCAAAAAATTTATACCTGAACTTAAAGACCTTGATGCAAAAAGACTTCACTCACCTATATTAGATCACGCCACATATCCACGCCCAATTGTTGATCATTCAGTTCAAAGAAATCTTGCATTGGATCTCTATAAAAGCTTAAAATAACTATATATTTATATGTTAACAAATGAAGAACACTTTATGTCTGGCTTAGAAAAAGACTTTTTAATCGAAAAAGGAATCACTCGAGTTGAGCCTTATCACAAAGTCTTAATTGATAAAAATGATTACATTATAAAAACAGCAGACACTCTTGAAGAGCTTATTAAGACTTTTGAAATTCGATATCAGGTTTATGGCCAGCACTACACCGTTAAACCACCGGTCTCTTTAGATATTGATGAGTACGATAAGTATGCGGATCATATAATTGTCGTTCACAAAGAAACGGCAGAAGTGTTAGGTACGTACCGGGCACTTCTTACAGATAATGTTGAGCATTTTTATACTGAAAGAGCTTTTGATTTAAGTGAGTTTAAAAAGACCTCAGGACGAATTGCAGAGATGGGACGAGCAACAGTTGTTCCAAATGCCAGGTCTGGAGCTGTTATAAACCTCTTGTGGCGAGGTATTGGGGATTACATAAAAACTGTAGAGGCTGATTACCTTATTGGTTGTGCAACATTTTGGGGGAATGATCCTTCGGACACTTTAAAAGCATGGCACTACTTTAATTTTGTTGATGCTTTACTTAAAATTGAAACGTCTCCGCATGATAGCAGCAAGATAGACAATTGGAGTGGACTCGCTAATACTGATAAGCCTTTAGATGAAGAGTTTAAAGGAATAAAGAAAAACTTACCGCCGCTTGTAAAATCTTATATAAAAGCAGGTGCAAAATTTGGTTTTGAACCATCTAGAGATCATAAGCTTTCTTCTTTTGATTTTTTTGCAGCATGCAAACTTACAAACCTTCCTGACAATTTAGTAAAGAAGTATCTTTAGTCTCTTACTTTCTTTCGGTCTCAATTGTTACGCGTCTTAGCTGAATAGACTCAGCCATATCAAGAATCTCTACAACACTTGAAAAGGGTGTGTTTTTATCTCCGCGAATAATTAGGTTGGCATCAGGTTTTGAATCTTTAAAGCTTTTAAGCTGTGCTTTTAAGTTTTCTTGAAGCAATGGCTCTTTATTCCAAAAAAGAGCTCCATCTTTACTGACTGTTAGAGTTGTTTTTTCTTGCACCTTATTTCCGGTGCTTGCAGTTGGGAGTGCAACAGATAAACCGCTTCTTTTAACCATAGTTGTCAGAGCGAACATAAAGAAAAAAATGAGTATAAATATACTGTCTAAAAGTGGAATAAGGTTTATTTCAACTTTTTTTCTAACTAATCGGCCAGAAGAGATTTTCATTTTTAACTAAGCTCTTCAAATAGAGTGAGTTCTTCTTCAAGTTTTTCTTTAGTTGAGTCTGCTAGTTTCATAAAGTGATTGTGAAACACAAGTAAAACAATTGAGATACCAAGACCAAGTGCTGTTGTGATAAGGGCTTGTGATAAACCAGACATCATAGCTGCAGGATTTGTCATACCGTCAGGGCCCGCACTTTGAAAAGATACAATAATTCCAAGTACTGTACCTAATATTCCAATAAGCGGAGTAATTGTTATTATTGTCTCTAATGCTCTTTCAAATTTTTTAGTAGGCTTGAGAGTTTGTGAAGCCATAGATTCGAGTGAAAGAGGTTTTATTTTTTGGTGGGTTTCAATACACCTTTTTACGCAGAGTAGACTTGGGTCTTTTGAATCGCCAATTTTGTTTAAAGCATCCGTAACATGATTTTGAGACATTAAAAAATAAATCTTTTCAACAAGTACAGAATCAAACTGGCTTTTATAGTTTATCCAATAAAAAATGCGCTCAAGAACAATTGTAAAACCAATGATGGAGCATAAAATAAGAGGCAGCACCAAAGGGCCACCCGCAGAAATAAAGTCTTTTAGCATTATTTGTTTAAAACCTATTTAATTTCTTTATGAAGAGTGTGCTTTCTTAAGAAAGGGTTGTACTTTTTCTTCTCTAATCTTTCGGGATGAGTTTGAAAGTTCTTTTTAGTTGTGTAGCGTGAAGGTGGTTTTCCTTCTTTTCTAGCTACTGTACATTCTAATGTAATGATACGAACTTTGCCTTTTTTCTTAGCCATATTGATACTCCGTTTAGGTTTTCTAGTAAAATTAGGTCTTTAAGTCAACGTATATGCGCTAAAAAGAGTCTTTTAAACACCTAAGTTTTTCGAATTCTAAGGCAGTTTTTGCCTTTAAAAAGAAGTTATGCTCAAGCTCAAAAGCTATTGTAGAGGGTATTGTGCGTGTGTTTTTAAGCTTATTTGTTCGTATCTTAAGCTGGGTTATGGTGTTTTCTTTAAGTAGACCCTGTTTTTGATGAAAATCTAGGTTTTTAAGTGTGTATTCATGGGCACAGTAAATGAGAGCTTCTGGTGGTAAGTCTTTTAGCTTTTGAAGGGATTTATAAAAATCTTGATACACATGCTCATAGGCTTCAAAAACTCGCCCACAGCCAAGAGAAAATATGTGATCTCCACAAAATAAAACTTCGCTTTTTTCTAAAAAGTAGTTCATTAAAGATTTCGTGTGTCCCGGGCTAAAAAAGACTTTAATTTTCTCATCAAAGACATCAATTGTCTGGCCATTTTTAACACTCTGAGCTTTGGCTTTAAAGAGCTTTCTATCAATGTCCACCTGACTGCAATATATCTTAGCTTTTGGATGCTGTTTTATAAGTTCATCAATACCATCAACATGGTCATAGTGATGGTGAGTGATAAATATTGAATTTAACTTAAGGTTCAAAACCTTAAGGGTGTTTAAAGTTTTTTTATAATCGGCACAGTCAAAGAGTAGAGCTTCATCTTCATTAGCTGAGAGCACTAGATAGGTATAGTTGTCTTTTAGACAGGGGATGACAACAACTTTAAGATGCTTTGTTGAATCTATAAAATAAGCTTCAGATGGTTTCTTTAAAAAAATCACTAAGAGCGTATCTCTTCTTCTTTTTGGTTTAGTTTTGTGTGTTGATTTTGTTTAAAAGTATCTGTTTGTGATTTGCAGTCGTTAAGAATTTTTAAGTATGCTTTAATGGTATCTTCCATACCAAATTCAAGGGCTTCACAAATAAGAGCATGTCCAATAGAGACTTCTTTAACTTCTGGGATCGTAGTAATAAATTGAGAAAGATTTTTTAAGTTTAGATCATGGCCTGCATTAAGATTTAGACCAGCTGATATAGCAATGCTTGCGAGTTTTTTATACTCACTGACGACAGAGTTTTTTTGCGCAAAATCTTCAGTGTACATCTCAATGCGATCAACTCCTGAGTATTTTAAGTACTCTAAATCTTCTGTGTCACATGTCTTAGGTTCAACAAACAAAGACAAACGGACTCCTAAGTCTTTTATAAATTTTGCAGAGTTTTTAATAGTTTCTTTTGAGGTTTTAACTTGCCAACCTGCATTTGAAGTTAAAACCTCCGGAGGATCTGGAACCAAAGTGCATTGGTCCGGTCGAATCTTTTTAATTAGATCTAAAAAATCTGGTGAAGGGTAGCCTTCAATATTAAGTTCAGTGGAAACGGCTGTTTTTAAGTCAAAAACATCAGTTTTTCTTATGTGTCTTTCATCAGGCCTTGGGTGCACAGTTATGCCGTGAGCGCCAAAAGATTCAATTTTTGAGGCCCAATTTATGATGTTTGGGTTGTTTTTCCCCCTGGCATTTCGAAGAGTGGCTAGCTTGTTAATATTTACACTTAGTTTTGTCATAATTGTGTTTGTATCAAAGAAAAATCTTGAAGCCAATGTGTGAAGGTGGTCTACATTGATTATGATAGGATATAAGCTTTTATTAGTAGAGGATGAGGCAAGTTTAGCCCATCTGGTGAGTATACAGTTAAAAACCTACGGGCATAAAGTCAAAGTGGCTACCAACACCACTGAGGCAAGAGACTCTATTTGCAATGAAGAGTTTGACTTAATTCTTCTAGACTGGATGCTGCCTGATGAAAATGGTGTAGATTTTTTAAGGTGGATGAAATCTTCAAGTGATTTAGACATTAAAACTAAGCCTGTTATTTTCGTAACGGCGCTGACAACCCCAGTTCATATCATTCAAGCCTTAGAGTTAGGGGCAGACGATTACGTAACGAAACCTTTTGAAGAGTCTGTTTTAGTTGCAAGAATCAATGCTGTGATGAGAAGGTCTCAAAAGAAAAACTCAGGGGCTTTTTACAAACCTGATAAATCAGGCTTTTTAAATGTTGGTGATCTAAAGTTAGATCCAAAAGCTTTTGAAGTTTATTTAAAAGATGAAAGGTTAAACCTTACACGCTCTGAGTTTTTGCTTTTGAAACATCTTATGAGTGAGCTTGGTTGTGTTTTAACAAGAGAAACACTTATTTCTAAAGTGCAAGGGACTGAAATTAATGTTACTGGAAGAACCGTTGACACTCATATTTTTGGACTTAGAAAAAAACTAAAAGAATACTCTCACGTTATAGAAACAATTAGGGGTGTGGGTTATAGATTTAATTCTCCTGTGAGCACATCTTCGACAAATTCTGCTACTCTTAACCCTACAACAGAATCTTCAATTGGTTCTGCCACTGATACTTCTGTTGACTGATAAATGCAGTAGTCTGTTTTTAAAGGTAGCTAGGTAAACGATGTTTCCAGTAAAACTTTTTTTTAGAATGACGTTTTTCTACACACTTATCGTGAGTGTAGTCTTGTTATTAACTTTAGCCTTCGATATTTCACAAACTCTACAGGTGTTTTGTGTTTTTGTATTTGGTTTTTTCGCCTTTGTTTTTTCAGCGTACTGGTCCTTAACCCCAATTGTAAAAGCTAGAAGTTATTTAACTAAGCTTCTTGATATGCCTCGTATAGAAAATCTAAAAGTCGAAGACGTTGACAGTTATCAACAGGTTTTTAGAAAAGGGGAGTGGGTTGAATTAGGAGAGCTTTTTATACAGTTAGAAGGAAAATTAAGAAGACGAACAAAAGCCTACTTAAGAGAAGCTACTGAGCTTTCTGCTGTTATGAACTCTTTAACAACACCTATTGTCTCTGTTACAAATCAAATGGATGTTTCATTTATGAACTCAGCTTTTGCTGTTTTGTTTGACTTGGATCAAGAAAAGTTAAAGACGCTAAAAACAGCAAAATTTAAAGACCTAGTGTCTAGTGAATCTTTAATTGCCTCTTTTGAAAATGTCTTTGAAGAAGAGAACTTTGAAAAGACTCACGAAACTCTTACTATTGAGGGTCGTGAAAGAAGATTTTTAATCTCTATGGCCCCTTTGAAGCGACAAGCTGATTCTTCGGTTTATGGATTAGTGGCTTCATTTAGTGATGAAACTCAAAAGATTCAATTGGATCAAAAGAGAATGGATTTTGTTGCTAATGCTTCTCATGAACTTAGAACACCAATCACTGCCATTTGTACATCAGCTTCACTTCTTGAAAAAATCTCTGATCCAAAAGATCAAAAAGAGATTGTGAAATCCTTAAGCTCTAACTCTGATAGATTGATGAAGCTTACAAGAGAGCTTCTAGATTTATCAAAGCTTGAGGGGCAGTCTAAAGAGGAGCTTAATTATGAACTTTGTGATTTAAAGAAGTTAAGTTTAGATGCTTTAAACTTACTCTCTCACCCTGATAAAAACTCTGTTGAAATTGCAACTTCAGTTGAAACCTTTTGGTTAGATGAAAGTAAGGTTAAACAAGTTGTTACAAACTTGATTAAAAATGCTCTTATTCATACCCCAGAAAAAACGAAGGTTAATGTAGAATGGGTTTTAGAAGATGATGACCTTGTTTTATATGTTAAGGATCAGGGAGCTGGTGTTCCTGAGCATTTATCGGATCGAATTTTTGAAAGGTTTTACAGGCTGGATAAAAGTCGCTCACGTGTGCTTGGTGGGTCAGGTATAGGACTTTCTATTGTAAAGCATATTGTTGCTTTACATGGTGGAGAGGTTTCTTTAGAAGCTAAAAATACTGATTCTATGAATGGCTCTGTGTTTAGGTGCACTTTTAAAAAGAACAATGAAAAGATTTACTCTTCAATTTAATTTTGTAAAATTAAACTGGTAATTTATTTTTTATGAGATTTAAGTTTTTACAAAAAAAGATTGGCTAGAGTTAAGAATGAAAAAAAGCAGAAAAGATCAGAAAGTGTTGTCACTAAAACTCCACTTCCCACAGCAGGGTCCTTATTTAAGGTCTTCATCACTATAGGAACAAGTGTTCCTAAAACTGCCGCTACAAAAGAATTGATAACAATTGATAATCCTAAGACACTTCCAATAAAAAAGGCTTTTTTCCAGGTGTAGACAATGAGTAGTGCAACCAAGGCTGCTGTTGCACCAAGAGCTACGCCTACGCTTATTTCTTTTAGTGTTGCTTTTGTATAGCTGATGTAATCAAAATCTCCAATAGCAAGACCCCTTGTTACTATTGTTAAACTTTGAATAGCCGTGTTTCCGCCAAGACCTGCAGCGATAGGCATTAGAGCGGCAAGTATAGGAAGTCTTGCAATTGTAGGTTCATAGACTGCAATAACAGCACTGCCTAAAACAGCTAAAAAAAGATTTAAAACAACCCATGGGGCTCTACTCATGTATGACAGGTGAGCCTTCATTGTAACTGAATCCATCTCTTGAAGACCTGCATTTTTATAGATCTCTGCAGTTGCCTGTTCTTCAACTTCATCCAAAAGATCATCAATAGAAATGATTCCTAAAAGTCTCATACGCTCGTTTAAAACGGGCAAAGCAACTAGATCAGCTCTTTTAACAATCTTCACAGCCTCACCAATATCTTGTTTAGGTTCAACAAAAAGAACATCACGTCTTACAAGTTCATCAAGTGGACATTCTTTTGGAGAAGTTGCCAGTTCTTTCAAAGAGACGACTCCTATAAGTTTTCCAGTTGTTGTTTGGCAGTAAAGATAAAAGAGTTGGGACTCACCAGCATTATTCCTAATATGATCTAGAGCTTGAGCTGCAGTCAGTTCGATGGGTAAGGTGAAAAAATCAGTCTCCATAGATCGACCACATGAGTCTTTTGGGTAGGTGAGGTAGAGTTTTATTTTCGCCTTTCTTTTAAGCTGATCAACTAGTTCTTCTTGTCTATCTTCACCTAAAACTTCAAGAAAAGAAGTGGCGTCATCTAACTTTGCATCATTAATTATTCGTACAAGATCTTCATCTTCTAAATTTTTGAATATTTCTGATAGAGTGGCTTCTGGTAGATCGTTAAGTGAGTTTTGAAAGTTTTCTTGGGTTTTAAGCTGCTCAAATGAATCACTTAAACCCTGAGGACTTTGTTTCACTAGCCACTGCCCAAGCTCTAAGCTTGTTAAAAGAGCAAATTCATCACTTTTTGAAGAAATATCTGCAATATTTTTAAGCTTTGATTTGGTGGGGCGAGGAAACATAAATTTTAGCTCTACTTTTCATTGCTGTTGTTAGATGTACTAGTTTGTAGTATACATAAGATTTTACATATTTAAAGTGGAGGGTGCAATGGACAAGCAGCCTATGACCAAGTCCGGAAAAGCAAAATTAGACGAAGAGCTTAAAAAGCTTCTTCAGGTTGAAAGACCGTCTGTGATTAAAGCCATTGAAGAGGCTAGAAGTCATGGTGATCTTAGTGAGAATGCAGACTATGATGCTGCAAAAGAAAGACAGGCTTTTATAGAATCTAGAATCGCTGAGATTCAAGGTAAACTTGCGACTGCAGAAGTTGTCGATCCTAAAGAGATCAAATCAAAGACAATAGTCTTCGGTGCGACTGTTACACTTATGGATTTGGATGTGGATAAGAAAAGCACATATCAAATTGTTGGAGTGGATGAAGCTAATATAAAAGAGGGGCGTATTTCAATCTTTTCGCCTCTTGGACGAGCAATGATCGGTAAAAAATCAGGAGACCTTGTGGAGTTTCATTCTCCGAAAGGTGATAAAGAATACGAAGTTGTAAACTTCAAATTCCAATAAAATTGCCAAAAAAGACAAAATTAAAGACCGGCAATATTACAATGAGGCAAATCAAAAGCTATGACTGTTGAGAGTAAGAAAGCGAGTGAGTCAGAATCTCTTAAGTACCTTTCTTTAGGTTTTATTTCTTTAATATTTGTTATAATAATTTTAGCTGTGGGAACACAGCTGGTCTTTTCTCCACAAAAAGTAACATCTTGGGTCAAAAAAAGTCTTGAAGACACAGGGCTTAAAGACAAATTAAGAGAAGCTAAAATAAACATTGAATTTGAAAAAGCTCAGACAACTTTAACGGGATCTCTTTTATATCCTATAGGTATTAGGCTTACAGACACACAGTTCAGTGCAGATCGAGGTTGTAAAAGTTATCAGACAGATTTTAAAAGTGTTGTTGTTCCTTTTGGCATTGTTCAGCTTATTAAAGGCAAGTTTAAAATCGGAAGCCTTAGGTTTAATAAGGGGCATACAACACTCACTGATAGTTGCTCTGATTTTAAAAAAGATACTAGTGTCACTTCACGAGCACCAAAAGTTGAGTTCAAAAACAGTGCCGCTAAAGCCATATCAAAAATAGAAGAAACTAAACCTGTTGACCTTAAAGCTACTGTTAATAATGGACTACAAGACACAAAGTTAACAGTAGTTAAAGATGATGCTAAAAAGGGTGGAAAGCTTTTAAAAAACACCAGTGGAAAAGAGAATTATCATTTAGCGGAAAAACTCATAGATTTTAATGAAAATTTTAAAGAGTTTTTTGAAACTGTAAATTCAAAAGATAATTTTTTTAATAAAATCACTGGTGCTCTTGTTTATGACTGGAGTTATTCATTTAAGTCTATAGATAAAGAAAAAAGTGTTAAACTTTTCATAGAACGACTCAAGGTTTACAGCTTCAAAGAAGAGCTTAATTTTAAAAGTGAAGTTAAAGGACGCCTTTATTTTAAAAAAGATAAAGTTGGGTTTCATGCTGATCTGGCTGTTTTTGAAGACAATATTTCACTTGCATCAGAGGTAAAATACAAAGAAGGCTCGTTATTTATAAATAACTTTTACGGCAAAGGTCAAAAGCCTGAATTAAAAATTTCAGTGGAGCACTTTCCACTGTCCATTATTATATCTGCATTTGATTTAGATGCTATGGTTTCTAAAGACTTTTTAAGATCAAGTTGGCTTACATCTGAACAAAAAATAACTTTTCAAGATGAGGGTTTACTACTTGAAACCGCACTTTTTGGTGTAGAAACTGAAGACGGAAAAGCCCAATTAGACAACAAAGATTTAAAAGCCTCTTGGTCAATTAAAGACAAGTCTTGGTCTGTTAATGAGCCTGCAAAAGTTAACTTAAAGAAATTTAAAGCCTTGGACCTATTAAACTCTAAAGTGAAAAAAGAATTAAAAAAAGTCTTTAATGACTTTGGTGAGTTTGATGTCTTCTTGAATATTAAAAAGGATTTTAGTTTCGACGGAGTTTTTACCTCAAAAAAGCAGAGTGTTTTTTTGAGATCTCAGGGGCGAGTTGGGGTGCAAAACATCACATCATCAAAGGGGCAGTTTAGTTTTAATACATCAAAAGAATTTACTCTAACTCTAGATCAAGTAGAGCTTGAAGATGGTGAGTTTAAAGGAAAAATTGTTTTTATCAAAGACGGTGACAAAGCAGTAATAAAGCCCTCAATCTTAGAGTTAAAATTTAACCCTGATTTATGGAAGGATGTTTTTGAACTTAAAAGTGTTGGGGCAATTACTTTTTTTGGGGATATTGAACTTAAAAGCTTTAAAGATAAGTTTTCTAAAAATAAAACTGTTTCAGTAAGTTTTAGTGATGCGACTAAGCCTTCAAATTTTAAAATTTCTACTTCAAAACTTCAACATAAGTACTGGGTTTTAGAGAGTCCAAATTTTGATTGTACCAAACTTAAAGCTTTAACCTGTAAAGTGAGTTTCGATAAGGTCTTTGCTCAAGGAAATTTAGGTTTGAAGCTTTTAAAAGAGCACGAAGAGCAAATGGCCGATTTTAGAAATGGAGCATCAAACAAAGCTGAGCTTAGCTTCAGAAATAAAAAGTTAAATTTAAGTTTTTTCTCTAAAAATATGGATCAAGAGAGTCTGAGGCTTAACTGGAGCACAGAACTTGGGCCTGTGCTTATGTTTCCTGATGAGTCGAGCCTTTCATTTAGAGACCTCTAAGTGCATTCAGCTCTAATTCCTATTTAAAAGTCTTGTTTTTTGACTTTAAATAAGTCTGTTTAAATGACATTAACTTTTGCTCTAGGCATAATTTAAACTGTGAAAAAACAAATATTTATCGCTGTAATACTTTTATACTCCTTTAATGCCCATGCCTTAAGTTTTAGGTCCATTTTAAAACTTTTTGGATTTGGAAGCACCAAGACCGAACAAGTTCATGGAGTTAGTCACAACCAACTAGCAAAACCTACAGATACTCATGCTGGCTCAGGAACTTGCTTTAATGGAAAGTGTGCAACAAACACATTAACATCCAAATTAAAGCCTATTTCTCAAAAATCAGGTCTTTCTTTAGGTGTTGATAAAACATTAGTAAATCTTTTTAGATCTTGCGACGCTAATGAGCCTTTACAAGGTCTTATTTATCAAGATGGTCCCTATGTTGAGTTATCTTTTAATGAAGGAAAAAGAGGAGCTGGTTTAGTTGCAAATTACTTTGAAGGCTCTATTGATACAAAAAGACGCGTTATGGATGGAGCACTAGCTACTCAAAACAGTCCATACTATCCATTTACAAAAAATGGTCAGTGCAACAATCCAAAAATTGGATCAAAAACAATTGATATGAATAAAACCCCTGTAATTTTCCAAAATGGGTCTTCAATGACTTTTGATAAAAAAAGTGGTCGACTAAATCCTTATATTTGCTCTCAAAGTGTGGCAAACGGGCTTTGCAATATGGATCCACAATCTCACGATGCTATAGCTCTTGATTGCATGGAGTTTGTGACAATGGCCATGGCCTCATCATGTTTAAAGTTTACAACAAATGACAACTTTAAAAACTCACAAGCTAGATTTTTAGGTAACAAATATGAAATTGGTAACCAAATTCTTGCAGGGACTTTAAAACAAAAAGACTCTTGTTTTGAACCAGTGAAAATGGACAGCGCCAATTTTTTAAAAGAAGGAGATCTTCTTTTTGGTTCAGAAGCGCCAAATCATGCAATAATTGCAACAGATGTTGATCCTATAGATCCTTTTGGTATTCAAAAGATCCTTCAAGATCCAAATAAAAGTTGTGATGATCTCACCTATAGAGATTTTAATTTTTCAATCTCACAAAGCACAACTAATGCAAACTTAGGCCCATCAAAAATGACTGCAAAAGAGTTTATATGTTTTTATAATAGAAATCAGCATTTAAATGAGAATAAGAATTGTGATAGAGCAGGGGATTATGATCTTCCATTTCCACTTTGGCAGCTTTTCTTTAGGGCCAAAGATATATGTAGCTCTATTCAAGATGGAACAACGCTTCCTCAGTTTAGAGCTGAAGTGAATGATAAGAATAAAGAGATTCATCACTATGTTAGGCATAAAGACACTGAAGCCTGTAAGATGAATGAACAAGAGTGTCCAAGAGTTGTTGGTGATGAGTGTGCAAATGATGTCTGCAAGATGCCAAGGGAGACAAGTTATGAATAGACGTTTTATATTTTTATTTGTGCCGGCTTTTTTTATTTTAAGCGTTGAAGCGCAGGCTTTAAAAGGACAGGCCTCAAGATATCCAATTGCTCCGGATTATAAAAAGGGTAATGTACTTTGTCCAAGTGGTGGCAAAGCTTTAGCTAAAGAGATGGTTCTTTTAGAAAGTATGGGCAGACGTGCCTTAGCTCAAGCTAAAGATAGCTGTTATAAAAAAGCTAAAGTGAGTTATGTTTATAAATTAAAAGGTGAAGATGACTACACTAAAGAGATTGTTTTTGTAAAAACCGTTGGAGTTACAAAAGTTAAGTACAACAAAAAGTATGCTGAATATGAAGTTTCAGTTGAAGCTGTAGGTGTAGATGGCAAAAAGTACACTGATGCTTTTCGTTTTAAACAGATGGCAAAAGCTGGTAAAAAAAGACCGGAGCATAGCTGTGCTATACAGTCTTCAAATATGCGAAAAAGTTATGTTCTTTATAAATGTAAGGCCTCTAAATAAACTAAAGAAGCCTTTTATTTAAAATTCTACTCTAATTTTATCTAGATTTAAGGTAGATGAAAGCACCTAAAGCTACAATCAAAAGTAGAAGAATTCCGATGAGTCCTTTTTTACCAAGAGCAGCCATTAAGCCAGATTTAGACTCATTGCCAATAAGATCAGCTGAAATTCCGTCAGGCATACTGTTGATCGATGCTGCTGTAAAAATATTTGCGCTTTTATTTCTAAGCTTAAAGTTTCCACCTAACTGAGAAAGCTCTTTTGGGGCAATCACTTTTAAACTTTGTACAGCTTTTATAAAGTCTCCACTGTACTTAGAGAAGTGATCTTTATGAGCTGAAAAGGTCACTAATATTCCCAAGCTGTCTTTTACAGTTGCTGTATATCTTGTGTAATAGGTCTTAACCTCACTTCCTAGTTTTAAGCTGTCAATCCAATCAACTCCATTGATTTTTCTAAGCTTTAAAGACTTTACTTTTGATTTATAAGACATTCCTTGGCTGTCTACCATTTCGTGCTCTTTTTTCATATGAGCTTGATAGTTTTTTAGAGTGTCTACAGGGCCTCTTTTTTTAGCTGTAAGAATTATAATGGCCTCTTTTGCTTTTTTGCTAAAAGAATTTACACAAACATTTTCAAAGCCCTCTTGTTTACATGACCAGTTGGGTGGAAGTTCAAAGCTTACGTAGCTGCTCTTAAAGAGTTTGGCTCCAGCTGGAAAACTAAAGAATAGTAACATAAGACTTAAAAGTATTTTTTTCACAAGTGACCCCTTTAAATTATCAGTGGGTTTAGTTTTTCAAAAAAGAGTGTGAAGGTCAAAAGCTAACAGCCCAATCCTTGACCTAACCACAATTAAGATACAATTTTAGGCTATGGCGCTATTAGAAGTACTTAAATTTCCAGATCCAAGACTTAGAAAGATGTCTGAATCCATTTTAGATGTAAATGATGAAATGATTCAATTTTCTAAGGACTTACTAGACACTATGTATTCTGAAAAAGGGATTGGTCTTTCAGCTCCTCAGGTGAACAGTTTACGGCGTATTATTACTGTAGACACACGTCCTAAAGACAAAGAAGGGCGCTATGAAATTAGAGAAATGACAGAACTTGAGCAGATGCTTGAGTATCCTCTAGTTTTATTTAACCCAGAAGTTTTAGAGCGTGAAGGTGAGACCTCTTATGATGAGGGATGTTTAAGTGTTCCTGGATACTTTGAAAGGGTAAAGCGTTATGACTGGGTTAAAGTAAAAGCTCTTGATCAAAATAAAAAAGAAGTCGTTTTTGAAGTTGATGGTCTCACTTCAATTTGCATTCAACATGAAATTGATCATCTTGATGGAAAACTTTTTATTGATCATTTGAGTTTGATTAAGTCTAATCGCATAAAAGCGAAGATTAAAAAACTAGGCTACCCTGAAAGGGTAAAAAGAGATGACTCAGAGATAGCAATTAATCCTTCTGAAGAATCCACTTAAGTTAAAGAATCAGAGTAAAACTTCAATTGACGACTTCAATCAATCAAATGCCAGCAGTAACATCCATCAAGGACTCAAAACCTAAAGTTTTATTTATGGGAACTCCTGAGTTTTGCTTGCCAACTCTTAGGGCTTTAAAAGATTCAGATAAACTAAGTTTAGATTTGGTTATTACACAGCCTGACTCTAAAAGAGGTAGAAGACTTGAATTAAAAAGCAGTCCTGTAAAATCGTTTTGTATTGATAATGAAATCAAAGTGTGGACGCCAGATAGTGTCTCTTCAGCTGAATCCATAAAAAAAATAAAAGCTAAAAAATTTGATCTTATTGTGGTTTTAGCTTACGGACAAATTTTAAAACAGACTTTGTTAGATCTTATGCCTGATGCTTTTATAAACATTCATGCAAGTCTTTTACCTAAGTGGCGAGGGGCGGCCCCCATACAAAGAGCTGTGATGAGCGGTGATTTAGTGACAGGTCTTTCTTTTCAATTGATGAGGTTAAAGCTTGATACAGGCCCTGTTATCTTTGAAAAAAGAACTAAAATTTTAAACAATGAAGACTCTTATGAGCTTATGAATAGACTCTCTACGATGTCTGGTGAATTGGTAGAAGAGGTTTTGTTAAGGTACTATGAAAAAAAGTTAGAGCCGCCTGTTTTACAAGATGAGTCTTTGGCAAGTTATGCTAAAAAGATCAGTAAGAGTGAGGGTGAGATTGAGTGGTTAAATTCTGCTTCTGAAATACACAACACTATTAGAGGCTTAGCTTGGGGCCCTGGGGCTTTTAGCTTTTTTAAATCAAAACGAATTAAAATTTCTCAAACAGAGGTGATTAAAGATTTAGAAGATTTGAGTGAAGAACCTGATCAAGTCGGATGTGTATGTAGAATAGATAAAAATGCGTTTTATGTAAGCACAAGAATTGGTTTTCTAAAAATTAGTTCTGTTCAACCTGAAGGCAAAGCAAAGATGACTGTTTTGGCTTTTGTAAATGGTTATGGCTTGACCTTAGGGGACAGTTTTTTAAAGTCTTAATCTATGTCTAAACAAAAAAAATCTAATCAAATGTTGGTGGCTCCAAGTATTCTATCATCTGATTTTAGTTGCTTGCGTGAAGAGCTTATTGCTTTAAAAGAAGCTGGTGCTGATTGGGTTCACTGGGATGTAATGGATGGGCACTTTGTTCCAAACATAACCTTTGGCGCCCCGATTATAAAAAAATGTAGATCCTCTGTTGATCTTTTTTTTGATGTTCATTTAATGATTGAAGAACCTTTAAAATACTTAAAAGATTTTATTGATGCAGGCTCTGACTCTATTACCACGCATGTTGAGTCAAAAGGGGATGTTGAAAATATCTTAGAGGTCTTAAAAAAACACAATGTAAAAAAAGGTTTAAGCCTTAGGCCTAAAACTAAGCTTGATGCGATAAAACCTTATTTAAAAGATTTAGATTTAGTCTTAGTTATGACAGTGGAGCCTGGTTTTGGTGGGCAGTCTTTTATGGAAGATCAAGTTCTAAAAATTGAAGAACTAAAACGCTTAAGAGAAAAAAATTCGTACAATTACAAGATACAAATTGATGGTGGAGTTAGTGATCAGACACTAAAATATTTAAGCTCTGCTGATGTTCTAGTCTCTGGAAGTTATATTTTTAAAACCAAACCCTACATCACACAAATTGAAAGGTTGCGCCAATGAAAGACACAGTTTTACTTAATGGATCAGATTTAAACTGTGACAGTGTTTGGAAGGTCGCTGTCCATAAAGCTAAAGTTGAAATTTGTAAAAAAGCTTTAGAAAAAGTTGTAGAGTCTAGAAGCTATATTGAAAAAAGAATTGATGCAGGGGAGACTATGTATGGGGTTAATACTGGATTTGGACATTTTAGTGATGTGGCGATTTCAAATGAACAGCTTATAGATCTTCAAAAAAATCTTATTCGCTCACACTCTTGTGGAATCGGTTCTCCTTTTGAACCTGTTGAAGTGAGAGCCATTATGCTTCTTAGAGCAAATGCACTTCTTAGGGGGCACAGTGGAATACGGCCTGTTGTTATTGAGTCTTTAGTGAATTTTATAAATGCTGACATTACACCCTACATTCCTTCGCAAGGCAGTGTAGGGGCAAGTGGTGATTTAGCACCGCTTTCACATTTAGCTCTTTCGCTTATCGGCGAAGGCTCTGTTTGGGACGGACAGACTAAAAGACCAACAGGAGAGGCATTAAAAGAAAATAATCTTAAAGGGCTTGAGCTAAAAGCTAAAGAAGGCCTTTCTTTAATCAATGGCTGTCAGGTTATGACTGCCATCGGTTTACTTACAAGTTTTCGAGCAAAAAAACTTATTGAACTTTATGACTTGGCAGGGGCAATGACTTTAGAAGCCTTAAAAGGCTCAAGAAAAGCATTTGATCCTTTGATTGCGCAAACAAGGCCTCATCCTGGTGAAGGAAAAACTGCAAGAAACATGTTAAAGCTTTTAGGTGAGAGCTCTCCAATTTCGGAAACTCATGAAAATTGTGGTCGTGTTCAAGATGCGTACTCTTTAAGATGTATACCTGCAGTTCACGGGGCATCAAAAGACACTATCAGAAGAGTGATTTCTGTTTTAGAGGTCGAATCTAACTCTTCAACTGATAACCCTTTAGTTTTCTCAAAAGAAAATAAAATTTTATCTTGTGGAAACTTTCATGGCGAGCCTGTAGCTTTTCAGATGGATTTTATGGCTATTGCCTTAAGTGCTTTAAGCAGTATTTCTGAATGCCGCATAGAAAAATTGATCAATCCAAATATGAGTGGGCTTCCTGCTTTTTTAGCGCCTGAAGGGGGCTTAAACTCAGGCCTAATGATTGTTCAAGTTGCAGCAGCTTCACTTGTGAGTGAAAATAAGATTCTATCGCACCCAGCAAGCGTAGATAGTATTCCTACCTCTGCAGACAAAGAGGATCATGTTTCTATGGGAACAATTGCCGCAAGAAAGGCAAAAAAGGTTTTAGAGAATGCTGAAAACATTCTTTCAATGGAACTTTTATGTGCCGTTCAAGGGCTTGGTTTACTCATGCCTTTAAAAGCCTCTGGAGTTTTGTTAAAAGTATATGACTACATCAGTAAAGAGGTTCCTTTCGCTAAAAAGGATAGAGTCTTTTCTGATGATATAGAAAAAATAAAAATCATGATTAAAGACCTTTCTTTAAACAACATGATTGCAGAAAACATCGGTGCGCTAGAGGGGTAATTAAAAATGTCAGAAAAAAAATCTAATAAAATGAGTGGATCAAAAAAAGTATCATCTCCAAGGGGTAGTGAACTCACTTGTAAAGATTGGCCTCAAGAGGCCGCCTATAGAATGATTCAAAACAATTTAGATTCAGAAGTGGCAGAGCGTCCAGAAGATCTAGTTGTTTATGGAGGAATTGGCAGAGCTGCAAGAAATTGGGAGTCCTATGATAAAATCCTAGAAGCCCTAAAGAATTTAGAAAACGATGAGTCTTTGTTAGTTCAATCAGGAAAACCTATTGGGATAATTAAAAGTCATGAAGAGGCTCCAAAAGTTTTGATAGCAAACTCAAACCTTGTTCCGAAATGGGCTACATGGAAGCACTTTGATGAGCTCGATCAAAAAGGTTTAATGATGTATGGGCAAATGACTGCAGGTTCTTGGATCTACATAGGAACTCAAGGGATTGTTCAAGGCACCTATGAAACTTTTGTCGAAGCTGGCCGGAAGCACTTCAATGGTGACTTGTCGGGAAAACTTTTAGTCACAGCAGGTCTTGGAGGTATGGGTGGGGCACAGCCCTTAGCCGGTGTTTTTGCGGGAGCAACTGTTTTTTGTGTAGATGTAGATCCTGAGAGTATTCAAAAAAGATTAAAAACAAGATACTTAGATGAGTCTTATGAAGATTTAGACACAGCACTAAATAAAGTTAAAGAGTATCAAGAAAAAGGTATTGCAAAAAGTGTTGGTTATCTTGGAAACATGGCTGAAGTTTTACCAGAGCTTTTAAAAAGAGATTTAAAAATAGACCTTTTAACTGATCAAACCTCAGCTCATGATCCTTTACGAGGCTACATTCCTGCTGGCTTAAGTTTAGAAGACGCTGAAAACTTAAGGGCTAAAGATCCTGAAAATTATATTGAAAAGTCTAAAAACTCTATGCGCGAGCATGTCCAAGCTATGCTAGATTATCAAAAAAAAGGAACTATCACCTTTGACTATGGCAACAACATAAGAGCAATGGCCCAGGATGTTGGGTTAGAGGCTTCATTTAATATTCCAGGTTTTGTTCCAGAGTTTATTCGCCCTCTTTTCTGCAAAGGTTCAGGCCCTTTTAGATGGGTGGCTTTATCAGGAGATAAAGAAGACATTTATAAAACGGATCAAGCCTTAAAAGAGCTTTTTCCCCATAAAGAAAATCTTCACAAGTGGTTGGATCAAGCAAAAGAGCGCATTGCATTTCAAGGCTTACCTGCACGTATCTGTTGGTTAGAATTTGGTGAAAGAGAAAAAGCAGGCTTAAAGTTTAACGAGATGGTTAAAAGTGGAGAGTTAAAAGCACCGATCGTTATTGGTAGAGATCATTTAGATTGCGGTTCAGTAGCCTCTCCAAACAGAGAAACTGAAGCTATGAAAGACGGCTCTGATGCAGTTGCTGACTGGCCTCTTTTAAATCTATTATCAAACACTGCTGCTGGAGCCACTTGGGTAAGTCTTCATCACGGTGGTGGGGTTGGAATGGGCTATTCTATTCACGCTGGGCAAGTGACTGTGGCTGATGGAACAGATAGAGCTAAAAGATGTTTAGAGCGTGTTCTACACAACGATCCTGGTATGGGCCTTTTCAGACATATTGATGCAGGTTATGATGATGCAAAAGATGTTGCAAAAGAACGCGGTTTAAAAAGTCTGTGGTTATGATGCTTATCTTTAAACACGTATATAAGTTTTCATTATGAAAATCTTTACTGGAATTTCAAAGGCATATACCTTTAAAGGTTTTGCAAAAAAGAGTGGGATAAGACCTGACACTTCTGATTTTGGTTTAATAAAAGATGCAGCCCTTGTCGTAAATAAAAAAGGTGAAGTTGAGTGGATTGGTAAAGAAAAAAATCTAAACACAAAAATCTACCCCTTTAAAACCACTCATCTTAAAGGACAAAATATTTTTCCCTCATTTACAGAGTCACACACTCATCTTGTTTTTGGTGGTGATCGTAAAAAGGAATTCGAACAAAAAATAAATGGAAAAAGCTATCTAGAGATTCAGAAATCTGGTGGTGGTATTTCAAAGACAGTTAAGGATACAAAAAAAGAATCAATAGTTCAGCTTATAAATATTTCTCAAAAAAGAGTAACTCAATTTAAAAAAAGGGGAGTGAGCTTACTTGAGATAAAATCTGGTTATGGACAAGATCTAAAAACTGAGATGAAACAACTCAAAGTTATAAACTCTTTAAAAGGTCTTAAAATAGTACCAACATACTTAGCTCTTCACTCTTTCAATGGAGATAAAGACACATACGTTGAAAAAGTTTTAAATAAAGATCTTCCAAAAATATTACAAGAGTTTAAAAAACTTAAGCGTGTAGATCTTTTTATTGAGTCTTCTTTTTTTGATTTGAGTGACCTTAAGCTTTTTGTAAATAAAATAAAAACCTTTGGCTTAGATTTTTGTGTTCATGCTGATCAATTGAGTTCTTTAGGTACAAGTTTAAAAGCAGCTCGCCTTGGTGCTCAGTCTGTTGAGCACTCAGTTTTTTTAAAAGACAAAGAGCTAAAAGAGCTTTCTAAATTTGATACTGTAATGAATCTTTTACCTGCTGCAGATTTTTATTTAAATAGCCCGTATCCAAAAGCCAGGAAAATGATTGATATTGGCTTAAAGGTGTCTTTGGCAACAGACTACAACCCTGGAAGCTCTCCCACACAAGATTTAAACTTTGTAGGTCTTCTTGCAAGACGTCATATGAAAATGTCTTTAGCTGAAGTCTTTTGCGCATATACCCTTAATGCATCGCGTGCCTTAGGTGTTTTTAATAAAGGAGCACTGGTCAAGAGTTACTGTGCAGATTTTGTTGCAACTACTCATGAACTAGAAGACTTTTTTTATGAGGTTGGTGCAGATATTGATTTAAAGCTTTATAATTTTTAGCCGTCCGTATCAAAGGAGCTTATTAAAGTTTTAACTTTAGGGTCTTGCCAATCAATTTTTCCCTCTAAGCGTAAAAGCAGTTCCCCTTTTTTATTTACAAGAAAATAAGTTGGTAGAATTTCGATGTTCATTTTCTTACTTATTATACTGTTAGTATCAAAAATAAGATCACTTTGAACAATTTCTAATTGGTTCCAAAAGGCCTTGGCTTTGATTTGATCTTTATCTAAATTCACAGATAAGAAGTGAAAGTTTGGACCTAAATCTGGAGCCATTCTGTTAAAGTCTTTTAAGCTAACCTCACAGTTGTCACACCAGGTTGCCCAAAAGGAAACTAAGTTCAAAGGTTTTTCAAGATACTCCATTAAAGGCTGGGCTTGAGGGGCTTTAGTTTTATTTGAAGTTTCGCTGATTTTAAAGGTTTGAGTGTTAGTTATCCAGAAAAAAGCAAGAAGTGCCGATAGAGCAATTGATGCACAAATTTTACCAAAATTCTTCCAAGAGTCTGTCTCAGTCATCTCTTAAGCCTAGCCTTAAAGGTCAAGAGGGGCAACTTGTCATTGAATTCATGTTGCTCTTAATCTTATCTGTAACTATGGCAGTGACTTTTAAAAATCTTCTTATTGGAGGAACGGTGGAAGACTGTCAAAATAAAACAGCTCCAGTTTTGTCTCAAGCCTTTTGCAACTTTACTAGTGTTATAGGCTCTGACATTGCCTCTGAAGTAAACAACTAAAGTTAACTCTGACTTTACAAGCTTTGATCAAAGCTTAAGTTCTGATAATGTTGGCACATGAACACAGATTATATACTCTCAATTGATCAGGGCACTACTGGGTCCACGGCCTTACTTTTAAACTCTAAAGGTGAAGAAGTCTCTATTTCAAATGTAGCCTTTAAACAAATTTATCCCAAAGACTCTTGGGTAGAGCATGATCCAAAAGACATTTTAATGAGTGTTAAAAAAGCCATAAAGCAAGCTTTGAATAAAGCTTCAATCGATGCATCCAAGATTAGAGGCATTGGTGTTACTAATCAAAGAGAGACTGTTGTTTTCTGGAATAAAAAAACCGGACAAACTTATGGCAATGCTTTGGTTTGGCAATGTAAAAGAACACAAAAAAGAGTGGAACATCTTAAAACAAAAGTAGGTTTAGAAAAATCTATACAAAAGAAAACTGGTTTAAAGTTAGATCCTTACTTTTCAGCTAGTAAAATTGAGTGGTTTTTAAAAAACTTTAAAGGTTCTAAAAAAGATTTGGCAATTGGAACAATTGATTCTTTTTTAGTATGGACTTTAACCGGAGGTGCATCTTTCTACACAGAAGCGAGTAATGCTTCAAGAACTATGCTCTTTGACTTAAAAACTCTAACTTGGGATGAGGATCTGTTAAAACTTTTTAAAGTCAAAAAAAGCTATTTACCTGAACTTAAAAAATCTAATGGTGATTTTGGAAAAGTAAAATCTTTTGCACCCTTAAAAGATGGAACACCCATTAAAGCTGTTTTAGGGGATCAGCAGTCCTCTCTTTACGGAAATGGTGCTTTAAAAACTGGAGATGTAAAATGCACATTCGGTACTGGTAGTTTTATTTTGATGAACACTGGTAAAAGCAAGAAATTTTCAAAAAAAGGGTTATTAACCACAGTTGCTTGGGACTTAGAGAAAGAGGGTGTTTTTTTTGCTTTAGAGGGTGGGGCTTTTAACTGTGCTTCTTGTATAAACTGGTTCACGCAAAACCTCGGTGTATTAAAAAAAGCAGAAGATATTGGACCATATTCTGAAAAGGTTAAAGACACATTAGGAGTGCTTTTTGCCCCAAGTTTTTCTGGTCTTGGAGCTCCTTACTGGTCATCTAAAAGTAGGGGTGCTTTTGTCGGCTTAAATTTAGGCGTTCTAAAAGAGCATATGTGTAAAGCCATGCTTGAAGGTTTAAGCTTTCAAAATGAGTTGATCTTTAGAGTTTTAGAGCAAGAATCTTTACAAAAAATTTCTAAGATATATGTTGATGGTGGTGCTTCGAAATCAGATGCGTTTATGAAGGTTCAATCTAGATTTTCAAGTAAAACACTTATTAGGCCTAAGAATATAGAAACAACAGCACTAGGAGTTGGACTTTTGGCTGGTAAATCACTTGGACTTTATAAAAAATCTCCTGGATCTGGTTTTTTTAATCAAATGGACAAAACATTTAAATTAAAAAGTTCTAAAACAGATAAAGAAAGTCTTAAAGCTTATCTGCGGCTTTTTGATAGTTTAAAAGTGTCTCCTTTTGTAACAGAGTAGCAACACTTTTGGCCATATTTTATTTTTTTTAAAAACAAGCCACACATAAGGTAAAGTTCATTTTTGAGACGTCCGAAAATATTAATATGAAACACTTTATAAAATCTAGTTTTTTATCGTTTATTGTAACAACCTTTGTATTTTCTCCTCAAGTCATGGCAAAACCATCTGGCCCAAAGGTTACTGAAAAAAGAATCAAAAATGTTTTAGATATTGTTAAAAAAAGCAAAAAAAAAGGAGTTAAAGTTTCTGACTTTATTGAGTCTACGAAACCTTTATTCAAAAGAAAAATTTTCAAAAGACTTAGAAAAGATGCCTATCCTTATTGGGATAAGCGTATGACTAAGGTGGCTTTTGGTAAAAGCCAAGTGATTGTTAGGTACAAAGACCACGTGATTGCTGCAAAGTATGTTGATAAGGGTCCTGTGGCTTTTATTGTAAACAACAAACCACTTCTATGGAAAGACGTTGTAGTTTATGAGCGCATGAAAAGACGAATGTATGAAATCATGGGTGTAAAAGGAAATAAAAAAGTAAGTTTTATAAACAACTTTATTAAAAAACTTTCTTGGGAGGCTTTTGCGGATGACAGTTACTCATATCCCACATCAGATAAAGAAAGAAAATGTATAGATATGAATAGAGTGTATCTTAATGGCAACTGTGCTGGATGTTTAAGAGGTACACAGTACACTGATCACCCAAGTGGGGAGCAACATCTCATAGCAAACGATAGAGCAGGTACAATACGTTGTGTTGAGCTAAGAAGACCAGTTGTTACTCCTATAGTTGTTCCTGCTAAGCCGGTTAAGCCGACAAAGCCAAC
>JALZUR010000045.1 GCA_023301025.1 Bdellovibrionales bacterium | reverse complement strand
TAAATAAATAAATGGCTTTTAATAGAAAAAACCTCTTAAAAGAAATTTAAATAACCTCTTCAAAGATAAGTTATCTTATCTTTTCTCTTTGTTTTGTATTTAAAACTATTTTCTTTAGCTTTTTTTAAAAACTGTGTGTCGTCAAAAGCTATTTCTGTTTTATTTCCAAGCTCATCTTCAAAACTAATATTCTCAAAGCGCCTCTTAACTTTGTTAATCGTAACCTCAAAATTTGAAAATCCAGGTTTATCTTTACCCATCAGAACTTTAATTCTGACAGCACCATTTTTATCTTCGACGACATGCGAATCGAGTCCATCCCAAACATCGGGATTTGAAAACATCATTTCAAAAACTGAAGGAATAGATTCTTTCACAGATCCTGTTAAAACTTGATGATCAGGCTGAAGATGCCAAAAGCTTTCTTTATTTTTTATAAATATATTTCTATTCTTACTTTTATTCTTTTCTTCAACACGTATACGCCCTTTAGAAAACTCTAATTTTCCAGAACTCTCTTCAGTTTCTCCCAAAACATCAGAAATTTGCTTTTTAGTGTAGTTACTTTTCATGTACTCTACTCGAGAGTAAGTCAGAGTCATATCTTTGAGAATTGATTTTGAAAGAAGGTCAGATTTAGTTTTAGCCTGTATTTGAAATGCAAAAACAAAAGCAGATAAAAATACAGAAGTAGATAAAAACCTGAATAACATCTTAAAATTCCTTTTCTCTGTAAAATAAACTTAAAACCCCTTTAGGGGACAAGCCTATTTGTCTACTTACTTTATAACAAGTTGCACCAGTTACAAAGACATCATCTACAAATATCCAAGAGTTGGCTTCTTTTGAGCTTTTTGACTTCAAAGTAGTGCAAAAAAAGCTGTCTTGAATATCATAACGCTCTTTACGGCTCTTCTTACGCTTTTGAAAACCAGTGTTGAGAGCACTTACACATAAAACACACTTATAGCCGTAAAGTTTCACCAAAGCTTTAGATAAACTTTGCGCGTGATTAGATGTCTTATTTTGAGATTTCAGAACTGATGATTTAGGACAAATGTATTCTTTTATATTTGAACTCTCAAGAAGCTTTTTTAATCCAAGATCTTTATCAAATGAAAAAAGCTCTGCTAATTGGATGAAGTACTCTTCTGATTTGTCCTTTAAAAAGTAAACCAATTTACGATAAAAAAGATCATTTTTATTTGACCATGAAAATAAATAGTAATGATTTACACCATTTTCTTGTCTTTTATGAACACCAACTCTTTTAAATCTATCAAAACAATTTGTGCATATTATTTTATTCTTTTTAAAGATTAAGCCCTCACAGAGCAAACAAAAATACTGTCTCACAAAGACAGCTACAGCAAAAAAAGTTTTTACTTCAACACAGGAACAATACTCTTTAAATTTAAAATTTATCCGGACTCTAATTTTATCCGAATTTATTCATTATGATAAGGATGTCCAGCTTTTAAGGAAAAAACCCTATAGAGTTGTTCCCATAAAACTGCACTCGCTAAATCTGAGTTCATAGTGAGATCTGAGAGTCTAATTTTATAGTCAGCTTTAGTCTTAAATTCTTCTGAAAAACCGTAAGGACCACCAATCACAAAGCTTAAAGAAGAGCTACTTGTTAAAAAAGTCTCAATTTTTAAAAGTAGCTTTTTAGTATTTAAAGACTCACCTTTTTCATCACATAATATTAGCTTTGTATTTTTAGGTATAAGCTTTAATAAACGCTCTTCATCTTTAGACTGTTTAAACTTTTTATCACCATTTTTTTCAGGTTTAAACTTTATGACTTTTAGTTTTACATAAGAACTTAATCTTTTTAAGAAAATCTCTTCACTAGCTTGGCTTAAACTTAGTTTTCTAGATTCTGGTAAAATGTAATGAATATTCACGGGCAATTATCTGTGCTTTAAATTTTTTTAGATATTTATAAAACTTCTAGAAATCTTAACTCTTTGGAAAATCTTTCCATAAAGCCTCTAGATTGTATTCATACCTTAGAGTTTCGTAAAACAAGTGCACAATCAAAGATCCATAATCAATAACAATCCAATTAGCATCTTCTTTACCGTCAATAGCAAGAGGCTTAACCCCTAAAGAACTTTTAACTTTCTCAATGACATTTTCAGCAAGCATGGAGTTTCCTCGCTTACTTTGCGAAGAGGCTACAAGGTTAAAATCAGTGATCTGATTTTCATTTCTCATGTCAAAAGATAAAGGGTTTATCCCACCTAAATCTGTAACAAACTTTTTTACTTCTGACATAAGATCATTAGAGTCATAATCAACAGACTCTTCAGCCGTGTAGAGTTTATTTTCTAAAATGTAGGTCTCTACTTCAATGGGAACATATTTGTTAATAGACTGATTGAGTCTTACTTTTTTTCTAATATCAGATGAACTCATATCAAAGTCAGTTAAGCGTAGAAAATTTATTTGTTTTTCATTTTTTAAAACAGCTGTGTATCCATCAAAATCTATAATGTACTCTTTTAAACCTTCTGGAAAATCTGCAATTTCATGAGGAAAGTTATACCCTGGCCTTGAGGTAACTACTAGGTTAGAAAGGCTTAGAATTTCATAGAACTCTTTCCATTTGTCAAAATTTTGAAATTGATCAAGTCCAATAATAAGATAAAAGTTTTTGTCTGGTTCTTTTTTAATTAAATCTCTTAAAGTGTCTAAAGAATAGCTTACACCCTGTCTATCAAGTTCACTGCGATCTACTTGAACTTTGTTTTTATAATCCAAAAGTCCCATTTCTACTAATTTAAACCTGTCTTCGGGAGTTGGCTTTTCAATAAAATCTTTTCCAGGAGCTTGGTATGCGGGGATCACTCTAATGGAGTCAAAGCCCATTTTATTAATTACATTATCAATACTGTTAATATGGCCATAGTGAATAGGGTTAAATGTTCCACCGAACAGTCCAATTTTTTTTGACACTTTAAAATTCCTCTACATCTTTTTAAATCAAATCTTGTGTTTGATGGTTCACCTGAATAAGCAAATCTTTTAAACGATCTATGTTTCTATTTGTCACTGAGGATATAACTATAACCTCATGCCCCATCTCTTTAAAGGATTTTATATGCTTTTCAACCTCTTCAGGTCTTAAAAGATCTGATTTTGTTAAGATAACAATCTCATCAAGCTTATCTAAAGGCTTTTGCCCCAGTTTATAATCTTTAAGCTCTTTTCTAATGGCTTTATATCTCTCAAGAGGCTCTTGTACCTCATCTTTTTCCATAGACACCAGATGAAGAATCTTTTGAGTTCGCTCTACGTGCTTTAAAAACTTATGCCCCAAACCTACACCCTCGGAAGCTCCTTCAATCAAACCAGGAAGATCTGCTAAAACAACCTCTTGATTTTTATGCCTTAATACACCCAGTTGAGGATTTAGAGTTGTAAAAGGGTAAGAACCCACTTTTGATTTTGCATTAGACAGGTGAGTTAAAAGTGTAGATTTTCCGGCATTAGGAAAACCAACTAAGCCCATGTCTGCGATTAATTTTAATTCTAATTTTAAATCTAGATCTATGCCAGGAAGACCTTTTTGAGAATAACTAGGAGCTTGGTTCTTTGCATTTTTAAAATGCCAGTTTCCAAGTCCACCTTTTCCACCTTCTAAAATAGTATGGGACTCTTCAGTCACCACATCATAAAGAAGTTCTCCCGTTTCTGCATTATAGACTTGAGTTCCTAAAGGTACTCTTAAAACTTCATGGTCTCCTGATTTACCATAGCATCTTGCACCTTTACCGGGCTCACCATCTTTTGCAGCATAAATTCTTTTATATCTAAAATCCAGAAGTGTGTGTTTTCTAGAATCTCCACTTATAATGACATCTCCACCTCTGCCACCATCACCACCATCGGGTCCACCTCTGGCAACTTTGTACTCTCGTCTATAGCTAGAAGCTCCTGCACCACCGTGGCCGGAAGAAATTCTTAAACTGAGTTGATCTATAAATGGTTGTGGGGAGGAGGCCTTCATAACTTTAATTGGTACTAGTAACGCAAGTGTTTGTGAAAAAGTGACCGTTCACTTTTCTCAATACTTTAGAGGCGCTCTTTTGATAGCTTATGCGCCTGCAGCTGCTTCTACAGGGTAAACACTAACTTTAGTTCTTTTTTTGTCTAGACGTTCAAACTGAACTTTACCTTCGACTTTTGAAAAGATTGTGTGGTCACGACCAAGCCCAACGTTGTTGCCCGGGTGAACTTTTGTTCCTCTCTGTCTAATGATAATTGTACCAGGTAGAACCCACTGGCCGCCAAAACGCTTAACACCTAAACGTTTACTCTGACTGTCGCGACCGTTCTTAGTACTACCTGCTGCTTTTTTTGATGCCATAATATATACCTTTTTTTGTTAAATCTTTTCAAAACCAGAGAATTAAAGCCTAGAAGTTGCAAGGCTTTGAGTAAGCTTTGAAATATTATTTTTTGTAAAGCTTTGCTTCTTTGTCAGCTTTGCTAACATCGCCATTTGGCGCCTGTATGCTTTTTATGAATAATTCTGTAAAATCTTGTCTGTGTCCTTGGAGTTTTCTGTAGCCTTGGCGTCTCTTCTTTTTAAGAACAACTATTTTAGGTTTTCTAGCTTGTTTAGAAACAACAGCTGTAACAGAGGCCTTATCAACCATTGGAGTACCTATATAATTAGTATCTCCACCTACTAAAAGAACTTCTTTTAAATTAAGCTCAGAACCAATTTCGCTGTCTATTTTTTCAACTTTTACAGTTTCACCAGCTTTAACTCTGTACTGTTTTCCACCAGTTTTAACTACGGCGTACATAATAAATACCTCCAAAGGAAGCGCTATTAGTGCCATGTAGTTTTTAAGATGTCAATTTTTGTTCACAATTTAAACTGTTGTTTCCTATGGTTTTTAAACTCCAGGCATACAAGCATCCAGACCTCTGTTTATCAATGCTTACTGGCTAAACTGTTCTCACATACAGTCTGTGATTCATAGCTCATGTGGCCTAGAAAGCACTCTCAGATTAGAAATAGGCTAGATTTATCAAAATTAGCATACTCTTTCTTTTACAATGTGGCTTTTTATATCTTAATTAGAGGTAGAATGCGTAACTGAACTGAAGACCCGCTCGCCAAGGCCTGTGGCCTATACTTTGCCCGTCTTCCTCATAATTGCTCTTATTTAAAGATTCTGTTCGATATGCAAAATACAATGACCATTTTAAATTTTGTTTTAAGCTTGTCATTGATAACTGGCTAGATAGGGAGTGCAAATACCCACATCTTCTGTCTCTAAAGCCAAGACCTGAATTGCAGTAGTTGTAGCTTAAATTTGTAAAAAAGACTTTTGAATTTGAAAGATACTGCTTCAGTCTGACTCTCATGCCGTATCTCCCTTTCAAAGGGTCCACTCTTGGGCGATATTTCAAACTGTAATTGTTTATGCCAAAATCAAAAGTTGAAAAATCAATACCACTGTCTACAGCCTCTAGCTCTAAGGCACTAGCACCTGAATCTACTGACTGTTCAATAATCCAGGCTTCTAATTTTTCTGATTTTGAGAGTTTTTTTCTTTTATAGGGACTTAATACTGCGTCTTTTACCTTGTTTAAAAGTGGGCGCCGAAGCTCTCTCCATGTTGATTGTAATAAATCACGTCCTTGTTCGCTCACACCATAACCAATATTTCTGGCAGTTCTGGCCCATCTGATTTTTCGTTTCAACAGGCGTCTTGAGAAATTAGAATTTACTTTAAAACTTAAAGCCATCTCTTTGTTTCTATAAATATCAAACTCTGAAGAAGATGAATTTATAAAACTTGGAACTGTGATAAATCTATTTGATAGCTCACGCTCAAATTCAAATCTATCAACAAAGTTTTGATTTTGAAGACACAGATCTCCACATGTATCTGTTGTGTTCCTAAAACTTTCACTAAAATCTATGTACCCAAATTCAATAGGATCAAAAGCCCAAACTTTTGAGAAAGAAAATGTAAAAAAAAGTGCTAAAAGCCAGTATGCATAAGGCATACACTATTTTAACTCATCTTAATTTAAAGTTAAAAAAGCCTCCATACTATTCTCAAAATAAGACACTCTTTTTTAAAACTATTTAAGTCTTACTCATTTCTTGCAACACTACTGCAACACTCTGTTACTTTCCGCAGTAGGAGCAAACTTTAGCGTTTGGCTCTTTACTATTACTATTTGCACCACTTGATACATCTTGTAGCTCCGATGAAATGATTCCTGTAGGGACTGCAATTATGGCATACCCTATCAACATCATAAATGATGCAATTACTTTTCCTATAGTAGTTACAGGAACAATGTCTCCGTAACCAACTGTAGTCATAGTAACTATAGTCCAATACATAGATTGTGGTATACTGTGAAAACCCTCTGACTGCACACCACCTTCAACTATGTACATTAAGGTTCCCATAATTAAAACAAGGGCTCCAATGAAACCTAAAAATATATAAATTTTAAATCGACTTGCAACCAAAGCCTTTTGTAAATGAGTCGTTGCAGAGATGTACCTTACCAATTTTAAAATTCTAAAGACTCTTAAAAGTCTAAAAATTCGAATAACCATAAGATAGTGGACACCAGGAAAAAGAAGGCTCATGTATGCAGGAAGCACACTTAATAAATCAATCAAACCAAAAAAGCTTAGAGCATATCTTTTTGGTTTTCTAGAAACATAAAGTCTTAAAAGATACTCAGCAGTAAAGACAAATGTCATAACCCACTCTAAGGTTAGAAAAAGCAGTCGATAATGATCAAGCATCGAAGGAACTGTTTCTAAAACAACGCAGATTATACTTATAAGTATAAACCAAAGCAAAGCCACATCAAAAATTCGACCAAGCTTTGTGTCTGCTTCAAAAATTACAATATATAAAGAGCGTCTTAAACCAGAGTACGGTCGACCCTCATGATCTTCTGTGCTGTAATCATCTTTTGTGTTTTTATTCATAGTAAAAGGCTAGGCCAGCTCTCAAGAATGCTCAACCAAAATATAAAACTAAGAAAGCGTTACGGTAAAAGCTTCGATATGAAACTTTTTATCAACTTTAAAAATTACAGGTACACCTAAAAGACTTTCAATGTAGTCTAAACTTTCAGAGTCTTCTTCATAGATCCAATCTGCTATATCAGAGTGACATTTGACATAAGCTTTTTTATCTTTTGGGACGTGAGCAGCTTCTCGCTCTAAAGCCCTAAAAATTTCGTTAGCCACAGTCATTCGTCTTTTAGTATAGCCTTTTCCCTCACAGTATGAGCAGGCTTCAGTAAGGCTTGAAACAAGGCTTGGTCTTATACGCTTTCGTGTCATCTCGACTAAACCAAGTTCAGACATTTCAGTGATTTTTGTGCGCGCTCGATCTAATGAAAGTTCATTCTTTAAAAGAGAGACTACTTGCTCTTTATGAGCAGATTTTTCCATATCAATAAAGTCTATGATTATAATACCGCCACAGTTTCTGATTCTTAGCTGATGGGCAATTTCATAGGCTGCCTCTAAATTAGTCTGCAGTATGGTCTCATCAATATCTTTTTTACCCACATAACGACCCGTGTTTACATCAACTACTACCAAAGCTTCAGCCTCATCAAAAACTAAATAGCCCCCAGATTTTAACCAAATCTTTCGACCTAAAGATCTCATAATTTCAAGGTCTACACTGTAAACATCAAAAAGTGGTTTTTTCTGTTGGTAGTGTTTTGTTATGTTTTTAAATTTTGGCATAAATTGATTTATAAAACTTGTTGTCTTTCTAAAACTTCTTTCATCATCTATGACAACTTCTATAACATCTTCTGCCAGGTAGTCTCTTACAGCTCTTAGCTCTAATTCTAAATCTTTATAAACTTGACCAGGTTTTTTTCTTTTATCAAAGTTTTTCAAAGTACTCTTCCAAAGACGATTTAAATATTCAATGTCATCAATAATTTGCTTTTCACCCAAACCCTCTGCAGCTGTTCGAACTATTACACCACCTTCAATTTGTGATTTTTCAACAATTGATTTTAATCTGTCTCGCTCTGTCTCATCTTCAATTTTTTTAGAAACACCAAAGTGCGGAATGTTTGGCATGTACACAACTGTTCGCCCTGGCAAAGAGATGTGTGTTGTTATTCTAGCCCCTTTAGTCCCTAAAGGATCTTTTGCAACCTGACAGAGTATCATTTGACCTTCACTTAGAAGATCTTGAATAGGAGTTTTGTCAGCCTCATCTGAAGAGTCTATAGATTTTAAAGGAAGACTTTCAACTCTTTCATCAACAACTTTTTCACCAAAACTTTCTTGATCCGATTGTGGAAGATTTTGAACAATGTCACCAACATATAAAAAAGCTGAACGTTCTAATCCAATATTAACAAATGCAGCTTGCATCCCTGGCAAAACTCTATCCACGCGCCCTTTATATATCCCCCCAACCAAAGTCGGTGATGTTCTGGCTTCAATTTGAAAATCTATCAATCTGTCGTTGTTTAAGTACGCGACTCTAGTCTGGCTAGGACGTACACTTACTACAATTTTTTTGCCCATAAGCCTACATACACTATATTTCATCAAAAGTAATCCCTGATTTTAACCGATAGATTTATAACTGTAGCTTTTATAAAAAAGTATATTCCCAAGGAGCTTTTAATGGCACAAATCGACACTCTCTTTCAATCTATGATTGAACAAGAGGCCTCAGATCTTCACCTTACCTCAGGTGAGCCCCCTTATTTCAGAGTTCATGGTGAGATTCTCAGATCCCCTCATAAAATTATGACTCACGATGAAGTGAAGGCATTAATTTTTGAAATATTAAATGAAAGACAAAGAACTCTTTTTTCTAAAAATTGGGAGTTAGATTTTGGGTACCAAGTTCCAAATCTAGGTAGGTTTAGATGTAATATCTTTGTTCAAAGAAGAGGTCTTGCGGCAGTTTTTAGGGCAGTTCCAAGTACTGTAGCAAACTTAACTCAGCTTGGTCTTCCTATGAGTTTAACTGAACTTACAGAAGTTCAAAAAGGACTAGTAGTTGTTACAGGTGCAACTGGAAGTGGTAAATCAACAACTCTTGCGGCCCTAATTGATCATATTAATCAGACAAAACAAAAACACATTCTAACCATCGAAGATCCAATTGAATTTGTTCACAATTCAAAAAAATCTTTAATCAATCAAAGAGAACTTTCTTCACACACGAAAACATTCCCAAATGCACTTTCTGCAGCCTTAAGAGAAGATCCTGATGTTATTCTTATCGGTGAGATGAGAGACTTAGAAACCATACAACTTGCGCTTACAGCAGCAGAAACAGGTCATCTTGTTTTTGGTACTCTACACACGAATACAGCTATAAGAACCGTTGATAGAATCATAGATGTTTTCCCTCATGAGAAACAAGCACAAATTAGAAGTATGCTTGCAGAAAGTTTAAAAGGTGTAATTGCACAAACACTTTTACCAAAAGTTGGTGGAGGACGAGTTGCGGCTCTAGAGGTTTTAATAAATACAAATGCTGTAGGAAATCTAATAAGAGAGTCTAAGACAAATCAAATTGTTTCTGTCATGCAAACTGGAAGAGCTAATGGAATGTTCAACATAGACCACTACGTTAGTAAGCTTATTGAAAAAGGGTTAATCTCACCTGAAACAGCTGCACCATTTCTTTCAAAGAGAACAAGAGCAGCTTAAACTACTAACGAACCTCTCTTTGAACCTTTGACTTAAATCTTCTTAAGTTTTAATTATCAGTTTCTTTATGAAACTGAATTCTTATATAGATCACACCCTTTTAAAAAACAGTGCTGTAGAGACTGACTTTGGACAGCTCCTAACTGAAGCCAAAGACCACTCGTTCTACTCTGTATGTGTTCCTCCTTGCTGGGTGACAGTCCTTAAAAAGGCTATGGTACCTACAAGTAGTAATACTGTTAAAATGTGCTCAGTCAGTGGTTTTTCTTTTGGCTATTCAACTTTAACATCTAAACTTAATGAAATCAGTGAACTTTTTACGCTAGGCTGTGATGAAGTTGATGTTGTTTTAAACCACTCTGCTCTAAAATCATCAAACTGGAACCTAGTTGAAAATGAATTGCAAGAATTTCACAATATTTCTAAGAGTAAAAGTCTTAAAATTATTGTTGAATCTGGCATGTTAAATCAAAAAGAACTTTTAAAACTTTTGGATCTTTTTAATAAATACCCCTCAACTTTTATAAAAACTTCTACTGGTTTCATGAATAAAGGTGCAAGCATTGATGATGTGACATTGATGAGAAAACATTTAGACTCTAAAATTAAAATTAAAGCCAGTGGTGGTATAAAAACTAAAGAAGATGCTTTACGTTTTATAAAAGCTGGCGCCGATAGACTTGGCACTAGTCAAAGTATATCCATTGTAAAAGGTGATAAAGATGAATCCAGTTCAACTTATTAGAAAAGTTCAAAACAAAACAGAACTTACATCTGATGAAATCAACAGTCTGGTTAAAAACTACCACCTTGGGCAAGTTCCCGAGTATCAGATGTCTGCATTTTTAATGGCAGTATATTATCAAGGCCTAAATAAAAATGAAAAGATGAATCTTACCAAAGCCTATATTAACTCAGGTGTACAACTAAACTGGGAAGAGCTCTCTGATAAATGCGTAGACAAACACAGCACCGGTGGCACTGGGGATAAAACCAGTATGATACTCGCACCTTTACTTGCAAGTGTTGGTTTGTATGTCCCAATGATGGCAGGCCGAGGTTTAGGTCATACAGGTGGCACTTTAGATAAACTTGAAAGCCTTAAAGGCTATAACACCCAATTGTCTTTAAAAGATTTCAAGTCATGCGTTATAAATCACGGAGCTTCAATCATTGGACAAACAAAAGATCTGTGCCCTGCAGATAAAAAACTCTATGCCCTAAGAGACGTAACAGCCACAGTTTCATCATTAGAACTCATTACTGCGAGTATTGTTTCTAAAAAAGTAGCCGAGGGTGTTAGTTCAATTGTTTATGACGTGAAAACTGGAAGCGGGGCTTTTATTAAAGATTTTGCTGAGTCTATTAAATTAGCGGAATCTTTAGTAAAGACATCTGAATCACTAGGTCTCAAAGCATGTGCTTTAATCACTGATATGTCTGAGCCATTAGGAAGAAACGTAGGCAACGCACTTGAAATGAAAGAGTGCTTTGAAATTTTAAACTACACAGAACAAGCAAGAAAAGATTATGCCGACACAATTGAGCTTACACTTAGACTCGGCGCTTTTTTACTTCACACTAGGGACTCTAAACCAGAAAACGAACACTATGAAAAACTTTTAACATCTTTAGAATCTGGTAAGGTTTTAGACGTGGCTAAAACCATGTTTAAAGCACAAGGATGGACTGGTGCTGAGTTAAAAATTTCTGAAAAAACTTATGACTTTAAAGTTTTAGAATCCAATGGCTTTGTAAAAAGTATTGATAATGAAAAAATAGGATGGGCCTGTGTTGAACTTGGCGGTGGACGTAAATTTTTAGAAGATACCGTAGATCCAGAAGTTGGTTTTTACTTTTACAAAAAAATTGGCGATGTTGTAAAACCTAATGAGCCCCTAGTAAAAGTTTACTACAACTCTAAAGACAAACTAGATGCTTCACTAAAACTTTTAGAAGAAGCTTTTACTTTTAGCCAAGAGAGTGTATCTCCTAAAGAACTTATACAAAGAAGGATTTAACTTATGACTGAATTAAGCAAATTGAATGAAGCTAAAGACTACATAAATAAGCTCTACCCTGAATTTCCAAAATTGGCCATAACATTAGGTTCTGGCTTAAGCGATCTTTCTGACTCACTAGATATTGAGATTTCTATTCCTTTTAAAGATATTCCCTATTTTCCTAAATCTACAGTAGTGGGCCACAAAGGAAATCTAATTGTTGGAACTTACAAAAATGAAAAGATTGCACTTCTTCAAGGTCGTGTTCACTACTATGAAGGCTACACCCCATCAGAAGTTGTATTCCCTACAAGGCTTATGAAACTTTTAGGTGTTAAAGACCTTGTCCTTACTAACGCATCTGGATCTCTTAATTCTAACTGGGGGCCTGGACAGATTATGATGATCACTGATCACATCAACATGACAGGATACAACCCTTTAATAGGTGAGAACATAAAAGAGCTTGGACCAAGGTTTAATGACATGTCAGAGCCTTACAATAAAAAGTTAAGTTCTCTTTTAAAGTCTTCTTGCATTGACTCTGGCTTAGAGATTCATGAAGGCATTTATATTGGAGTTTCAGGTCCTTCTTATGAAACTCCCGCTGAAATAGAAGCCTTTAGTAAACTAGGCGCTTCAGCTGTTGGTATGAGTACAGTTCCAGAAGTCATTGCTGGAAATCACTGCGGGCTTAGAGTTTGCGGGCTTTCGTGTTTAACAAACTTTGCAAGTGGCATTTCTAATCAACCTCTCTCACACGAAGAAGTAACAGAAGCATCTTTAAAAGCAAAACCAAAATTAATTGCCGCTTTTAAAGAATTCTTTAATAACTACAATTCTAATTAAAACACTTATGATAAATAACAGCACAATTAAAACCTTCACTCTTAATTTATAAAATGAAAAAATTCACATACCCTCTTATAGTTCTTACATCTGTTTTTTTTATTATTTTTATTTTACTTTCATTTGTCAGAAAAGTAGGGATAGAAACAAAAGGCGCATCTAATATCTCTTTTGTAACAGATGAAATTAAAACATTTAGTATTTGGAGAGAGAATCAAACATTTTATATCAGCTCAAGAGGCGATAAAAATATATATGATTCCAGTATTAAAAAACCAAAAGATGCAAAAACTTTAAAAGACACATCAACTCTCCCTAAAAATGTTTTTTTTATACTTCGTTTTGATTCTGGAAAAGAAGACTTAAATGAATTTTTACATCAACTATCAAATTTTGAAATCAATCAAGTTTTGATAGCTTCACCCAATGACAGCACTTTAAGAAACTTAAGGAGTTTAGAGTCTAATTTTTACTATGCACCTTCTATTAAAAATCTTCTTAAGTGGAGTATTTTCTCAAGACTCTATATCGAAACTATTTTTAACATAAAGTCAGACTTTATTTATGTAGATAAAAAAGTGGAGCGCCTACTCAACAAGAGTTTACTTAAAGAGATAAAAAGAAGAGCTTTTCCTCTTTGTAACTTTAAACTAAAACTAGAGTGTAAGCTCTAGTCCAAGTCATTTATTTAAAACTAAAAAACACTTTACAGTTTAATGTTATTTTTTTGAGGTGCAGATCTAGCTCTTCCACTTAAATAAACTTGATTTTCAGAACCGTTAAATTGTGGCCAAACAATAAAAGACTCACCAGTGTTGTTTAGTGTCAGATCTATTGGAGATTCTATATCACCTAAACTAACAGACTCTCCTTGTGGTGAGATAAAATCTGTGATGAATTCAGGATTTCTCCAACTATCATTATAGTACTCACTTCTAAAAACTTGTATGTTGTCAGACGCATCAAACTGTGTCCAAGCAATAATGGACTGACCACTGCTATTAATCTCAACCACAGGAAAGTTTGCATCACTTTCTTCTATTGAAATAGCATCACTAAAGCTTTGCGGCCCTGACCAAGTAAGATCTTTATATTCACTTCTATAAATGCGAGAGTAGACTCCATCACCTTGTGCCCAAACAATTATAGACTCTCCTGTTTCATTAATTGAAACTTCTGGCGTTGCAGCATTTTCACCACTTAAAGAAATGTAATCCATTTGATCTACAGGGTCTGACCATAAACCAGATCTGTATTCACTCCTAAAAATTTGAGTGTTAGATCCATCAGACTGCTCCCATACAATTAGCGCATCTCCATTATCACCAATAGCAGTTCTTGCAAGTACTGCATTTGATCCCGCAGGTGAAATTCCTTCGTTCAGAGTAGATGGCCTAATCCAAGATCCATTTCTATATTCACTTCTAAATATTTTAAAATGATTCCCATCAAACTGCTCCCACGCAACAACTGCATCCCCTGCTGCGTTTGCAGAAACTTGAGCTAAAATTGCATTCTCTCCTGCTACAGATTCTCTATCTCCCAAGCCCGCTGGATGAAACCAAAAGTTACTTCTGAATTCGCTCGCATAAATTTGTGTGTTTGTTCCATCAAGCTGCTCCCACACAATTACAGTTTCTCCGTTATCAGAGATAGCTACTTGGGGAAAGGCAGCGTTTTGTGATGTTGGCGAGATGTTTTCTGATAAGGTTTGTGGATGACTCCAAATTCCGTTTCTTTTTTCACTCATATAAATTAAAAAGTTTGTTCCACTAAATTGAGTCCAAGTGATAACAGCATCACCATTTTCACTCAAAGCTACTTGTGGGTTAAAGGCATTTTCACCAGCAGGAGAAATATGATCTAATATTCCTGAAGGATGTGACCATACTCCGTCATTAAATTCACTCATAAAAATTTGCGTGTTTAAAAAATTACTTTGAGACCAAACTGCTATACCGTTACCTTGGTTATTAATAACAACTTGAGGTGCAGCACTAGCAGTATTTTCAGGAGAAATATCATCTGTTAAGTCATCTGGATGATCCCAAATCAAACACGTTACATCCACTTCTAATTCTAAAGCTTGAATACTGACTAAACCTTCTGTTGAGCTTACATTACAAAAGTGTATTTGATCACTTTCGTAGGTGGCTGTAATTAAATCTCCGGGTCTTAAATCAAAAGCAGGAACTGTTAGAGTTTCAGATTCGTTATTTGACACAAGCACTGTACCATTAACTAAAACATCAAAGTCTGACAAAACTACATCACCAGGATTAGAAACTTGTAAATCTACATCAATACTCCAAACATAACAGTTAATCGTAATCGCAATGTTTTTTACTACAGGGTCGACTGTTCCACTTGTGTTATCAATTTCACAGAGTATATTATCACTATTTTCATAGGTTACGGTGTAGGTATCACCTGGCTCTAAATCTAAAACAGTGGTTGTACTTGTTTGGTTTAAATTACTAGTAGCAATAACTTTCTCATTAACAAGAATATTAATATCAGAAAGATCTATTTCTTTAGGGTTAGAAATTTGTAAATTTGTTTCAAAATTCCAAGAGTAGCACTTAATGTTAACAACTTTATTTAGCTCTTCAGATGAATAGATAATTGTGGGTTTATTAATTTCACAAAATTGATTTTGATCACTTTCATAAGTGATAGCTATTGACTCACCCTCTTCAAAATCTTTAAGTTCAACTTCTAAACTTTGACTTGTTGATGATGAACCAGATTCTGTACCATTTATAAAAACTGTAATATTTGAATTTACACCTTGTAAATTAAAACTAAGAAGTGGGGTTAGTTTTTCAGGCGTATTATCATCACTACAAGCCCAAAAGCTCAGACCTAATACCAAGATTGCGATAATTCTTATAAATTTATGAAACATCAAAAAAATCCCCTCTTTATCTCTTGTGGTGTCTTATAAATTTATCATTAAGAAAGATAAGGATTTAGCTCGAAGGCTCTATTCTAGATTTTAGTCTTCTATTTTTAACTTCTAATGTCAGTCTCTGTAATTTAATTTTTACTATATCTTTATAAAAGCCTCTAATCTATGGCGTCCTAGTTGATGCATTTTGAACTAAAAATCTAGACCAATCCAGTCTCATGCCTCAGTCCTACCAAGTACTGTATCAAGCTTTTGAGGTTTTAGTCTGAAAATAGGTATCAATTATACCACTTTGGTGACTTTGAGGCATATAATGCTAAATCAAATGTATGTTAAAGCTTGGAAAACAGATAGAAACCTCACTCATAGCTCTAAAGAGCCTTGAAATGAATCCTAAGGGACTCTCAATCTCAGATATTGCTATGAGCCACAAGCTATCTAAAAACAGTCTTTCTAAAATACTACAAAACTTGGTGAATCAAGGAATTTTAGTCTCCACTCAGGGTTTAAAAGGGGGCTACACCCTTATTAAGCCTACAAAAGAGATTAATTTTTATGACTTATTAGTGGCTCTAGACGAACTTAAACCCCTGACATGCCTAACAAAAGCGGGTTGTGAGAGTGAAGATCACTGCAGTATCAAATCACCTTTAAAAGAGTGGGATAAGCGCTTTTCTAAATTTTTAACTGAAACCTGTGTTGAAGACCTAATTTTTTCTGAAGAAGAAAAATCAAACCTCCTTACTTCAAATAAAGAACCTCTTAAAACGCAAATGCCAGCGGAGCACTTAAGTTTATGACAGAACCTATTAAAAAAAATAGCAAAGACTACAAATATGGATTCACTTCAAACATTGAATCAGAAACTATCGCTAAAGGGCTATCTGAAGAAGTTATTACTTTTATCTCTCAAAAAAAAGAAGAACCTCAGTGGATGCTAGACTTTAGATTAAACGCCTTTAAAGAATGGCAGAAAATGACTGAGCCTCATTGGGGGTCTCACTCTTACAAGCCTATTAATTATCAAGACATCTCTTACTTTTCAGCACCTAAGAAGAAAAGTGATGAAGACAAACCAGAAAGTCTTAATGATATTGATCCAGAACTTTTAAAAACTTTTGAAAAGTTAGGCATTCCTTTATCCGAACAAAAAAGGCTTACTGGGGTAGCCATGGATGTGGTTTTTGATTCTGTTTCTGTTGCTACAACTCAAAAAGAAGAGCTCGAAAAACATGGAATAATTTTTTGCTCTATATCAGAAGCTATTAAAAATTATCCAGAACTAGTAAAAAAATACTTAGCATCTGTAGTGCCTGTAAAAGATAACTTTTTTACGTGTTTAAACTCAGCTGTTTTTACAGATGGTTCTTTTTGCTATATTCCAAAAGGAGTTAAGTCTCCTATAGATCTTTCGACCTACTTTAGAATCAACGCCGAGGAAACAGGTCAATTTGAAAGAACGCTCATCATTGCTGATGAAGAAAGTTTTGTTAATTATCTTGAAGGGTGCACAGCACCTCAAAGAGATGAAAACCAACTTCACGCCGCAGTTGTTGAAATTGTAGTTCTTAAAAATGCCGAAGTTAGGTACTCCACTGTTCAAAACTGGTATGCAGGAGATCAGGAAGGTAAAGGTGGAATCTATAATTTTGTTACCAAACGAGCTAAATGTTTAGGTGATGATTCAAAAGTAAGTTGGACACAAGTTGAAGCAGGCTCTGCCATAACTTGGAAGTATCCAAGTTGTATTCTTCAAGGCGATAGATCGGAAGGAAAGTTTTACTCTGTTGCCCTAACACATGACTGCATGCAAGCCGACACAGGAACAAAAATGGTCCATGTGGGGAAAGACACAAAAAGCACCATAGTTTCAAAAGGTATTTCTACAGAAAAATCCATGAATAACTATAGAGGGCAAGTTAAAATCATGCCCATGGCTGAAAACGCAAGAAACTATTCACAGTGTGACTCTATGCTTGTAGGTGATAACTGTTCAGCAAACACTTACCCCTCTATTGAAGTCAAAAACAACTCTTCAACTGTAGAACATGAAGCTTCGACATCTAAACTTAGTGAAGACCAACTTTTTTACTTAAAATCTAGAGGTTTTGATGAAGAAAAGTCTATCTCTCTTTTGGTAAATGGCTTTTGTAAAGATGTTTTTAAAACACTTCCGTTAGAATTTTCTGTTGAAGCCGTAAAACTAATTGAAATGAAACTAGAAAACAGTGTTGGATGATTTCGAAACGTTAGTAACTATTGATAAACAAATATTAGAACCAGTAAAAATAAGATTTAAAAAATAAAGATTAGGTAAAAATGATAAGCATAAAAGATTTAAATGTAGAAGTAGAAGGATCAAAAGTTTTAAAGAACTTTAATCTAACAATTGAGCCTGGAACAATTCACGCAATCATGGGACCCAATGGTTCCGGAAAAAGCACACTCTCCAAAGTAATCGCCAGACACCCTGATTATGAGGTGATTTCAGGAGAGATAAAAATGGATAAAGACTTTAGTCAAATTGAGCTTTTAGATCTTGATCCTGATGAAGTCTCATTAAATGGTGTTTTTTTAGCAAACCAATACCCCGTAGAAATACCTGGAGTTACAAACCTAGATTTTTTACACTCAGCTTTTAACAACCATTGCAAATTTCAAGGGGCCGATGAGATTTCAAGAGACGAATTTGAACAGATGGCTTTAGAAAAAATCAAAGAGGTCAACTTAAGCCCAAGCTTTTTGTATCGCGGACTTAATGATGGTTTTTCTGGAGGTGAGAAAAAACGTAACGAGATCTTACAAATGCTTCTTTTAAACCCTCAGTTTTCTATTTTTGATGAAACAGATTCTGGTCTCGATATAGACTCTTTAAAAACAGTTTGTGAGTGTTTAAATAAATCTAAAAGCCCTGAAAAGTCCTTTTTACTAATAACACACTACAAAAGGATTTTAGACTTTATAAAACCCGATTACATTCATATCTTAAAAGACGGAGCCATTCAGAAAACAGGAGGCATAGACCTTGCTGATGAGTTAGAAGAAAAAGGATATGAAGGGATATGAATCAACCAATCACTTCGACGATAAACTTTAAGGCAGAGCCTTGGAAGTACACACCAAAAAAGTTTTTTAAAGCCCCAAGCCCACTCAGTGCATTTAAAGAAAACACATCTGACTTAAACAGAACTTTAATGGGTCTAGGACCAAGTGAAGAGCAGTTTCAAGCTGTAAGCTTTGGAGATTTTACTACGGATAAAATAGTTCACAAGACATTAGATCCCAATGTTTTTAAATCTTACTTTACAAGTAAAAACAACACTACTGGATATCTTAAAAGAGCTTCATTAGACTCAACCTTAAGTAATGAACTAAGTGATTTTAATACTGAATCTTTAAATCTAACAGAAAGTCTTCCTACAACTCTTTGGATCAATACAAACTCTTTAAGTCCTAAGTTTTTATTTGATCTATCTGAAAACACAGCAGTTTCAATGTGTCTTTTCGAAAGTGATCAATCTGTAGGTCTGAAGCAAGAAATTAACTTTATTATAAAAAAAGGTGCAAAGCTAAACGTCGGTCTTGATTTAAACTCTACAGTAAACTCTTACAGACAAATGAGCTTTATTTTAGAAGAAAAAGCAGAAGTTAATTTTTTTAGTTTTTCTAGTGGTCAAAGTGATTTTAAGAGACTAGAGGTGAGAGCCTATCAATTTGATAAAAACTCTAAGGTTACACTTAATGGCCTAAGTATCACAAAAGATGATGCTGTTTTTGATTTTCATTCAGATGTTTTTCATTTTTTTGAAGATCAAGAAACTATTCAAACCTTTAAAACTTTAAATGAAGATATAGGACATTCAATATTTTCTGGACGTGTTCATCTTACTGAAGACTCAACCGGGGCAAATGTAGAGCAACTCAATAATAATTTACTTCTAGGAAAAAAATCAAAGGTTGATACTCAACCTGAACTTAATATTTACCAAGATGATGTAAAGGCCTCACATGGTGCAACCACTGGGGCACTTGATGAGAGTCACTTTTTTTATTTGATGTCCCGCGGCTTTTCAAAAAAAGCAGCAAAGAAAATTCTTTTAGAAGGATTTTTGCTAAGCCCTCTTGATGTTTTCAAAGAAAATAAAAGTCTAAAAAAGTACTTTGAAACCAGGATCAAGAAAGGTTTATAGTTTATGTATTCTGAAAAAGACTTTCCTCAGATTGAACACATGAAAAAAGATAAACTTATTTATCTAGACTCTGCTGCAACAACTCTAAAGCACAAAAGCGCAGTAGATGAAGAGTATCTTTTTAACTCTTCTAAAGTATCAAACGTCCACAGAGGTGTTCATCGGTTGTCATCAAAAGCCACTACTCGCTTTGAAGTAACAAGAGAGAAAACTGCAAAATCTCTTAATACAATCCCTGAGCAAATTGTTTTTACTAAAGGAACTACTGAAGGTATCAATCTTGTTGCGCACCACTTTGAGCAGACCCTAACTGATAAAGATACAATTCTTCTAACCGAGATGGAGCATCACGCAAACATTGTTCCCTGGCAGCGGGTTTCAAAACTAACTGGTGCAAAACTTATCTATTTAAGCGTAGATGAGAAAGGAGAACTTAGTTTAGATCAAGCTAAGAAAGTTTTTTCTGAAAACAGTGTACGAGTGTTTTCTTTTGTTCATATTTCAAATACCTTAGGAACCCTCAATCCAGCAAAAGAACTTATCACTTTAGCAAAAACTAATGGTGCCCAGGTTCTGTTAGACGGTGCACAGTCATTTGTGAGCCACAGACCTAATTTAAAAGATTTAGATCCTGACTATTATGTATTTTCAGCCCACAAAGCCTTTGGACCTTTTGGTTTAGGAGTTCTGTACATTAAAAACCCTAAGAACATGAAAGTTTATCAACTTGGGGGAGCAATGATAACAGAGGTTTCAAAAGACAGCTCAGATTATCAAGAAGGAGCTTTAAAGTTTGAGGCAGGCACTCCAAATATTTCTGCAGTTTTAGCCTTTTCAAAATCTTTAGACTTTTGTGAAACCTTAGACCAAAAAGCTGTGGCTGAGCATAGCAAAAATCTGTTAAAGCTTGCTAGGCAAGGATTATCCGAAATTAAAGGCTTTAGGGAGTTTGGCACATCACCGACTAAAACTGGAATTTTAAGTTTTACAATAGATGGAATTCACGCAAATGATTTGTGTGAGCTGCTAGATGAGCAAGGCTTGGCTTTAAGATCAGGTCATCACTGCACACAACCCCTACTTAAAAAATTTAATATCAACACTTGCGCTAGAGCTTCATTTTCAATCTACAACACTGAGTCAGATGTATATGCATTGGTTGGCGCCGTTAAAAAAGCTGTGAAAATGCTTAGATAAACATAAATAAAATACTAAGAAAAAAATAAAAGAAGATCCAAACACTATGACAAATAAAAATACTACAACTGAAGAGGTAAAAGTTAGGCCGCAAGCTACACCTAACCCACACGCAATTAAATTTATTGTTAATCAGACTTTAAAACAATCTGGAAAAGTAAGTTATAGAGGGCTCACTGAAGTTCAAGATGGAATGCCTATAGTAGAGTCTGTGTTTAACTTAAACAATATAAGCCAAATTTTTATTTTTCAAAACACTATGACAGTCACACACAATGGAGAGTGGGACAATGAAGAGCTCAAAGGCTTTGTTGCACCAATTATTAAAACTCAGTTTAAAGACTTTGATACAAATTTTAAAACACCCGAAGAGATTAAAGACGAGCAAAAAAAAGAAAAACGTAAAGAACAGTCACCTGATATACAAAGTTTAGAGGCTATTCTAGATCGAACCATTAGGCCAGGGCTTAGAGCTGATGGAGGAGACATTGAAATTAATGACTACGATCACCCTGAACTCTTTGTCACCTTTCAAGGTGCTTGCGGGAATTGCCCAAGCTCTACTATGGGAACACTACAAGCTATTCAAGGCATTTTATCAAATGAATTTAAAGACGACATTCAAGTTATACCTGAGTAACGTTAAACTTTAAAAAAAATTGTGACTTATTACTTTAAGCAAAGATATTTTTTGAAATAATTAATGAGTTAGATCTTTTTAGCTTTTTGTCTGAGAGTTCTTAAAGATTTTAAATGATAAGCAGCTCTTAAGTCATCTTTTGATAGATCTACCTCACTTAATGCTTGATTTGCTAAATCTAGAGCTTTTTTCTTTTCATTTAGCTCAATCAAATAGCTCACTCTAGAATTTACATTGTTTAACCATACATTTCCATATGAGAAATCAATAGCATTTTGATTGCTTTCTAATGCTTTGGCGGCATCTTTATTTTTCTTGTAAAACTTAAAGAGTTTAGAATGAAATGTAGCTTCATAGGGGTAATCTTTAGCTAAACTTTTTAAAAGTGAAATTTCTTTACTTTTATCTTTTAAGCATTTTAGCTGTGTCATTCTAAGAGTTCTAGATTTTTCTTTTAAAGGAGAAAATTTAAATAAACTCTCTAAAGAGCCTCTACAGTCTTTAAAAAATTTATCAGCAAGTTTAGTATCTCCAGTAATTTTAGCTAAACTTGCGTTGTCCATAGCTCTATCCATCTTTAAATACTCTTTTTCAGAAACACTAACTAAACTATTTTTCGAATCTACAATACTTTTTTGATATTTTTTATATTTATCAATATAGGAAATACACTCTTCAGATATTGATCGTGAATCTTTAGTAGAAGCATCATATTTGGGATCTTTACTAAGTTTAGAACCTTTTGAATCTTCGCAAAAATCTTCTAAAACACCAAAATAATTAGAAACATCTGCAGGATTCATTTCTAAATACTCTTTATAAAAAAGAGCTTTATCCTTAAAACTATCTTCACCCATATATGACATATACAATTTTGAATCTAACTCTGCAGATTTAAACATATTTTTATTTTCAGTATTTTCAATATTAGATAAAACTTCTTTAAACTTTCCTCGGGCTAGTAGGTACTCAATATGCCTTTTTTTATCTTCAATTAAGCTCTTATCTGATTTAAAAAAGTCTTTAGCTTTTCTTAAAAAACCTCCCGAGTTTCTTTGAGCTAATCTTAAATTTAGATAACTCATAGGATCTTCTAAGTCATCTAAAGCCTTGTTTAAAACTTTAATGAATTTATCTGATGAATTTTCTGAAAAAACAGACACAACCTTTAAATCTTTATTTAAAACTACATAACTAGGATAAAAAAGAGTTTTTATTTTTTTTATCCAAGATTTTGAATTTGGGCTATCGCCATCAACATAAATAAGTAAAAGATCTTTTGTAGCGTCTTTAAAACTTTGTGTTTGAAGTAAGAACTCTTTTGCATAGTTGCATGGAGGACACCAATCTGTAGAAACCATTACTAAGGCGGCTTTTTTCATAGAGATTGCTTGAACAGCCTCATCAGTCGTCATGATTTTAAAATCTTTCATAAGCTTTTCTTTAATTTCTTTCTGCATTTTAAGAGTATTTAACACAGGAGACTTATTGATCTTGGCATTTCTAGATTTACTTTTTTGAACGTTAAGATTTATTTTTTGTTGTTTACAAAAGGTTTTTTTATCATCACAAATACTCAATGTAACTGATCTAGAACCTGAAGAGTGAAACTGACAGGTTACTTTTTTTGCTGTCATTTTTTTACTGCTGTCATTACCACAGTCTTGAGGCGCTTCTAAATTAAAATGATGGTTTTTTATAGTCGTATAACCAATAGATTCATTTATCAGAGGATTTTCTGTACTTGGATTTAACAAACTTCTTTTAAGTTTATTTTTAAGACTTATGCTTTTTCCTGATTCTAAACTTGGTTCTTCATCTAAAGTAAAGGCCACTGAACTCATTAGAACTGTTGTTAAAACTAATATTAAAGTAGATTTCATATTTCACCTCTTTTTACAGAGTACAAGAGGTGCTTTTATCTCTCAAGCATGTAGCTTAGATTGAAATATTCATTTGAAATATTTATTAAAGGCCTTCTACCTCTTGGATAAAATTTTCACTCTCTGAAGGTGAAGGTTTTCTTTGTTTTAGATGCTCTTTAGCACGGCTTTCGCCAAAGGCTTCTACCCTAAAGTTATCTTTATTTTTTATAATGGCTGATCCAATCGAAGCTGGCTCACGTACAGAACTTGAACTGCTTTCAGTTTTTATAGGAGAGCTGCTAGATGTAATTTTAGCTAATGACACTTGTGAAAACATTAAAATAAGAAGACATAAAATCTTAGAGTTTACCGACAACATTTAAGAACCACCCCTGTGAATTAAAGTTAAAATTGATCAAATCATCATTAAAATTAGAAAAGTTATAACCAGCACCTACTTTAAAGTTATTGCCTAAGTGATAGTCTATTCCTAATAAAAGCCCCATTTCAGATTCTTGTGCATTAACTGTATCGATAAGCCTAAGCTCAAAAAGCCCATCCCATTTCTTTACAATATGATATCGTGCTCGTAGTTGCGCAAATGCTAAAGCACTGTCTATCCAAGGTCCTTGACCTCTTATCAGGCGTTCTGATCCTACTTTATACGCCACTCTACTACCTAACTGCCATTTTCTTGTAAGATCATAGCTTCCTTCAAGTGAGAAAATATTTACTCTTTGATCGTTCCTTGCATTTTCTTGAGCTCTAGAGTCAAGATCATATAAATAGGTGTACTTAAAGAAAAAATTAAATCTATCATTTAGCACAGGTCTGTAGGCGTATCCTAAGTTTCCTTCTATAAAACGTGCCAGGTCCTCATCAGTATTTCGATCAACAGAGTTTGAGTAGTCAGCCTCAATTAAGAATGAATGTGATGGACTTAATCTCCAGTTAAGAGAGTTTGTAAGAATATACTGTCTTATCTTTTGATTGTTTGTGTCAGTGCCATCTTCTACACCTTCATCTTCAACATATGAAAATTGACTTGATGCTCTTACATCTTGATTTTGAGTGTATGTTACACCCAAACCAACATTTTCTCTTAAAGTTTCGCTATCATCTATCTGACTAGTGAGTCTTGTATTTGAATAGTTTGTTCTTAGATTAAACTTTTGGTTTAAATTGTAGTCTAAACCATAAAGCTGACCTACACCACTATTGCTTTGTGTAGTTGTAAACTGATTTTCTTGAGTAAGGCTTACACCACTTTTAAATCTTTTTCTTTGACCTAAAGTAACTCCATCTGAGATTTCTCCAGATGATGTATCAATTGATCTTCCAAAATTTGAATAGACTCTATGAGATTCAGAAACATTGTAACCAAGTCCAAATAAATGGCTCTCCCCTCTGTCACCGTCAGAATATTCAGCCGTTCCTTCAAATTTTCTAGAAATCCTAAATTTAGTACCTAGTGCCCATCTTGAGTTTTCTTGATAGTTTCCCTCTTCTTTTACACTGTCTTGTGCACGACCATAAACAGTCCAACCACGTGTTAATCTTTGGTTTAACTGAAGTCCAATCACGCTACCAGAGTCATCTTGACCAGTTGAAGAATTAGTTTGATCTTCTTTTCTGTATTCAGCACTTACAGTTGTTCCATTTCTAAAATCTTTACCATAAGACAAAACAAGTATCTGTTCTTTTTGTCCTGCTGTTTGATCTGTAACAGCAATCTTTGATTTAATTGTATTGCTGCTATTCAAAGTCATTTCATAATCAAGACCATACTCTTTTAGATCAGCACCTACTTGGCGTCTTGCAGTTGAAAACCCAGCTTCATAATCTCTGTACCATGTTGTTAAAACAGCATCTGTTTTTTCAGATTTAATAAAATCATTTAAGAAAAGTCTAGATTCAACAGCCAAAGCCTTTCCAGATTGATCTTGAGGATTAGTGCTTAGATCTAATTCTTTTTGAAAAAAGCTTAAGCCACCATCTTCAGAGATAAAATTTGCAGAACTTTGTACACTGTCAGTTTCTGATCTTTCAGCTTTTACAAAGGACTGCTGACCTAGTTTTAATGTAGCATCAAGACCTTTAAGACTATACTCTGAACCTGCTCGTCCCTCTTCAACATAAGTTCCACCAACAGCTACATAGTCTCCGATCCATTTTTCTAAAGATCCACCAACAGAAGTTTCATCTAAATCATTTCCAAAAGGACTGTACTCATAGTCTGCAACTAAAAAGTACTGTTCTCTACCAGAGTTGTTTGTACCACCAGTTGTAACACTTGATGACCCATCAATGTCAAAATTTGTAATCTCTCTTGTAAGAACAATTCGGCCAGCGAGATAGTCGAATTCATAATCCTTAAAAGGCTCTAATACAATTTGGCTAGATGTAGAAACAAGTAATCCTGTGTCTCTATCTCTTAATTCTAAAACTATTTTTTCAGAACCTTGAATTATATCATTGTGTCTAAGTCTGTAAACTCTACTTCCTGTTGCTCTAAACTCATTGTGACCTAACAGACTCTCAGGATTAGCAGCAAATACGCTAAGGCTTGTTCTGTTTTCACCAAACTTAGTTTGCTTTCTACTTTTATATTTAGCATGAGCACCATACAAAGTACGATTGTACTGAGATAAAAGTGTTCTTGTAGTTTCTAAATTGTCATTACCCCAAAGAATGTAGGACTGATCCACTTCAACTTTCACATAAAGCTGGCCTTGGCTTGCCGCAGTTTCTGTAGTTGTAGAGTTGTCTCCATATACAGGATAATATCTATCTGGATCAAGTCTTCTAAATAAAGCTTCAGAATCTTTTCTAAAGACACTATCAAACATATTTTTAATAGGACCTTCAGTTGTATCCATTTGTGCTGTAATTAAATATTTTCCTTTAACTTTACCTTTTAAATAAAATGCTAATCTACCGTCTGTAAACATTTCTGAATCATAAGTATCGTCGCTATCAACACCTGCAATCTGTTCAGAGAGCTTCGATGACCCTATACGCATATCTGCAATGGCTACTGCAAAAAAATAGTTGCCTGAAACACTTAAATCAAAAGGCACCATAAACTTATCTTTTGTATCTCTGTCAGTAACATTAACTTGTATTTTATGCTCACCAATCGGAAAGTGCTCTTCAACTAAGAAGTTTCCAGCTTGATCAACTTGTAATCTTTGACCACGGTACTCAAGGCTTTGATTGATAGGAAAGTTCCTTCCAACAATTCTAACTCTTGAACCTCTAATAGGAATGTTCTGCTTTTCAATTGAATTTTGACCCCAAATAGCCTCTAAAGAGTTTGAATCAAGGGTATCATCATTTTCATCTAAATTTTGGTTTTCAACTCTTTTAATAAATTCAATTCTTTTTTCTCTAACAATATCAAAAATATCTTCGTTTTGAAAAACTTTAAGCTGATAGAATATTGTATCACCTATCTCATAATCACCTTCGTTGATAGGATATGAAATATTGTAAAGCTCATCTCTTTCACCTTTAAGTGTTTTTATAAGTGTCTTTACCCCTACTTTATCTCTTTTATATAAGCCAAGCTCCCAAGTATTGATAAAAGGAAAATAGTTTGTAAAAACTCTAAATCTTAGCTCTTTTGTCGTTATATCAATTTGTTCTGGAGCTTGAATTTCTAACTTTGGTGTATCTAGACTAGGATCTTCTACAGCCCAAATTGCCGCACCATTTTTGAATTTAACACGCCCCTCATAAACTACATCAACTCTTCTATCTAACTGAAGTCGTGTATTTAACTCTTCTTTTGTTTCTGGAGGAAGGTTTTTATCTTCTTTAGTTTTAGAATCTTTTGTTGAGATCTCTGTAGTTTTAACAGATTCAGAATCTTTTACAGTTTCAAGTGCATCTGCATCTTTATTTGTCTCAACAACTTCTTTTTGAGGCATCTCTAAAACAGGTTCTTTTACTGGTTCTACAACTGGTTTTTTAACTGTTTCGTCAATAACCTTCTCAGTAGCCTTATTGTCTGAAGCTTTTGGCACTTCTACAATTTTACTTTCTTCTAAGTCTTCAGAAATGGTACCCAAAACATCAGTTTTCTCTTCTTTACTCTCTTCATTAGAAGGATCAGCACTAAGTAATTTTTGACTGTCTTCTAGATTTAAGCCTGTCTGAGCAAATGCTTTAGTAGTAAAAGACAATTCAAATAAAAGACTTGTAGCAGGCAGCATAAGAATCAGTAAGAATTTAAATTTATTCATCTTCTGTCTCCCCAGCTACAGCACGTTTTTTAATTTTTTGTGCATCAAGATTAAAGTCAAAAAGTAACATTTTATCTAAAGACAGTAAGTTAGTTTGTTCCATCTTAAGTTCATCTATTGGATCTGAAACTATTAAAGCATTCGCTGGCCTTGCAACCATCTTTAATGGAATTTTTAATGTCACAGTCTGACCAGGATCAATCTGATCAATTGTCCATAACCCAAGATTTTTACACTCTCCAAGGTCACATTCAGACTCACCTATAGTCTCAAAAATACTTGTATCTAAGGTGTCTTTTAGAACAATTTTTCTAGCCACTTGCGTGCCTGTATTCTTTAAAGTGTAAGTATAAACAAAATTCTCACCTAATTCTGGTCTTTTAACTGACATTAATTTTTTAGCTTTAAGTTCTGTAGCATTAACAACACTTACTTGTCCTGTTAATTTGTCTTCTGTTAAATTAGAATCCTTTTGATCAAAAGATAAGTTCTTGTAAGTTGCTTCTATTATATTTTCAGTAAAAGACTTAATCTTATGCTCAGATTTAAAGATCGCTTTATCTCCAGGGTAGAGTAAATCCACTTTAAAAAATCCAAGATCATAATCAGCATTTTTAGATGTAGAAACTTTACCTTTATCTAAATGATCTTCTTCAAGAATAATAGCCATTCTTAAGTTAGTTGTTACACCTGGACCATGGTTTACGATTTCATAAGTATAATTTAAGAAAGGTTTATCTACATTTTCTTGATCAGGGAATATATTAATAGCTAAATCAACCTTATCACTTATACTATGTTTTAATTGGTTTACATCTTTACTACTATTGATATCTACTCTGTTTGTTTTAACTTCTGTTACTCTAAAAGTAGCTTTTTGTCCGAAAGTTTTAAACTTAGATCTAACTTTTACTGTTAAAGTTTCTGACTCACCTTTTGCAAGATTTTCAAAATTCCAAGTCTGTCCTTCTTTATGTTTGTTAGTAGATTTTAATCTCACTATCTCTAAGCTATCAGAAATTTCAAATTTTAACGCTCCTGTATTAACAAATGCTGGGCCATTGTTTTTAACATGAATTAAATACTCAAATTCTTTGTTTTCATGAACACTCTCAACTTCAGTAACCACTTGAATGTTTAGATCTGTTTTATCATTGATTTTAACTTCTGTTTTATACTGATCTTTAGAAGTATTTATATCATTCTGTTCTAAATAAAAATCTTTTATAAAAGTCTTAAATTCATCTTTAGAACACTTAAAGTCAGACATAACACTTACAGTAGCGATTGCTTTAGCTTTTGTATCAATACTTAAGACCTTAATCTTACCTTTTTTGAAGATCATTTGCTCTGAATTAAAACTTTTTAAAGTTAAACACTTATCAAGAACTAGCTTAGCTTTTAGGTCTTCAGCTTTTGTTGGGCCATAGTTTTCAAAAGTTAACTCATAGCTAAATTCTTCACCAAGATCTATTTTTTGCTTATTACTAATTAAAGTAACTTTTAAGTCTGTATCATTAGAAACTTTTAGTGTCGGAGTGTACTGATCTTTAATATTTAATTTAAAATCTTGATCAAGAGTAATCTCATCAACAGTATCTATAATAACCTTACCACCAGATCCAGATCTTAAAGTGCTCTTCCATGACAGATTAGATTCTTCACCTACTGCAAGACTTTCAATACTCCACCCACCATCAATTAGATTAGAATTTTTGGTGTGTCTATAGTCTTTCGTATCTATAAACTCTTCAGGTAGGTAGTCTTTAATTAAAATGTTTTTAGCAACAGCTGGACCAATATTTGTAATTTTTAAAGTAGTCCAAATATTATCACCTTCTTTAGCATTTTCAGCATTGAAGTTTTTAATAAGCTCAAGTTCAGTACTGTTGTCAATTTTAACTTTAGCAATAAGTTTAGAGTTAGATTTTGTATCTTTCTGCTCATGAGTGATAGATTCAACTTTATCTGAAATTGTTAAATCACCAGTACCAGCTACAGCATAAACAGTTTTAGTCATAGTAACTTTTTCACCAGAGTTAAGAGCATCAATTTTCCAAGTGTTTCCTTCAACTCTACCAGTTTCAACTTTAGAAGCCTCTACTGCTACTAATTTATCACTTAAAATATCTTCAAGCTCAAAGAACTCTAATCTAGCAGGTCCTCTGTTTTCAACAGTCCAGATCATATCAAAGTGTTGATTTTCTTGTGGTCTTTCATTTGATGCAACTTTTGTTACAACAACATCAGTTTCATTTAAAATTTTACTTTCAGTAGTATAAATATCTTTAGTAGTATTTAAATCCTCTTGATCAACAGACACCTCGTAAACTTCATTTACTAAGGTTTCGCCACCAGAACCAGGAGCTACCTGAAGCACAAGTTTAAGCTTTTCTTTTGTGCCATTTTCTACACTTGGTAGTGTCCAAACACCTGATTTATAGGTACCAGAGCTAGATCTAGTTTTAAGAGAATTAAACTCATCAGCTAGATCAATAGAAAGTTCTACATTAGTAGCTCTAATAGGGCCTTTATTATGAACTATAACTTCGTATGTTAGTTCATCAAATTCAACAGCCGTTGATTTGCTAACAACACTTGAGATAAATAGATCTAAATCATTTTTGACTAAAACTGCCAAGCTCATAAGATCTGATGATTGATTAATATCTACTTGATCCATACCAATATTATCTATTGCAATATCTATAGACTGATCAGCTGTATTCACTTTGGCACTTAGGCTTAATTTTAAAACAGCTTTTTCTGTTTTACGTAATGTTCCTATACTCCAATTTGATTTAGCTATTGAGCCTTTATCAGAAGTCATAGAGTATACATCAAAGCTCTTTAATGAACCAAGCTCCACTTTTAGATTTGTTGCAGCCGCAGGCCCGTTGTTGACAACAGTGTATACAACTTCAAACTTCTCTCTTTCATCTACTTCTTCTAAATTAGATGAAATAGTAACTTCAAGATCTAAATCATTTTTAACTTTTCCACTAGCGAGTACAGTATCTATCTCTTTAGCTTCATCCATTCCTCTATAAAGGTATGAATTAGCTGCTATTACAAAGCCTTCATCACTGGTAAATTCTTTTACTTTTGTCGTAAATTCAATTTTAGCTGAATCTTTACCTTCAAGACTTCCTACTAACCATCTTGTAGCATCATATGTACCTTTAGATGTTTTAGTTTTAACAAGCTCTAAGTGCTTATCCATTGGCATATCAATAACAAGATCATAAACTTCGCCTAATCCTCTATTTTCAACAACCAAAGTAAAGTTAACTTCATCACCCTCATTTGGAGCTTCGTTATCTAAACTCATTTTAAAGTGTAGATCAGGTCTAATGTTATCAAACTTATTAAGAACAGTTTGAGCTCTATTTAGAGATAGGTCTTTGTTTACTGAACTTAGTCCTCTGTAATCAGCAAAACCTTGTATCAATACTTTTGAGTCTTCAAGCTCAATTGGCAGCATACTAAGCTCTGATTGAACCTTTTTAACTTTTTCTTGCTCTGTCTCTTCAATATCAAACTTACCTGTTTTAAAGAAGATCTCATTAAACTTTTTAGACGCATATACTTTAACGTCTTTTTCTGGCATTTGAACACCAAAATTAAACTTAGTATGAAGTCCACCAGTAAGTCTTATAACTCTTGGGTTTTCTGTCGTCATTTTAGCATTTCCAGGAAGACTTCTCATATCAAGCTTTAAGATATAATTCTGCATTCTATATCTTCTTGTCTCTACATCAGAGATATGGAACCTTCCGTACTCATCTGTTTCAATAGTAAGACCATCAACACCAATAACTCTAGCACCTGGAAGTCCTTCTTCTTTTAAACCTTGGTTTTTTATAACCACATAAAGCCACATTTTTTCATCAATTTCTTTAATAAATCTATTAATTAAAAGATCTTGAGAGTTCATACCTTTTTTCACAGCACCTCTGTGCTTGTGATAGCTTTGTCCACCAACATCTATAACAGTTCTAGTACCTTCACTAGATTTAACAACTAACTCATCTAACGTATTTTCACGCACTTGAACTCTAAGCACAGCACTTGATCTTGAACTTTCATCTGTGATGCTCTTTTTAGAATCTAAGTAACCAACTCTATATCCACGCTCTAAGTTTCCACTTACAGTTTCAAATCCATCACCATAACTAACTTGTGCCGTGTCTTCTATAATATTTTCAACAGGTGTTCCGCCATAAACTTTAACACCACTTACTCTTGCGTCGTCTTGGTAGCCATCACCATCTCTATCATGAAAAACTTTACCAAGTATGTTTGTTAAATCTGAAATTTCATTGTTTTCAACAATAACAATATCTGTTGCTAAAGAACTTACTTCTGCTCCTGTAAAGCTTGCCACAGCTGTTGCAGTAAGTTTTCCACCAATTGCAGTTGCACCCACTCTTGTCATAAAAGTATATCTGTTTACGGTTCTTCCAAGAGTGTTGTAGTCGTAAGCCAATGTTTTACCATTAAATCTTAAACTGTGTACCGTGTTCAGACTCGTGAGTTCTGCATCAGTTGTTTCAGCAGTAGAATCGTCTTCTGTGCCAAAGACTCCATCATCACCTGGAATTAAGATATTAGAAGTACCTTCTATATATGATATACCTTGCGGAAGACGAACTGTGGTTGTTAAAGGGTTAAAGTCTGAATCAATCAAACTTTCAACTTCAACTGTTACACCTAAAAGATCACCAACAGCAACTACCTCTTTTGAATAATCAATAGAGACAATTACTGAACTAGTTCCTAGAATATCCAAACTTTCTGTTAGATCATCAGGAGAGACGTTATTGTCAGCCCTGTCAGATACAATATTTGTAACAGTGTTTACAATACTAGTATTAGCAGTGTCTTCTTCAACTTGAGTTCTAATAGTTAAAGTTACTGTTTCACCGACTGACATTGGACCAATGTTCCATGTTGGAGCTGTATAAGTTCCTCTTGAAGTTGTAGCACTTAAAACTTGAAGCCCTTGAGGAACATCATCGTCTAAAGAAAGCGTATTTAAATTTAAAGGCCCTCTGTTAGTTACAGTGATTGTAAATACAGCTTCATCTTCTTCAAAAACAATATTTTGATCTGCTATTTTTTGAACAAAAATATCAGATTCATTTCTTACTGTGACATCTTCATCAAAATCATCAGGTGTGATATTTGAATCTATTTGATCAAGTATTTGAGTTCCAATATTTGCAGTAAATGTAGACCCTGCAGTTCCTGCATTTACCGTAGCTTCTACGATTAGTGCAATAGTTTGACCAGCATCAAGCTGCGGTATAGTCCAAGTGTCAGAAGCAAAGCTTGAACCTGAATCAGGGCTCACACTAGAAAGAGTTAAACCAACAGGCAGATTGTAAACATAACTTATATTTGTTGCTCTAGCAGGTCCGTTGTTAGTAGCTTCTACAGTAAATCTGACAGTATCAAGTTCACTAGGTCTATCATTGTCAACATCATGTGCAATCACAAGATCTAAGTTGTTGTTAACTTGAACATCAACACTCAACACATCTCCCGCAGTTGAATCTGTTTGATCCAAACTATAAGTTATTGCATTTGTAATTGTACTTCCTGCAGTTCCAGGCCTAGCTCTTGCAGTGATAATTACATCAGCACTAGCACCAACTGGAAGAGTTCCAATGTTCCAAGTGAATGTTCCTATGTTAAAGTCAGGACTGTTAGCACTTATAATTTCTAAACCTGCAGGCCAAGCATCAACAACTGAAAGATTAGAGGCTTGGTTGGGACCATTATTAGTTACACGTAATGTGTAAGTATGATTTTGACCTTCATCAACAACTGTATCACTTGTACTAATTGATACGGCAAGATCTAGAGTATTTCCTACAGTAATAGGTTCATCTAAATCATCTCCTGCAGTGTTACTGTCATTTTGGTCTAATGATACATTAGTCACTTGGTTCACAATAGTATTTCCAGACTGACCAATATTTACTTGTGCAGTAAGAGAAAGGCTTTCAGTTTGTCCATTAGCCATTGTTCCAAGAGTCCACACATCACCAATATATGTCCCAAGTGATGGAGTAGAACTTAGTAAAGTTAAACCCGCTGGGATTACATCAGTCAGTGCAACATTTGTTGCTTGTGCTGGCCCATTGTTAGCAAGTGTAATGGTATAAATAACAGAATCACTTTCATTTGGAGATGAGTTATCAACAATTTTTGTAACTACTAGATTTGATTCATTTGCTACAGTAATAGTCTCTTCTAAATCATTGTTTCCAGGTGTCTCATCAATCTGATCCATAACAATACTTGTAATTAAGTTTGTTATTGTACTATTTGCTGTACCCACATCAACAGTGGCTTCTAAAACAACTGTAGCTGTATCACCAGATGGAAGACTTGCAATGCTCCACTGAGGCGAAGTGAACACACCATTTGTAGGCGTTTGAGCTGCTACAAATGTTAATCCTGCAGGCATCGGGTCATCTAAAATTAAATTAGTGATTTCAATTGGACCATTATTTATAAGGGTCAATGTAAACTCAATCGTATCCCCTTCAGCAGGTGTTGGGTTATTAACAGTCTTAGTAATTTCTAAATCTACGTTTCTATCAATAACTAAAACTTCATCTAAATCATCAGAGTTAACTAAATCTGTTTCGTCTTGTGCAATATTTGTAATTAGATTTGTAATTGTTTGACCATTTGTTCCCACATCTACAGAAGCTTCAATATCAATACTAGCAGTGGCACCCATAGAAAGGTTTCCTACATTCCAATCTGTGCCATTGTATGTTCCTTGAGTAGCGCTTACAACAGATTCAAAAGTTAAACCAGCAGGCATACTGTCTGTTAGGATCAAGTTTTGTGATTGTGCAGGACCTGCATTTGCAACTGTAAGAGTAAAGATAACTCTATCAGTTTCTTTTGGTGTGTTATTGTCTACAATTTTCGTAATTGTAAGATCATTCACATGATTGATTTCAACATCTACACTGTCAGTGTTATTAGCTGGTTGAATTTCATTTTGATTAACAGCTGTTAACGTAGTAGTCATCGGAACAATCTGTCCACCTTGACCTTCTAAAGCTCTTACAACAACTGTTAAAGTTACATTCTCTGTTACGTTAATTTGAGAAACATCCCAATCACCAGTTAATTCATCATAAGTTCCAACTGAAGGTGTTGCAGATACAAAAGCAAACTGAGGTGGAACAGTATAATTAAGCTGAACATCAGTAGCTCTAGCAGGACCAAGGTTGATGGCACTTATTGTAAGGTTTACTTCATTTTGCTCATCTACTTGAGTAACATCTGCAGCAATACTTACAGCAATATCTAAATCATTTATAATAAGTATAGATTCATCTAAATCATCAGGATTTGCTTCTGTGTCAGTTTCATCTAAAGTTACATTCGTAATTGTATTAACAATTGTTGAGCCGTTAGTACCAGGATCAACTGTAGCTAAAATTTCTAGTGTATTAGTTTGGCCAACAGGTACATCATTTAGTGTCCACAGACCTGTAGTTTCATCATACACTGTAGCATTGTCGGCCGTGTGCGATTGATACGTTACACCTACAGGTAGCAGATCTTCTAAACTCGCATTTTGTGCTAAAGCAGGACCGTTGTTTGTTGAGGTGATTGTATACGTCACAGTATCACCTTCAGAGTAAACAGCTTCATCAGCTACTTTTTCAATGTAGAAATCAGTGTCGTGATTAACATTGATATCTGCAATAAGAATATCATTCGTTGCACCAATTGTGTCTGTTTGATCAACTGCTACATTTGTAATTTCATTTCTAATAAGAGTTCCACCAACACCAAATTCTACAAGGGCTTCAACTTCCATGATAGCAATAAAACCATTTGGAAGATTTGGTATAGACCATATATCTGGTGCATAAGAACCAATATTTGTAACTATACTCTGAACTGTTATACCTGTTGGTATTTGATCTTCTAATGTAAAGTTAGTTCCAACAGATGGTCCATTATTTCTAACGGTGATTGTATATGTAATCACTTCACCTTCGTCTGGTGTTGGGTTAGAAACCACTTTAGAAATTTCTAAATCAACAACATCTGAAACATTTAATGTTTCTGATAGATCATCAGGAGTTAGATTAGAGTCTGTTTGGTCAAGGGCCGTTAATTGGACCGTGTTTGTAATTGTATTTCCACTTGAACCAGTTCTAACTCTAGCTGTCAGTGTAAGAACACCAGTTTGTCCTGGAGATAAAGAGGCAATAGTCCAAACTCTAGTTGTAGAATTAAATACACCTTGAGTTGGAGCAGCAAACTCTAAGTTTAAAAAGGCATCCGGGAAGATATCTTCAATTACAATACCTGTAGCATCTGCAGGTCCTCTGTTTTCAACAATAACAGAGAAATTAATTTGATCACCTTCATTAGGATTAGTTACATCGACAATCTTTTGAATGTATAGATCAACTTCATCATCAATAGTAACTACTTCAGTTAAGTCGTCAGGAGTTACGTTACCATCAACTTGATCCATCATAATGTTAGTTACATTAGCCGTTGCAGTCTGACCAAAAGTACCAGGGTTAACTGTTGCTTCTACTGTTAGAATTTCAGTAGCGCCTACATCGATTGATGGAATAGACCATGTAGGGAATGAGAAACTACCAGAAGTAAGTGTTTCATTACCAGTATTGTAAGACACTTGAGACGGATTAAAGAGATCAAAGCTAAAGTTTGTAACCTGGGCTGGTCCAATGTTTCTTACAGAAACCTGATATGTAAAGACTTGGTTTTCTTCTAAAACTGAGTCATTTCCTGGATCATCAATAATAGAGAGAAGAATTTCAACATCAGTGTTTGCACCAATAATTACCGTCTCTTCTAAATCATCTGGAGTCACATTTACATCTATTTGATCTTGCGATTGGTTTTCTAATAAGTTTGTAATAGTCTGACCAGAAGATCCAGCGTTAACAGTCACATCAATGGTTAGAACAGCTGTTGCACCTGAATCCAAGTTACCAATAGTCCAAACATTTCCTGTATATGTCCCAACAGTAGCGCTTTGATTAACTAAAGTGTAGAAAGGTGAAAGATCTTCTGTGATCATCAAATTTCTTGCACGTGTTGGTCCGTTGTTTGTTGCAGTAATTGTGAACGTTACTGTGTCACCTTCATTTGCATTGTTTATATTTGCAACTTTTGTAAAGAAGATGTCGGCATCATTACCAATAACAAGATCAACTTGATTGTCATCAGCTGGCACTGGATCTTCTGTCTGATCTATTGCAATAAGATCTAAAAGTACAGACAGACTACTTCCACCAATTCCTGGATCAACAGAGACCTGGAATGTTAGCGTATCAATGTCATTAACATTTGACGTGGCTATGTTCCAATTAAGAGTTGAACCTGTCGCACTAGAAGTGTCTCCACCTGTTTGGCTGCCCGGTATAAAAGTTAACCCTGGAGGTAGAACTGTTTCTAAACCTAAGTTTGTTCCAGTTGTAGGACCTCTGTTTTCAATATCAAAAGTAAAAGTAACAATTTCTTGTTCATCTGGGTTAGCATTAGACACAGAGCCTAAAATATAAATGTCTGTATTTTCAATAACAGTTACACTTTCTGATAGATCATCAGGTGTAATGTTAGTGTCTACAATAATTGTATTGATTGCAGTTACTGTATTTGTGATAACCTGACCACCAGTTCCCGGATTAGCTTGAACTGTTAGGTTTAGTGTAGAAGCGGAACCTGCAGGGATAAAACCAATTGTCCATTCACCAGTTGCAGGGTTGTAGTTACCTGTGTTGTCACTCACATAAGTAAGACCAGCAGGAAGCGGATCAACTATTACAAGATCACTTACGTTAATAGGTCCTCTGTTTTGAACATTCACTGTAAATACAAAATTTTCAGCTTCTCTAGGAGTAGGGTTATCTACAGTTTTGGTAACAAAAATATCTGATCTACCAGTTACAAGTATATCCACTGATGGCGAATCATTTGGAGTAGTGTCATTATAAATATGTGTATAAGTAGCAGTGTTTGTGATTGTTGTGTTGATAGTAGACATTTGCGCCGCAGCATCAAAAGTCATTGTTACAGTTTGACCAACATTAATCTGATTAATAGTCCACGTTATGCCTGCACCATTTGGATCAGTATCATTTATAGTATCTCCACCTGTAGCAGAACCTGGTTGGTAATCTACAAAAGCCGGTACAATATCATTAACAGTGATGTTAGCACCTGTTGTTGGACCATTGTTTGTCAACGTCACTGTGTATGTGATCACTTCTAAAGGTGATGGATCAGGACGGCTAACTGTTTTCACAAGTTGTAAATCAATATCATCATTTACAGTTAGTGTTTCAGTTAAGTCATCAGGACTTATGTTTGAATCTATTTGATCAAAGCTATTAAACACAGCTGTGTTCACTATAGTATTTCCAGCTGTTAAAATATCAACTGTGGCATTGAAAGTAAGGTTAACTGTGTTTCCAACATCTAACGTGTTTATAACCCAGTTAAGGCCTGCACCATTTGGATCAGCATCTATCTGCGTGTCACCACCTGCAATGCTTGCAGTCACATAAGTTAAACCTACTGGTACAACATCTGTAATGTTAATAGCACTTGCACGGTTACTTGGACCGTTGTTAGTCACAGCGATTGTAAAGCTTACTGTATCGCCCTCTGAAGGATTATTTTCATTAACAGATTTAATAATTTGAAGATCAACACCATTGTCTACAGTTACATCTACAAAAGAAGAGTTGTTTGATGGATCAGCTTCTGTACTTGTAAATGAAACAATATCTCCAGTATTTCTAATAATATTTCCCGCTTGTCCAACATCAACAGTAGCTTGAAAACTTAGAACAACAATATCACCGTTTAGCATTTCATTTATAGTCCAGCTTAAACCTGCTCCTGTATTTGGTGTTGCATCATTTTGAATGTCTCCACCGCTTGCAGTAGCCACAACATAACTTAAACCTGTTGGAACTAAGTCATTTATAATAACATCTCTTGAAATACTAGGTCCTGCATTTGTAACAGTTAACGTATAAGTTAGGACATCATTTTCTGATGGCAGATTGTTATCAACTGTTTTAAGGATAATTAAATCTGCATCATTTCTAACAATTATATCAACAGTACTTGCATCATTTAAAGCATCAACATCTGGCTGATCTACAGCACTTATGTTGGTAGTGTTTGTAATTGTTGAGCCAGAAGTTCCAGCATTTGGAGTTGCTCTAAATGTAAGAGTAACAAAATCACCATTTAATATTTGGTTGATGGTCCACTCTAAACCCACACCACTATTTGGAGTTGCATCATTTTGCACATCTCCACCAGTCATTGATCCAACAACATAAGTTAGACCTGCATCTAAAATATCATTAACTACAACATTTGAAGCTCCCGCAGGACCATTATTTGTAACAACAATAGTGTAAATCACTTCATCTAATTCAAATGGCATTGGGTTATCAACACTCTTAATAATTGATACATCTAAATCAGAATTCACATTAATATCTACAGCTGCTGTATCATTAGTTGCATCAATATCATTTTGTACGACACTTGAAAGTAGCGCATTGTTTGTAATTGGATTTAGTAAATTTGCATTGTCTTCAATAAGCACGTTGAATGTGATTGTTTGAGTGTCTCCTGCATCAATAGTATTGATTGTAAAGTCTACTCCTGCACCACTTGGATCAGATGAAGAAACTGAATCAGCACCTGAGTCTGTACCAGATAGATAAATAGTTCCATTAGGTACTACATCATTGATCACGACTCCACTTGCTTGAGTAGGACCAGCGTTTGTTACATCAATACTGTAAGTAATAATATCACCAATACTTGGAGTCGTATTAGATACCGTTTTAGCAAGTGATATATCTAAATCATTTAATATATTAATTGATGCATTATCAGAATCATTTGTAACATCACTTTCTGTTTGAGCCACTGCAGTTTTTGTTGCTGTGTTTACAACTGGTGTGTTTAAGTTTGCACCAGGATTTACTGTACCAGAAAAAGTTAACGTAACCGTGTTGTTAGGAGCAAGTGGACTAAGTGTATTAATAGTCCATGCTAAACCTGAGCCACTTGGATCTGTATCATCTTGTACGTCCCCACCCATAATGGTTGCATTTGTATACGAAATATCTGCCGGTACAAAATCTCTAACTTCAATAGCACTGGCAAGAGAAGGACCATTGTTGGTTACAGTGATTGTGTAAACAACAGTTTCACCTTCTTCATAATCTGCTTTATCTGAATTTTTTTGAATAACAATATCTACAATAGCTTGCACAACAATATCGACAGAGCCAGCATCATTTACTGGGTTTTCTTCAGTTTGATCAACTGCATCCACTTGTGCGGTGTTTGTAATAACAGTTCCACCAGTTCCAACATCTACTTGGCCCTGGAATGTTAAGAACACACTATCACCAGAAAGAAGTGAATTGATAGACCAGACTAAACCTGAACCAGAATTTGGTGTGGCTTCATTTTGCGCATCACCACCTGACATTGTTCCTATTTGATAGGTCACACCTGTTGGCACTAAATCATTGATCAAAATATTTGTCGCATTTGATGGACCGTTGTTTGTAACCTCTAAAGTGTAGGTTACAATATCTTGCTCAACTGGTTGAGTGTCATTTACTGTTTTAACAACTTCTAAATCTAAACCACGTGCTGTAATAGTTGCTGTAGACCTATTGTTTGTAGGATCAGAGTCTGTTTGATCCACAGCTGTAATCTCACCAGCATTTATAACAGGTCCAAGTGCTCGTGCTCCATTATCAACAACAGCATCAAAAGTTAGAGTTACAACATTTCCTGGAGGACCACCGTTTAAATTTGCTATTGTCCATGTAAGTCCATTTCCAGAATTAGGTGTACTCTCATCTTGAGTGTCACCACCTGTAATTGAAGCTGGCACATAAGTAATCCCAGCAGGAAGAAGATCATTTATAACAATATTAGTCGCAGTAAACCCACTAATATTAGAAACTTCTAAAGTGTAAGTGATCACTTCACCTTCATTCGGCGAGATGTTTGAAACTGTTTTATCAATTCCAATATCGATTGACTGAATTATAATATCTACTGAATCTGTATTGTTTGCAGCGTTCTCTTCACTTTGATCAACAGAATCAAGAGCACCAGTGTTTGTAACTGTACCAAAAGCCGCAAAAGAACCTAAATCAACGCTGGCTGCAAAAGTTACTGAAGCATCTGCACCAGAAGCTAAATTATTAATAGTCCAAGTTAGACCTACACCTTCAGGATCAGCATCAACTTGTGTGTCTCCTCCGGCTATACTAGTTGCAACATAAGTCACACCATCTGGAACAACATCTCTAAGAACAACGTTTGTAGCTGATTGAGAACTTAAGTTTGTAACTGTTAAAGTGTAGTTTACAACTTCACCTTCTGCAGGCGTTCCATTATCAACACTTTTTACAACCTGCAGATCAATACCAACAGCATTTACATCAACAGAACTTGTATCGTTTGTTGCATTCTCATCAGTTTGATCAAGTGTAGCAATTAAACCTGTATTTGTGATTGGGTTTAAAGCTCTAGCACCACTATCAACTACAGCATCAAATGTAAGATTTTCTGTGGCTGATCCTGATAGAGTGTTAATTGTCCAAGAAAGTCCATTAGCAGTATCTGGTGTAGATTCATCTCTTATGTCACCACCAGTTATTGAACCAGGAACATATGTTACCCCGTTTGGAACTATGTCATTTATAACAATGTTAGTTGCACCAATGATACTTAAATTTTCAACAGTTAAACTGTATGTAATAGTTTGGCCTTCTTCTGGAGCAGGCTGATTTACAGTTTTATTAATAGCAATGTCTATTCCTCTAACCGTAATAGTAACATTATCACTATTATTAGCAGGGTTTCCATCTACTTGATCAAGACTAAAGAGTGATCCTGTGTTTGTTATTGTTCCATAAGTGGCTTGAGCTCCTGCATCTACTGTTGCATCAAAACTCACACTTGCAGTCGCACCTGAAGCTAAAGTATTTATAGTCCACGTTAAACCATTACCAGTTGTTGGAGTTGCATCGTCTCGTGTGTCGCCACCAGCGATACTAGCCGCAACATAAGTCACACCGGCTGGAATTAGATCATTAAGAGTAACATTTGTAGCTGCAACAGAAGCTAAATTTTCAACTTCAATAGTGTATGTGATCAACTGACCTTCTGTAGGCTCAAGAATAGAAACACTTTTATCAACAGCTAAATCAAAAGGCTGGATTGTAATAATCTGATCATCAGTATTATTAGCTGCGTTGTCCTCACTCTGATCAAGACTCACTAGGCCTGCAGTGTTTGTCACTGTTCCAAAAGCCACTTGTGCACCAGTATCTACATTTGCAGTAAACTGTAAATCAATAGTTTGTGCTGCATTAAGTGTTGCTATACTCCACTCTAAACCTGAACCAGAATCAGGGGTAGCATCATTTTGCGAAGCTCCACCTAAAATACTTGCAGCAACATATGTTACACCATCTGGCACAAGATCGTTAACAACAACATTTGTTGCAATCTGTGAGCTTAAGTTTGTAACTGAAATTGTATAAACAATATTTTCACCTTCAATAGGCTCATCGTTGTTTACATTCTTTTGAATCTGTATATCTAGGCCAACAGGTGTTATATCAACACTTCCACTGTCATTTGCCGTATTTGAATCAAACTGATCTGAATTCGTGCGAGTTGCAGTGTTTGTGATTGTACCAAGTAAAACTGCACCTGTATCAACTGTAGCTTGAAAACTTAAAGTCTCAACTGCTGCGCCCAATAGACTTGGGATCACCCATGTTAATGTACGTGTAGCAACATCATAAGTTCCACCTGGACCTGTCACTGAAGCTGAGACATAAGTCACACCATTCGGAAGTGTGTCTGTAATTTCAATGTTTGTTCCATTAATTGAAGTTGTTTCATTTGTAACAGTTAATGTGTACGTTACGGTTTCACCCTCTTCAGGTGAAGATTCCGAAACTGCTTTTGCAACACTAGCATCAAATGTTTGAGCAATTATGTCTACAGAACCAGAGTTGTTTCCATTGTCTTCTTCACTTTGATCAACACTGTTTAAACTTGCAGTGTTTGTGATTGGATTAAAGGCTGAAGCCCCTCCATTAACATTGGCAGAGAAAGTTAAATCAACTGATGCACCTGCACCTAAAGTGTTTATAGTCCAACTTAATCCTGCTACAGGATCTGAGTCATCTCTTAAACTTCCGCCAGCGATACTTGATGCTACATAAGTCAACTGTGCAGGAACTGGATCTAGTACATTAACATTAGTAGCTGGTTGAGAGCTCAAGTTTTGAACCGTAACTGTATAAACAACACTGTCGCCCTCTGTAGGACTAGGATTATCAACACTCTTACTAACAGCAATGTCTAATCCAACAACATTAATATCTGCTGTACCAGTATTGTTTGCGGCATTCTCTTCTGATTGATCCAAAGCACCTAATAAAGCACTGTTTGAAATTGGATTTAGAGCTCGTGCACCAGTGTCTACAGTAGCTTCAAAAGTAAATACAGTTGTAGCTCCACCTGCTAAAGCTGGAATCAACCAACTTAAAGTTTCAGTACCTGCATCAAAATTTCCACCAGGGCCAGTTACGGAAGCTGGAACATATGTTACACCATTTGGTAAAACATCACTTACATTTATATTTGTAGCATTTTGAGTGCTAAGGTTTTCAACTTCAATTGTATATGTAACTGTCTCACCCTCTTCAGGACCTGATTCATTTACAGATTTTCTAACTTCAAGATCTAAACCAACAACATTAATATTTACAGAAGAGGTATCGTTTGCTGCATTTGAATCAAATTGATCAACAGCAGTAATATTAGTAGTGTTTGTAATTGGGTTAAAGGCTCTAGCTCCAACATCTACAGTTGCATCAAAAGATAAAAGAACATCAGTTCCATCTAAAGTATTTATAGTCCAGACTAAACCTGTAGAGTCTGGGTTAGCATCATCTCTAACATCACCACCAGAAATTGAACCAGGAACATAAGTTACGCCATTTGGAACAATGTCAGTTACTTGTATGTTAGTTCCCATTATTGCAGGAGTTACATTCGATAAAGTAATAACATAAGTTACAGTTTGCCCTTCTTCTGGTGTAGCATTATCAACTGTTTTAGAAACTGAAGCATCAAAAGTTTGAGCATCAATATTTACAGAGCCAGAGTTGTTACCGTTATCTTCTTCACTTTGATCAACTGAGCTTAATGTTGCTGTGTTTGTAATTGGATTAAAAGCTGATGCTCCACCATTTACATTTGCAGTAAAGCTCAAAGTTTCACTTGCTCCACCAGCTAAAGAGCCAATAGTCCAAGTTAGTCCAGCTGCGGGGTTAGTATCATCTTGAGTGCTTCCACCAGTAATACTTGAAGCCACATAAGTGACTTGTGAAGGTACTGGATCTATAATCTGAATATTAGTTGCTGTTTGTGTACTTAAGTTTTCAACTGTAATCGTGTAGACAACATTATCGCCCTCTGTAGGAGTGACATTATCTACTGCTTTTGCAACAGCAATGTCTAAACCAATAACATTAACAGCCGCAACACCCTCATTGTTTGCAGGGTTGTCTTCAGTTTGATCAAGTGTATTTAAGTTTGCACGGTTTGTAATTGGGTTAAGAGCTCTAGCACCAACATCTACAGTTGCATCAAAAGTTAAGCTTGCAGTCCCATTCGCTAAAAGTGTATTGATTGTCCAACTTAAACCAGTTCCTGTAGGGCTAGAGTCATCACTCAAATCTCCACCGGTGATGCTTGCTGGCACATAAGTTACACCATTTGGTACAACATCTAAAATATTAACATTTGTAGCTGGCTGTGAACTTAAGTTATTAACAGTGATCGTATACGTAACTGTTGCACCTTCTTCTGGTGTAACATTATTTGCTGTTTTTAAAACCTGTAAATCTAATCCTACTGGATCAATGTCTACTGAACCATTGTTGTTTCCAACTTCAGAATCAATTTGATCTGAATTTGTTAAACTTGCAGTGTTTGTGATTACACCTAATGATGCTGATCCTGAATCAACCGTTGCTTCAAAGGATAAAATAACATCTGTTGTATTGATTGTATTAATAGTCCAAACAAGACCTGTACTATTAGGGTTTGAGTCATCTCTTAAATCTCCACCTGAGATACTTGCTGGAACATAGGTAACACCAGAAGGCACAACATCAGTAATTTCAATATTTGTTCCTTGAACAGACGGTGTTACATTCGTAACAGTAATTGTGTAGCTTATAGTTTGTCCCTCTTCAGGGCTTGAGTTATCTACAGCTTTACTCACAGCTAAATCAAAAGTTTGTACATTTATATCTACTGATCCTTGATTGTTTGCAACTTGATCATCGGTTTGATCAGCACTTACAAAATTTGCAGTATTTGTAATTGGATTAAAAGCAGAAGCTCCAGCATCAACATTAGCTCTAAAAGTTAGGGTTGAAGTACTTGCAGCAGCTATAGTTGGAATTGTCCAAGTGATGGTTTCTGTTACAGCATCATAAACTGCTCCAGGACCAGTTGCAGATGTAAGTACATAAGACAATTGTGATGGAACAACATCACTCACAACAGCATTTGTTGCCGGCTGACTACTTAAATTTTCTACAGTGATTGTATATGTGATCTCATCACCTTCTGTAGGAGTAGCATTACTCACAGATTTATTCACTGAAAGATCTAAACCTACAGGGTTAATATCAACACTTGATGTATTGTTTGCAGGAGTGTCTTCAGTTTCTGCAATAGAAATAAGATTAGCAGTGTTTGTAATTGTACTTCCTGCAGTCCCTGAATTAACACTCGCTTGAAAGCTAAGTGTTTCAGTAGCTCCACCTAACAGACTCGCAAAAGCCCAAGTAAGAGTATTTGTACCAGCATCATAGGTGCCACCAGTACCAGTTACAGAAGCTGCAACATATGTCACACCTGTTGGAATCACATCAGAAATATTTAAATTCGTTGCACCTTGTGAACTTAAGTTTTCAACTTCAATTGTATAAGTAACAGTGCTTCCCTCTTCAGGACTTGCAACACTAACACTCTTTCTAACTTCAATGTTTATACCTACCGGATCAATATCTACAGATCCATTATCATTACTTACGTCTGAATCTACTTGATCAGATGCTGTAAGACTTGCTGTGTTTGTAATGGCTCCAACACTTGCAGAACCAGAATCAACCACTGCTTGAAAACTTAGAGAAACATTATTTGCATCAATTGAGTTGATAGTCCAAACAAGACCTGTTGAATCAGGGTTTGCTTCGTTTTGAATATCTCCACCAACCATTGAACCCGCAACATATGTCACACCACTTGGCACTATATCAGTGATCTGAATTCCTGTTCCAATAATGGCAGGTGTGTTGTTTGAAACCGTAAGAGTGTAGGTTATGGTCTCACCCTCTTCAGGATTTACATTGTTCACAGCTTTAGCTACTGAGATATCAAAAGTTTGTGCATTGATATTTACAGAACCAGAGTTGTTTCCATTGTCTTCTTCACTTTGATCAACAGTGTTAATCGTTGCTGTGTTCGTGATTGGATTAAAAGCCGAAGCTCCACCATCTACACTAGCTGTGAAAGTTAATGTTTCACTAGCTCCACCGTTAAGAGCTGCAATAGTCCAACTAAGTCCTGTACCTGTTGGACTGGTGTCATCTTGTAAAGTTCCACCTGCAATAGATGATGCCACATAAGTTACACCTGCTGGCACAATATCTAAAATATTAACGTTTGTTGCATTTTGCGAACTTAAATTTTCAACTGTAATAGTATAAACAACATTATCTCCCTCTGTAGGAGTTGCGTTGTCTACTGCTTTTGCAACAGCTATATCTAATCCAATAACATTTATATCTGCAACACCTTGGTTGTTGGCAGGATTATCTTCTGATTGATCAAGTGTATTTAAATTAGCACGGTTTGTAATTGGATTAAGAGCACGAGCCCCTGTATCTACCACCGCATCAAAAGTTAAAGTTTCAGTTCCTCCACCTGCAAGATTTGCAATGGTCCAACTTAAGCCTGTACCTGTTGGGCTGGTATCATTTTGTAAAGTTCCACCTGCAATAGATGATGCCACATAAGTTACACCATTTGGTACAACATCTAAAATGTTAACATTTGTCGCTGTTTGAGTGCTTAGGTTATTTACTGTTACTGTATACGTAACTGTAGCACCTTCTTCTGGTGTAACATTACTTACGGTTTTTAAAACTTGAAGATCTAAGCCTACTGGATTTATATCCACAGAACCACTGTTGTTAGTTAGATCTGAATCTACTTGATCAACAGCAGTCATAGTTGCAGTGTTTGTAATTGTAGAACCTGCTGTAGCATTATCCACAACAGCATCAAAAGTTAAATTAATATTTGCGCCACCATTTAAAGCTGGAAGCATCCAACTTAAAGTGTTTGTAACTCCATCATAAGCTGCCCCAGGACCCGCTACTGAAGCTGCAACATAAGTAACTCCTGCTGGCAGAACATCTTCAATAGTAATATTTGATCCATCAGCGCTACTTAAATTTTCTACATTAACCGTGTAAGTGATGGTCTCACCTTCACTAGGGCTTGCACTAGAAACGGATTTTGCAACTCTTATATCGAAAGACACAGGATTTATAGTTACCGAGCCTTGATTATTTACAGCATTATCATCTGTTTGATCTAAGCTAGTAAGAGTTGCATCGTTTGTGATTGACCCGGCTGATGCACCCGCATCTACTGATGCATCAAATGTAAATGTTGAACTTGCAAGGCCAGGAAGGCTTGGAACTGTCCACGTTATTGTGTTTGTTCCACCATCATAATTCGCGCCAAGACCAGTTGCCGAAGCTGCAACGTAAGTTATACCAGCCGGCAGCACATCACTAACTACAACAGTCGTTGCTGTTTGTGCACTAGTGTTATTCACCTGCACTGTGTATGTAATCGTATCACCCTCAGTTGGAGTAGACTGATTGACAGTTTTTAATATTTCAAGATCTAGACCTACAGGAACAATGTTAACGCTGTCTGTGTTGTTTGCAGTAATACTGTCTGTTTGATCAAGAGCTGTAATATCTGCAGTATTTGTAATTGTTGTTGAAGCCGTAGAAGCATCGACCAATGCTGTAAAACTTAAGGTAACTGTGGCAGCTGATGCTAGAGTTGGAATGCTCCAAACTAGACCAGTACCATTTGGAGATGTTTGATCTGTTACAACACCTGGTGGACCATTTATAGAATTTGCTAAATAAGTCACACCAACAGGAACAATATCTGTCACATTTATATTTGTAGCTGTTTGAGAACTTAAATTTTCAACAACAAGTGTATAAACAACAGCAGCACCTTCTTCTGGATTAGCATTGTCTACAGTTTTATTTAATGAAAGATCAATACCAATATAAGTAATTAAAACACTGCTTGAATCATTTGCTGAGTTTGAATCGACCTGATCAGAATTTGTTAAGCTAGCTGTATTTGTAGCAGTCCCAAAAGCTGAAACAGCTCCTGTCTCAACTGTTGCAACCACATTTAAAGTTTGCGAAGCATTTCCTAAAACTGATGGTAAATTCCAAACTAAACCAGCACCACTAGGATCAACTGTATCTACTGTACCAGCACTCGGAGCCGCAGATACAAAAGTTAAACCGTTAGGAAGCACATCTGTAATCTCAACATTAGTGCCATCAACAGCTGTTGTGTTTGTCGCAGTAATTGTGAATGTAATGCTTTGACCTTCTTCTGCTGTGTTGTCATCAACACTTTTATTTACAGCTATATCAAATGAAACTGGCGTGATTGAAACAGAGCCAGAGTCATTAGTTGCATTATCATCTGTTTGATCAAGTGAAATTAAATTTACAGTATTTATAATAGTTGTTCCCGCAGTTGCAGAGTCAACTGTGGCATCAAAAGTTAATGTTTCATTAGCTGCACCAAGTAGCGTTGGAACTGTCCATGTAATAGTGTTCGTAGCAACGTCAAAACTTGCACCTGGTCCTGTTACAGAACTTGCAGTATAAGTAACACCAGCGGGCACAACATCCGTAATTACAACGTTTGATGCAGGCTGAGAACTTAAATTCTCTACATTTACGGTATAAGTAATTGTATTTCCTTCAACAGGATTAACTTCACTCACTGATTTACTCACAGCAAGATCAACACCAACAGGAGTAATTGTTGCACTTCCTGTATTGTTAACAGCATTATCATCTGTCTGATCTAAACTATTAAGAGTTGCATCATTTACAATAGTTGTACCAGAAGTTGCAGCGTCAACAACTGCTGAAAAACTTAAAACAAAACTTCCGTTTCCTGCAAGACTATTTATAGTCCAAGTCAAACCAGCACCAGTGTTTGGTGTAGTATCACTGTTTGAATCTCCACCTGTAATACTTGAAGGTGCATATGTTACTCCACTTGGAACAATATCACCAATAGTAAGGTTTGTAGCAGGTTGGCTGCTTAGATTGTTAATTGTAATTGTATAAACAACAGTTTCACCTTCTTCAGGTGTTGTATCAGAAACTATTTTTAAGACCTGAACATCTAAACCAACAGGATCAATATCAACTTGAGAACTGTTGTTTACAGCATTGCTATCTGTTTGATCTAAACTTACTAAATTTGCAGTGTTACTTAAAACTCCAAGTGAAGCTGATCCCGCATCAACTGTAACATCATAATCAAGGACAATTGGTGTGCCATTACTAACTGCTGGCAAAATCCATGTAAAAGTTCTTGTACCAGCATCATATGTAGCACCAGGACCTGTTACTGAGCCTACGACATAAGTGATACCTAAAGGGAGAACATCAGAAATAGTAACACTTGTTGCATCTTGAGTTGTAAGATTTGATACAGTAACTGTATATGTTATTGTATCACCCTCTTCTGGAGTGGCATCGTTAACAACTTTATTAACTTCTAAATCAATACCAACTGGGTTGATATCAACTGAACTTGAATCATTTGCTAGGTTAGAATCTACTTGATCAGAAGAGGTTCTATTTGCAGTGTTTGTAACAGTTGTTCCAGCTGTTCCTAAATCAACCATAGCTTGAAAGCTTAAAGTTAAAGTAGCACTTGCATTTATTGTTGGAATGCTCCACGTAAGGCCCGTTCCTGCAGGATCAAGATCATCAATAACTACACCAGCAGGTCCTGCAATTGACGAAGCAACATAAGTTACACCACTCGGAACAATGTCTGTTACAACAATATTAGTCCCAGGTGCTGCACTAACATTTTCAACATTAATTGTATAAGTCACTACACTAGACTCTTCTGGATTTGCAGCAGAAACTGATTTAGAAATAGCTACATCAAAACCAACAGGTGAAATGTTCACAGTACCAATATTATTTGCGGCATTGTCATCTGTTTGATCTAAACTTACAAGAGTTGCACTATTCGAAATTGTTGTACCCGCAGTAGAAGAATTTACTGTTGCACTAAAAGTTAAAGTCTCACTTGCACCACCAGCTAAATTTGAAAGAATCCAAGAAAGTGTATTAGAACCAGTATCATAATTAGCACCTGGACCTGTTACTGAGCTTGCAACATAAGTAATACCATTTGGTAAAACATCAGAAATATTAACAGTTGTAGCAGCTTGTGAACTTAAGTTGTTTGCAGTAATTGTATAAACAACTGTATCACCTTCAGTAGGTGTTAGAATGTCCACAGATTTCAAAATTTCAATATCTAAACCCACAGGATTTATATCAACAGTTCCTGTGTTGTTAGTTGTGTTGCTTTCTGACTGATCAATATTACTTAAGCTTGCGCTGTTTGAAATTGTTGTACCAGCAGTTCCAGCATCAACAGTTGTGTTGAAAGTTAGTATAGAGCCAGAAGCTCCTGCTAAACTTGGAATCAGCCATGTCATTGTTCTAGTTCCAGCATCATAACTAGCACCTGGACCCGTTTGAGAACCAGCAACAAAAGTCACACCCACTGGAAGTATATCTGTGATTTCAATATTTGTTGCAGCCTGAGTTGACGTATTGTTCACATTAACCGTGTAGGCGATCGTGTCACCCTCTTCAGGATTAGCAGTACTTACAGATTTTTGAACTTCAATATCAATACCTACAAAAGTTACTGTAATTGAAGACGTATTGTTTGTTGCAGCAGAATCAATCTGATCAGAATTTACATAACTTGCTGTATTTACAGCTGTAACGTAAGTTGTTGTGGCTCCCGCATCAACTGTTGTTCTGTAGGTAAAATTTAAATTACTATTTGCTAAAAGTGTAGGAACAGTCCAAGTAAAAGTTCTTGTACCTGCATCATAAGCAGCACCTGGACCAGTTTGAGAGCCAGCAACAAAAGTTAACCCATTTGGTAAAACATCTTGTACAACAATATTTGTTCCATCCGTTGTACTTGTATTTTCAACATTTACCGTAAAAGTGATCTCTTGACCTTCTTCTGCAGTGTCATCATCAACAGATTTTAAAATTGCAATATCAAAAGCTCTTGGAGTTATAACAGCAGAACCAGTATTATTTGAAGCATCGTCTTCTGTTTCTGTAAGGCTTAATAAAAGCGCATTGTTTGTGATTGTTGTACCAGCTGTTGCAGCATTTACACTTGCATCAAAAGTTAGAGTCGCACTGCTTAAGCCTAAAATACTATTTATAACCCATGTAAGACCATCATTTGCTGTAGGTGTAGCTTCTGAATTTGAAACTCCACCACTGATACTTCCCGCAACGTATGTTAATCCACTTGGAACAACATCTCCAATATTAATATTACTAGCTGTTTGTGAACTTAAGTTGTTAACTGTAATTGTGTAGGTAACTGTATCACCTTCTGTAGGTGTCGCGTCGCTCACAGCTTTTAAAACTTCAATATCCAAACCAATTGGATCAATTGAAACAGTCGAAGTATTGTTTGCATCGTTTGAATCTGTTTGATTCATAGCAGACTCAAAAGCTGTGTTATCTATTGTTGTAGCTCCTGGAGCGGTACCGGCATCAACTGTAGCATTAAAAGTTAAAACAACAGGAGTGCCATTACTAATGTCTCCTGGAACGGTCCAAATAATACCTGTACCAGCTGGGTTTGAATCATCAATAAGAGTTGTACCTGCTGCAGAAGATGTAACATAGGTCACACCTGCTGGAACTACATCAGTGATTTCTACACCATTAATAACCTGTGAACTTAAATTGTTTAAAGTAATCGTATATGTGATTAGCTCTCCTTCTTCAGGATTTGAATCACTCACAGTTTTAACAACTTCTAAATCTAAACCAAGTACAGTTAATGCTGCAGTTGATGTGTTATCTGTTAATACACTGTCTGTTTGATCAAAAGAAACTATATCAGCAGTGTTATCAATTGGACTTATAGCTAATGCACCACCATCAACTGTTGCTTGAAACTCTATAGTTCTAGATTGTCCACCATTAAGACTTGTTAAGTTCCAAGTAAGACCAGTGCTATCAGGGCTTGAATCATCATTTGCATCCCCTCCAATGAGTGAACCTGCAACATACGTCACACCATTCGGAACAATATCTCTGATTAAAATATTTGTTGCTGGTTGTGTGCCAGGGTTATTAACAACTACTGTATAGGTTACTGTTTGACCTTCTTCGGCAGAAACTGGAAGAACTGTTTTTATAATATTTAAATCTATTCCTACAACATTTATAGTTGCTGAGCCTGAATCATTTGTATTATTTGAGTCTACCTGATCAGCACTTATAAAGTTTGCAGTGTTTATAATTGTTGGATTTGTAGCTAACGCTCCAGCGTTTACCCTAGCTTGAAATGTTAGCTGAGCTGAACCCAAAGCCCCTAATGTGTTTACAGTCCATTCTAAACCTGTACCAATCGGACTTGTATCTGATCTTAAGTCTCCACCAGAAATCGTTCCTGGTTCATAAGTTACACCTGTTGGAACTATATCTCTTACAACGACAGTATTACCTGTTGAACTAGTTACATTGCTAACGGTGATTGTATATGTGATCAACTGCCCTTCTTCTGGAGTTGAGTCATCCACGGATTTTGTAACTGCAACATCAAAACTTTGTGCATTAATATCAGCACTGCCAATATCATTGGCTGTATTCACTTGAGTCTCTGCAATAGAAACTAAATTTGCGTTGTTTGTAATTGTTCCAGAAGCTGCAGCTCCACTGTCAACTGTTGCACTAAAGCTAAGGCTTGAACTGCCACTGCCTGCAATTGTATTTACGGTCCAACTAAGACCACTTCCAGAATCCGGTGTTGAATCATCATTTGAATCTCCACCAACAATTGATCCAGCAACATAAGTCACACCACTTGGAACTACATCACCAAGAACTACAGAGCTCACTGGCTGAGAACTTAAATTGTTAACTGTAATTGTGTAAACAACTGTATCACCTTCAGTTGGTGATGCGTTGTCTACAGATTTTAAGACTTCAACATCTAAACCTACAACATTTACATTAACTTGAGAGCTGTTGTTTGCTGGAACATTATCTATCTGATCTAAATTTGTAATTGTAGCTGTGTTTTGAATACTAGGATTACTTATTGCGGCCCCTGTATTTACAGTTGCTCTAAAAGTTAAAACAACAGGTGTACCATTTGTAAGAGTGTTAATGTCCCATCTTAATCCACCAACAGATGTAGGTGTACTTTGATCTCTAACGTCTCCTCCAGTCATTGAACCTGGAACAAAAGATAAACCAGCAGGAACTAGATCTCTTACAATTATGCCTGTAGCATCTGTACCCACACTGTTGTTGTTTAAAGTTAGAGTGTAAGTGACCTCTTGCCCTTCTTCGGCAGTAGGGTCATCAACTGATTTTACAATTTCAATATCAAATGGATCAACTGTAACATCCACAGAAGATGAATCATTCACAGCATTTGAATCGGTCTCTGTCATACCTGTGCGAGTAGCCGTGTTTGTAAGTGTAGCCCCTGCTGTTCCTGTGTTTACTAAAGCTCTAAAGGTTAGTGTTGTCGAAGCTAAAGATGGCAGGTTTGGTATAGTCCATGTTAATGTCTCTACTCCCCCCGGAGTTGTTAAAACAAAATTAGGTCCAGTAGCTGTACCTGCAACAAAAATTAGATCTGCTGGAAGAGCATCTGTAATTTCAACATTTGTAACTGTTTGAGGGCTAAGGTTGTTTACCGTTATTGTATAGGTAACTTCTTGATTTTCTATAGGTTGGTTGTCATCAACTGTTTTTGTAACTCCAACATCTAAACCTTGAACAGTGATTGTAGCACTACCATCATTGTTTCCAAGGGCTGTATCAATTTGATCAGAACTTACATAACTTGCCGTGTTTTGAATGCTTGGATTTGAAAGTGCCGCACCCGCATCTACAACTGCTCTAAACTCTAAATTAACAGTAGCCGTAGAAGCAAGACTTGCAATTGTCCACTCTAAACCATTTCCTGCAGTAGGTGCTGATTCATTCACAGTTACACCTGCTGGAAGACTTGAAGGTGCAGAACCAGCAACATAAGTTACACCTACTGGTACAAGATCACCTACAACAATATTTGTACCTGTTGTAGCAGCAGCTTCATTTGTAACTGTTATTGTGTATATGACCTCTTGACCTTCTGTTGGGTTAGGAACATTCACGCTTTTTACAACTGATACATCAAAAGCAAGAGG
>JALZUR010000044.1 GCA_023301025.1 Bdellovibrionales bacterium | reverse complement strand
TTTAATCAGACTATAGGTTCTTGGGTAACAAGTAGTGTTACAGACATGAGAGGGGTGTTTAATGGTGCAGTGACATTTAATCAGCCGATAAACGGATGGAACACAAGTAATGTAACAGATATGTCAGATATGTTTGATAGTGCTGATAACTTTAATCAGCCTTTGAACGGTTGGGATGTGTCTAGTGTTGTAAGCATGATTCAAATGTTTAATAATACCGATACTTTCAATCAGCCGTTAAACAACTGGGTTGTAAGTAATGTTACAAACATGAGTGGAATGTTTACCTCTGCAAGTAGCTTTAACGAAAATATAAGCACATGGGATGTAAGTAGTGTTACAAATATGTTTTCCCTGTTTGCTAATACAGCTTCATTTAATAGTGATATAAGCGGTTGGCAGCCGACAAGCTTAGAAGATATGAGTTTTATGTTTAACGCTGCAAAAATGTTTAATCAGCCAATAGGTTCATGGAACGTGTCTAATGTCACAAATATGGAGAGTGCACTTCACCAAGCCATTGTCTTTAACCAAGATATAAGTTCATGGAATACGGCAAATGTGACAAACATGATAGAGATGTTTAGAAACATGGATGTGTTTAATCAAAACTTAAGTGGTTGGAATGTGAGTTCTGTAGTTAACTCTACTGATTTTGATGTAAATTCTCCAGCCTGGAATAATAGTAATAAACCAGTCTTTTAAAATTATCAATTTCAGTTGAATAGAGTCTTTACGTCTTAGAGTAAATGATTTTTTTAGTGCAAGAGTTCTTAAAGAGCTCTTTTTTTTATTATGAATGAGCTTTTCTCTATTTGGTACAAGTTAGTGTAGAGAGCAACATTAACTTAACAACTATTATAGAGTTTTTGTTTCAATATCGATCAAAAGTTTAAAAACTGTTTCATTTAGAAAAATTGTGACTACATATGATATGTCTTTTTTTTGAGAGTATCAAATTGAGAATAAGAATAGAATATTTGCTAAAATAGCTTAAAGTTACCTTAAAATACAGACGAAAGTATAAGTATGATGAAAAATAGATTTAAATACTTACAGTACGTTCTCTTAGTTTTCTTGTTTACAGCGTGTAATAATGTTGAATTCAGTAATTTGAGTTTAGTAGATAGAAATGGAAATCTTTATTCCCCAGAATCAATAAGTCTATTTAATCCTTTAACCTCTCCTAGTAGAGATACAACACCAACATTACAAGTTTCTGGAGTTATTGAGAGCAAGAGAGTGAGAATCTATTCGGATGCTTTATGTCAAAATGAAGTGGTTAACGGTTTATCAACCAGCGATACAATCAACCTAACAACTCCAAGTCTTTTAGTGGGTAGTTATTTTTTCTATGCGACTCAAGAGTCTGAAGGTGGAGAAGATAGATCAAACTGTTCTGTTTCTTCTGTAAATTATGAAGTTCTTCAAGGGCAGTATGATGCTCCAACTGGTTTAGCTTTAGTCAACCCTTCTGCAAGCCCTGGTATTGTGGATGCGCCTACTTTAAGAGTAAATGGTGTTACATCTGGTAACAGAGTAAGGCTTTTTAGTGACAACACGTGTACAACAGAAGTTGTAAATGGTGTTGCAAGTGGTGCGAGTATTGATTTAACAACACCTGCATTGGCAAATGGTGTTTATAATTTTTATGCAACACAAGAGTCTGATTCTACAACACAATCTGCATGCTCTATTGCAACAGTTCAGTATGAACTAGTTCCTGTACTTGTGGCACCAACTCAGCTTGTTCTATTAAATCCTGCAACAAGCCCCGGCAATGACACTACTCCAACAATTAGAGTGAGTGGTGTAACTACTGGTGAAACAGTAAGACTATTTACTGATAATCTTTGTTCTGCTGAAGTAGCTGCTGATACTTCTCCGGGAACGGATATTAATCTTACATCTTCTGCTCTTGCTCCTGGTCTATATAACTTTTATGCAACTCGTGAATCGAATTTAGTTAATAGATCTAATTGTTCAGTTGCAACAGTACAGTATCAGCTTATTGGCGGGTTAAGCCCACCATCAGCTTTGACTCTAATTGTACCTTTTTCTAGTCCTAATATAAATCCAACTCCAACTATAAGAGTAAGTGGTGTTGCTAATGGAAATATAGTTAGGCTTTTTACTGACAACACGTGTACCACTGAAATTGTAAATGGTCTTTCAACAGGCATTACAACTGATTTAACAACATCTGCATTAGCTTTAGGTGTTTATAATTTTTATGCCACTCGTGAATCTGGAAGTGGGTTAGATCGCTCAAATTGCTCAACGGCTACAGTTCAGTATGAGTATTCAGATACAGTTATGGCTTTAACCTTTAGAACTACAACAGTTAATGAAAATATCGCTCTTCCGTTGGTTTCTGGTTTCAGCTATAACTTTACAGTTGATTGGGGTGATGGATCGGCTTTACAAACTATTATTACCCCTAGTGCAAACCATGTGTATGCAGCAGCTGGGGATTATACTGTAGTGATTAATGGATCTTTGCTAGCACTATCATTTCTCGATATTCCGAGCTCTGCTACAAAACTTATTTCTGTTATAAACTTAGGTGATACAGGTTTAGTCACTTTAGAAGATGCTTTTAATGGATGTTCGTCACTTGTGTCTGTTACTGGTGGTAACACTTCTGGTGTGACAAACATGGATAAAGTATTTTTGGGTGCTTCAAGTTTTTCAAGTGGAGATATTTCTGGTTGGGATACAAGTAATGTTACATCAATGATTCAAACCTTTAATGGAGCCTCTCT
>JALZUR010000043.1 GCA_023301025.1 Bdellovibrionales bacterium | reverse complement strand
AGGGGTCTTGTAGAAATTCCTGTACCACAAGCAACTTCAACAATCTTAAGCTTGTCACTACCACTGTAGAACTTTTTAAAAGCTTCCACCATCAAACGTCTCATAGCATCACTAGTACCTCTAAAGAGAATATCTACTTGATGGTTGTAAAGTTCAGCTGAGTTTTCAGAAAGATAGCCATCTGTCTGATTGTGAAAGTTTCTATTGTAATAATCAGGTAGTTTAGCTGTTTTTGATTTGCTCTCTTTTGAAAAGACTTTGTGCTTTTTATTTTTCTTATTAAAAACAACTCCAACAGAATCGATATAAATTTTAGCTAAATTTTTTATATGCTTCACAGGTTTTTCGATTTCAATTAGTGAAAGATCAAACAAGCCACTAGAGAAGTTCTCAGCGTCTTTTTTAATAAGTTCATTAACTCCTTCAATAAGAAGAGCTTCATCAATTGGAGGCTTTGCAATTCCGATTTTTCCATTAACAACATAATTTTCAAGTATTTGTATGGGCAAAGATTCTGCGAAGTAAATCCCAGACCTTAGATAGAATGCACGTTTTAGAGCTTTGATTTTTAAACTTTTAGATATTTTCATAATATTACTATAAGTCAGCTTGAGTTTTAAATCAAAAAAGGCACCCAGATTGAGTCTTTTAGGCTCTGTTTTAAATTGATATTTTTTAGACACTTACTAAATTTTTACAAATGTGAGAGGTCTTATTGAAGACCCTTTAGTGAAATTGTATTTTCACGTATATGAGACTTTTTTATTTAGTTTTTTTTATGCTTGTAAGCTTTAATCCAAAGGCTTTAGCGTCTTTAAATTGTAATAAAACTCTACGTTCACCTAAACTCGATTTTAGTTTTTTAAAGGCGTATCAACAGCCTTTTACAGAGTCCGGGCACATAAAAGACCTTTTAAATACGTCTAGACGTATAGTAAATTATGCTACATTTCCTTTAAACAATTTACCCAATTTCATGCCAGAGCGGCACAATTCAAATGATCTTAAAAAGATACAACTTTATCTAAATGAAAAAAAAACTATTTCAAAAGGTCTTAATACTTCAGAGCTTCTTTTACTAAGCTTAGTAGAGTTTCATCTATCGGATAGACAACAGATTGATGCTCGTATAGCTATAGAAAACAATACACTTCTTGAAAGTAGAGTCGTAGAGATGGGTGAATACACATTTATAGCCTTCTTGTGGCATATGGCTCACCTTTATTCTAACACCGGTGATCATGTAAAAGCTTATGCATATCTATTTAGATTAAAAGATTCTAAATTTCTAGGTGTCAACGGCAGAAATAATGTAGAACGTCGATTAGAAGAAGTTAAAACAACTCTAGACCAAGAAAATAAACAACTAATCTTTATGTTTTTAAAATTCAAAACAACCAGAAAGACTATTAGACTGTCTTTAAATATTACTCAAAAGCTTAACGATTTTACTACTGACTGGGGCCCTTTAGAGGGATTTTAAGCGGTATATTTTTACAGTTATGTGTAAAAAATGTTGTCATTTATTTATTAATTACAAAAAGAGATTAATCAATACTACGTACTTATGCTTTAAGATATTAAATACATAAGGAATTACTTTATGAAATTTGTACTCAGTTTATTTATATTTTACTCTTTCAGTTCATTTGCAATCGCTAACGATGCTTGTATTAAGATTTTAGATCCAATCAATACGCAGATAAACTCTGCTCTTGTCGATATTGAACACTTCGACATAAGCGTTTTGATAGATAAAGAAGACTATGGGAAAGTTTTTACAAGGCTCGAAGAGATTGAAATTGAAATTCGCAGGGGCTACAGACCACAAGCTGATATTTCTAGAGTTAGACTTTTACAAGCTCTTCTTCTATATAAAGTTGGTAATAACGACATTTATACGCTTGGCGTAGCTATTGATACCATCATTAAAACTGCAGTTCCATTAAGACGAGGACCTGTGGTGAACTGGCATCTTGCTGAACTCTACTCTAGGCAAGGAAGAATTGATTATTCTATTAATACTTTAGAATATATAAAACGAACTAACACTGAACCGAGCATTAAAGTCTTACAACGCTTAGCTCGTCTATATATGTTAAATAAAGAGCATGTGTCTACTTATTCTAATATCCAATCTATACCAGTTAAGTCAGTTTCGAGGTTTTCTCTAGAGCTTCTTAATAGCTTAGATAAAGACTATTGGGGTCCTTACAATCCACTTTAAATTTTTAGAATAGGACTTAAAATTAGACTTCAATGTCACTGACTATCTAAACCTAATGATTTCATAATGTGATCTATAAATGCTGAAGTCCTTGGACTTAACTGATAGTTTGAAATACCTTTATCTCCCACACCTTTTTCTTGATCTATATAATCTTTATAGTCTGTTGCTGCTGTTCCAATGGCATAAATAGATTGTGTGTCGTCAGAAAAAACCACCTGATCTAAAACTTTAGCTAAAACTATTTTACGCTTTTTTCTCCCATAGGTGATCGTTTCTGGCATAGCTTGTCTTCTCAAAAGCCGCTTACCACCATCGGAAAAGTAGTTTCTAGGAATGCCTGCAATTGTAGCGATAAGATTTTGAAAAATCTTATCTAAATCGGCTTTTCTATGAAAGATACTTAGATTTTCACTAGAATCTGTAACTTTTTTCGGAAGAACTCCTTCATAAATTTTAATCACTTCAGCTTCGGCAAATTTCATATTATAAAATTCAACTAACGTGGCATTTTCATTCGTTCTCGCAAAGATCTTAAACTCAATCTCTCCATCTTCATTAAAATTAACCTTAAGCGCAAAAGAGTGTATATCTTGTGATTTTATAACCCTTTTAAATTTATAACTAAAATGCGTAAATAGGTCTGCAATAGACTTAACGTTTAATCCAAAAGTTTCTTTATCTTGATTTGTATATCCCATAAGATCACTGTTAAGTGGAATCTCAATTTGAAAAGACTCAGGGCGAATTTTTTTAATTCTGGCTAATTTTTGCTTTTTACGAATTTGAACTTCTTGAGCAGTTTTAAGAACGGAGTTAGAAAAGGAATTTATATTCTCAACTAGCTTTTTATCTTCTGCAGTCAAATTGTAATATTCGTGTGTTTTTAAAATTTTTGCAAGTTGAGGGACATAACCTGCACTAACAATAACTTTATCTACAACTCTTGTGGAGTATTCAAGTTCAGCATACTTATCTTTAGCTGACTTTCGAAACTTAGAGACCACAACTAAACTACCAAAACCATCTTCAAAAACATCTACAACCTCTTGGAAAATGGGATCGATAGTTCTATCGCTAAACCCAGTGCCCACGTTGGCATACTGAGCACTGTTAAAGGTCTTATAATCGATACAGTTTTGACATCTTTGCCCATACCACACAATTTTATCTGGATAACCTAAACTTACAGGATCACGCGCATAGCTCTGTTCTGGTCCTAAGCGTAAAAGCCAACTGACAACAGTGTCTCCACCATTACCAGCACCTATAACTGCAATTTTTTTATCCACGTAATCTTCAAAAGGATGATCCATTAAGGCTGATCTTTTCGCCGCACCTAAAAAAGTTTCAACTCTTGGATTTTCTTTTGTAGCTTCTTTTTTTAGAAGTCTTAAAATATTGTTCCCAAAATGTGTTTTTTCTTCGCCCATACCGGAAGAGAAGATTAGTTTTTTTGTAGTAATAGTTCGCCCGTCTTTTAATAGCACTCGAATTTTTTTATCAGGCTTTCTGTCTACTCCCAAAACCTCTGCTCCAAAGAGTATTGGATTCTTAGAAAAAAACCCTCGAACAAGTGTTATGAGGTTACCTAAATCACTTCCAATTGGAAATCTGGTAAATGAAATATCTGAAAGGTTTAAAGGAGAATTTGGTATTTGATTTACCTCACCCATCAATTTTTGAAAGCGACCGTCTTGTGAATCTCTGGCACTAGAACTTAAATAAAAAAACTGTCCAGCCTCACTATATAAAGGTGCAACTGTATCTGTTTTCTCAAGTGTTAAGATTTTTAACTCATGGTTTGAATATTGATTAAGTCTCATCTGAGCTGTAGTTTCAGCAAGAGAGGCTCCTACAAAAATTAAATCATACTCCTGATCTAGGTCGATACTAGACTCTCTAGAAACTAGATCCACCATCGCATCTTGGGCAAACTCTTCTAAACTTCGCGTGCCACCTAAAATAGATTTTTTAATTGCACTGGCTTTAGCTGAGTTATCGGAAGGCGCTGATGTATCTTGTTTAGAGCCAAGACTTAAAAGCTTATAACAGGTGTCTAAATTTGAAGAATAGGCTTTGCAGGAAAACAAGAAAAACAAAAAAGCTATGCACGTAGCAGATTTAAGAGTCGATATCGTTCGAGTTAAAAAATACAGCATACCCACCCCAATTTGTATAAGAATGATATGTTTAAGATTTAGCTTTATGACATTCAAACTTCAAATAACTGAACTTTATTTGTAAATGTTGCCTAGTATGAATATATAAAACTTGTTTTTTTATGCACTTTTTTAAGGCACTTGAGGGTCTAAATACAAACTCTCAATCACTTTTTTGCCATATTTTTTTTCAAGGCTTAGAAGTCCAAAGTGATATTTGGCAGCTTCACCAAAGTAATCTGTAAAGGCTATGTTTACAGCTGCACCGCCTAAACTGCCAACAACAGGAAGAGCTTCCGCTAACATCTTTTCTGTAACAACAATTTTGAAGTAGGTTGCTACTTTATTAATAAAACTTAGAACTGCAGGAGCTGTTCCTGACTTAAGATTGTCTATAATAACCTTAGTTGAGTTTTTAGCAATAAAGTCAGCTCCTCGTCCCATGGCCTGCGATACAGCAAATCTACTGCTGTAATAAGCACTATCAATATTGTCATCTGAAACGCTTGCCTTTGATCCAAGTGTAAAAACATACAAACATTCTAAAGATGTTTTTGGATCCGTTTTACAATGACCAAAGTCACTAGCTATAGAGGCTATATTTCTCATCATAAGAGAAGTTGTTACAGGCAGTTCAAAGATCAGACCTGGAACACCAAAAAAACCACCTAAAGCCCCTGACACCCCGGTGGCCGTTGCATGTAAAAATCTATTTTTACGTGTTCCTTTGATAGATGTTTTAAAGTCTAATGGACTACTGCTATCAATTGATTTCAAAGCAACATTTAAAGCAGCAGTAAGTGATTTATCAACTGCTTTTTGAATTGCAGCATTTGCTTTTTTAGGCAGTGCATCTTGAATAAGTACGATTGGCTTTCCAAGCCTATCTGCAATTTTCATTGTTAGTGATTCATTTTCTAAGAAATTTTTTGCTTTCACTAAAAAATCTAACTCAGTTTGAGACAATGATTTATTTAACATATTAAGCACTCAACTCAAAAATATTTTTCAAAAAGAGAAATAAGCCAATTCAGAATTATTAAAAATATACCACAATGGCAATATCACTGAAGTCACAGTCTCTCAATTCTTTGATTGCAAGACCATCAATATAATCATATCTAACTTGTTCATCAATAACATAGTCAGGATTATTAACCTTCATTGCACACCCGTCAGCTTTGAGACTAAGACCTTCTTCGGCATTTATTTTTCGTGCATTACATAACCTATCCGCTTGAGTATTTAGTCTTGTTGAAAAATGAATAATCCCTTTTGGGATACAAACGAAGTTATTATTTTCTCCAGTGGATTCTGCTGCAACACTTATAGAGCTCATTACCCAGATTGAAATCAGTGAAGTTAATACAAATATTTTTCTCATAATATAGTTCCTATTTTTTAATAATCGAATCTTTAATATACACAAACATACACCATTTTATTGAAGATAAAGTAACTAGTGAAAAAACTCTCTATCTGTAAACCTTATGTACAATCGGGGTATCTATCTGTTTTACTAACAATAATTAGAAGTGATTGATGTTTTTACAAGATTTTAACATTACTGGTTATTAAAACTATTATTAATATTAGCTTTCCTTTGCCATATTATGAATGGTGAAATGGTCTGAAATGATGAAGCACAAACTTCGTGTCAGATTAAAATTGTTAAGGCTAGGGAGTTATTTTGTTTTTTTACCTATTGAACTTTGGAGGTGGCGACCGGATTCGAACCGATGTCCAGGGATTTGCAGTCCCTTGTATAGCCTCTCTACCACGCCACCTTAGAGTACTTTCAAGAAGCTAAACTTTTTTGATTGTTCTGACAAGAGCTTAAATTTTTTAAAACAGTTTAAGCCTTTACCCTTAACTTACTGGCTTTATTAAAAGTCTTTGATATTTTTAACTAGTTGGGGGAAATCTATAAAAGGGTTTCTGTTGCCTTGAGACTCTTCAACAAGATCGTTTCTTAAGATTTCATCATCATCCACAGGGTCTTCCACATGCCACTTTCTTAAGTAGTGCTCCTCAATTTCAGTGATATCTTTATTATACATTGCTGCTGAATAAAAAAGAGCTCTTGCAACATTTCCTCTATGCTCTAAAGGGGGTTGAAAGCCACGAATTCTTGTGACCTTACCTGTTTTTGGATCAATAAGATGACCTCTTTGAGATGCTTTACAGTTTGCACCAACATCCTCACCACGCACTTCACCAAAAGGAAAGTTACCTCTAATGCTGTTAGCTCTAGAGTCTGACGGAAAAAGATGATGGATATCTCCTCTAAACGGCTCACGCTTTGAACCCTTCGACTGAGGCCAAGTGTGTTCTGTATTCATAGTGTTGTTGTTCGGTATTTTATTTGGGCCAACATTTGAACGAATAACCTTATTGCAATACACATCTTTTACAAAGTAACCCTCTTTATCTTTTTCGAGATCTATATAGCCAAAAAGTGCTCGTTTTGCCCCTTTTTTGTAACCTAAAGGGTCTAAGTTATCTTTACTTACATCTTCAACTAAATCTTCCATGTCTTCTGTTGAATTTATAAACTCATTTAGATCTGAAGGGAGATAGTATGTGTCTATGTCTGCTTGTGCTTTTTTTACTAGCATCAATGCTGTTGAAAATACTAAAACAAAAGCAAAAGAATTAAAGACAAGCGTCCTGCTCATACTAACCCCCCCAGGTGTAGGGTTAGTATCACATTATATAATTTTTACATCAATTGCTTAGTTACTGGATTCAGTTAAGAAATTGTTAAGATTAGATTAAACTAAACACTTTAAATAAATTCCAAAAGGTTTCACCTTGAGCTCTACCTCAAAATTAATCCTTAGCCTCCACTTGAATTAAAACTCCAGTTGTCTGTTTTAAAAGTCTCTCTTGAGCGTAGTCTATTACATCTTGCAAGGAGATTTCATCGTAGAGTCTTACATAGTCACTAAAGGCACTTAAACTTTGAAAACCATTTTGACTAAGTTCAACGTACTTTTTATGAGCTGCTTCTGGTGCAATTGGAAAATTTAACTCTCTTGAAACTAAACTTTGTCTGGTGCTGTTAAATAAATCTTCACTTTTTAAAGGAAGAACTTCAGTAGCCCAAGTAGTTAAAAACTCTTCTATTCTTTGAGATGTATCCGAAGCTGTATTGGATGAAGAAACCAAATTAGTCCTAAGTATACTGTAGTTAAAAATCGGTGACCAAAAGGCAAATAGACTGTAGGCCAAGGCTTGGTTTGTTCTAAGCTCTGTATAGTAGTCTCTACCAAGCCACGGGTTTATGATGTTTAAGATAAGTTTTTCTTTTTCTGATTTTATCTCTCCCATATTTCTAAATGCATAAGATACACTTCTTTGTTCTGACGGCCCTTGTGCATCAATATTCAAAACTTCATCTCTCAAAATAACATCTTCAGCAAGTTTAGAGGCTGAGTAATCAGGCGACATATTAAGATTGTCTTTTAAACCCCATGTACTTTTTAAAAGATCAACAATAGCACTAGGGTAGGTTTCGTTTACATCTCCAGATAAAACACCTCTAACAAAAAGACCGTCTGAGTATCTTTTTGTAAAATCTTGATAGGTATCAAAATTAAGAGTTTCAAGCTCACCTAAAATTTCATCATAATTTAGATAAGATTTTGAAGCCCCTGAGAATAAATTTCTTCCTGCAAAAGCATCTAAGTCACTTTCTAGCTCTGTCTGTATAATTTGAGCATAACTTTTTTTAACTTCTTCAAACAAAGAGTCTTCAACTGGTACAAGATTTGAAAATTCTAAAAAATCTTTTAAAGAAGAAAGGTACTTATCAGACCAACCGCTAAACTTTAAGGTCAAATGCCCATTAAAAATAAAGATCGGAAAGTCATATGAAAAGCCCATTTGAACAAAGGGATAAGATTTAAAAATCATTTGTCTTTTTAAAATCTCACGCATTAAGAAAAAACTTGTGACATCTGTTTTAGACTTAAAATCTATACCATGGCTGAAAAGATCTAAGTCTAAATAGGTATAAGCAACACCAGATTCTCCTAAATCAGATAAATAAAAATCTCCCCAAGGCCCTGACGTTTTCTTATACTTTTCAGAAGCATTTTCGTTGTAAACTTTAAAGTCTAATGGCGCGTAAGAGTTCTTCTCTTTAAACTTAAATTTCAAACCCGGAACTACAGCAACGTCTTTAAGATCAGTCACTGCAAAAGAGAATTTATAAATAGAATCTTCAATGATTTTTTTACCATCATCAGATTCAACAATTTTTGCTCCTCCAAGTTCAATATTTTCAATTTCATCATAAGTTTTATCAATAATTGGATTATCAATGTCTGTGTCTATAATAAAACGCTTATCCCAACTAACAGCGGATAAAACTTCAAGATACTCACTATCTGAAAAAGCTTTAGGCTTAAAATTAAAAAACAATTCTTCTGTGTTTTTAGGCTCTCTAACAGCAGAAAAATAGACATTACTAAGCCCAGAAACAACGCTAGCATCTGTATTGTAGTACGTTGTGATATACTTTCGACTTTCGTTTAAAGCTAAGACTTCACTAGACAAGTAATTGGGTAAATCACTAGATCTTAAAAATTGCAGGTAAGAGTAAATAAACGATTCAATCTTTTCTTTTTCACCACGTCCTTTTTCAGTAAGATTTTTTATTTCAATATAAACAGAGTCTCTTGAAAAAGAAGCCCCATAGTTATCTAAATCTGCATTGATCCATCCTTGATCAACTAGTGCTTTCATTAGGGAGGTCTCACTCTTATCATTAATTAAAAGGCTAAGGGCACTTAACACATTGTCATTGGTCTGATCTTTGTTGTAAGGAATTACAATTTGTAGATTGGAAGCTCTACCGGTAACAGGCCTTGCAAGAACCCGAGCAGGAAGCTTATCTAAATCAAAAATATTTTTTTCAATATGGTTGTTAGGTGCGCGTGTTGGGTTACTTTTAATGTCCGAAAGGTATTTAGTAGCAATACTTTCAAGCTCATCTAAACTTTGAGGTCCCGCTAAAACTGCGTGCATGGCCTCTGCGTAATAATGCTCATTAAAAAATGCTTTATTATCTGTATCTTTAATATTTTCCAAAGTTTTTAAACTACCTACTAAAAATAATCTTTGTTTAGAATCATCTCTGTAAAAAGATCTGTAAGCTCTAAAAGGGATTCTAAGTTCAAAGCCTAATTTAAACTCGTTTTCAACTGCGTTTTTTTCTCTATCTGTGTAAACTGGGTCAAACAAAGGATTTACAAAGAATCTAGATATTCTATGAACAGCTTCATCAAAAGCAGTGCTTTGGACATCTAAAAAATACTTAGTGTGATCCATTTTTGTGTTTGCATTGAAAGTACCACTGTTTTGAACTACAAAATTTGAGTATTCATCTACAATTGGAAATTCTTTTGTTCCTAAAAAAAGCATATGCTCTAAGTAGTGAGCTTGTCCTTGAGCATCAAAAGGGTTGTCCATATGCCCAACATTAACACCAATAGAAATTGCTGATTTAAAGCTAGCCTCTGAATGAAGAAGTGTAACTCTTAAATTGTTATCTAAAAGAATAGACCTTGCCACTGCACCATTTAACTTAAGATCATCACCCACCCACTCACTGTTGTCCAAACTTGTGTCGTTGGCAGCTGTAGCGTTTAAACTTTGACCTGTATCGGTTTCTGAACCACTGGCTGTAGTCTTTGGTGACTGATTGTCTTTGTTACAAGAGATTAAAAGACTTAAAAATAATAAAGAAGTAAGTATGTGTCTGATCATGTGTGCCCCCCATAGCAGTTATTTTATAACAAAGAAAAATTTAAGTTTCATTCTCAAGTTTTAAAAAATTATCTCGGATTTGTTTTAAACATTGGCAGAATCACTGTGACCTTACTTAAGGTAGCTTTATTTTACATTTGAGCGTTTTCTAAGTAGATATTAGAGAGTAATATACTCTTGAGTTTTTATAAAAAGTGTACTTGCTATTAGATTTTAACATAGGCTACATAAGTTTAAGCCGACTCAACAAATCATTTGGTTTTAAACTACACAGCACTAAACATTTATGACAGTATGTATTTTAGTTTTCCCAATGGGGGCTTAGCTTAGTTGGTTAAAGCATCCGGCTCATAACCGGAGGATCCCAGGTTCGAGTCCTGGAGCCCCTACCA
>JALZUR010000042.1 GCA_023301025.1 Bdellovibrionales bacterium | reverse complement strand
ACAAAGCCAACTCCTCCTCCAGTTAGTGATGAAGAAGAGTTTGATAAAAGAGGACTTATTCTTTTTGGCATAGCTGCTCTTGCTATCTTAATGTTATGGAAAAACAAAAAGAAGAAAAAATCTTCCGGATCATCACATGACCCTGTAGTTGACCCTGTGGTTCCTCCATCTGATGTTTGGACACCAGAAGGGTCTTGCCCAACAGCAGGTGCAAGGGGCTTAACGCCTGCAGATCTTCCTCCTGAGTGTCGTGGTAATGAAAGTTGTGTTGAAACAAACACGTGTACAACAAATGAAGGTTCTATTGATGGAACTCCAACGCCGATAGGTTTTTAAGATAAGCTTTGTATACTAATACTTACAAATAAATATTTAAAAAAACCTTTTAAAATTTAAGAGGTTTTTTTGCATTTTCGTTAAATCGCTTAAGTTAAGTGTAGAAAATTCCGATTTATTGATATGAGACATTTAGTTAAAAGTGTGTTAGTTTCTTTAATTATAACATCATTTATTTTTACACCAGAGGCTTTTGCTAAGCCTCAAAATCAAACAAGTATAGATAGAGATTTTAAGAATCTTCTAAACGTTATTAGTAAAAATAAGAAAAAAGGCTTAAAAGTCTCTAAACTTTTTGAAGCCTCTGAGCCTTTTTTTAAAAGAAGTCTTTTTAAAAAAATTAGAAAAGACAGTTTTCCTTATTGGGACAAGAGAATCTCAAAAATAATTTTTAGAGAAAACCAAGTTCTTTTAAAGTATGAGGGAAAGGTACTAGCAGCCAAGTATGTAGATAAAGGACCTGTTGCCTTCTTAGTTAATAATAAACCACTTTTGTGGAAAGATATTCTTGTATACAAACGAATGAAAAACAGGATGCTTAAGATACTGAACACTAAAAAAGCTAAAAAAATTAGTTTTTTTAAAAGAGCATTTCTAACAAATGAAGCTTTTGCAAAACTTAGTGGCTCTGAGATTGCAGATAGAGAGCAAAGCTGTTTTACAAATAATAGAATTTTTGTAAATCAAATATGTGGGCCTTGTTTGGAAGGCTACATATCTGAGGCTAATTTAAAATTAGATACTGCAGGCTCTATAAGTTGCAGAAAAGCTGTTAATATTGAAGAAAAGTGTATTTCAGCAAATAGAAAATACAATTCTTCACTTAATGAGTGTCGGCCTGTTTGTATAGAAGGCTATATAAATGGATTTAACCAAACAACAGGTGAGAGGCATAACATTTATGCCGATACTAAAGGTGATTTTTCTTGTGTTAGAAGTCTTAAAAACTTCTGTAATAAAAGTTTGGTAAGACCCTATAATTCTAGATTTAATAAGTGTGAGAAAGTATGCTTTAATGGAATGTTTCCCAGCTTAGATGAGAATGGTAATAACGCTGTCGCAGTTGATGATGAGAGTAGAGTAGCCTGTTTGCATGAATCTCCAACTTACACTGGAACAAAAGAAGATACATTTGAGGAAGCTGGTCTTGCTCTATTTGTTACGCTGTCTGTACTGATTCTTATAGTTGCGAGGTTCAGAAAAAGAAACAAGTCTACAGACTCAGTAAATACTTCAAACAGAAGTGCCGATGTTTGGCTCTCAACTAGCACTTGTCCAAAATTAGCAGAAAGGGGCATCAGTCAGGTTGACTTGCCGCCAGAGTGTCGCTCTTCAAGTTGCGGTTCGGATCAGGATTGCATAGATAAAAATGAGCAATCTTTAGAGTAGAGTCCCAATTTAGCCTAGAAGATACAAGTTTTTTAGGTTAAAGCTTTACTTGTGAATCACTTAAAGTTTCTTTTATTTTCTATGGCCTTTATTTTTTCAAATTTTGTAAATGCTAAAGATTTTAACTTATCTGAATCTATTATGGTGAAGGCCTCATCTGAAGTTGTAAATGAAAGTTTAAGAACTCAGTTTTCTGATCAACCTAAATTTTCATATTTTGAAGAGCAGTCTTTAGGGGCTTCATCATCAGTTTTTTTATATGGACTTGATCAAAGGTACTTTGATGTAACTCTTAATGGCTTTCATCTTTCAGACCCTTCAACACCTCTTGGTGCATTTAATTTATCACAAATTGCGGGAGTTTATGGGCTACGTGTTGGTGATACAAATAACCTTAAAACTATAAAACTAGAAACTAAAACTATGGAGTCTAATTTTTTTACTAAAGGCTCACAACTTTTGGAATATGCCTTAGGTGGCACCTATGGTGCAGATAATTTTGATATATCTGCCAGTACATCTAAGTCAGGTGGTTTTAATCAAAGCACCTTTGGCACAGAAAAAGACTACACTTTTGATTATCATTTAAATTTTGGTTATAGATTTAAGTATAAAAATTTAAAGCTTGATACTAGTTTTTTTTACACCCATCAAAATCAAGATTACGATGTTCCTTTATTTGAAACTGAGCAAGCTTACTCTAAGACAGAAACTTTATTAATAGGTAAAAAAATTACTTACGATAATTTTAAGTTATTTGCGTCGTATAGCCTGTCTGATAGGGTTTTTAAAGAAGAGCGCATTTTTCCAGACACAGATCAACAGTTCTCTTTTAAAGGCGAGAGTGTTCAGATTAAAAGTATGTATAAGGATAAACTCTCTTTACTGTTACTATCAGAAAAAACCGAACTGAGTGAAGATTTCTCTATTAAAGTTTTTTATGAAAATTTTAATTTTTCAAAAAATATAACAATGGATAGTGAAATTTTTTGGACAGAAAAAAGAGGTTTATATTTTGATTCGTTATTAAAAATTAAGAATTTTTTTAGTATTTTTTATAAAGAACTTCCCCCGTCACTTTTTCAATTAGAATTTAACAATACAAACTTTAAACCCCAAAAATCTATTGGTGCAAAAATTTTTAGAGATTTTTCAATAAAAAGTTTTGATTTCAGATTTGAAACCTTTTATCAAAGAGCTTTTAATCAGATTGAGTTTGATTTGAATACGTCTAAATATTTAAATTTTGAAGAGTCAGAAAATTTATTTTCATCTCTTACTTTTGCTTTTGAAGATTTAAGTTTTTTTGTACAGGCTTTGCGTGCCAAAAATTTAGTTCTTAATTTAGACTTACCAAGGCGATCAAAATGGGTTTTTGGTTTTAATTTTGAAAAAAATATTAAAAGCTTAAAGCTAGACTTAAGACTTAAATGGAACTCTCCAAGAAAAGCTTTTGATGGGTCAAGGCTTTCGTCTGTCTGGACTAGCCAGTTTAATATCAAATATAAAGGTTTTACCGTTAGCATAGACAATGTCATTGATCAAAAAAAACCAATTATAAAGAATTTTTCTAGACGTCCTTTAACATTTGAACTTCTGTACAGTTATAATTTTTAGTCTTTTAGCCGATTATATTATGAGTGAAGTATTTAGTTTTCTTTTCTATTCTTTCAATGGTTGATCTTTATGCAACAGACGACATCACAAAAACAGATGTTTTTCTTACGCTAAATCAATATCTGTCTTTAAGCGAAACAGCTGAAGGGAAAAGCTACATTCAAAACAGTTTAGATCAACTAAGTGGTGTTGAAAAAGACTATGCACTTTTTACGCTGAGTTTACTTCAAACCTCGGACGGTGAGTATAGCGAGGCTCAAAGAAATCTTGAACAGATAAACTCTCTTCCCTTTTTTAAAGAAGATGTTGAGTTCTTAAAAGCTCGTCTATATTTTGAAAAGAAAGATTTTAAAAAAAGTCTTAGTGTTATTTCAAGTTTGAGCAAAAGCTTTGTCTATGAACAAAATGGTGAGGTGGAGTACCTAACTGGTCTTAGTAGTTTGCGTTTAAAAGATTACAACCATGCGTATATCAAACTTAGACCTCTTATACGAAAGTGGCGGAGGCGGTCTGAAAGGCCCATTATTCTTGAATCTTTACTCACTCATGCAATTAAGGATAAAGCTTATTCTAAGCGAAGATACTGCGATTGGTTTAAAAAGCTTTATGTAAACCATCCTGACTATTTAATTTCAAGTTCATGGTCTTATAATAACAGTCATATGATTTCAGGAAAAAAAATTAAATGCTCACTTAAAGATAGTGATAAGAAATCAAGGCTTGTAACATCCTATAGAAAAGGCTTGTCTAAGACTATTAAAGATCAACTCTTAGATGTTGAAAACAAAAAACTTAAAGCCAAGCTTCAAATTGAATTTAGTTATTTATCTGGAGATATAGATAAAGCCATAGCTTTAATGGAAGAGCTTTATGAGAGTAAACTCTATAAAGATATAAGTCTTTTAAGAACCTTTTCAAGATACAACTACTACTCTGGTAATTATGACACCGCAATTGATGGCTATACAAAAGCCATAAGGCTTACTAAAAATTCTAGATTAAAAGCTCAGCAAATTCTTTCTTTATCTCGTTTACACATGAATCTTAATAGTTTTGGTGAAGCCGAAAATCTGTTTAGTCAAATAGGTAGAAAATACAAAAGAACAGCCTCTATACACTCCACTAGATGGTTTAGATCTTGGAATTTTTACTTAGATGGTAATTACTCTAAAGCCTATGATTCACTCTTAAAACTATCAAATGATTTAGAAAGAAAAGGACCTTCGTATTTTAGTGATTTAGAAAAAGTTATGTACTGGTCAGCTCGTGCCTTAGAAAAAGATGGCGATATTAAAAAGGCTTTAACAGTTTATAAAAAGCTTAGTGAAAATAAGAGCCCTACATACTATGCTTTGATTTCATCAGTGAGATTGATAAATTTATTAGGTAAAGAAAAAAGCGTAAAAGGTTTTAAAATTGGAGCTCTAAACTATGAGAGTTTTTTAAACCCACCATGGAAGAGACAAGCTGTTAAGAATCAAAATAAGATTGTAAAACTTTTTGACTCTTTAGTATTTGATGAGCGAAGTCTTTCATCTGTAGACAGCGTTGGTGAAAAAGTTGTCTCTATTGAACAGGTTGATGAAGTTAAAGATCTTATGTTTGATTTTGATGATTTAGAAAAACTTTCAATAGAAGATAATACAAAAGTTTTTGAGGCTAATTTAAAAAGACTTCTCTATTATAGTGGTTTAAACTTTGAAGATCAAGCTTTAAAAGTTTTAAAAACACTTCAAAAGCATAGTAAAACGAAGAAGATTAAAAAAAGACTTTTAGACAAGTTTTCATTAATTCAGGATTATAATGGTCTATCAAAAAATATTCTCAAAAATTTTAGATCAGAAAGATTTTCAAAAGATGCAAGAGTGTCAAATGAATATTGGAAGCTTGCATACCCTAAGGCTTATAACAAACTTGTTGAAAAAAGCTCTCAAGTTTATTCTGTTCCAACAGAACTTGTTTGGGCTCACATAAGGGCTGAGAGTTTTTATAACCCAAGCGCTTTATCTCCAGTTGGTGCAAAAGGTCTTTTACAGATCATGCCTTATACGGCTAATAGAATTTTTGATCTTGAAATGGTTAAAGGTCAACGTGTTCCAGCCTCTACAACCAGTGCGTATTTTGTTGATACTATGTCGAATCACTTGATGGATCCTGTTTTAAATATTCAAGTTGGAAGTTCTTACTTAGGGCGACTTAAAAATATTTTTAAAGGGTCATATCCTCTCATGGCGGCTGCTTATAATGGTGGACCTCACAGAGTTAAGCTTTGGTCTTCACAGTTTGGTAAAATAGATATGGATGAATTTATCGAGCGGATTCCTTTTTCTGAGACAAAGTCTTACGTAAAAAAGATTATCTTTTTTAAATATGTTTATTCTTCTGTTTTCGAAAATGACTCTTCGGATAATTTGGAATACATGATAGAGCCTGTAAAATATTATTATAAAGGTGCTCATCCTACAAAAGAGAATTGGGACGCTATTTAGCCTCATCTGTTGACCTAAATTAAAGAACCTTTTAGGTCTAAGATATGAATTCTGAAACTCAAAGTTTTATTAAGGGTATGGAAAAAGCTGGACGCCTAGCTGCAGAAACTCTTATTTATGTAAAACCCTATTTAAAAGTTGGTATTACTACTGATGAAATCAATACCCTTGTACATGACTACACTTTAACTCATGAGGCTACCCCAGCACCTCTTGGATACAAGGGATTTCCTAAATCCGTTTGCACTTCTGTAAATGATTGTATCTGTCACGGTGTACCAGGGGGTGAGGTTTTAAAAGAAGGCGACGTTATAAATGTTGATGTGACATGCATTCTTAATGGCTATCATGGTGATACCTCTGCTACTTTTTATATTGGAGACGTAGATTCGAAAGTTAGGGATTTAACAAAGGCTGCCTATGAAGCTATGCATAAGGGGATTGAGCAGATTCAGCCTAAAAATAAAACAGGTAACATTGGTTTTGCGATTGATAAGTTTGTTTCAAAAAAAGGTTTTTTTGCTGTAAAAGAGATAGGTGGTCACGGTATAGGTCAGGTATTTCATGATGAGCCTTTTGTACCTTCTTACGGAAAAAAGGGTAAAGGAGATGCTTTAAAACCTTGGAGCTGTATCACTGTTGAGCCGATGTTAAATTTCAATTCGAAACCTTATACAGAGTTTGATATCCCAAATTCTGATATTAAGTATTATCTAACTGCAGACAAAACAGCTAGCGCACAATTTGAGCACACTGTTCTTATCACTGATACGGGATATGAGGTTATGACCCTTTCTGGGGAAGAAGTTTTTATCCCCTAGTCTAAGCCTTGCTAAAATCGTAATATTCATGAAAATTACTAAATTGTATAGTTATGTTATTTTTGTTAAATATGAGTTCGAAGGAGAATTTTGTGGAAATGGTTAAAGAAGATTTAAATTTAGTTGATGCTGATTACCGTGTTTGTAAAGAGGCCATGGAGTCTACAGAGACTTTTGATCGCCTTGCAAAGTGGGGAAGAGAAGAAATCTCAATTGCAGAGTCTGAAATGCCGGGTCTTATGGCTTTAAGAGAAGAGTTTGGTTTTAGTCAGCCTTTAAAGGGAGCTAAGATTACTGGTTGTATTCATATGACCATTCAAACAGCAGTGTTGATTGAAACTCTAACAGCTCTAGGAGCTGAAGTACGATGGAGCTCTTGTAATATTTATTCCACACAAGATCATGCGGCAGTAGCCATGGCGGCTGCAGGCATTCCTGTTTTTGCTTGGAAGGGTGAAACTGAAGAAGAGTATGACTGGTGTCTAAAGCAGACCATCGAGGGTTGGGCTGATGGCAGTTACAATATGATTCTTGATGATGGTGGGGACCTGACTTTAATGATGCATCAAGAGCCTTATGTTAAGATGTTAGATTCTATTATAGGTGTTACGGAAGAGACCACTACAGGTGTTCATAATTTAGAAAAAATGCTTAAAGAAGGAAAATTAAAAATTCCTGCTATAAATGTAAATGACTCTGTAACTAAATCTAAGTTTGATAATTTATATGGATGTAGAGAGTCTTTAGTTGACTCTATAAAAAGAGCAACAGACGTCATGATTGCCGGAAAAGTAGTTTGTGTCGCTGGTTACGGAGATGTTGGAAAAGGATCAGTTCAATCTTTAAAGGGATTAGGTGCTAATATCATTGTGACTGAAGTCGATCCAATCTGTGCATTGCAAGCTGCAATGGAAGGCTATCAAGTTGTAGATATGCTTGAGGCTTCTAAAAGAGCTGACATATTTGTAACAGCAACAGGGTGTTGTGACATTTTAACTGAAGAGCATTTCAAGAATATGAAGGATGGAGCTATTGTTTGTAATATTGGCCACTTTGACATTGAAATTGATATGGAGTGGTTAAATAAAAACTCTGAAGTGACTGAAATCAAACCTCAAGTGGACCTTCACAAAATGCCTAACGGTAATAGAATTATTGTACTTGCTAAGGGGCGTTTAGTTAACCTTGGGTGTGCAACTGGGCATCCATCTTTTGTTATGAGTGCTTCCTTTACCAATCAAGTTATGGCTCAAATGGAATTTTTTATGAACAAAGACAAGTATGAAGTAGGTGTTTACAGACTTCCTAAACATTTAGATGAAAAGGTTGCTAAACTTCATTTAGAAAAAATTGGAGTCCACCTTACAGAACTTACAGATAAGCAAGCAAAGTACTTAGATATGGATTCTGTTGGACCTTATAAGCCAGAGCATTATAGATATTAAAGTTTAACGACGTGTCTTAAATTCAAAGAATAAAAAAACCTTAGTTGAGTGCTAAGGTTTTTTTTTAGTTTTAAAAACATGTATTTTAGAAAAGTATCAGTTGTCAGGAGCTCCATCTAAGATCCAGCCTTCAACAAGATCAATCAATGCATCATCAATTGGGGCTTGTCCTTGAGGCATACTGCCACTGCGCATAGATGTTAAAAATGAGCTTGCAGTACTGTTTGGAATTGCAATGGTGCTAACGACTGAAATGTAATTTGTAAAAACGGGCTGAGAGGTTGCATGACAACTGTAACAACTTGGCTCTAAAACTAAGCGTTCAACCTCATCAAAGGTAGCCTTTAAAGGTTCACCATCATCATCATCACCTGCATCAGGATCAGGAATACCTAAATCAGCAATCCAATCAAAAACAGCCTCTTGATCACTATCATCTGAAAAAAAAGTTTCAGAAGGCGGGGTTCCTGGCATACCAACTTCAAAAATAGAGTTGTATAAAAAAGAGTTTCCAGGATTTCCAATAGAAACGTAGTTTAAATTTAATGCAAGAGCATCCATATCAATAGATGATCCGTCACTTTCAAAAAGTCGTGTGTTTGAGCCACTCGGTCCGTGACATGCAAAACAACTATTTGTTAAAACACTCTGTGCTGCAGTTTTTAAAGCTTCATTGGGATTAGGGTTTGGTATAAATCGATCATTAGAACTTAAGCCCAATGCAGAGTCATGCGAAGGACTACATGAAACAGCTGATAAAGCTATTATCATTAGCGCGCTATAAATGAATTTTTTTTTAACATTTTCCACAATTACTTAACGGAATTTAAGGGTGACTTCTAAAGAGATGTCGTATCAAATAGAGACACTATGACTAAATTTTTTTTAAAAATCTTAATTTTTTTATATTTTTGGCCATCACTTTCTCAAGCTGAACCTTGGCTTGCAAGTAAGTACTCTACTAACTGTGCAGCTTGCCATTCACCTGGTCGAATAAACAGAGAACCTAAAAAAAGAGACTGCACATTGTCATGTCAGGGGTGTCATGTTGATCCTGATGGTGGAGGCATGCGAAACGCTTACGGGAAATGGAATTCACAAAGGTGGTTAAAGTCTTTTAATGCCAAAGGTTGGATTCACGGTAAAAAAACACCTGCTCCAAGAGCCATGCAACCTTATGCTTCAAAATATAGAAAAATTGCTAGGCCAAAAAAATACAGTAAAAAAGCTAGGAAAAGATATAAAAAAGGTGGGAGAAGTTCTTTAGCTTCTGTAAATAAATATATTCCTGGAGATTCAAAAGCCTATGATAAATACAGAGATGACGGCTGGAAATATGATGCTAAAAGTGACCGAGAGTTTATATCATTTCTAACAAAACAGGATCCGTACTGGGTTGAGAACAGCAACAAAACACTCACCAATGCAGAGCTTAGATTTTTTATAATTTCAAATTCAGGAGACCAGGGCCCGGCTACTCGTTCTGTTGGATATGCAGAAGATACTGGTATTGGTGCGATGGCTATGGATTTAGGCTTAAGGTTTAAGCCTATAAGAGATACGGGTCTTTCAGTTGTTTTGCAGCATAGGTACTTAAACTCTCCTTATATCACTGAATGGAATGCTATTTTAAATGCAAGTTTAGTCAGGTCAGCTTTTGTAATGTATGATAAACTGCCCTACGCAACTTATGTTAAAGCTGGAATTTATCGGCCTATGTTTGGGAATATGAATCCCAATCATAGGGCTTTAAGAGAGGTTTTAGCTTTTGGTTACACTAACCCAGCTGGTGGTGATGGTGAAGTCCAAGCTAGAGGGCCTGGAGCAGGATCTGCTGTTGTGCGTTATGAAGGCTTAAGCGTTGGATCTTCTCCAAATGTGCCTTTTGCGAATATTCACTATCTGACAGACACGGGAAGGAGCGGAATTACGGATGGCTCCACTGGTTTTGTTGGAAATGCAGGGTTAAGGTTTGTTACTTTAGGCGCAAATGCGTTGGCCTCTTTTTGGTTTACTGAAAGCCCTGATGGACGCAAAAAAAATATGTTTGCTCTAGCGTTTGGGGGAACCTACAAAAAGCTTGTCGCAAACTTTGAGTACTTAGGTTTTGATGAAGAGTTCGCACCGGGATTAGCTAATAAAGGTGGAGTTATAACTTTAGAGACTCGTTATAGAGTGTATAAAGAGAGTCATGTTCAGCTTGCCTTTGCGTATTCTAATACTAACAGAACACAAACTGCCGGAAGTGCAGTTGATCTTTCTCTGGGGTATAGGATGTTTGTTTTATCAGGACTGGATGTTGATTTAGCATACTGGTATCAAACTAACGATGACACCTCTAGTGGAGACAGTGATTTGACGAAGTGGTCAAGCGTTCAGCTGCAGACACATTTTTACTTTTAATGTGTCGCTTCTAGTCTTTAAATGAAATCAATGGGATTTTTATCTTTAAATATTTTGATTTGGGCAGCTTCAGTTAACTTATCTGTCCAAGATTTCTTTTCTTTATAAGAAAGATGAAAGAGTCTATTTTTTTTAGATAGTTCAATTAAAAAGTCTTCGCTAGTTTGTATTTTATCAGTTAACTTTAGGTTTAGAGCATCTTCTCCAAACCAGTATTCTCCAGTTGCTACCTCTTCAATATCTAATTGAGGGCGATACTTAGAAACAAAGTTTTTAAATAAAGTGTGTATCTGTTCAAGCTGATCTAAAAACTTTTTTCTACCTTCTTCCGTGTTTTCACCAAACATAGTCAGTGTTCGTTTGTGTTTACCTGCAGTTAGAACTTCATAATCGATGCTGTTCTTTTTTAAAAGTTTATTAAAGTTAGGCATTGAAGCAACAACACCTATAGAACCTAAGACTGCAAAAGGGGAGGCAACTATTTGATCTGCCACACATGACATAAGATATCCACCGCTTGCAGCTACCTTATCTACACAAACACTAACTTTTAAGCCCTGTTCTCTGAATCTAGAAAGTTCTGAAGCCGCTAGTCCATATCCAGAAACCATGCCACCAGGGCTTTCAAGCCTGACAACCACTTGATCGTTTTTAGGGTCTAGAGTTTTTAAGCATTGAGTTACACATAGTTTTAAGACTTCAGCTTCAGAGGCTTTGATATCTCCATTAAAGTCTAAAACCATAACTTTATTATCTTTTTTTGGCTCTTTACTAAGTTCAGATTCTTTCTTTTTTAAAGCTTTACTGTCTTTTTTTACTTCTTTTTTAGCCTCTCTTTTTGAGAGCATTTGTGTTTTAAGCTTTAAAGTGTCTTTCTCCATCTGTCTTGATAGGTCCTTTAAAATAAAACCACCTTTAGTGTCTTTACTTTTTATGGACAAACTAACCGCAACAGATAAAACAATGAGTATTGAGACCACTGTAATCATGGATTTGAGTAAAAAAACAATAAGCTCAGCGCTGATTTCAAACATTTAAAGCACCCCATCTTTGGATTAAAAAACTAAACAAACACTAATGTCTAGCACTCCTCTAGTCTTAGAACAAGAGATGAGATACTATTGTTTTGTGCGTACATTTAAGACATTTTTTTCATTTTTTATATGTGTAAGCTTTTTACTTGTAAGCTTGGTCACGTTTAATGCTTTTGGGGCTTTGCCCAAGTCTTTTTATGATCATGAAAAAAAAGAAAAATTAAAAGAGTCGAAAAGATACTCTGCATCTTCAGGTATGCGTGCAAAAAGACAAAAAGCAGAATCAGAAAGATATAAAAAAAGCAAAGCCTATAAAAAGGTTAGAAGCAAAAAGTTAAAGAGCCGAACTAGAAGACAAAAGCAGTATGAAAAGTTTGAAAAAAAGAAACTGCAACAAGAGAGTAAAAGATCTAGCAGGGCTAAAAATTTTTTAAAAGGTAAGCGTAAATCTTCTAAATCAAACTGGAAAGATCAAAATATAGAGTATGGAATAGACAGGTTTATTGAAGTCAAAAAAGAAAACTAAATTCTAATCTGATATATCAAAAATAAAATGCGTTGTTTTTTGTATTTAGAGTATTAAGTACTCATCCTTAGTTAAGCCAGTTGCTTTGTCTAAGCTATTAAACAGTTTAAAAAGAATAAGGAGAGTGATGATAGTCATTGGAAGGCCAATGGCTACAAATCCAAGCCATGTCATTTGAGATATCTGTTTGTTTAAAATCAGTGCTTGATCAGCTTTTGAGAGAGCCTCTGGAAGAGGTTTAAATATGTACAAAGCTAAAAAAAAGTTTAAAATCGCACTTATAAAAAATGAGTATGAAAAAAGTGTGTTGCAGCTTCTAAAAATATCATCAATTTTTTTAATAGAGCTTTTTTCTTTTGCAGCTTCATAAAGAGTTTCGAATCGTAAAAGTTGAGAAAACTCAAGCATGGATTTAAGCAGTGGTTTTTTAAAAAATGAGCTTGAATAAACAAAAATCCCAATAACAATAGGAAACATAGCTTCTTTAACAGCAAACCAAATGCCACTTAAGGTTAAGAGTGCAAAGGTTCCAGTGAATAAGATATTTACCACTCCAAAAAGTGCAATGTAATTCTTTCTAGAGTTTTTAAAAAAATCCCAAGCCCCGTAAGTTACTGGTATTGCAAGAGCAATGAAGAGAGCGATTACAGAGTTGTTCTCAGTTGGAAAGAGGTGTGATTTATTTAAAATAACCACTGGTAAGATTATGTTTGCTAGAATTGAAACTAAAGGGTTTTCTTTTTTTACTTTTGCAGGTGCATCCATTTTAATTTAACCTTAAGAGAATTGTTTTTAAAATCTTAAGGCAATTATGCTACACATCTATATCTAGGTCACACTTAATCTTAAAAAGCCTTTAAGATTAAAAGGCTTTTATAATTATATTTTATAAAAGAGCATCAGAAAGGATTATCGACTTATCTTTTGAAAGAGCTGCGTTTATGTCTAAAAGAGAAGCGGATTTAATCTTACCCCTAAGGTTTTCAGTATTGACACCTGATTCGATAAAAGCAGAGATCACATCCTCAGGAGTGCTGTCTAGGTATTCTGACATATAAAGAGCTGCTGCACCTGCCGCTATCGGAGTTGCCATTGAAGTTCCCTTTGCAGCTGTTAAAAGTATTCCCTCAGGGTTTTCTATGTAAGCTGATTGAATTAGTCTTTCAATAGATGGATCAGAATCTATATAACCACCAGGAGCTACAATATCCACGGCCTCTTCACCAAAGTTTGAGTAGCCTGTAAGTTCTCCAAATTCATCTGATGCACCAACGGAAAGTATGTTGCTGGTAGTAAAAGCTGCGGGGTATCTTGGGGTTGTGTCTATATTTAAACCTTTACCTTGTCGATTCCCATTTCCAGAAGCTACAACTACAAGAATTCCTTTCTCTTGTGCTTTTCCAATTAAACGTTCGATAGTTTTACTTGGTTGTTGCGACTCGACTGATAAATTAATTATATCTGCTTCTTTTTGAACAGCATAAGCGATGCATGCAACAATTGAGGCTAAATCCATTTTTTGACCTACACCGACTTTTAAAGGCATTATTTTTGCCACACCATAGGCAGCTCCTGTTTGATAACCACTTATTAAACCTGCAACATGAGACCCGTGTCCGCTGTCATCAAAAGGTTTTGTATCTCCATAGTAAAAATCATAACCATATACATCATCTACGTAACCGTTACCGTCATTGTCCAGTCCATCTTCAACTTCATCAGGATTTATCCATATAGACTCTCTAAGAGAAGGGTGATTGTAGTTAACGCCTGAATCACAGATAGCAACAACAATATCTTTTTTAGGTTCAAGAGTTTCTATAGCTTTTGGAGCTTTTATAGCATCTAAGTGGTAAAAGTTTTTATCACTTCTTTCTGGTGTTTTTACTATGTAGTCTAATGCCGGGTTTTGTGTGGGACTTAAAGTCATTTGTCTATAATTGCAGTAGGGTTGAGTCTTGTAAAAAACAATAACAGTATAGTTTCCTGCCATTTTAAAATCTAAGTTTATTTCACTTTCTTCTGAAAAGAACTTTTCTTGACCAGACCCCTTAGGTGGAGTTACTAGCCAGGCAAGTCGTGTGCCAGGTCTGATAGTATCTGGTGCTGTAAGTTTTATTTTATCTCCAGGTTGAAAATAAGCCTCATTTTTTTTGTTTAAGATTTCTAGCCCTGTTCGTGGAACCATAATATTTGGATGCCTTATACAGCCTTTTAAAAACTTAGTCTGAGCAGACTCATCTTCTTTTTTTTCTTGAGCAAGTAAGATATGATCTACTTCTGAATTGTCTTCTGCACCGTCAAAACTAAGTTCCTCATTCTTTTCAATTAAAGCATCGCCTGATAGCTCTTCTAGTTCTTTTTGCTCTACGCCTGTTATTTCATAAATAGGTAGATCTTTATCTAAAACTCTGTACTTGGCATTTGGATTTGCTTCTAAAATATCTTGTCTTGAAACGTCACTTAAACCTGAAACCACCAATCTATGTTTATTATTTAAAGCTTCGTGTGCACTAAATATCCTTTGCGGATCATGATTAAGCCCACAAGCTGCAAGTGATCCTAAAAGCAAAGTCCAAGACAGACTTTGTAAAAGTGTTTGAGTCGTTTTCATTATATTCCCCCCCAGGTCATAAAATCTTATATAAAACTCCTAAATTTTATAAAATTAATATAATTTTTATATTGATATAAACGATTCTTATAATTAAAATTATTCAATAATTACAATTACTTAGTTTTCTCTTTTATCTGTATTTTCCTAAATCATGTATATTTTACACTTGTAGGTTTGACGCGCCTCGTTTTAAAAAGGTGTAACTAATAGGAGTTTCTATGAACTTTCAACAGCTTTCAACGTTCTGTACGGTCGTAAGTGAGGGCAGTATGACAGCAGCTGCTGAAAAGCTCTTTTTAACCCAACCTGCCGTGAGCCAGCAGATTAGAAACTTAGAAGAAGAGATCAACTGTGAACTTTTAGTTCGAGGTGTTAGAAAAGTTAAGCCGACGCTACAAGGGCAACTTTTGTATGATTACGCTAGAAAAATACTTCAGCTCAATCATCAGGCTGAAGTGGCGCTTCAAGCAATGAGTACAGAACTTGTTGGAAGCATAAGACTTGGAACACTAAACTCTTTGGGTCTTTATTTGCTTAGCCCCATTATTGGTTTGTTTTTAAAACACAATTCAAAATTAAACTTTAAGCTCAACTACGGTTCAACCCCTAGCCTTATTGAGGAGCTTAGAAATGATGAAATCGACTTGGCGATTTTACCGGAGCCTTCACAACAGTCTGAAATAGAATTTTTTGAAAGCTATGGGTCTAAGTATGTTTTAACTGATGAGATGTGGCTTGTTGGTTCTGGCAGAGACATGTCGCTTCCGCAGTCTTTAAAAGACATTACAGAATTTACTTCAAAGCCCATTGTTTATTTTAGTGATAAGTATATGGGCTTTCAAACCCAACTTGAAAAAAAGCTTTCAGAGAACTCTTTAAAAATTGATCCTGTTTTTCAAAGTGATAATGTTGGAACTCTAAAAAGAGTTGTTGAGTCGGGTCTTGGCTGGGGCTTTTTACCGGCCCATTCGATTCAAAAGCAGGTGCGCGCAGGTAGGCTTACAAGAGTGCTTGTTCCGGATATTAAGTTTTCTTGCTCTATTAACTTATACTATAAGAACGATCCTTCACTGAATGAAATTGTAGAGGTTTTATTTAGAGCTTTACGTCAGCAAGCTATTGGCTAAGCCTACTAGGTTATTTGTATATACCTTAGAAAAAAAAGTTCTTTTTTAGCCCTAGTCTTGAAGACACTACTCTTGCAATTTCAGAGGCTGTTTCTTCTAAAGCGCGGTCTGTTACATTTATCACTGGCCACCTTCTGTTTTCTGAAAAGATCT
>JALZUR010000041.1 GCA_023301025.1 Bdellovibrionales bacterium | reverse complement strand
TCTTTTTTAAAAGAAAGACTAAAAGAGATAGGACTTTAATTTAGATTGAAATACCTTAGTCTGTTTTTTAATTAGATCTTCTATAGGTATTATTTATTTACTGTTTTTTATAAACGAGTAGGTTGTTGTTTGCCGGCATATTAATTTTTTCTAAAAGATTAAAATTATTTTCTAATAGTTTTTGAGTTATATCTTCAAAATTCTTAAGACCTGAATTTGTATCTTTTTCTTTTAACCAATCATCAAACTCTTTGTTTGATTCAGTCGTGTATTTGCCATCAAATTTAAAAGCTCCGTAAGCAATAAATAGAGTCTCTTTTTCTAAATTTTCTTTTAAGTCTTTAAAGAGTCGTTCAACGTTCTTCCAATTTAAAATATGAAGAGTGTTTGATGTAAAAACCACATCAAAAGGTTTTACGCTCTTAGGAAAGTGGGGTGTATTTTTTCCAATTTCATAGAGTATTGGACCTTTAACGTTTATTATAGGCTCTTCTCTTAACCATAAGCTCATGCCTCTCTGACGATCTTTAATATCGCTTAGAGTCCACGTGAGGTGTTTTAGATGTGGTGCCATAAACACAGCATGTTGTCCGGTGCCTGAGCCTATCTCTAATAGGTTCGATTTGTCCTTTAGCAGTGGCCATAGGCAGTCCAGTATGGGTTTTTTATTTTTATCGCATGAGGGAGCGTGAGGTTTTTCTTCTTGGCACATTTGGGCAAATTAGTGAATTGAGTGAGCTTTGGTCAATTCTTTTTTGTCTTTATCTAGAAATATTTAATAAATCTGTTTACAGAGTGTTAAATATTCATGGCGTTAGCTTTGCCTTAAGTCTTTATTGTATGAACTGGACTGATCAAATAGTACTATCTGTATGAGTTTTTTTAGGAACATCTGTAGGTGTATTGTTTTAGTTTTTATTTTCTTTGATCAGGCTAGTGGTAGTGGTAGTGGTAGTGGTAGTGGAAACAAAACGTGTAATATCCTTTTAAACAACTATTTAATTTTTGATATTTTTGAAACACATCCAGATGTTTTAGAAAATATAAACACTTCTCCTTCTATTGACCTTGCTTACACAGGTCGCTATGCAGGGCCTACAGATAAATCTTTTAATTTATTTGAAGCCAGTTATTTAAATTTTGGGCCGGAGTTTAAGACTAAGCGTTTTGAAGTTTCTTATTATAAACAAAAAGAGATTACTAGAAAAACTGAGAACGAGCTTCTCTATGAGCTTTCAAAACCTGAAAATATTGAGTTTTATGGTAAAGATTTTGTAAATGCGCGTGGCTATTACGAACCTTCACTTACTTTAATTGAATTGAAGTTTGGAACTACAATAGCTACATCTTTAGTGCGTAACACATTACTCATTCGAGATAAAAAAACATTAGAGATCCTTGGTGTTTTGAGTTGGTCGTTTGAAACACATAAGAAATTTTATTTTGTGGGTTATCTTGTTTTTAAGAAATACAGAAGGCGAGGTGTTGCAAAAGAAGTCCTTCTTGGTACGGTTGATATAATTAGATCGATAAATCCCTCATCTCATATAGCACTGTACATATTAGAGAATAACATCGCTTCGCAAAAACTTGCAGAAGATACAGGTTTTAAAAGAGATATTTTTAAAAGTATTTCTCTTCGTGATGGTTATAAGTATTACTTACCGTGATGTTAAAGCGTTAAAAAAGCTAACTTATCTTTTTTGTTTTAAGAGTTAAAAAGTGAGTGTAGCTTTACCAGTCAGCTCTTTCACAAGTAAATTCAGAGCCATCAATTTCAAAATTTTTTGATGGATTGTTTTTAGTAATTGAGAAGGTATCTGAATCTTTACTGACTGTTAGATGTGTTGACTCATCAATGACTTCCACAATGAGACCAGCACGTTTAAGCGTAGGTGCCCCAGGTAGTAGCAGTTCAGCAATAAGAAAGCCAGTTTCATCATCGTCATAGAATAGCTCTATGTTTCTGTGAACACCTTCACTTTTTAAGGGTTTACAAAACGCGACACTAACAAAATCTGAAGCGTAAAGAGTTTGAAAGCTAAAGGTAATAAGTAAGAGTAAAAAAATATGTTTTATAAGAGACTTAACCTTTGAACAGCCAACCGGCCATTTGAATCAAATTGGAGCGGGTGACCAGATTCGAACTGGCGACCTCAACCTTGGCAAGGTTGCGCACTACCAACTGTGCTACACCCGCTAAATAGCGATTGCCTAAACTGCTTAATTTAAGCTTTTTTGTCAATGGATTTTAAAGAAGTGTTTAAGACCAGTGCATAATCTATAAGTGAGATAAGGCTTAATATACAAGCCGACCAAACAAACATTAGGCCCATGTTGTTTTGATTGAAAAAAGTAGTGTTTGTCCATAAAGTTGGTGCGAGTAGTAGTGGTAACCCAATCATTTGAAGAATAGTTTTAATTTTTCCAAGGGGTCTTGCACTTAATATAAGTCCAGCAGAGGCTGAAAAAGACCTGATTGAACTAATAATAACATCGCGACTAAGTAGAATAATTAGAATAAAAGGATTTAAGAGTTTGAAGTGCATTAAAACTACTAAGGAAAGAAGAACAAGTATTTTATCACCTGCCGGATCAAAAAATTTTCCAAAATTTGATTCAACATTGTATTTTCTTGCAACCCAGCCATCAAAAAAGTCTGTGAGGCTTAATGCTACAAAGCTTAAGCTTGATATTAGCCACATTAAAGGACTATTTTGTATAAAAGGCAGCAGCACTAATGGTGAGCCTATTATTCTTGAAAGACTCAGTGCATTTGGGATGTGACGTACAAAACCTAATGTGCTCAAGACTCTACCCCCTGTTCCTGTATAAAAAAAGTAATTTTTAAAAACTAACTTTATCAATCTCAAACTATAGTTTAAGTATAAGCATGAAATCTGTATACAAAAAACGTGTTTCTTATCACGAAACTGACTGTATGGGCGTTGTTCATCACTCGGTTTATTTAAAGTATCTTGAAGATGCTCGAGTTGAGTATCTATACGCTACGGGCTTGAATAAATCGCATGCCCCAAATTTTGACTATACTCTTGCTGTAGTAAAAGTTGAAGTCACTTATTTAAAGCCTTTAAAGCTTTTAGAGGAGTTTGAAGTGAAGCTTAGGGTTCTTTCTGAGGGGCGAACAAGCTTTAAGTTTGAATATGAGATTTATAAAGATACTGTTTTATGTGCCGTGGGTTTTACCATTCATGTGGGATTGAATTCTGAGCTAAAGGTGGTAAAGCCTCCTAAGGACTTCATGCAATTGAGAGGCGATCAGAATGGATAAAAATTTAGCTTTAGAATTTGTCAGGGTAACAGAAATGGCGGCTTTATCATGCTCACCATTAACTGGAAGAGGGGATGAGAAGGCTGCAGACCAAGCTGCTGTGGATTCTATGCGGCGTGGATTTGATTCTATCGATATGAGAGGACGAGTTGTCATAGGTGAAGGTGAGAGGGATGAAGCGCCAATGTTATATATTGGTGAAGAAGTTGGCAGGCGAGAATTAAAAGATCCAGAAATTGATATTGCTCTTGATCCTTTAGAAGGCACAACAATTTGTGCTACTGGGGGAGCTGGGGCACTTTCAGTCGTAGCTGTAGCTGAAAAGGGTAATTTTTTATTTGCTCCTGATACTTATATGGAAAAGGTGGCTGTGGGACCAAAGGCTTATGGTGCTGTTTCATTAGAGAAGTCACCTGTTGAAAATGTAATCTCTGTGGCTGAAGCCCTATCAAAAAGGGTGCAGGACACAACAGTTGTGATTTTGGATCGTCCAAGACATGTTGAAATGATTAATAATATTAGAGACTTAGGGGCAAAAATTAGACTGATCTCTGACGGTGATATCTCTGTGGCTTTAGCTGCGGCCTGGGAAGATTCAGGTATTGATATTCTATTAGGCACTGGTGGTGCACCTGAGGGAGTTATCACTGCTGCTGCTTTAAAGTGTTTGGGGGGAGATTTTAAGGGGCGTTTAAAGTGGCGTAGCGAAGATGAAAAAAGCAGAGCTTTAAAAATGGGCGTTACAGATCTTGATAAGATCTACTCAAGAGATGAGCTTGCAAAAGGTGATGTTATGTTTGTAGCAACGGGCGTTACGGACGGACCTTTGCTTAAAGGTGTAAGAACTTTATCAAACCACAAAGCAAGAACTGAATCTATTGTAATGCGCTCAAAAACAGAAACCGTTAGGCGAATAGATGCTTTACACAATCTTTCTAAAAAACCTAACGCCAGACGCCCTGAAGAGTACGTCGATAAAGGTTTGTGATTTAAAATGAAGAGTGTAAACTGTTATGAATGTTCACACATCACACAATCCGACAGTGGCATTGGCTTTCGAGAGAGTTGCGATAACTGTGGTGAAGATCTTCATGTGTGTTTAAACTGTGTTTTCTACGATGAAGCTGTTTACAACGAATGCAAAGAGACAAATGCAGACCGAATAATAACTAAAGATCGTTCAAATCTTTGCGACTACTTTAAGCCCTCATCTGATGCTTTAAAAAATCAAGAAAAAGACAAAGCCTCAAGACTTTTAACTGAAGCAGAAGCTTTATTTAAAAAAAAATGATTTAAAACGGCTGTCCAATTACGGCTGTGATCCAAGCCAGTCGACTAAAGTGGTTAAATAAGCTAGATTAGCTTAAAAAAATTAAGCTAATTCAGTTGACCTGCTTTAAAAATAAGAGAGAATCTAAAGATGAATTGCCTCATGGGGAGAGAGTATATGCTTAGAAATCTTATTTTTATAATGTTCTTTTTTGTGTCTTTTTATGCAGACGCCAACATCATTGGTGCTGACACACAAAATTTTAATCCAAACTACAGTCACTATGATTTTGTTACTGTTAGATCTTCTAAAACACTTGAAAAGTATCATTTAAACTTTTCTTTGTTTGGTGACTATTCTGCTGGGACTTTACCTGCCTACCCTTTAGATGTTACTCCTGACATTGTTAGGGAAGTGAGTTTAGAAGATTCAGCAATTTATGCTCACTTTGGTTTTGGGTTTGGTTTAACGGACTACTTAGATATTGGTTTAAGTCTCCCAAGACTATTGAAGCAGACGGTTGATAATCCGAATCCAAGAGGGCAATTTGCTAGAAAAGGACCAGTTGAAGTGAGGGGAGCTGTAAAAGCTCGCCTTGCAAATTTTGAAAAAGGTGGCGGTGTTGCTGCACAATTTTCTGTTGGTTTTAATAGAATTGTGAACAATCCTTTTATAGGTGATGACCCAGGTGCTACTTTAAACTTTGAACTTATTGCTGATAAGAAAATTGGTAAAATGCATGTAGCTGGGAATCTAGGTTACAGACTTAGATCACCTGGTGAGTCTGTCGAATCTATTGGTGATCCTGCTGTAGGATCTGTTGTTACGGAACTAGAGCCCAATGATGATATATTTATTGCATCTGCGGCTTTAGGTTATGATCTTACTGAAAAATGGACAGTAATGGGGGAGCTTTGGGCAGCTTTTCCTGACGGAGATTTTGGTGGTCTAGCTGTATATAGAGACGTTGAATCCTATGAAGCGTTAGTTGGCGCAAAATACAAATGGTCAGATAAATTAAACTTTCATGGTGGTGCAACTACTGGAATTAATAATGGTATTTCTGTTCCAGATTATAGACTCTACGCTGGTTTAAACTATATGGTTGGACCGTTATGGAAGTCTCGTTCGAGAACAAAAACTAGAAAAGCTGTTAAAATTAATGACGATCTTTCTTACTACGATCCTGGCTTTAGACAAGGCTTTATGGCTGGATATGGTATTGGGCCTTATGCAGGTTTAGGTGCAAAGCATGGCGAAACTTTAGAGGGTGGGGTTGAGTATCCAGAAGGTTATTATGATGGTTACATTGCATCAGGAACATCATTTCCTGATGAGGTTAAGTCTAACACTCCATACTCAAAATGTTACAGAACAGGTTTTCAAGGTAAAATTGGAAACGGACCAGCAACCGGCCAGGGGCTAGGTTATGGAGATGTTCTTGGTTTAGGTGTGGACTGTTCAGAAGGCTTTGATGAAGGTTGGAACGATGCACCTGACAGTGGTTTAGGAAAGACTTCATACTACCCACAAGGCTACAGAGAAGGTTATAAAGCTGGATTTGGAATAGGTCCTCACAAAGGCTTAGGTGCTGATCACGGTAAAAATCTTGATGGTGGTTATGAGTTTGATAGTGGTTTTTATGACGGCTACAATGATGCTTCAGGTGCTTTCCCTGGTGGATCAGCAACTCGTGTTTATGGTAAAGGCTATAGAAACGGGTTCCAAGGTAAGCTTGGAAAAGGCCCAGGAAAAGGCACAGGTCCTAGCTTTGGTGCAACTATTGAGTCTGCAGATCCATATCCAAAAGCTTGGGAGCATGGTTGGTTTGATGCTCCTGGTGGAGACTCTAAAGATCCAGTTGTATTAGATGCAACTGATGGAAACGCTTTTGATGGTTTAGAGGCTAAATCTCAAGAGAGCTTTAGACTTGAGAATGTTAACTTTGATTCTGGCTCTTATAAGATCAGAAAGAGTAGTTTTCCTGTGCTTGGATCTTTGGCGCGACATCTAAAAAAAGGTGGCGGTTTTAAGAGTCTCTTTATTGAAGGGCACACCGATAACGTAGGTAAAGCTGCTTACAACAAAAAGTTAAGTATTCAAAGAGCAATGAGTGTTAGAGCTTTTCTTTCACAGGTGCATGGAATAGATAAGAAAAAAATCAGTGCAGATGGAATGGGTGAAGGTGCGCCAATTGCAAGTAATAAAAACGAAACTGGTCGTGAAAAGAACAGAAGAGTTGAGTTTACGATTATTAGATAATTGAAGCTTTAAGTGCATACTTTGTTTATAGGAAGAGCCTGGTGCTCTTCCTATTTTTATGTTAGCACTGGTTAAGGCTTATAACTGTGACACAAAAGGAGTCTCTTTATGTCTGAAGCGAGTACTCAAAAACTTTTTAATGCAACTGCTGAACAGATATTTCAAGTGGTTTCAGATTTTGATAAATACTCTGATTTTATACCTGAAGTTAAGAGTTCAAAAGTTTTAGAAAAAACAGATTTAAACGCCCTAGTAGAGCTAAGAGTAAACTTTGTTAAAGATGTGACGTACACCATAAATGTTGAGTGGGATCAAAACAAAGCACTATGGTGGAGTTTAGATGAGAGTAGTGTTTTTAAAAAGAATAATGGACGTTGGACGTTTGAAGAGATTGGTTCGCAAACACAAGTGATCTACTCTTTAGATGTAGAATTTAAAATTTTTGTACCTTCATTTGTTTTAAAAAAAGCAGTGGCAGTTAGTCTTCCTTCTATGATTGAAAACTTTGAAAAAAGAGTTTTATCCCTTTGAGTTTTAGTTCTGAAGAACATAAGTTTATAAAAAAAATCAAAGAGGTCTATGGTGATGAGAAGAAGACGTATTATGTTTTTTGCTCAGGTGGATTAGACTCTTTATCTTTGGTTCATTTTTTAAAAAATGTGCAATGTCTTTTTTCCTATTCATTACAGGTTGTTTATGTTCATCATGGTTGCTCGGAAAAACACAAAGAGCAAACACAGTACCGCAATGAAGCTTTAGATTTTCTTAAGCAAGAGTGCAGAAATTTAGAAATAGATTTCTGTGCTATAAAATCTAAGACCTATCTTGAAAGTGAAGAAGAGTGCAGAGAATTTAGGTTACAAGAGATAGCTAAAGTTTTAAAACCAAGTTTGAACGCTGAGGCAAATACAAATTTAAAATCTAGAGTTTTTTTAGGTCATCATAAAGATGATTACTTTGAAACTTTGGTTTTAAGATTAATTAGAGGGACAGGACCATTAGGTTTTGCAAACCCTTTTTCTAAAGATATAGACAGGCCTTTTTTAGATCTTTTTGAAAAGAGTGAGTTAGAGAATTACCAAAAACAGCAAAATTTTAAAGTTTTAATAGACCCATCCAATCAAAAAAATGACTATCTCAGGAATTGGCTTAGAAACAGTTGGTTAAAAGATTTAAGCCTTCAAAGCCATGGATTAAAGCCCTTTAAAGAATCTATCGTTAAGATTTCAGAGCATTTGTCTCAAATAGAGTCAGATGAAAACAAAATCCTGTTTTTTGATCAAAATAATGAAGGCCATTTTGATTATGCTCAGTACTGCTCTCTTAACCAGGTGCAAAAAAAGTCCATAATTACAAATGCCCTTCATATGCTTAAAAAGTCAGGATATACTATGGGACATGTTTTAGAGGTGTTAAAACTTTTAGAGCAAAATAAAAAAGAGATTAACTTTAAAGTCTCAGGCATTGAATGGACTAAAACACCAACCAAAGTCTGCTTTAGGCTGGATCTTAAACTGTAAAGAGGGCTTTAAAGAAGTCCGATAAATAACTATGCATAGAAAAAGGATTGCTTCATGAAATCTTCTCAAAAAACCTTAGCTATATGGCTTTTTCTCTTAGTCTTAGTTTATTTTTTTTCAGCTCAATACGGCATCAAAAATAAAGAAGTGGTAAAAGACTTTAGCTACCCCAAGTTCGTTAAAGCTTTGGATGAAAATAAAATTGTCGAAACAAGTGTAATCTTTTTTACATCAAACGGTGAGATAGGTGGTGAAGTTAAAGAAGAGTTCAAAAAAGAATTTGGTGGAACAAAATTTAGAATTGCAGGGGACATTGGAGATGAAGGTTCAAAGGAGTTAAAGTCTAGAGGCATTACCCCTTCTTATAGCAACGAAGATCCTTCAATGTGGATGAAAGTGCTCTTTAATATTTTACCTTTTGTTCTAATCATTGTTTTGGCTGTTTTTATAATGAAACAACTGCAATCTGGAGGCAATAAGGCTTTAAGTTTTGGAAAAAGTAAAGCTAAGCTTTTAAATGAAAATAAAAAGCTTGTTACGTTTAAAGATGTTGCAGGTGTTGATGAAGCAAAAGAAGACCTTGAAGAGATTGTTGATTTTTTAAAGTCACCAAAAAAGTTTACTAAACTCGGTGGTCGTATTCCAAAAGGGGTTTTGTTGATTGGGCCTCCAGGTACAGGTAAAACATTGCTTGCAAGAGCCGTTGCAGGAGAGGCAGGAGTACCATTTTTCTCAATTTCAGGTTCAGATTTTGTTGAAATGTTTGTAGGTGTTGGAGCCTCAAGAGTAAGAGATATGTTTGAACAGGGGAAAAAGAATTCTCCTTGTATTATTTTCATTGATGAGATTGATGCTGTTGGTAGACATCGTGGTGCAGGCCTTGGCGGCGGACATGATGAAAGAGAGCAAACTCTAAATCAATTACTAGTTGAAATGGATGGCTTTGAAGGGAATAGCGGGATAATTCTTATTGCTGCAACGAACAGACCAGATGTACTTGATCCTGCACTTCTTAGACCAGGTCGTTTTGATAGACGTGTATCGGTAGGACGACCTGATTTAAATGGACGTTTTGAAATTTTAAAGGTCCATACAAAAAAGACACCACTTGAGACTGATGTTGATCTTAAAAGTATTGCAAAAGGAACACCAGGGTTTTCTGGTGCTGATTTAGAAAATCTTATAAATGAAGCAGCTCTTACAGCTGCTCGCACAGATAAGAGTCTTATTGGAAATCATGAATTGGAATTTGCTAAAGATAAAATTTTGATGGGCAGTGAGAGAAAGTCTATGGTCATTAGTGACGAAGACAAAAGAATTACAGCATATCATGAGGCAGGACATGCTCTTGTTAATAAAATTTTAAAAGGTCTTGATCCTATTCATAAAGTAACAATTGTACCACGCGGAAGAGCATTAGGTGTAACTCAAACTCTACCTGAAAAAGAAGAGTTAAATATTACAAAAACTAAAGCTAAAAAAATGATTGCCTTTTTATTTGGTGGAAGAGCAGCTGAAGAGATTGTTTTTGATGAGATCACAACAGGAGCTGGTAACGATATTGAGCGCGCAACAGATTATGCAAGAAAAATGGTTACAGAGTGGGGCATGAGTGAAAAACTTGGTCCTATCTCTTTGGGAAAAGGTAGTGGTCCGGTTTTTCAAGGCATGCAACAAGGACAGGATAGTTCTTTACAAATTTCAGATAGAAAATCTCAACAAATTGATGATGAAATAGATGCTATTTTAAAAGAAGGTTATGACACAGCTTTAAAAGTTATGACAGATCATAGACAGCATCTAGACTCTATCACAGAGGCTTTAATAAGTTTTGAAAGTATCTCTGGTTTAGAGATAGATGCTCTTATTAACGGTAAATCAATTTCAGACATTGAAGATATCAGAGAACTTTCGGTGAGTAGCTCTAAAAAAGAAAACAAAGTTGCAAAAGAAAACGAAATTGAATTGAAGAAAAAAGAGTTAGAAGAAGAAAATAAGAGCGACAACGGTGGTGTTTCAGTTCCTGGCGACCCTTCAGGCTCTACGGTTTAATTTAAAGGCTTAAGTTAATTAAATGAATTTTGATACAGTAAGCTTTTTTATATCTGATCTTCAGTTAAAAGATCTTCTGGATCTTTTACTTCTGTATCTTACTTTTTATCAGATTTTTAGATTTGCAGAGCGCTCGGGCGTTGTTCAAGTTTTAGCGGGTTTTGGTTTAGTTGCAGGAGCTTTTTATTTAAGCGAGTATTTTGAGCTTTTAACATTTCACACAGTACTAGAATCTGTATTTAGAAACCTCTTTATTGTAGTGGCTTTGATTTTTCAAACAGAGATAAGAAGGGGACTTAGTCATTTAGGAAGCCAGAATTTTTTCAGAGACTATGAATCTTTAGAACAAGCATTTACAATAGATGAGCTTAGTAAATCTTTAATTCAAATGAGTAAAAAAGGTGTCGGTGCGATAATTATTTTTGAAAATAAGATTGATATCTCTTCTTATACAGAAACAGGTGTAAAGCTTATGTGTGATGTAAAAAGTGAAATTATTCAAGCGGTCTTTCATCCAAGCTCTGCAGTACATGATGGTGCTATGGTTGTAAAAGAAGGTCGAATTGTAAAGCTTGGTACCTTCTTACCCTTAAGCACAAATCCAGCATTAGATAAGAATTTAGGAACGAGACATAGAGCGGCCCTTGGTGTAACTGAATTGACTGATGCTAAAGTTGTTGTTGTTAGTGAAGAGAGTAAAAAGATTGCTTTGGTAGAGTCTGGAAAGCTTAGGTATTTAACTTCAAAAGATGATATCCATACAGAGGTTAGGGCCTTCATAAAAGCTAGAGGTAAAAAGGTTTTATGATTAAGTATTTAACTGAACTTTTTACAGCAAACGGAAAAATTAAAGTCTATAGCCTTATTTTAAGCCTCAGTCTTTGGTTTGTGGTCTTGGGGCAAAAAGAGTACACGGTGACAAAAGAAGTCGGTGTTGAGTATGTACTAGATAAAAACTCTATATTAGAGGGTGAGCCCAATAAGGTAAGCCTTGTTTTAAAAGCTCGAAGAAAACTTTTTAGAAAGCTTGAAACGGAGCAAATCTCAGTTTTGTTTGATCTCAGGGGCTTAACTGCAGGGTTTAAAAGATATAAGATTGAGAAGAGAAACATTTCATTGCCAGTGGGGGTTAAGATGGTTAAATCTGAGCCTGCATATATTGATTTTAAATTAAATCGAAAGGTCGCTGAGGAGTAGTGCTAAATGTCTAAAGATAAAAAGCTAGATCAGATTGATCTTTTGAAAAAGAAAAGACTTTTTGGAACAGACGGTATTAGAGGCAAATCTGGTGTTTACCCTATTACACCAGACATGGTTGTTAAAATTGGACAAGCTCTAGGTGTTTTACTTCATAAGAATAAGAAAAAAGATGAGATAGTTAAAGTTGTAATTGGAAAAGATACGAGAATTTCTGGCTATATGGTTGAGCAAGCCTTAGCTAGTGGCTTAAATTCTGTAGGTGTTTTTGTCCAACTTATCGGACCTATGCCAACCCCTGGTATTGGTTTTCTTGCGCAAAACATGAGAGCAAGTGCTGGGATTATAATTTCTGCTTCACACAATCCGTACTCTGATAATGGCATAAAGATTTTTGGCTCTGATGGCTATAAGATTTCTAATCAAATGGAATTAGAGATTGAAGACTATGTTTTGAATAAAAATCTAAACAATCTTTTGGTGCAAAATGAGTATGTTGGCCGAACAAAACGTATAGATGATGCTGCTGGTAGGTATATTGTTTTTGCTAAAAATACATTTCCGTTAGATATAAATTTAGAGGGTTTAAGACTTGTTCTTGATTCTGCAAATGGTGCTGCTTATAAAGTCGCACCTATGGTCTTTGAAGAACTTGGTGCAGAAGTGATTCCTTTAAATGTATCTCCTAATGGATTTAATATAAATAGTGCTGCAGGAGCTCTTCACCCTGAGGCTTTGAGTGAGGCTGTAAGAACGTATAGAGCAGATTTAGGTATTGCTTTAGATGGTGATGCTGACAGAGTTATACTAGTTGATGAAAAGGGTAGAATTGTTGATGGGGATGCACTCTTAGCAATTGCTGCTCTTCATTTAAAAGAAGAAAACCGTTTAAAAGAGAACAAAGTTGTTGCCACAAAAATGAGTAACCTTGCTCTTGATGAGTGTTTAAACTCCAAAGGCATAGATGTTATTCGGGCCGATGTCGGTGATAAAAATGTTGTGCGTGTGATGAGAGACATGAACTTAAGTTTGGGTGGTGAACAGTCGGGTCATATAATATTTTCTGATCATAGCACTACAGGTGACGGGATTGTAGCAAGTCTTAAGATCCTTGAAGTCATGAAAAGAAAAAACACAACACTTTCAAAACTAGGAACTGTGATTGAGCCTTATCCACAAGTACAGATAAATGTTAAAGTTAAAAACAAGGTTCCTTTTGAAGACATAAAAGGATTTGACGTTTTTCAAAAGCAAAAAGAAGAAGATCTTGGTGAAAGAGGTAGAATTTTAGTTCGTTACTCAGGAACTGAAAATTTGGCTAGAATTCTTGTTGAAGGTAAAAATAAAGGTCAAATCTCAAGCATTGCTGAGGATTATAAAAATTTTTTAAAAGAAAATTTAGTTTAAAATTAAATGAATGAAGTTTTAGAATCTTTTTTGGACTGTGCTTTAGGTGACTATAACGAAGTTTATAATTTTTTAGATTCATATCTTCAAAAAAGAAAGCATATACTGTTTGATGCAAAAATGGGTGCTGGAAAAACACTTTTTGTTAAAGAGTATTTAAAACAAAGGTTTAACCTAAGTGAGCAAGAGATTTTAAAAAATGGTTTTAGCTCACCGTCTTTTTCAATTCTAAACATCTATGAAATCAAAGGCTTTAAAGTGCTTCATTATGATTTTTATAGAATTGAAGATCGGTGTTATGATTTAGAGGATGATTTTTCTGAAATTGAAAATTCTGACCTTATATTTGTGGAGTGGCCACAAAACGTTGATTATAGTAGTTATTTTATTGATCTAATAGATGTGAAAATTGAAAAATGTAGTGATAACACTAGAAATATTAAAATTACTACAAATTAAGAACGTTTAAATACTGAACTTTAGACTCTTCAAAAGACTCCAAAATACTCGTTGGTAGCTCAGTATTGTGACTAAACGACATAACAGCCCCTTTGATTTCATTATTTTCAAAAAGTGGGTAGGCCGTGATCCATAAGTTTTTATAATCAACATTAATAATCTCTAGGCATTCATTAAAATTTTCAATAGGGGAGTAGAGGCCGTGAAAAGGTTTTTTTGTATCAAACACAACTTTTAAAGGTGAAGGTTTACTTAAAGAACATTTAAAATTTTTAGTTAATGGATTAGTACCGTAGCTTTCTTTAAATACAAAACTTTTTTTATCCGGAGTGAGTGATAAAAGAAGTGTGGTTTCAAAGTAACTTGTTGTAGATTCAAAATTTTTAGTAGCAAAGGGTGAATTTGAAAGTATTAAAGGAGATTCATATGTTTGTGTTTCAGCTTTGCTCTCAACACCAACAGTGGGCTGAATTGCATTCTCAATAATTTGAAACTGCTCTGGAGATAGGAGTACTTTAACGTTGTCTTTAAATTCGCTTGAGATAGTAACATTCATATTTGGTACTGCTATATAAGAGACACCGTCCCATTCATATAAAAAGTACAAGCCAAGAGTTGATGTTTTTTTTACCTGTCCTAAACTTAGAATTTCTTTTAGGCCTTCATCTGAAATTTTCATAACGCTCCTCTAGGTATCTAATCTTTATTTATTGTTTTTCTTGGTGTTAGATGCTTCTGGATATAGATTCAATTAAGTCTTTTAACAGCTCTATCAATGTTAAGCTCTCTTTGAATACGGTATAAAATCATGTCCTCTTCTATACCTAAAGTTTGTAATTCTTTTTCATTTCGGTTAAAGCCACTTTTTCTTTTTAGATTTTTTTCAACGACAACTCTTGTACCTGTTGAAGATTCAAAAACCTGCACCTCCAAAGTGTATAGATGTTCGTTGTTTAAGTTTCTAAAAACAGGCCTCCAGTAATCACCCTCCGTTAAGGTGTCAGTTTTGATAAGGCCTTGGTCATATTTTGTAGCATCTAGAGGGTATTTGCTAAGGGCAATGAGTGTTGCCCTCCACATAGCGTCCTTATCCGCATCAAAGTCTACTTGATAGACCTTTGCTGAGGCCATGGATGAGAAGGTGAGTGTTAGGCTTGTGATTATAATTATAAGTTTTTTAAGCATATCTTAAATTGAATCCATAAAATCTTTTATCTTTTGAGTAGAGATAATAAATATCTGCTATAGTTAATGTTAAGCGCTATTTTTTCAGCTTTCAACTGGATCTAGGTCCTTCTTTTGTCAGTTGGTAGGCTTAAAGATTAGGCTCATACCTAAAATTTTATGTAAAGGTATATGCGGCTTTTAGAGTTGTGAAGAAGCCTCTTGAGTTTAGATATTAATATTTTGACATTCAAATAAGGCTCAGTTAACTTTTTTTTAGAAAAATTGGCGAGGTAGCTCAGCTGGTTAGAGCACCGGAATCATAATCCGGGTGTCGGGGGTTCAAGTCCCTCTCTCGCTACCAATTTTAAAACGACTAAAGTTTACTAATTTCCAGAAAATGGATCTTCACTAGTCTCCTCAAGAATACGTTTCATATTATTTTTAGCTTCAGCAGAAAGCCCTGTTGATAAGCTGATCTTATCTATTGTAAAAAGTGGGTCTCTTACTTTAACACCCATTAATCTTAATAGACTTGCAGGATTTTTTGTTGCAAATCCAAGAAAATTTGAGTTTGAAACATACTGCCACTCCAAGGCATTATATTCTGTTTTTGCATCAATTACGTCTGCTTGTATACCATCAACACTAAGTAGAGTCTGTAAAATATCATGTCTTCCAAACATTGATGCTGCAACTAAAATATTTTGACCTTTAAAAGAATCTGTAGGATTCGCCCAATCAGTTACCCATGAAGGTGATACAGAAGCTAAGGCTCTAATGAAGCTTCCGATTTTATCTTGCCCATAGTTTTCAGTATTTTTTAAGTTTGAAAAAACATAATCAAAAAGAGTTTCTTTCTCATCACCAAATATTTTTTCTTTAGAAAGATCAGCTTCAATAAAATAGGCAAAAAATGGATCAAAGCATACTGATAGTTCTTCCCAGGCAAGATAGCTTTCCAAACATTTTGATTTTGATAGGTTTCTATTTGCAATATTTTTAAGAACTTGTTTTTTAGTGATTGGAAGTCTTTTGTAAATCTCTTGCTTAAAATCAATATCAATAGCTTCAAAGACCATAGCGTGCCTAAGTGCTTTTTTGACTTTTGCTTTTTTAAATTCTTTTTTATCGATATGTTTTATGAACTCAACAGATGCTACATTTGATCTTTTAATTTCAGAGTGATAGCCATCAGTTGTGCTGATTATATCTAAATCATAAGCACCCGCTTCAAGAAGTGTTTTGATACAAGGTTTGCGACTATATGAGAGTGAAAGAGAAAGAGCTGACTTACCTTCATGATTTAAATTGTTTAAAGTTTTTGGTTTTGTTTCGATTATAACAGAAGCTGCATCACAGTTGTTTTCTCGTACCGCATGCATTAGAGCTGTATAGCCTGGATACTTTTGAGAGTCATAATCAGAAGAAGATCCACCACTGCTACTTCCTGTACCACCACTGTATCCGCTGTAACGCTGAACACTTGAGAGGTAAACAGTTTTTACCCGGCCTATAGATTTATAGTCCATTTCAAAAACAGGAGATTCTAAGTTTGGATCAACACCTTCTATTTCTGTTAAAAGAATATCAATAGCAGTTTGATCATCTAAAATTGCGGCAGCCATTAAAGGCGACATGCCAAAGTACTTGATTTCATTTAATAGATAAGAATTTTTATTTAAACTTACTTGATTGCAGTTTTTAGCAGTAGCAAAGCTTCTTAAGCCTTCATAGTCTTTATTAAGAATCATAGTGATGATTTGATCAGTAGATCTGACTATTGATTGTTCAAAAAGTGCATCGAGACGTTGAATAATGTGAGAATTATTAAAGTTTTTTATTATCTCATCTTTTTTAGAGTAATAGGTGCTAAAAAAGACATTTATCTTTGATCTATGCTCATTTGAAACTTGCGCTGAATTTAAATAAAAAAAGTAATCATCAGAAATAAACGAGACACTTTCATTGCTTTCATTACTGTTTTCTAGAAGGTATAGAAAATTTAAAACAGGTAAATTTATAGTAACAAAAGATTTAGACTGTAATTCACTTTCATCTTGTCTGACAAAAATGTTTTCAGTTTCAACTGCAGTATAATTGTCACCTTCTAGTTCAGTATTATAGTTAACCCTTTGACCTCTTTCAAACTCAATATCAAGTGAATGCTCTTTTAAGATATTTCTATCTTTAGGAACTTCAATATAGTGATTGTCAGAGCTGACAGGTGCTGAAAAGTAAGCAGGCTTATTGATGAAAATATTTTTTTCAGAGTAATCAGAAAAAATAGAGTTTGTTTTATCAATAGTTTTTTGATCCGTGCATAAAAGAACTCTTAAAACCTTTATTTTATCAAGCATATCAAAAGCTTTAAAGGTTCTTCCGTCAAAATCTACAAAGTTTTCTATTTTATTGTATGACCCACAAAGGTGAAGTTTTTCATCATCGAACATTGAAATAAAATATGGATTTTCTTTTTGTTCTAAAGTATCTAAAGACTCTTCTAATTCTACTAATCCTAGCATATCTTGTCTATTTCTTAATTCCGGAAGAATACGATTGAGTAATCTTCTTTTAGCTATTACTTCTGTGTATTCATTAGCAGTTAGTTTTTTATTTTTTAAGTAATTATCTGTTTGGGTGATTAAAGAGTTAACGGCTTTAATAGTTTTATCCGTATGCTTAATCTTATCAGAGTTAGCATCTAGCTTAGAAAGTTTTTTTGAATATTCATCAACATTAAGTGTAACAACAACACCATCATCTGTTTCTTTTGAACTAAATTTAACACCATTATTTTCAAGTTCTTGAGTAGCTTTTGTGTATTCTTTTTCTGAATTTTCTGAAGATTTAGAGCAGCCAAAAAAAAGCAAAAACAAAATTGGTAGAAGTAATGTAAGTCTAGCAAAGCCTATATTTTTAGGTTGTATTTCATTTTTTTTTTGTAACACTAACATCATTAAATTCTCCAAAATGTATTTGTATTAGGATAAACTATCTAACCCTTAAAAATTACTTTAAGGTTTTATAGGCTGTTTAAAAAGACTTTTGTGTATTTATGTAGATAGTACAGGATCTGTCTAAATTATAGTAATGGGCCTTTTTCGTAGATAAAATACTAAGATTTCCCTTTTAAGCTTTTACTAATCACTAAAATGCTCACATCACAACTATTTAGAAACACTTCCTGTCTCAAGTTGTATTACTTTGATCCAGAATCCTAGATAAAACTGAGATAGTTTGAAATATGCAGTAGTATAGTAATTTAGAAAAGGATTATAGTTTGAAAACACGTACACGCTCAAAAATTTTTTTACTTCCAACTGCCTTGTTTTTAATTTTCTTGTTTCAAAACTGTAGCCAAGTTAGTTTTGAAACCAACCTTAGTTTAACGGATCGTGGTGTAAATCCTGAACTAGAGGCTGACCCTCTTGATCTTTTGCAATACACAAATGCACAAATTGTTGATTTAAAAACAGAACTGGATCTGAGCTCTTTTGAAAGTATAGAGATGAGCTTAAGTTCAGACTTTAGTGATTCTCAAGTTGCCCTTAATGGAGCTCAAGATCTTACATTTGACTTGAAAGGTTCTTTTGCTGCTGATGGTTCAAAAGACGGCTTAAAACTCGTTTACATAAAAGCTAACACTGCAGATGGTGCTGAAGAGCTCATAGAATATGAAATATACTTAGATACAGTGACACCAGATATTAGTTTAGATGGTATTTTAAAATCAGGAATTTTTTCAAAATCAATTGCCTTTAGTGAGAATACGCCACTCACTTGGGAAGGCTTAGACGTTTCAGCACCTAATGGTTACTCCAGTGGTATAAGTAATTCAAAGGGGCTTCAAGTTTCAACGTCAAGTTCTGATGACTGTTCAGGAAACAATCTAAATATACTTATCCCGTGGCAGGCTTATGAAAAAAGTATTCCTATAAGTTGGCCTCAAAAAGATCCTTTGGATGCTTTTTACTTTTGCATCTCTATTCAAGATAGAGCTGGAAATACTAAAACAGTTTTATCGCAGCCTATGACATCTTTATGGAAGGTGATTGCAGGGGAGAACGCGCAGGGGAATGGGGGATCATTTAACAGTGCAAATGTTAGGCTTAACTATCCAACAATATTAAGAAAAGATGCGACTGGAAGTTTATTCTTTTCTGATAGAAAGTTTCATAATATTAGAAAAATCAATACAGACCAAAATAGAAACTTTCAAAATATAAATCATTTTGCAGGAACTGGTCTAAATATTAGACCAGGAGTGTCTGCAAAAAGTTCTGAAATAAATTTAGGTACAGGCATACAAACTATACTTTTTAACGAGCCTAAAAATGAAGCTTACGTGACTGTAAGTGGTAGGGGTGTTTACAGAGTTAGTTTTAATTCTGATAGAAGTCTTGGAGATTTTAATCTTATTATTAATTCTCAAAATTCTTATATTCATTTAAGAGAAGTTTCTGGTGTTAAGACTGTTATAATGGCTGCCAATGCGGGATTATCAGTTAACACAACAAGTGCTAAGAGTTATCTGTATGAGATACCTCTGTCTGTTGTTGAAGGGCTTTCAAATGCTGTTTCTGTTGATGATTTAAGTTCATACATTATTGCAGGTAATGGTATGATTCCACTTAGTACGCACAGTACTCCGCAAAGTGTAACTCTTGTTAAAAATGCTAGTGCTTCAGATCTTAATCAAAGTTTAGGTTATATCTCTGGTATGACAGTTGATGAAAATGGTGTGATTTACGTATCTACTAATACTGATGGTGCTTCAAGAGGTTGGGGAGAGCATACAATTAAAAGTCTTACTCAAAGTGGAAACACATTTAGGCAAGTTCTCATTGATGATCAACGTTGGAATTTCAAGTTGGACGCCTTTGAAGGCAAACTTTATTTAGGTTCAGACTATGGCTTTTATGTTATTGATTTAAGTACAGGTGTTAAAACCCAGTGGACTGGAAGTCGTTCAGAAGGTGTTTTTATTGATAGAATTTCAAGAGAGATATATCTATCTGACTCTTCTTTATCAAGAATTGGTGTTTACGACCTTGATTTTAATTTGAAATACAGAATAGGAAGAAGCACATATGAAGTGGATGAACCAAATGCTTTAGCAGCAATGGTTGGATCCCCTCATGCTTTGGTTCAAAGACCAACTGGTGAAGTTGTTTATGTTGATTCTGTTAGTAACACTATAAGAGAGCTTTCTTCAGATGAGAGTAGAATTACAACTTTGATTGGTGGCCCTAGTGATGCATCACGTACAGAAGAATTTTCTGGTACAAAAAGTTTTGATGAGTTTGAATTCAGCGGAAGGCGAGCAACAAATTTAAATTACATGCACCATATGGTAGGAGATTTTAGAAATGGGAATGAGAATATCTTGTTTAGCGTTCCTGAAGGAACACTTTATAATTTAGATTTAAACTCTAAATCAGTGAATATGGTTTTAAACGATGTTCCTGATCAAATAAATGAACTAAGAAACAACAGTGAGGCTTTTCACTTGTATGGAATTGATTTAAACCCAAATACAGGAAGCCTTATTATGTCAAAAGCTAATGTTATTGCTAGAACACACTCTCAGTACACAGCTTTTTCTGGTCTTATTAGTGAAGTAAATATTTCTAATGGTGCAGCTGTAAACCAAGAGTCTTTATTTGCAGGAGATCTTTTTAAAGGTAGGAATACAAATGATCCTAAAAACCCGGGCACTTTTGAAAACAACAGTGAGCTAAAAACTTACACAAGTCGAAGTTTAAAATTTTCTACAGATGAACTTGCGTATTCGAGTTCAGATGCTTTAAATATTTTGAATTTGAATACGAATAGATTTAAATCTGTTTACTTAAAAGATAATCCTACTGAGTATTTTAATGCCAGTCATTTTGAAGTTTTTAAAGATGGTGCTGATGATGTACTTATTTATTCAAGTAGTAAAGATCTATACTCTGTTAGAATCAACAGGGATCAAGCCATTAATACAAATGATGTGATTTTAGTGGAGCCCCAAAAGCTTTGCCTTCCTGGAACTTTTTTAAACAATGCCATGTATTTTAAAAAATCTAATGACGGTAATCTTTTGATATCTGACACTTGGAATGGTCGTATTCTAAAGTACTTCTTAATGATAAGTGGTAAGCTTACGCTTACCACGGGTTGTAATTAAATAATTTTATTCCTAATATTAATAAATTTACAAAACCAGGTTTTCATACCTGGGTTTTTTTGTTTTGACGATAAAATTAAGATTTTTACATTTTGAAAGCTTTTATAACCGATGTTCTTAGTGCAACACTTTTGTAGTGAATTCAGCTTACAAGTCTTATTTTGATACACTATTTGTTTGGCTTTGTGTCGTTTTTATAAAAAAAAATAAATAAACAAGAGCTAAACTTTAGGACTAATTCATTAAGCCGAAAAGTTAACATGGATAAAAAAATAATAAAACTAATCGGTATTATTGGTATAGGCTTTATGGTCTCATCTTACAATGCGTGCTCGTCTCCATATTCGAGCAGCAACTCAAGTATAGATGCAGCTTCCCAGAAGGCTTTTTCTGACAATCTTCATCCTATCTTGGAGCAGAACTGTGCTACTTGTCATGGGAACAATCAACAGCCTCTTTTTGCTGTAAGTGATGTAGCTTTTGCTTTCGATGAAATCGAACGCACAAGTCTAGTAGATCTAGAGAGTCCTTTATCTTCTTATATGATTAAGAAGTTAGATGATGGTCATAGTGAAATAAGAGGTGCTGTTATAGACCAAATCCAGGCTGGAATCGAAGAGTGGGCTAGAGTTGTAAACAACTATAAAGAACAAACTCCTGGTGGTGGAACTCCGATTAACTTTAAAGGTGCTGATGATTCAACGGTTTTAGCTAAGGTTAAATCCTTAGTTCATGGTGGTGCTGTAACAGATCAAGAGTATCAAGCCTACCTAGCATCCAGTGATAAGCAAGAAGCTTTAAAGGGTCTTGTTGATAATTGGTCTACATCAGTTGAAGGACAAGAGAAGATTAAGTTTTTCTTAAGTAGATCTTTACATCAAGATACAACTGATTCCACTGAACTTTTTGATAACGGAAACGTTGTAGAGTTAAATGGAAGTATGAGAGAGTCGTTCGCAAGAACAGCTTTGGACATTATTAATTCTAATCGTCCATTTACTGAAGTAGCAACAACAACACGTTTTGCTGTAAACTCAGTACTTTTAATGGGTTATGCTTACCAAGATAGAAGAAGTACTCCTGGAAATGATAACTTTCGTATTAGAAATCTTATCAATGATCGTGATCAAGGAAGTGATTACAATGATTGGAGATTTATAAATTTTGCTCAAAACGATGCTGAACAGGTGATTCCAAGCGATGATACAAACACTGCTGGCGAAGCCAACGAATTATTTAACTACTACCGTGGTTTAAGTGATGGTGACACTGTAACGTTTAGTATTCCAAGAGTAGGTTACTTTTCAACACTTGCCTTTCAATCGAAATATCCATCAAATGTTGATAACCAATACCGTGTAACTGTTAACCAAGCCTTGATTGGTGGACTTGGTAAAACATTCTCACCTGTTGATAATACACCTCAACCAAATGCTGTACATATGGATGATGAGCATGCTCCAGAGAACTCTGAGTGTTATGAGTGCCACATCAGTATGGATCCTATGAGAAATATTTTTAGAAATAAAATGAACAATGAATACAGATTTGATTCAGAGTTTTCTAACGATCTATCTTCTTTCGCTTTCTTTGGAAAAACAATGGAGATGAGAAACCTTTCTGATTTTGGTGAAGCAATAGCTACGCACCCTGATTTTGCAAGTGCATGGGTACAGAAACTTTGCATAGCATTTAACAGCTCAAGATGTATTTCAAGAGATCCTGAGGTTCAAAGAATTGCTCAAAGATTTCAGCGTTCAGACTTTGACTTTAAAACTCTTTACCGCGAAATAGCTTCATCACCTTTAGTGACTGCGGCTGAGGCAACAACAACAGTACTTACAAACGGTTATGTCGTGAATAGAGTGAGAGGCACATCGTTTTGTCAAAGTGTTGGTGCACGTCTAAGACAGATGCAAGCAGCTAGGGGTGTTGCAGTAGACACTTTTGATAACGGAAATTCAATTTGTAGTAACGACACTATTGAAGATGCTATTGAAAGCCTCGGTGATGATATTACCGTAAGAGGTGAAGTAGACGTTGTAAATTCATTCACTTTAGATACTTTTGCTAGACAAACAATTGATACAGCTTGCTACGGTTTAGGTGACATCATTGTACGCGCAGGATCTGATTATATATCTAACAGCGCTGATGATATTGAAGAAAGCTTTGACCTTATCACACAGTACTTAGTGGGACTTCCGCCAAGTAACCCAAGATATGCACAAGTAAGACAAGCAGTTAAAGCTGTATACGTTAATTCAAATGAACAATTAGACTTTAATTTCGGTGACTCCATGAGACAGGCCATCGCCTTTGGTTGCACCACACCTGATTTTATAGGAGTAGGACTATGAGTAATAATAATAAAACAAAACTATCTAGACGTGAAATACTAATGCTAGCTTTAGCCTCTGGTGGTGGGATTGGACTTAGAGCTCTACTTACTGGTGTTCCGATCCACTTTCTAACTAAAAGATCAATGGCACAAGCTGCAAATGAAAACTTCTTGGTCTTTAGTTCAAGACGTTCATCAGATCCAGTAAATGCTAACATTCCTGGAACTTACAAAGCAAACTACCAGCATGCTGGTGCTTTTAGTAACCCAGTGAATATGACAATTGGTGACCAAACACACCAAGCAGCTGATGTTTGGAATGACCTAAGAGACGGAATTAAAGCTAATGCCAATTTCTTTCACTTAAGATCAGGTACTAACTCACACAATGAGCAAAGAGCGGTGTTAACAGCTTCTGGTGGTGTTCAATCCCCTCTAGGAAGAGGAACAGAAATGATTCCTTCAGCTATTTCATACGAGACAAGTAAAACTTTAGGAACACAAGTTCCAAACCCTATTGCTATAAATAGTGATATTTTAAGCTATCAAGGTAGAGATCAACAAATTTATCGACCAACTGGGGTAAAGGGTCTTTTTCCTGGAATCACTCCAGAACTTCAAAATGCAAGATCTTTTAGAGATCAGATGGTTGATGATTTATACACAAGTGTAAAGAACTCTGGGTCAACTGCACAAAAGAATTTTTTAGATGAGCATATTGTTTCTGGTAATAAGGCGAGGCAGTTGGGAACTCAACTTTCTGAAGCTTTAGAAGAGATTAATAACAACTCGCAAGACAACGCTATGAGAGTGACAGCTGCATTGTTAGCTTTAAAGATTACTCCAGCAGTGATGGTTGGTTTAGATTTTGGTGGTGATAACCATACAGATAGTAATTTAACTCGAGAAGTTGATATGCACAGATCAGCAATTAATTCTATAAATCTTTTATATGACTCTTTGTCTGTTTATGGAATTCAAGATAAGACAACTTTTGCGCAAATTAATGTTTTTGGACGTACTACTAGAAGAAATTCTAGAGGCGGAAGAGATCATTGGGGCAATGCAAGTATGATGTTTTCATTTGGTCCTGGTATAAAAGGCGGAATGATTGGTGATTTAGCAGCCGATAACAATAACAGATACAATGCCATGGGTATAAACTCTCAAACGGGTGGAACAAACGGAGCTGATATTGAATCTGGAAGGACTCTACACTCTGCTGCTAAAAGTTTAATGGCAGCTATGGGTATCAGTAAAGAGAAAGCTGAAGAGATGGTTATTGGTGGTAAAGTTGTCGATGCCTATCTAAAATCTTAAGCATTTTTAAATAATTTTTAAGACCTCTTTTTTAAAAGAGTTCTAAGTTAAAAAGCCTCTATGATAAGAGGCTTTTTTTTATTTTTACTTTATTATTTGGCTATTATGCCGATAAGTTACTATGAGTATCAAATTCAAAAATCTTGCGCTAACTTTTGCGCTTTTATTTTTAACAACTGCTTGTTCATCTTCTTATACTAGTGCGATTTTAAATCTACTTCCCGGCGGTGGGATTGGTGATGACAGTGGTGATGGTGATGACACCTCCCCTCTAGAAAAAGATATTCAAGCTTTTTCAACACATCTTCATCCTGTACTTACTTTTAACTGTGCCGGTTGTCATGGGGTTGATCAAAATCCTAAATTTGCAGTTGACGATGCAGGTTTATCTTACAATGCATTAACAGCAAGAAATCTTGTTGATCTTACAAATCCAGAAGGCTCATACATGCTAACTGTTTTAGGGAATGGTCACAATGGTTTTGGAAGTGATGTTATTGATCAAATTACTGCTGGAATACAAGCATGGGCTAACGTATCTGGTGGAGGTGGAAACTCAAATCCTACAGCCTTTAAAGCTTCTTCTGATGATTCTGTTTTAAATAAAGTAAAGTATCTGGTTCATGGTGGAGCTGTAACTGAGCAAGAGTATCAAGGCTATGTAACTTCGGCCAATAAAGTTGAAAGTTTAAAAAATTTAATAGATACATGGTCTAATACTGATGAAGGTAAAGGTAAGTTAAAGTTTTATTTAGATCGTGCTTTAAACCAAGATTTTGTAGATGCTGTTGGTCTTTTAAGTAATGGTGGAATTCCGATTGCAAGACAAAATATGAGAGAGTCTTTTGCTAGAACTGCTTTGGATATTATTGAACGTGATCGCCCATTTCATGAAATTGCAACGACAAAAAGATTTGCTGTTACAACAGGACTTTTAGTTGTCTATGCATGGATGGATAGAAGATCCGATCCTGTTCTATATTCGGGTACTGCAGACTCCCTTTTAAATAGAACTGAAAATAGAGTTCCCGCCACTTTTAATGACTGGAGATTTATAAACTTTGCACAAAATGACAATGAGCAAGTTTCATTTACAAATTTTGACTACTATAAAAATCTAAACAATGATGCAACTGTTACCTTTAGCATTCCGAGAGTGGGCTACTTTACAACTCCTGCATTTTTATCAAGTTATTTAACAAACGCTAATAATCAATTTAGAGTAACGATCAATCAAACTCTAATTGCAGGATTAGGAAAAAGTTTTTCTACATCTGATTTAACACCACAAGCGAATCTAGTGCATTTGGATGAAGTTCATGCACCTCAAAGTTCAGAGTGTTACAAGTGTCACCGTCTTATGGATCCAATGAGAAACATTTTTAGAAATAAAATGGACAATGAATATAAATTTAGTTCAGAGTTTTCAAATGATTTAAACTCTTTTGCAATTGATGGACATACCAATCAAATGACAACAATTGATGATTTAGGCACATCTATTGCCACTCATCCTGATTTTGCGGCAGCGTGGGTTCAAAAGATGTGTGTTGCACTTAACACAACTAACTGTTTGATCACAGACCCTGAGTACATAAGAATCACCCAAGCTTTTCAAGCTTCAAACTATAACTTTAAAACTTTATATAGAGAGCTTGCCTCTTCAAGTTTAATAACTGGAGCTGAGTTAACTTCAACTACTACTACCAATGGTTTTTTTGTTAATAGGTTAAGAAAAACTCACTTTTGCCAAAATGTAAATTCAAGGTTTAGACAGATTCAGGCTATTAGAGGTGTTGCTACAGATGCTTATGATAATGATGGCGGTCTTTGTGAAGAGACAGAATTAAGAGATTTAGTCGACAGTTTAGGAGATGATTTAACAGTTAGAGGCTTATTAAATGTTGTAAACTCTTTTACTTTAGACACGTTTGCAAGACAGGGGATAGAAAATATCTGTGTGGCTTTAGGGGAGTTGATAGTATCAGAAGGCAGTCAGTATATTAATGGAAGTGAGGCAAATCTTTCTTCAGATTTAGGTCTTCTTACAAACTACTTGGTTGGACTTAATACAAGTCACCCTAGGCATGATGCCTTTAGAGGTGTCATTGGTAATGTGTATTCAGATATGAGATCTCAACTTTTAATGAGTCACGAAGATGCAATGAAACAGGTGGTTGCATTTGCATGTACAAGTCCTGATTTTACGGGGGTTGGGCTATGAGTAATAAAAAAATCAAACTATCAAGACGTGAAGCTTTAATCATGGCTCTTTGTTCAGGTGGTGGACTTGGTTTAAGGTCTCTTTTGACTGGTGTTCCAATTCACTTTTTAACTCGAAGGTCTATGGCACAAACTGCTGGAAAGCATATGATTTACTGCTACAGCAGAGACGGTGATCCTGTGAACTCAAATGCACCTGGAACCTACAAAACAGGTTATGAACATCCACCAGCCTACCAGACGCCTGAGAATATAACTCTTGGTTCACAAACACTTCAAGCCGCTGGTGTGTGGAACAATTTAAATAATAATATCAAACAAACAGCTAACTTTTTTCATTTAAGAACAACTGCCGTAGCACACAATGAAAGCAATCAGGCTTTGACTTTAAATGGCAACGTTGGACCAATTGTTGGTTCAAGTGCTGAGATGCTTCCTTCAGTTATTTCTAATGAAATGAGTAAACTTCTGGGTACACAGCTAGATAGCCCTATATCAATGGCAGCTTCGGGAAATACCAATGTTAATACCCAAACTGTTGGTGCAGTGTCTGCGACTTTTAAAGGTAGAAATCAACAGTTGTATTTACCAACAGGTGTTAAATCTCTTTTTCCTGCACTTTCGCAAAACTTAACAAATGCAAGATCTATAAGAGATCAGTATGTAGATAGTCTTTACAGCACACTTAAAGCCACAGGAACTCCTGCTCAAAAAAATTATGTCGATGAACATATTGTTTCTGGTGGACGAGCTCGTCAATTGGGTGATCAACTTGTAACAGCATTAAATACAGTAGATTCTGATACTGAAGAGAATGTAATGAAAACTGCAGCAGCACTTTTAGCTTTAAAAGTTACACCACTTGTTACTTTGAGTATCAATTTTGGTGGAGACAATCACGATGATAACGCTGCAAAGGCTACTGAAGTTACGGGTCATACAAATGGAATTACAACTATTAACAGCTTATATGATGCGCTTGTCTCTTACGGTATTCAGGATCAGACTATCTTTTCTATGCTAAATATCTTTGGAAGAGATACAAGATTTAACACTCGTGGTGGTCGACATCATTATGGATCGCACACAGTTATGTTTTCGTTTGGTCCAGGTATAAAAGGCGGAATGATTGGAGATGTTGCACAAACAGGGTCTAATAACTTTTACCAGTCTATGGCTATCAACTCAGTAACGGGTGGAACAGCTGGAGCGGATATAGATGCTAATGAAACCCATCAGTCTGCCGCTAAAAGTCTAATTGCAGCCACAGGAGTGCCTGAGGCTAAAGCTGAAACACTGGTTGAAGGTGGAAAGGTTGTTAAAGCTTACCTAGAAGATTAAACTTGAGCTTTGTATTTAAAATCTATTGATCTAGTCTTTTATTTTAAATATTATATTATAAGACCTTAACACTTTTGTGGGGAGGGTTTTATATGTCTTATAAGATTTTAGGACTTGATCCAGGCTCTTTAAAATTTGGTTTCGCTCTTACGAAGTTTGAAGGTAAAAGTATTAACATTTTGACTTCAGGTTTTCTAGATCTAAGAAAACAAGATAATTTTTTTAAAAGACTTTCAATGATTCATAATTTTTTTAATAATTTCATTACGTCTTATGGCTCAGACTACAGCGTGTCAGTTGAGTCTTTAATTCATGTTAAAAATGTGAGTTCTTTAGCCAAGCTTTCTCAAGCCAGAGGGGCTGCGCTTTCAGTCTTAGGTTCAGAGGGCTGTGCTGTGAGTGAGTATGCACCTAATTTAGTCAAATCAGCAGTTTCAGGCCATGGTTTTGCCTCAAAAGACTCTGTTGCAAAGTCTTTAAGCTTTCTTTTTCCTCAACATAAATTTTCATCTGATGATGAAAGTGATGCCCTTGCTTTAGCTTTGTGTCATAGTTTGTATAGGGGAAAAGAAGTATCAGGTATTTCAAAAAGTAAAAGAACGTCTAAAGGCTCAAATTTAAAGAGCTCTTTAAAACACCTGCTTTAATTCTTTGTAAACTAGAACTAGTATTTTTAAGTGGGAGTTTTATGATTGGTTACATTGAGGGTCATGTTCTTTTTAGTGATGGAAAAGAGGCTATTATTCAAAGTCAATCAGGCTTAGGCTATCAACTTCATTGTTACACGATACTTCCTGAAGGTTCTAGAAGCTCTGTTTTTATCTCTCACATTGTTAGAGAAACTTCTGAAGAGCTTTTTTCTTTTAAAAATTTAAGAGAAAAAAAACTTTTTGAACTTTTATTAAGTGTTAAAGGTGTTGGGCCAAGGTCAGCTTATTCTGTTTTATCACAACTTGGAGTGCAAGTTTTAGTTTCTTCTATAAAAACTGAAGACAAGGCTACATTAAAGTCTGTCGTTGGTGTTGGCGATAAAGCTGCCTCTCAAATGATTCTTGATTTAAGAAAAAAAATACAAACTGTAATGATGTATTCAGAAAAAACCCCCAACCTTTTAAACTCTTCTTTAGAGCAGCAAAGTGAGTTCCAAGGGAGTTTTGAACTTGAATCTATGGAGATTAAAGAATTAGATGCGCCCTCTGAAGAGTTTAGTTCTGAAAAGGAAGAGATGCTTAATGAAACACTTCTTGCCTGCCAGAACTTAGGCTTTCAACAGCAAAAAATTGTCTCTTTAGCGCAAAAGATTTTACAAGATCATGAGATACAAAAGACAGAACAGCTGATCCATTTAGTTTTAAAAGAAATTTAATAAAGATAACCGGAGTTATAAGATGGATCATATGGTTTTAAATCCTAACTTAGCCGAACAAGAAAAAAAAACAGAACACTTTTTGAGGCCAGAGAGTTTTAAGGACTACATTGGTCAAAAAAAGGTTATGGAAAATATTAAACTCATGGTTGAGTCAGCTAAAATTAGACAATCATCAATGGATCATGCTTTACTTTCAGGCCCTCCAGGTCTTGGTAAAACGTCTCTTGCAATGCTTATTTCAAAAGAGCTTGGAGTTAATCTTCATGTTGTCTCGGGCCCTGCTTTAGAAAAAAAAGGAGACCTTGCATCTCTTCTCACGAATTTAGAACCAAATGATGTTTTGTTTATTGATGAGATTCATAGAATAAACATTGCCATTGAAGAGATCTTATACTCTGCAATGGAAGACTACCGACTAGACATAGTTTTAGGGGAAGGGGCTGCTGCTCGAACTATGCAGATAGACATTAATCCATTCACTTTAGTTGGTGCAACTACTAGGTCAGGGCTTTTATCAAATCCTTTAAGAGACAGATTTGTTGCCCATCTTCATTTTGATTTTTACCAGCCGCAAGATCTAGGTAAAATCATTTTAAATAACTCCCGCAAAGTTGGAATCACCTTAAATGAAGGCGCTGTAAAGCTAATGTCCGGTTGTTCTAGAGGAACTCCAAGAGTTGCAAACCGTATTTTAAGACGAGTGAGAGATTACGCTCTCGTTGAGAGGCTTACAGATTCGGTTAAAGAAGATGTAGTTTTAAAAGCTTTATCTTTAATGGAGATTGATGAAAAAGGTTTAGATCGTATGGATAGAAGGCTTTTAAAAGTGATCTATGATTATTATGGTGGTGGGCCTGTAGGTATTGATGCTCTTGCAGCAACTTTATCAGAGGATCGTACAACCTTAGAAGATGTCTTTGAGCCTTATCTGTTAAAAGAGGGGTACTTAATTAGAACTCCAAGGGGGCGTGAAATTTCAAAAAAAGCTTTAAGCCACCTTGGGTTAGGTGACTCTTAAAAAAATTAGGCTTTGTTTTGTGGACTAAACACAATCAAAAGAATGGCTCCAAAAATTGAGGCGAGTAGCGAAGCTGATAAAATCCCCATCTTGGCAAGATCAGAAACAAAAGGGTCTGAAATAGCAAGTCCTGTAACAAACAGTGACATGGTAAAACCAATACCTCCTAAAAAACCAAGTCCTAAAACTTGCTTCCAGTTAACTCCTGTCGGAAGAGCTGCCATGCCAGTAACTGTAGAAATCCATGAGAAAAGTACTATTCCTATAGGCTTACCAACAACAAGACCAAGAACTACACCCATTGAAACAGGAGATGTGAAAAAACTAGAAAGTGCTTCAGTTGAAATTTCAACACCCGCATTAAAAAAAGCAAAAACAGGCATGATAAAAAAGCTCACCCATGGATGAAGTTGATCAATCAGTCTGTCCATAGGAGAGAGTCCTTCATAGGCAACATCTCTTAGTTGTAGTATAGTTTTTCGGTCTTTGTATTCAAGTTGAGTTTTTGTAGCACAGTCATCGTGAAATTTAAGTTTTGTTAGAGCACTTTCGGAAAGCTTTTTAAGAACTTCACCTAAGCTGTCACCTTTAAGAAGTGCTTTGTATGGTGTTAAAAACCCAATTACAACACCGGCAATCGTTGCGTGCACCCCACTTTCAAAAAAGCCTAACCAAATGATAAACCCTAAAAGGATATAAGCAAGAACTGACCTTACGCCAATTAAGTTAAATACGATCATTGTTAAACAGCCAAAAGCTGCAAGACCTAAAGCTGCTGCATGAATTTCATTTGTATAAAAAGCAGCGATAACAAACACGGCTCCAAGATCATCAACAATTGCTAATGCCAGTAAAAAAATTTTTAAACTAAAAGGAACTCTTTTTCCTAAAAGTGTAATGATTCCAACTGCAAAGGCTATGTCTGTGGCCATAGGAATTCCCCAGCCATTGAGGGCAGTGCCCTCAGCACCGGAAATATTTAAAGCTGCGTAAACTAGTGCTGGTACTATCATCCCACCAAGGGCTGCAAAAAGGGGGAGTGCCGCTTTTCTAGGAGTTGATAGTTCTCCTAAAACAAGCTCTCGCTTTATTTCTAAACCTACAACAAAAAAGAAGACCACCATCAAAGCGTCATTTACCCAGTGATGAAGAGTGCCATGAAGTTTTAAAGATCCAATATGCAGGTCAATAGGAAAGTGTAGAAGGTCGTGGTAAAAGTGATGTAGGCCAGAATTTGCCATTATCAAAGCGAGCACTGAGGCCAGAATTAAGAGTATTCCACTTGATGCTTCAAGTTTTAAAAATTTTTCGATCGGACTTAAAATTATTTTTTTAACCATGAATAAAATACTGAACTATAAAGGCTTAAGATGACAAATTAAAAAGTGCTTTTAGCCTATAATCTTTGCGATTTTTACTATGCATCACCTGAGCCATAGAACAGTAGGGGTCATGTTCAAAAAATAAATAAGACTCTTTATCTAATGCTCTTTTGAGTTCTACCTCTTTTTCAGAAATAAGTTTCAAAGGTTCTAGGTCATAACCCATAACCCATGGAAGTCTTACATGGGTTGCTGTTGGAATCAGATCAGCGCAATATAAAAGAGATGTCTTACAGTCATCAATCCATATCGTCTGCTGCCCTAGAGTGTGTCCGTTAGTGATGTGCACTTTAACCATTGGGAAAAGTTCTGCTGGACCTTTTAGCACTTTTAGACAGCCAGCTTCAATGAGGGGCTTAAAGTTACACTCATAGTAGCTGGCCTTTTCCCTTAAGTTTGGATGTGTTGCTGTTTCTAAGTTTTTCTCTTGAATATAATAGGTGGCATTTTCAAAAGTAGGAACACTCTTCCCATTTTTTACTGTTGTGGCCCCTCCAGCATGATCAAAATGTAGGTGAGTTAAAACAACATCTGTGATTTCACTGCTTTTGATGTTGATCTTCTTTAGTGCTTTTATGATGCCCGAGTCCTCACCTTTTTTAATATTGTAGTGAGTGTAGAAGTTTTCACCTAGTTTTTCGCCATACTTTTTTTCAAAATCTGCACCGAGACCTGTATCGATAAGAATTTTTTTATCCTTTGAGATTAATAGTAAGCAACGACAGTCTAGTAAAATTTTGTTGTTTTTATCAGAGGTGTTGGTTTTTGACCACAGCACCTTGGGCACAGTGCCAAACATTGCACCCCCATCTAAGCCAAAAGATGCTGTGCTTAAAGATTTAACTTCATAGGGACCAATCTTTAGTTTTAAGGGCTGTATATTAAGGTTGTGGTAATTATTTTGTGTTTCAGACAAAAAATCCTCTCTTTATAAGAAGTATGTTCAAAAATTCTGATCGAATCAAGACTCTAAAAAGCTTTTAGTCTGCGTTAAGCAGGTGCAGATGTATTTACTTCTTAAAAACAATTGCTTAAGCTTTTCTTTTAAAAGAATTGGAGATGAACTGTGTCAGATAATGAAAGCTTAAAGTTTTTTAAACAGGTTGAAGATTATGTTGAGAAAGCTTCTAAATATGTAGATTGTGATCCCGGTGTCTTAAAACAAATCAGGCAGAACAATTCAATTGTTCATATTAATTTTCCTATCAAACGTGATGATGGAACAGTCGAGGTCATTGAAGCTTGGAGATCTCAACACAGCCAGCATAGAACTCCATGTAAAGGCGGAATTAGATTTGCACCAATAGCTAATGAAGATGAAGTTAAAGCTCTTGCAGCTTTAATGAGTTATAAGTGTGCCATTGTAGAGGTTCCTTTTGGAGGAGCTAAGGGTGCAGTAAAAATTGATCCTAAAAAGTACTCTGATTCTGAAATGGAAAAAATCTGTAGAAGACTTACTCATGAGCTTCACTCAAAAAACTTTATTGGTCCTGGTATAGATGTGCCCGCCCCTGATTATGGCTCTGGTGCTAGGGAAATGGCATGGATTGCCGACACATTTAGATCTCTTTCACACTACGATTTAAATGCTGCAGCTTGTGTCACAGGTAAACCTGTTACTCAAGGTGGAATCAGAGGCCGAACTGAAGCAACAGGTTTAGGTGTAGCTTACGGTATTAGAGAGGCTTGTAATAAAGAAAAGCTAATGAAGTTTGCGGGTCTTGAAATAGGTTTAAAAGGTAAGACCGTTGCAGTGCAAGGTTTTGGAAATGTAGGCTATCATTCAGCTTTGTTTTTGTCGAGAATGGGTGCAAAGGTCACTGCTATTTCTGAATTTGAGGGCATGGTTATAAACCCTGATGGTTTAGATATAGAAGCTTTGTTTAATCACAGACAAGAGAAAAAAACGCTCAAGGGTTTTAAGGGAGCTGAGTTTACCGAAGCGAGAGATGATGTTTTTTCTTTAGAGTGTGACATTTTAGTTCCTGCGGCATTGGAGTCTCAAATTAGATTAGACAACTTTAAGGTGGTTAAAGCAAAAGTTATTGCAGAGGCGGCTAATGGCCCCGTTACGTCTATGGCTAGCGAAGAGCTTTTTAAAAAGGGTATTTTAATTCTTCCTGATGTTTTTCTAAATGCGGGTGGGGTTACAGTTTCTTATTTTGAGTGGGTTAAGAATTTGGCGCATATAAGGTTTGGTCGAATAGATAAGCGTTTTGATCAAGGAAGTTTTGACAACGTTGTTTCTTTAATTTCTGAATTTACAGGAAAAGATGTACCTATGGATATAAAAGACAAGTACACACAGCAAGGTAATGAAAGTGAGCTTGTTGCTTCTGGATTAGAAGAAACTATGATTACAGCTTTTGACCAGATTATGGAAACCATGGAAAAGCATAAGTTTGAACTTGATCTTAGGACAGCAGCCTTTATCAATGCTATCAATAAAATTTCTTTATCTTACGAAGAGGGTGGCTTTTTTCCTTAGAACTTAAGGCTTTATTTTTCTTCTCTATATTTGTCTACAGTTTCAATGATTTGGTTAACAATTTCTTCAGAGAAAAACATATGAGCTGTGTTTGCACTTCCGCCTATAATCTCATCAAAAGCGGAAGATGCAGCTGTAAAGCTTGAATTCTTGAATTCATTACCATCAATTGAGGCTAGAGCACTTGCTGTTGGGATAAAGCAGGTGTTGTAGTTGTAGACGGTAAGTTTTTCAGGCCAATTTTGGTTAACAGCAAAATTTACTCCGAGTTCAACAGCTTGCATAACACTTGTTGTTGTTGCACAAGGCACCCCATCTTCTGATTGTCCAACTGGTGATCTGTAACTATAGTCATATGATCTTGTTCCCAAGAATGCAGTGTTTCTATCAGGAAACCTTAACCAAGCATAACTGTTTGTTTCTTGTCTTCCTCTTGGATTAGCAAAAATACTAAAAGTAACTTTATCTTTCTCTGAAGTTCGAAGCTGTAAAAAAGGATTTCGTGTGTCTAAACCTACACCCGAGATAGAACCATTTGCTATGGCTATATTTTTGTTTGTACGTCTTGGAAGGGTAGAGGTTTCTTGACGCATTCTAATGAACTCAGGTGTTCTTAAGTTTGTTCCTAAAATATTATAAGCCAAAAGTTCGTTTGAGTGTATATTGTTAAAACGAGTTTGCAAAAGTGTACCGGAGCCATCAGCAACTTGTCCAAAAATATTGGCACCTAAGGCAATTGTATCTGTAATTTTATCAATATCTAAAATGTCATCAATGAGTTTATCAAAAAAACCATTTAAATTTGTTTTGTCTTTGGCGTATTCAAAAACTTTAGAGATAGCCCCAGGTAAATTTTGTAAACCTAATGGTATATGCGCTCCAAGATGAGGGCTGTCCATAGACATATACAAGTTAACTTCATGGTCTAGACCAATATCTTCAAGAAGTGTTAAAGCTTTTTTGGCAACCACTCCTCCTAAACTAAGACCAATAATATTTAGTTTTTCATAACCAGCATTATTTTTTTTATCAACTCTTAGTGTATTAAACATTGAAAGAACAGTCGAAACAGCCCTTGCTTTATCAACCAGAGGTAGTGAAGTGTTTGCTAAGTGTCCATGACTTATATACAGAACAGAAGTTCCTGTAACATGAAGGTAAGATAAAAGAGTTGAAAGCTTTGCATTATTTGAAGCACCGACTTTTAAGATTGATGCAAGTTCAATATCAATTGTCGCTGAGCCAACTGGATTAAAGGGGCTTACAATAACCAAAACCTTATTTAAAGGCTCATTTGTATTTCCTGCAGGATAGAACTTTGCAAGAGCGCCGGATCTACTTATTCCCGTGGCTTGAGCGTAGGTTCGAAAAGCAGGAGAGTCTACAGCTGTTGGTTCAAAACAACCTCTAGTTGCTGAAAATGAATCTAATGATCGAGAACACTGGTTTTCGTTAATTGCATAACTTTTTTGTGCAGAGGTATTTACCGGGTTTGATAAAGACTGTTCAACAAAAATATCTAGTCTTGGTTTTCCTGAGCAAGCTTCAGCACGACCAGAAACAACACCAGAGCCATCACCATCTGGATCAAAGCATATGTTTTCAGGAAAAAGTTGTGTGATCGTTGAAATAAGTGAAGGGTTTATTATGGGGTTTGCGGGGCTTTCATTGTCAATATTAACTGGTGTAGGTTCAACAGTAGCACTGCCAACTTGTGATGATTGGTCCTCTCCATCGACTACACCAACGCCTTGCGATTCCTGATCGAAGGTGTTTGATTTATAATTTTCGCCACAATTTTGATAGGCGACTAAACCCAAAGAAATCAACAACAGACTCAAGCTTGCTTTAAGCTTCTTCTTATTTGTATTAAAAGCCTTCATATTATTTCCTTAGCTAATTATAACGTCTTACAAAGGACTTATCAGCCTTTTAAGGCCTAAACTTTAGCCTGGATGATGCTTTGTTGTGACTTTGTGATCTTCGAGTGATTTTTTCTCAGTTTGAAGCATATTTGAGTAGAGGTTGTAACAAAAGAGCAACATTTATCTTTAGCACTAATAATTAATCAATTTTAGAAAAAATACCATTTCAGGCTTGGGACTTGTTTTTAACTGAAGGCCTGTTAGTTCTCATATTCTAACAAACGACTAAAGACTTTTTATGTCACCAATACGGGTGATTTTTGTGGACTTAAAACCCTTTTAAAAGACTTTACTCCGCAAAATAAAAGGTGAATAGACTATGACAAAATCGCAGAATTTTAACGACTACCCATTAGAAGACGAACTTAAAAAATCTTTAGAGCGCCTAAAGTTTACTGAACCTAAACTCATTCAGAGCAAGGTCATGGAAGATTCTCTAAAAGGTTTAGACATTATGGCTCGTGCTGAAACTGGATCAGGTAAAACACTAGCATACTGCTTGCCTGTGCTTAATAAACTCTTATTAGATCCTAACAAAACAGCTTTGATCCTTGCTCCTACGCGTGAACTTGTTCATCAAATTTCAGAAGTTTTAAGAGACATTACGGCCTCTATTGAAGGTTTTAGAATTACGTCTTTAGTAGGTGGAAGTGATATGGGGAAACAAGTTAGAGCTTTAAAAAGAAAGCCAAGAGTTGTTGCTGCTACGCCTGGAAGGCTTAACGACCACTTAAGGCGCGGCACTTTAAAGTTAAAAAACCTTCAGTCTTTAGTTATTGATGAAGGGGATAGAATGCTTGATATGGGTTTTATGCCTCAGTTAGAAGAGATTTGTTCTTTTCTTCCTGAAAAAAGACAAAGTCTTTTATTTACAGCTACATTGCCAAAAAAAGTTAAAGAGCTTGCAAAAGCTTTTTTAAATGATCCAAAAGTCATTGAAATTGGTGGCGATGCTTTACCTGTGGCTTCGATCCGACAGTCTGTCATTGAACTCTCACAGAAACAAAAACTCGATAGAACAGTTGATGAGCTTAATGCAAGAGAAGGCTCTATTGTTATTTTTGCTAGAACAAAAAGTAGAGTTGATGATGTTGCAAGAAGTTTAAAATCTTTTGGTTTTAAAGTTGAGTCTATTCACGGTGATAAAACTCAAGGCCAGAGAAACCGTGTTATTAAAAAGTTTAAAGCAGGAGAATCAAGAATCTTAGTTGCAACAGATATCGCAGCTCGTGGACTAGATGTTCCTTCTGTAGGTCATGTTATTAACTATGACCTTCCTAGAATGAAAGAGGACTATGTCCATAGGGTTGGAAGAACAGCTAGAAATGGCGCTGATGGAGAGGCTGTTAGTTATGTTACGCCATCTGACTATAAGGAGTGGATGGTTTTAATAAAAACCTATCAGATAAAAGGCTGTGAGCTTAAAACTACTAAAGGCGAATTTTCAGGTAAATCTGGCAGTCGCTCAGGCTACAGAAGTCGTTCTGGTGGTGGGTCAGGAGGTGGTGCTAGATCTGGTGGATATAGAGGTCGTTCTGGTGATGGTCGTGATGGTGGCAGATCAGATTCAAGACGAGGATCAGAAGATAGACCTTCTAGAGGTGGATCTGGAAAAAGTTATGGTGGTGAGTCTAGAAAAAAATACGGACAAGGTTCTGGTGGTAGAAGATCAGAAGCTCAAGGTGAATACAGGTCTGACTCTTCAAAATCTTCTAGTAGATACAAAAGTGACAAAGACTCAAATGGTGGAGGTTCTTCTTATAAGAAAAAATCTTCTTATAAGAAGTCATCTTCTGATGGAAGCTCATCATTTAAAAAATCATCTTCTAAAAAAACTGCAGCTTACAAAAAACCATCTTCAAAGAAATCATCTTTTAAAAAATCATCATCAAAAAGTGGTGATGCAAGAAAATCTTCAGGTGGTGGATCTCATAGATCGGGTCGAAAAAATGCTTCAGGTGGATCTGGTGCAAAAAGCTTTAGATAGCTTTTTGCCAATCCAGTTGTCAGCTTAAAAAGCTTTTAAAATAAAGACCACTCAGAAGTGATTTTTTTTAAACTCTCTTCCGAGAGTTTTTGTTTTTGTGGTTTATTTGAAAATGCATCTAAACTATTTAGATTTAGTTTTTCATTTAAAGGGACACTGGTTTTACTTTCAAAAATTACACCAGTGTGAAGCGTTTTAGTTAGCTTTTCTTTGATTAAAAGCTCTCTTGCTTTATGAAGGTTCGTGTTGTCATAGCTTTCTTTAACTTCAAGGCTTTTTGCCTCAAAGTGAAGGTCAGATTTTGTAATAGTCTTGTAAGGTTCATTTAAGGCTTTATTTTTTATTTGTGTATTCGTGTAACTTTTTGAAAACTCATCAATATTTCCATAAGCCACACAAGGAGAGATCACATCAACCACAGCTGTACCTTTAAAATTTAAGGCATCTTTTAAAATATTTTTTAGTTCAATAGAATTTCCTGCAAACCCTCTAGCTACAAAACCACAACCTGCACTTAAGGATATATCTAAAAGGTCAAGTTCTTCAAAAACTTGAGTTCCTGCACTTTTTGCTTTATCTCCTTTTAAGCTTGTTGCAGAAAATTGACCTTTTGTAAGTCCATATACACCATTGTTTTCGATAATATAGAGCATAGGTACATTTCGTCTTATCAAATGTAAAAAGCCTCCTAAACCAATTGATGCTGTATCACCATCACCTGAAACACCTATTATTTTAGCTTGTGGTTGCGCTAAATGAACTCCTGTTGCCATGGATGACATTCGTCCATGAACAGCATTAAAACCAAAACTTTGATTTAAAAAATAATTTGTAGTCTTTGAAGAGCATCCAATGCCTGAGAGTTTTATTATGTCTTTAGGATTAAAAGAGAGCTCATAAAGAGCACTAACTAGAGCTTGGGTTACGGAGTCATGTCCACAGCCCTTACAAAGAGTAGAGGCAAGTCCTTGATAGTCTTTTTTTAGTAGGCCTAGAGTGTTCTCTTTAGAGAGTTTTACGTTTGAACTCACGTTATCTCTCCTATTTTTAAAACAAAGCTTTCAAATTTTTTTAGGCACTCTTGAATCTGCTTGTAAAAGTGATTGGCATCTGCTGGTAGCCCATTGTATTGAACAACCGAAGTTGTACTAGTTTTTGAGTTGCATTCTGATTTGATAATTCTGTTCATCTGTTCATCACGATTCTGTTCTAAGACAAAATTAAACTTATGTTTTGATAGAAATATATTTAAGTCATCACTTAATGGAAGAGCTCTTATCTGGTAAGTAGAAACTAAACCTACATTAAGATCTTTTTTTATAAGATCTTTAAGTTCTTCAATACTCTGACTAGTACTTCCATAATAAACAAGTGAAATAGAACTCTTTTTTTGATCAACTACATCTTGAGGGCAAAACTCTGATAGAGTTCGTAAAGAATTGATTTTATTTTTAAGTCTTCTTAGTTTTTCTTCATAAACTTTAGACTCTTCAGAGTAGTTTCCAAATTCATCATGTCCGCTGCCTCTTGTGAAGTAAGCAGTACTCTCGTCAGAAAGTCTTGGAAGGCTTCTTTTAGATATAAGTGTGTTATTTGAAAATCTTTTGTAGTTTTCACATTTTTCAATTTGAATTTGACCTTCTGAGGAACTTTTAGAGATTTGTTGAAGTGGCTTCTGAACCCACTCATTCATTCCAATATCTAAATCCGAAAGAACAAATACTGGAGTTTGTAGATCTTGTGCCAAGCTTAAGCTGTAAAATCCATCATTAAAGGCTTCACTGGGGTTAGAGGGTAGAAGCACTGGATGAAAGCCATCTCCATGAGAGCTGTAGTAGCTAAGGGTTAAATCTCCTTGGGCAGTTCTTGTAGGAAGCCCTGTTGATGGCCCTGCTCGCTGAACATTTACAATTACTAGAGGGTTTTCAGTAAAGTAAGAAAGACCGATGCTCTCTTGCATAAGACTCAAGCCAGGACCAGATGTGGCAGTCACAGCTCTTGCTCCAGCCCAGCCAGCACCTAAGCAAGTAGTTACAGCAGAGATTTCATCTTCACACTGAAGAACAGTCCGGTTTAACTTTAATGTTTTAGAGTAGTGTTCAAAGTTTTCTGCAACAGAAGATGAAGGAGTGATAGGATACCATGTAAAGATTTGAGCCCCGCCATTTAAAAGACCTAACGCTAAACTTTGGTTGCCATCATAAAGGCTTAGCATATTGTTATTTAAAGAACACTTTTCAAGATCTGTTGGTTTAAAAATATTTATAGATTTAGTTTCTTTTAAAGCACTATAACCTCTTTTTAAAGCTTCAATATTTGCAATTAAAATCTCTTTTTTAAGATTTTTAAGTGTTAGTTCTGTAGCACGAACCGCAGTTTCAAGTTCTAAGTCTAACATTTTTGCTGCTGCTCCAACGTAGAGCATGTTAATTAAAAGTTTTCTTACACTAACTGATTCATGAATATCTTTCGTTAAAGTTCTGCACTTAAGAAGATTTAGATTTAGCTTTAAAACTGTATCAGAAAATTTGTAATCTTCATTAGATAAAACTAAAGAGTCTTTAGAAACATTTTGTAAATCTTCTTTAAGCTTATTTTTATTAAACAAAATGCTTAAATCAACAAGTTTGTCTTGGCTATAAGAGTTGTACTTATCTTTACTTATTCTAATTATAAATCTTGTTGGGAGACCTGCTATATTTGATGGAAAAAGGTTTTTTGCACTGACATGGTAGCCACTTAAGATTAAAGACTGAACTAATATTTTATTAGCTGTTTGGCTTCCTGTTCCGTTAACAGTAGATATGCTGATGGTGATGTCGTTTAACATTATAAATAAGCCTCTAAATATCACTGGATCATCAAAGTGGTTTCACTAATGATCAGTCGGTATACACCTACTTTGATACGACATCTTCATCGACAGTCAAGAGCCATTCTTTATAGGCTTTTTCTATGATTTGCACTTCAGCTGGGGGGTGCACTGGCCCAATATGTATTTTAAGAGACCCTGGATAGGGCAAAAGACGTCCCTTGGGCCACAAGTCTTTATTACCTTGAATATATAAAAAAAGAACTGGAGTGTCTGTTGCTGTGGCGAACACACTAACTCCTTTTTTAAAGGTTTGAATATAGCCATCTGGAGATCTTGTGCCTTCTGGAAAAAGTATGAGCCAAATACGATTTAAATTGTTTAAAAGATTTATGCAAAGCTTAATAGAGTCAGAGGGTTTATCTTTTCTATCAATAGGGATTGCACCCAAGCAATGCTTTGAAAAAAAGGTGAAGATAGGGTTTCTAAACCAGTAGTCCTTTGCTGCAGAAATGTAGAGGTTTCTCCAAAATCTAAAAGGAACAGCTGCAGCAATAGAGGTCGCGTCTAAGTGTGAAGAGTGATTTGAGATCAGAAGTAGCTTGGGGTGTTTTTTATAAACTTCTTTAAAACTTCCAATAGTGTTTAGTCTTATGTAGCTGTTGAATAAAAATTTTAAAATAAGAAACCATAAAAAACCGATAACATAGGAGGTTAGATCAAACTGTCTTGTAAAAATAGGCAGATGCTTTAAGTGTGTCGGTAAAGAGCGCCACTGATCGTTGTCATAGTTCCAATTTTTCACATTAACCTCATAAGCTTATCATCTTGATATAGTGTTTAAACACTAAAAGTGATGTCTCCTAAAGCCCAGATGTAGAATGTAAATGCAGGGTATGAAAATATAAGTCTATTCGTTCTGCTTAAAAGGTCTCCTCTTCCAATAATAAAAACACCTTGATTTTTTAGTCCTAAATCTTTTCTAAAAGCTGACAACGCCCATTCGCCAATGGTTGCACTGAAAAAGCATACAACACCAGCAATAAGCCAGTAGCTAATATCATCATTAAACAAGAGGCGTCTAAAGCCCCATGCTAAAAACACAGTTATAGTTAAAGACAAAAGGGCTCCAAGCCATTTAACTTTTGATGAAACCTGTGGGGCAATGATCGGTCCAGGGGAGAAGTAGCTAAGCATATTTGTTAGATTTCCAGAAAATTCCGATAAGATGTATAAATATAATAGCATATACACACCCATTGGGAGACTTAAAAGCTTTGTTGAAAATACAAGGCCCCAGCCAAAAAGACAAAATGTTAGAAATGACAAGCTAATGTACTGAACCATGTTTCTTGTGTGATTGAGAACCACGGGAATGCAACAGTAAAAAAAGAGCATAAGTGCGGGAGCTACAAAGAATAAAACATCGTGTTCAAGATGGAGGGATAAAGAACAGAAGATAATTCCAAGGTAAGTCGTATAGACAAAAATATGTCTGTGATACATACCCACCATCATAAAAAATGTTTTTGCAGAGTATAATGCAATTAAAGTCATAAAGATTTTTGGACCTGGACTTTTTAAACCAATAAAAATAAACAAGACGGGTAACACGTAAATCCAAGAGATTACACTGGCCCATGATGCTTGAAAGGTTATGTTATTTTTCTTTAGAAAATAAAGTGGAATGAGTAAAAGAAAAAAGAAGCCAAAAAGTATTCCAAAATTTTCTAAATAAAAAGGGTCAAACCATAAAGATTTTGTCATGGAACAAATTAATCACTTAAAGCACACTCTGTAAATCTTTTTACTGGATCCTAAAGAACTCTTAACCTAAACAATAAGTTTAGATTAGATTTTTCAGCTGTTTTTATAAAAAGCTCTGCCTTAAAACATAACCTTTTCCATATACAGAGCCTAAAACAGACTCAAATGAGCCTAGCTTCTTTCTGAGGTTACTTATGTGTGCATCAATTCGTCTACTTTTATCCGTAGTTGAATTAGTCTTAAGGTCTTTATAAAGGTTTTTATGAAGCTCTTTTCGGGACATTGGAGTGTTTGGATTTTTCAGAAGAATAACAAATATCTTAAATTCAATGGGTGTAAGCTTAATTTTGTGATTGTATATATTTAGAGAGTAGTCTGAAAAATCAGCATTTAAAGACCCTTTTGTAATAATACGTTCATTGGTCAATGATTTCGGATAAACACGTGCACTTAAAAAAATCGATAGATCTGTCTTGGGATCATTTAGATCAATCAATGAATTTGTGCTGTAGATTTTAAGCTGTTCAGCTTTTTTTTGTGAGATGTTATTAGTAAAAATAAATATACTTTTTCTATCATCCTTGTTTAATAAAAGAGATTTTAAGTCTTCATTAATCTTTCCTGTGACAGAGTCAAAAAAGCAATCAAGATTAATTAAAATGCAATCATAGTTGATGTGAGCAAGAAGAGCTTTTGCTGTTTTTATTTTCTGTTCATGAGTGAAATGATAATCAAGGGAGCTTAAGGTTTTTTCAACCTTTGCAATCATATTATTTTCTGAATTAATCATTAGAACTTCAATCATATAGATAATTATTTTAATTCAGACTGAGTCATCTTGACAGTTCAAGCGCTCTTAAATAAGACCTTTAACTTGTGTGTTTTCTTATTTCTAGTCTTAAGTGATCACATAAAAAGCTTTGAAAGCTCTACAAACGGCTATGTTTAAAAGTTTACTGATTTGTTGTTGCTTTAAAATATTTATCAGTTTTTAAAATGATTAAGCTAAAAAAGGTGTAAGCTGTTGAGCAAAGTAAAAAAAGAAATCGAGGGAAAAATGTCAAAAGAATCTGTTTTATTATTGGAAAACGTAAACTTCTCTGGTGTCGAGCTTTTAAAATCTTTTAATCACGATGTAACTCTTTTAAAAGAGAGTTTAGATCAAGATAAACTTGTAAAGCTTATAGGAGATAAAAAATTTCAGGCTCTTGGGATTCGCTCAAAAACTCATATTAGCAAAAAGGTCCTAGACTCAAATCACAATTTAATGGCTTTAGGAGCTTTTTGTATTGGCACCAATCAGATTGATCTAGAGGCAGCGACTTCTTTAGGTGTACCTGTTTTTAATGCCCCTTATAGCAACACTAGGAGTGTGGCTGAACTTGTTGTCAGTCATATGATCTCACTATCAAGGCAAGTAGGTTATCTCTCAAATAAAGCGCACCAGGGTGATTGGCAAAAAACTGCTGTCGATTCTTATGAAGTGCGTGGAAAAACCATTGGGATAGTTGGGTATGGTCATATAGGCACTCAAGTTGGTCTTTTGTCAGAAGCCTTAGGTTTAAATGTCTTGTACTATGATGTTGAGTCTAAACTTCCATTAGGGAATGCCCGTCCAAAAGAAAGCTTAGAAGAGCTTTTGTCTGAATCTCACTTTGTAAGTCTGCATGTTCCTGAAACCCCTGAGACAAAAATGCTCTTTACTAAGCGTGAATTCAGTCAAATGAAGAAAGGTTCTTACTTTATCAATGCAAGTAGGGGAAGTGTTGTTAACATTGAGGATTTATCTAAATCTTTAAAATCTGAGCATTTAAAAGGTGCTGCTGTCGATGTTTTTCCTAAAGAACCTAGAAAAAATGGACCAGACTTTAAATCAGAACTTTGTGGTTTAAAAAACGTAATCCTTACCCCTCATATTGGTGGTTCCACTCAAGAGGCTCAAGTCTCAATCGGCACGGAAGTCTCAAACAGCTTGGTTAAGTATTTCAGTTGGGGGGACACTCTAAATGCCGTAAACTTTCCAAAGCTTAGAGCTTTTGAGATCAAAGAGGGTACAAAAAGGCTTTGTCATATTCATCAAAATATTCCTGGAGTACTTGCAAAGATTAATACACTCTTATCAAAGTATGAACTTAACATTGGCTATCAAAAGCTTGGGACCTTTAATGATGTGGGCTATCTTATGACTGACTTTGAAGATCCCACTTATGAAACCTTGAGAAGCTTGTTTTCAGAAATTAAAGGGGAAAGCTTCACTATTAAAGCTCGACTACTGGGATAAGTATTAAATAAACCGATTAAGGTTTTTAAACTACAGTTGTTCTAAGAGATCTGACCAAGTTCTAACTTGGACTTATACCTAGTTTTAAAAACTGAAAGTGATCCAGAGTTTGAGGTTGAAGAGTTGCACTCTTCAACCCATAAAAAAGCAGACTTTCTTGCAGCTACAAATACCTTTTGATGTCTTATAAGGTTTGCAAGTTTAAACTCTGGAAGTCCTGACTGTCTTGAGCCCAATACTTCACCCGGTCCTCTTAGTTTTAAATCTTCCTCGGCAATAAGAAAGCCGTCATTGCTCTTCTCCATAACCTGGGCTCTATACAAACCAAGTTTAGAAAACTTTTGGCCTAAAATTAAATAACAGAAGCTTTTATGGATGCCTCGCCCAACCCGGCCCCTCAGTTGGTGGAGTTGAGATAAACCAAAGCGTTCACAGTTTTCAATCACCATGACTGTGGCATTAGGCACATCAACTCCCACTTCAATTACCGTGGTAGACGCTAAAATATGATGTTTACCCTCTCGAAATTCGTTCATGATTTGTTCTTTTTCCTGAGCTTTCATTTTTCCGTGAAGAAGTGCAACCGAGTAGTCTTTAAAGTATTTTTGAAGTTCACTGTGTTCATAAACAGCAGATTTTAAATCAAGCTTTTCAGACTCTTCAACTAAAGGAAAAACAAAATAAACTTGGCGACCTTTTGAAATTTCTTCCTGAATTTTTATTAAAGCTTTATCTCTTTCTTTTGGAAAAATTTTCTTTGTTTGTATAGGAATTCGTCCTGGAGGCATTGTTTTGATTAAACTAACCTCTAAATCTCCATAAACAGTCATAGTAAGAGTTCTTGGAATAGGAGTGGCAGTCATAACTAAAAAGTGAGGGTTTTGTCCTTTTCGTTTTAGGCGTTTTCTTTGGTGCACCCCAAAACGATGTTGCTCATCTATAATAACGAAATTTAAATTCTTAAACTCTACGTCATCTTCAAAGAGAGCGTGAGTGCCTACAATAAAATCTATTGAGCCATTTTTTAGCTCTTCTTTTATTCTTAATTTTTCTTTTACTTTTAAGCTCCCAGAAAGAAGTTCACAGTTTACACCAAAGGGCTCTAAAAACTTTTTAGCGTTTCTTAGATGTTGCTCTGCTAAGATTTCAGTAGGTGCCATAAGTACAACTTGAAAATTATTTTTTATGGCAACATATGCAGAGCCCATAGCAACTAAGGTCTTACCAGATCCAACATCTCCTTGTATCATTCTGTGCATTGGATATGGTTTTTTAAAGTCTGTGTGAATGTCGGCTAAACTTGTATTTTGATCTTTAGTCATCTCAAAAGGAAGGCTTTTAACAAATTCTTTTAAGTGGCTAGAATCTGTAATGCTTAAGCCTTTTTCTTTTAAATGTTCATTTTTTCTAAGAGCAGTTAAAACCTCTAATACAAAAAACTCATCAAAGATAAGACTTAAGTGGGCTTTTGTACGCTCATCACTAAAATTTTGTAAGGTGTCGTGTTTTAGAGACGGGTAGTGAAGTGTCTTTATAGACTCATAGGTGCTTAAAAGTTTGTACTGCTGTTTTATTTTATAAGGCACTTGATTAAAGAGCCAGGGGTTTTCATTCTTTGAAACACTTGAAAATTCACCCTCAATAAGGTCATAAGCTTTTTTAATAAGTGTGGCTATCTTTTTTTGATTAAGACCTTCTGACTCAGGGTAAATGGGTGTTATTTTTTGTTTAACACTAACATCAGCAGTTTCAGAAGGCTCATGTTTAGGATTTAGTTCTTCTTTGATAAATGTAATATCAGGATGGGTCCACTCGAAGCGACCTTTAAAATGTTTTACTTTTCCCGAAATTTGAACCTTTGAATTTGGAGAGAATTGATCAAAGTATCCTCTGTAAGGACTTTTAAAGTACTTGGCTTCAATAAAATCACTTCCATCAGAAAATATAAGTGTTGTTAAAGTTTTTGCTCTGCCGATTCTATTTTTTTTTAAATTTACATAGTTTAACTTTAGTGAAACATTCTCACCTTCTCTTAAGTCTTTAATCTTTTTATCAAAACTTAAATCTTGGTAAGCTCTAGGGTAGTACTCTAAAAGATCTTTAAAAGTGTAGATTCCTTTTTTTTTTAATATTTGAGCGTAAGCGGGACCTACACCTTTTAAAAACTGAATCTCAGTTTGTGGTCCCCACTTCATAAAATTAGTTTTTATGTCTCATGGTTGGGAAAAAGAGAATATCTCTAATGCTTGATTGCCCAGTAAGTAGCATCACAATTCTCTCTATTCCAATACCAACACCACCTGTAGGGGGCATTCCAACTTCAATGGCATGAATAAAATCTTTGTCCATGGGTTGAGCCTCTTCATCAATAACTCTAAGGGCTTCTTGTGCTTCAAGGCGTTCTTTTTGATCAAGTGGGTCATTAAGCTCAGTGTAAGAGTTTCCAATCTCCATACCTGCACATAAAGGCTCAAAGCGCTCCACTAGGTTTGGTTTGTCTCTGTGCGATTTTGTAAGTGGCGAGATCTCTTTGGGGAAATCTGTTATAAATACAGGATCCCAAATTTTCGGCTCAACAAAATGATCAAAAATTTCCATGGTTAGATGCCCGTGAGTTTTCGCACCCTTATAGCCGGGATCAATAGATTTTACTTTTTCATAAAGTTCATCTGCTGAGCATGCTTCTACATCTAGCCCTTCACCATACTCTTTAATAGCATCATAAACAGTTAGTCGTCTCCATGGAGGACTTAAGTTTAACTCTTTTCCATCAAACATTACAGTTGTTGATCCTGTAACCTCTTTTGCAGTGTATGCAATAAGGTCTTCAAATTGTGTCATCTGGTAGTTATAATCTGTATAAGCCTCATAATACTCAAGCATAGTAAACTCAGGGTTGTGCGTGCGATCAATGCCTTCGTTTCTAAAGTTTTTGCCTATCTCATAAACCTTTTCAAATCCACCTACTATTAATCGCTTTAAGTAGAGTTCAGGACTAATTTTTAAAAAAAGCTTCATGTCTAATGCTCTGTGATGAGTAGAAAATGGGTAAGCGGCAGCCCCTCCGTAAATTGATTGGAGCACTGGGGTTTCAACTTCTAAAAAACTTTTATTGTCTAAGTAATTTCTCATGCTTGAAATTACTTTTGATCTCATCTTAAATATTTTTTTAATGTCAGGATTCATTACAAGGTCTAAATGCCTAAAACGATATCTTAGTTCTTTGTCGGTAACACCATGATACTTTTCTGGAAGAGGTTCAGTGGTTTTACAAAGAACTTTAAAAGATTCTGTATGAATGCTCGGCTCACCTTTTCTTGTCTTAAATAAAAAACCGTTAACACCAACAATGTCTCCAATGTCTATTAAAGAAAATGCTTGCTGGTCAATTTCGCTAAGTTCAGAGGTTTTTAAATAAACCTGCATGTTGTCGTCTTCATCTTGAATGTTAAAAAAAGCAGCTTTACCCATAGGTCTTTTGGTCATAAGACGCCCAGCAGTTTGTACTTTTATCTCAGTAACAGTTCCTGCTTCTAAGTCTTTAAGCTTTTCTTTTAAATCTTTTAAAGAGTCTACCTTATCAAAGTTGTGAGGGTAAGGATCAATTCCAAGCTCTCTCATCTTTTGTAGCTTTATGATCTTTTCTTGTTTTAAAGGATTGTTTTGTGACTCTTCTACTTTTTTTGTCTCTTCCATCATACGTTTCCTGTTTATGTCTTTTAAGGTACGGTCTTTAAATTTTTTAAAGGTTTTTTATTTTTTATAGATTTTCATAACATCATTTAACAACTTTAGTGCTTCAGGTTTTGGTCGTTGAAAAGCATTTCTTCCCATTATAGAACCAAAGCTCCCACCATCAGCCAAAGACTGAACCTCTTCTAAAACAGCTTCAGTGCTCTTGGCAGCTCCACCGCTAAAAATCACAATACGTTTCCCATTAAAAGATGACTTAACAACAAGCTTAGTACGATCTTTTAAAGTGCGTACTGCAACAGAGTTCTTATCAATTGCAGTTTGATTTTCTTTTTGTTCAATATGATCCGTCGGTGGCTTTACCTTAATAATGTGTGCACCAAGTTGTGCAGCAATTTGTGCGGCATAAGAAATAACATCGACTGCTGTTTCACCTTCTGTTGAAAGATGCTCACCTCGTGCATACGACCATATTACAACGGCGAGACCACAGGCTTTAGCTTTTTTTGAAGCTCTAGCAATCTCTTCATACATTTGCTTCCTGTGGCTTGATCCAGGGTATATTGTAAAACCAATGCCGACACACCCAAGTCTTAAAGCGTCGTCTACTGATGAGGTTAAAGCCGATATTGGTGCCCCACCAGAATTGTATAAAACATCAGAGTTGTTAATTTTTAAGATGAGAGGAACTTCACCAGCATATTTATAAGCGCCAGCTTCTAAAAAACCTAGAGGAGCCGCATAAGCATTGCATCCACTCTCAATTGCTAAGTTAAAGTGGTAGTCTGGATCAAAACCTTCAGCATTGTTAGAAAATGTTCTGACTGGTCCGTGTTCAAAGCCCTGATCAACAGGAAGGATAACCATTTTTCCCGTACCAGAGAGTGTGCCGTGGTTCATGATACGGGCTAGGTTTGTTAAGGTTCCAGGGTTTTCTGATCCATACCAGCTTAAAATCTCTTTTACTCTTTCAGTCATTTAAATCTCACTTATATCTTTAATTTGTTATTGAGGCGATGTTAATGTCCCTAAAACAATGTGCTTTATGTGTTTTTACTACTTAATATATGCTTTGCTTTGTACCAGATGAGAGGTTGAGATTTAAGTGTATTTTTAAGGTTTATAGATAAATTTTAGTCTATTTAAAGAAATTTTTAAGGTTTTTCACCTATGCGTAGTTTTTTAGTGTCAGCCAGAGCGCTTTTTTTAAGTTTTGCTCTTTGGATATGTCTGAAAAACTATCAAATATATGAACATCTTCATAAGTTATCTGATCTGGGACTTTAAGGTCTTTACCAAATATGAATAAATTTTGTGCATAAAATGAAGAAGATAGAGGACTCTCTGTCAAAGCATCTGAAGAGCTTTTTTTAATAAATAAAAGTTTTGGAGTAGTGTTAAAAAGTCCTTGGATTTTTTCAATCATCTCGCTCTCAGCCTCATAATCAGGATTTGTAAGTAAAAAAGCAATCTTAATTGAAGATGTTTTATTTGAGGTTCTTTGTTTAAAAGTATCTGAAGTCTCCAAAGACTTTGAACTATTAGGACTCTTCCCCTTAAAGCGAAGCCCTAAAACTTTTCGTTGATAATCCTGTAAACTCTTTAGAAACATACTAAACACATAGTTCTTTTATGTTTAGAAGTGTAGGTTTAACTTAAAATTTTATCTAAAAATCTAACTTACATGCTTTTAAAGCTTAAGCTTCTTAAGAGCAGAAAAAGGATTATCCTTATCGTCTGTGTTGTTAGACTTAAAACCTTTACCGTGCTGATTACGATTGTTTGAGCTAAAAGGCTTTTTACTAGTTGAGGAACTATTAAATGACCCTTTAACTTTTGTTTGCTTGTCTTCAGATTTTAAACTTAATGCAATCCTTTTTCTCTGTTGATCTACTTCTAAAACTCGTGCATTTACCTCTTGCCCTACTTTTAAAACTTTTAAAGGGTCTTCTACAAAAGTGTCTGACATTTGTGATATGTGTATCAAGCCATTTTCTTTTAAGCCGATATCAACAAAGGCTCCAAATTGAGTGATATTTGTTACTTGTCCAGGGTAATGTCCTCCAACTTTTAAGTCGGCTATAGTCTCAATGTCTTTTCTGAAATCAAACGGTTTAAACTCAGTTCTTGGATCTTGACTAGGGGATTTTAAACACTTCACTATGTCTTCAAAAGTAAATTCACCAATCTGTTCTTTTAAGCTTTTATCTTTTGAAAGCTCTCTTATTTTTGAATCTTCTTTTACAAGATCTTCTAAAGATATCTTTTTTTCTAAGCACCAATTCTCTAAAATAGAGTAGTTTTCAGGGTGAATAAAAGTGCTGTCCAAAGGGTTTTTTGCATCATAGATTCGTAAAAAACCTGCTGACTCTTCAAAGGTTTTTTCTGTAAAACGCGATACTTTTAAAAGCTCTGACCTTTCAGAAAAACCAGAATTCTTTTTTCTAAAAGCTACAATGTTTTTTGCCATCCCTTGCCCTACACCAGAGATGTATGAGAGCAGTGGGGCACTTGCAGTGTTTAAGTCTACACCCACATGATTAACGCAACCTTCAACAACTTGCGTGAGAGATTTTTTGAGTTTTATGGCATTTACATCATGTTGGTACTGACCTACCCCAATAGATTTTGGATCGATCTTTACAAGTTCTCCTAAAGGGTCTTGAAATCGCCTTGCAATACTTACAGCTCCTCTAACAGTTACGTCTTTATCTGGAAACTCATCTCTTGCAACTTCACTTGCAGAATAAATACTTGCACCATCTTCATTAACTAAAAGAGCTTTAACTTTACCACTTGAAACTCTTTCAATGTTTTTTTGAACAAAGCTTAGAGTTTCTCTACCAAAGGTGCCATTACCAATGGCAACATACTTAATATCAAATTTTTCTATCAAAAGATCTAAAGATTTTTTTGTTCCTAATGAATCGTTTTTTGGAGGGTGTGGGTAAACAACAGTATCAATTAAATAGTTGCCATTTTTATCAATAACGACAACTTTACAACCTGTTCTCACACCTGGATCAATACCTAGTACAGCTTTTTGTCCAAGGTAGGGTTGAAGAAGTAAATTCTTTAAGTTTTCTCCAAAAACTTCAATGGCTGAAAGATCACTTAAGTCTTTAAGCTCATTTTTGATCTCTAAAGAAAGGCTTGTACTTATATAGACTGAAAATGAACGTGTGATGCATTTTTCTATAATTTCAGAGCTGCCTAGCTTATCTAAATCATTAAACATCTCATTTTTTATAATTGATGTGGCAGTGTCCTTATCTAAAGTGATATCAAGACTCAACACCTTTTCAAGCATTCCACGTCTCAGTGCTAAATACCTGTAGCTGTTTTTCTTGTTTTTTAGTTCTGATATTTTCTGCTCAAATTCAAAGTAGTCTTTATACTTTTGATGAGTTTCTATCTTTTCATAGTCTTTTCTTGTTCCTGCTTTTATAAGCCCTTCACTCCAGTAGGCTTTTCTAATTCTATCTTTAATTTTTTCATTATGTGAGATTTTCTCTGTGATGATACTCATCGCACCCTCTAAGGCTTGAGTAAAAGTTTCGATTCCTTTTTCTTTACTGATAAACTTTGAGGATTCATCATTCTCAATAGTTTTTATATCTTTTGAAGACGTTAAGAGTAGTATTGATAGAGGTTCTAACCCCTGATCTATAGCTTTTTGGGCTTTAGTTTTTTGTTTACTTTTAAAGGGGGCGTATATGTCTTCAAGTTGATTTAGTTTATTTGTGTTTAAGATTTTTTTTTGTAGTTCCGGTGTTAATTTCTCTAGTTTTTTAATACTGTCTATAATAAATTCTCTTCGTTTTTCTAGCTGAACAGCACTGTTGTAAGAGTCTAAAATTTTTATTAAAGACAGATCATCTAGCCCACCAGTTGCTTCTTTTCTGTATCTTGCAACAAAGGGAAGGCTTGCTTTATCTGTGATTAAAAGTTTAAGGCTTCCTTTGATTTGTGTTTCTTTAAAGCTTAGTTCTTTTAAACATGATGCTAGAGCTTTTGAGTCAAGTGTAGTAGTTGAGTCCATTATTAAATCCTGTGATGTTTTGTCTGCATTATGAAGGCTACATAATTTAAAGTCTATAAAGATGTTTTTTGTTCAAAAATATAACAATAGTGTCTCTTCTTGAGAATTAAAAGGTGTAATAGCTTAATTTTTTTGCTTTAAAAGCTGACAAATCTACATGGAATATAGGTTTTTGTCGATTTTAAAATTTTTCTCAATTTCTTTTATCTTCTTTTCAATCTTAATTTCTCAAAACTGTGGACAGTTACAATCTGTTGTACTCAATTCTAGTAGTGAAGACATTGAATTTAGTAAAATTGAGGACCCTTCATTTTTCACGTGTAAGGATAATGATACAAGAGCTCCTAATACGTCTCCATTTAAAAGGCTTAATAAATTTGAAATTCAAAACAGTATTTATGACATCTTCAGTACTTATTTAGTGCAGAGTCAATTAGATCAGTTGATGAGCGAAGTGACGCCCTTGATTGATGAAATTCCAAATGAATTTTCTGATGAAGGCTTGGACCTTTTTGATCAAAGTTTATCTGAAATTCATATTGAAGGTATGATTAATGTTGCAGAAGCTGTAGGAGCTTTTGTTATGAGTTCCGCTCAACTTAGAACAGCTGTTTTAGGCCCATGTTCAAATCAATTAAATGATGTAAACTGTATGTCTAGTTTTATTCAAAGTTTCGGAAAGCTTGTTTTTAGGGGACAGTTTTCGGTTGAAGATGCATCTTGGTACTCATCAGTTTTTCAGGCAGAACTAGGTGACTATGAAAGTCTAATTGCAACTTTATTTTCGTCTCCAAAATTTATCTATCATCTAGAAGTCGGAAGTTCTGATCTTAATAATGGAGAAGTTTTATTAACGTCGTTTGAAAAAGCCTCACGACTGTCATATTTTTTAACTCAAAGCACTTCTGATAATGATCTGCTGCTTGCAGCTGAAAGTGATGGTGCTTTGACTGATCAAGAGATTAAAGACCAAACAGAACGTCTTATTAATTTGCCATTAACAAAAAGTAGACTCACTATAGCTTTGGCTAATCAGATTTTTAAAACATCTCACACTCATGATTTTAGAGATGATGTAAACTCACTAAATAGCATGTTTGCAGAGCTTGGCAATTTAACAAGTCCTGCAAATTTAAAGCAAAGTATGATTCAAGAGGTTTATGATTATTTGCATTATGTTATGTGGGAGATTAATGGTGGCTATGAAGAACTCATGACCCTTGATTATGTTTTTCCAAGAACTACAGATTTAGCTGAAATTTATGGGACACAGATTTGGAATGGAAGCTTTGCGCAAGCAAGTCTAGTACGATCACCATCTGCAGAACGTACAGGAATCTTAACTAGAGCCCAACAGCTTATTAGCGGTTACGGATCTACATCTCTTATTCACAGAGGTGTTAAGGTTTACAATGATTTTTTATGTGGGTCTTTGCCTGCACCCGCAGATACAGGTGCACCTGATGATGCAGTAATTTTGGACACTCATAGTGGTCGTGAGTATGTAGAAAGTATTACTGAAATTCCTGGCACAAGCTGTATTGGTTGTCACAAGAGTTTAATTAATCCTTTTGGTTTTGTATTCGAAGGTTTTGACCCTTTAGGCAGATACCGATTGGAAGAGGATATTTACTATCCTGAAGAGAGTGACAATAGTGGCCAAATTTTAACAGTAAAGCCTGTTAGGTCAAACACACAAGCTTTCCTAGGGGATGAAATTATAAACGCTACTTTGAGCGGAAGTCGTGAGTTAAATTTAAACTTAGCAGTAAGCCCAAGAGCAGTTGCTTGTTTTAATTCAAATCTTTGGAGTTTTGCAAACAAGCAATTGTATAGAATTGGGCAAAATGATTGTGCTACTAGAAATCTTTATAAACAGATGATCTCAACAGGTAGTATTGTTGAAACTATAAAATATATACCTACACAACCAGAATTCTTTAAAAGAAAACTATAAGCTTAAAAGGATAGATGAGATGAAATATGATAAATTAAACCGTCGATATTTTTTGCAGGGGCTTGGAGGAAGTTTACTCTCTCTTCCAATTTTGCCTTCACTTTTATCAAAAGCTCATGCTCAGACTCTTCCGAAGCTACAATACCTTGTTATGTTTGGTTCTCCCCATGGTGGATACAGAAGAGAAGGGGATCTTGCCCCTCAAACTATTCTTAATCCAAATAACAATGCTCTATTAACAAATGCCACTTTACTTAATGGACACGCTATAAGACATGCAAGCTTAAATACTTTACTCTCTACTCAGCCTAATCACCCTGGTGGAAATGTCGATAACAACCAAGCCAGACTATCTTATATTCTGGGTTCTTTTATGAATCCTCTTCTTCCCAAGATGAACCTTTTTGAAGGTATTGATCTTGGAACCTTTTACTCAGGTCATAACAATGGTGTTTATGCCGGAAACTTAGCTAAAGTTGCTATTGCAAGTGCTCCATCTCGAACAGCTTTGGCTAATCGCCAGTGGCCTACCATAGATCAATTTTTAGGAAACTCTTCTAAGTTTTATCCTAACCCTGAAGATAATTCTGTTAGAACAATTAACAATTCAAATTTTCTTATGACTAACGCTGCTAATGGTTCTTTTTTACCTAGAACTGGAGACCGTATTGACCGCATTTACAATGCGGTATTTAGCAAATTTGAAAATCAATCAAACAATGCTTAAAACGAAGCTCGAAATAAAAAGTTCTTTCTCGTAGATCGTGTTTATGAAGATTACAATAGGCTTTTAAATGGTAACTCTACAGAGTCTAGAAGGATTTCTAGTGAAGATAAAAAAAGAGTTGAAGAAACGGTACAAAACCTTTTCGATATACAGAATAAATATAAAAATGTTGTAAATTCATGTTCTGATGTAACAGGCCCAAATACTGCAAATGTTATTTACAGTTCGCATCCTGCTGACATAGGAAAAGCTGGAAACATAGAAGCTTCGGAGCTTCTAGTGGATTTAACTGTCGCTGCATTTTCTTGTGGTGCAACTCGTATTGCAACAATGCTTTTAGATCCTGCGCCTCAGGGTTATAGTGGGAATTATCATGAGCAAATTGCACACAGAGCTGATTCAACTGCAAGTGCATTGTTGTTTCAAAATACAGGTTATAGAATTAATGCACAAAGAGTTGTTGCGAATTTAGTTTCAAAGCTCAACGCAGTTACTGTGAATGGACAAACAGGTTCTATTTTAGACAACTCTTTAGTGACTTGGACCTTTGAGTGTGGACCTCAAACACATCAACATGACAATGCTGCACTTATAACTTTTGGATCTTTGTCAGGATTTTTTAATACAGGCAACTATGTTGACTATAGAAATCTTGCAAATATGGGTTTAAGAAGTAACGCTTTTCCAGGTAGAAGGCCTGGTGTGCCGATTCAAAGATTTTGGGCTAATATGTTACAAGGTTATGGTTATACAAGAGCTGAGTATGAAAGAAACAATAGACCAGGCTACAGTGACTCTAGTCTTAATCAGTTCACAAGCTCCTACTCAAACGCTCTTATGAACAGTTTGAGTGATAGGCTACCAATTATTACATAATTAGATGCTAATAAGCTTTCTTTTTGAGTTTCTACTTTCTTTTTTAGATCTTTTTTTGTTAGTCGATCTTCTATTTTTAGTTTTAGTCTTAAGCTTTCCTCTTGTTTTTATTACAGGTCGCTTAGACAGACGCTTTGTTAGTTTATTAGTTCTTTGAGTTTGGCTATAGCCCTTTTTAGTACGTGTCGGAGTTTTTAAGACAGATCTTCTTTTTGGTCTATAATCTCTATTTGCTTCACGTCTAATATTAGGTCTTAGAGTCGGATGTCTTTGAGAGTATTTAGGTCGTGTCGTTAGCGTTGGGCGTCCGGGACGATTAACCGAAGGGCGAGTAGTGATTGATGGTGGTCTTACTGGTCTACGGTTTGCAATCGTAGGGCTAGTTGTGCCAAAGGTTGGTCGTCTGGTGTTTGATGTTCCAAATGTTGATCGTCTTTTTGGTATTGCTCTAGGTTGTGTTCTTGGAGTAACTCTAGGTGTTCGAATTCTGTTTCGATTGTTTATTCTCGGTCTTTGATTTCTAGGACTAAAAGTTCCTCTTCTTTGAATAGGTCTTCTAACACCTGGTCTTCTTATGTGAGGGTAGGCGAGTATCGGACGGTTTCTTACACAGTGATAATTTAAAAACCTTGGATCCGGACTGTTGATGGCCCAGTTGCTATTGTAAGGGTTAGCCCACAGATCCCATCTAGCACAGTGACCTTGGGCAATAAAGTAGGCATCCTCTAAAGCATATTGAGGGTGAAGCCAAACTCTTACACTTGATCTTGAACCTCTATAAAGTCTTGGTTCGATCGACCCTTCGATGTCTATGGGTATTTGATTTGTCGGTGTAAGAACACAACCTGAGACAATAAGCAGTGTAAATATTAAAATTAAATTTTTCATTTTGATCTCCGTTATTTGATCTTCATTCTTTTTTTTGTCATTTAGTAGGTAGATCAACTTATGTTGAGTCACCTAAAAAAGTGTTACAGCTCAAGAGCGCAACACATTTAAGTTTTTATTTATTGGTCGATAAAATCCTCTAAATTAAAACTTGTAGTGCATAGTGGATAATCACCTGCATAGTAATGGTCTGATTGATCTAAGATTTCATCAAGCTTTTCTTGAACAAGTTCGTAAACTTCACCGTCGCCATCTAATTCTAACTCAAAAGTTTCTAAACCCTCTTGATTAAGTCCTTGATAGTTCATGTTAAATATAAGAGTTGAGTCTCTAAATTCTGACACAACTTGATAGTCGTTATGGATGTCACCTGTAAAGCTATCAATTTCTGCAACTCTAGAAGTGAATATTCGGTCTCTAACCTGTTCATACACTCCAAAAAGATCTGTCTCAAAACTATCTATTTCTCCTAAAACGTGATCAAGAGCAAAATAAGTGATAGGTCTTTGAGTTAGGCTTTCTTTGGTTACCTCTTTAAGATGAAGCTCTTGAAAAACATCATTTGTACTGATGCTGCATTCAAAAAGATTAATCTCTTGGCTGATACTGCGGTTTTCTACACCAAGCTCATTAGCACAGGCGGCTGTTGCAAGCATGTTAAGGGCGATAAATCCTGATAAAGCTATTAGTTTTGACATGTTAGTCTCCTTTTTAATAAAACCCGTCAACTTTACAAAAGTTTCACAAAAAAAGAAGAATATTGATAGCTTAAAATTAGCTGACTATAGTTTTACTTTAGGTGTTTGCTGTGAGGTACGTGTTTTGTCTAAAATTAGGTCTTTTAGGTTTCACTATGGTGAGATCTTAAATGAAAAATATATTATTCATTCAAAGCTTGGGCAGGGCTGGGAGGGGCAGGTTTACTCTGTTGAAGAGATCAGTACAGGTATAAAAAGAGCTGCTAAATTCTTTTATCCTGTAAGAAACCCCAAAAATAAGACACTTGTTGGTTATGCAAAAAAACTAAACACTTTGAGTGATGTTCCCGTTATTATTAAATATATCACTCAAGAAAAACTAAATTATAAGGATACTGAGATTGGCTATCTTGTTTCTGAGTACGTTAACGGTAAAACCCTAGATCAGTTTGTTAAAAGAGAATTAAAAAATAAGGTGAGTCTTTTTGAGGCTCTTCATATTTTATATGAGCTTTCAAAAGGCATAGAAAAGATTCATGCAAAAGGTGAATGTCATGGGGATTTACACTCGGACAATATACTTATTAGCAGAAGAGGTGTAGGTTTTAAGATTAAACTCATAGATTTTTTACTTCTTAAGGAAAAGAAAGCTGAATACAAAAAAAGTGATATAGTAGAGCTTGTGTGTATTTTTGCGGATCTTTTGGGTGGTCGAAAGAAGTACCAAAGCCTACCCCCTATAGCTAGATCTATAATTTCTGGCAGAAGATCAGATCTAATCCTTAAAAAGTTTCCTAAAATATCATCACTTAGAGCGCATATTGAAAATCTTGACTGGACCTTGTAAGATTTTAAAATAAGGTGTTTAGGGGGTTTTCTAAGTGGGCCATAATGTATAAAGCAATAGAATTAAAAGACTTAAGTGGTTTTCAGTTTTTAAAAGAAAAAAAAGAAGACCAAGCTTCTGGAGATGCCTTTTGGTTTGAGGGCAAAAACAAAGATATATTTAGTTTTGTTTTGTGTGATGGTGTGAGTTCTTCAGAGTCTGATTTTGAATCCTCTAACACTGCCGTTAAAACGCTCTCTAAGTTTATTAAATCAAAAAGAAATATAAGCTCCCTAATAAAAGATCTTTTTCCAAAACTAGATGGTTTAAATGCTACGCTTTTAAAAAAGAATTTAAGCACAACGCTTTGCATGTTTAGTAAAGATAAAAATCAAAATCTTATCGTGTCATCAGGAGACTCTGCACTCTTAATTTTTGATGAAAATAGAAACCTTTGTTTTTACAACAACATTTATAATTTAAAGCACTCTTCAGAAGGTGTTTTTGAAGAACCAAGCGGTTTAGAGCACATGTTGATCAATTGTTTAGGACACGGTTCATGCAAGTATGAAACAAGCTTTAATGTTCCACTTCCAGAGAAGTTTGAAATCTTAAGCTTTTCTGATGGCGCTTTACAGTACATAGCAAGCCCTAAAAAACTATTTGAATTCGTGGATAGAATACTTATGGATAAAGAAAAGTTTGAGCTTCCTGTAAAAAACTTTGATGATTTTTCTATGATTTATTTAAAGTCTTCATAGGTTTATTCATTCATCTTAAGAAATATTAATCTTCGTATCTCTTTAAGTACTGGTGATGAATATTCATTATCTTGTGAAATTTCATGAACTAAATCTAAAACACTGTTATCGTCTGCATCCTTAAGATCTAGATCAATGTCTCTATGGTCTAAAAAAAGTTTAACAAGTTCAAGGTTGTCGTTAATAATTGCCATCATTAGTGGAGACCACTGTTCTTCTATACTTTGTAGATTTACGTTGGTTTTTTGATGTTCTAAGAGAAGCCTTACTGTATCTACATAGTTTTGTTCAGTAGCAATCATAAGTGCTGTTCTCATAGATCCTTTTTCTTGATCAAAGATGTTTACATCAATGTCATTGTTAGAAAGTAAAAGTGCTACAATCTTATCTGCAGTATCAATTTTAGCGGTTCCAAGTTCTATATTAAATGTGTCTAAAAAAGAGGCTTTAGACTTTCCATAAATTACATGATGAAGTGCGGGATGCCCACCTTCACCGGCAAGGTTTACTTGTATTTTTTCTTTGGCCATTAAAATTTTAATAATATCTAAATGCAAATTATAGCTAGCTTCAAGTAAAGCAGTCTTTTCTCTAAAACTTTTAAAGTTAACATCTGTTTCAGTTTGATTTAAGATAAACTTTAGAGCTGTTAACTCTCCTGTAGCACTTGCATTGACCAAAGCATGTCCTAAAACTTGAGATTTTAATTCTGTTTGTTTATTTAATATAAGATCTACAAGATTCCAGTCTCTATTCTTTAATGCTATAACCAAAGCATTTTTTGAATTTATTTTTGCTGGCAATACATTTAAATTAGCGTGTTCGAGTAGTACTTTAGAGACATCAGTAAAACCACTTTCTAGGGCTTGTATAAGTGCTGTATAGCCTTTATGGGATTGCTCATTTATTTGTATTTCACCTCGATTTAAAAGGAAATTTACAAATAGCAAGTCACCATTTTCTGCTGCCGCAAGTAAAACTGTCTTATTACCGAGGTGCTTAGCATTGATATCAGCTTGTTTTTCTAAAATAAGTTTTTTTGCAAATTCATATTTCCCTAATTCAACCGCAGTGACTAATGCTGATTTTTCTGAAAAATTTTGTGGGTTGATTTGAATGTCTTCGTTTTTAATGAGCTCTTCTGCAAACTCAAAATGCCTGCCTTTTATTGCAAGTGTTAAAGCTGTATCACCATCTCTGCTCACTAGGTTTAGATCTAAGCCTTTATCTTTTTGATCTAGAATTAGATATGCAACATCTATAAGATTTTTTTCTAATGCGATCATTAAAACGTTATTGTTTTTACTGTTGGACACAATTAAGCGTGAAGTTTTGTGGTTTAAAAGAAGCTTAAAAACATCTATATGGTCATTTTCTAAAGCCATAACTAATGGATCAATAGAAGTCTCGATTAAACTTGCATTTACTAAATCTTGCTCTAATAAAAAGCTAACGATATGTATGTGACCTTCTGCAGCAGCTGCATAAAGAGCGTTAACTTTTTCTGTATTTTCTTGATTGATATTGATTTCACCAGCTTCAATAATGCTTCTAACTACGGCTAAGTCCCCAGCTTTACTCGCTGCTACTAAAGGTGCTACATCTAGTTGTTTTTGATGCTTTTCATTTACACCGGGTTCCCTAGCCATCTGTTCTAACGCTGCAATTGTATCAGTTAAAACATCAGGAGATACCAAAGCGATATTAGCTCCTGACTCGTTGATTTCTCTTAATTCAGCTGCTTTTGCAAGGAGCTGTTCCTTTCTGGTCAGTTGTTTTTTTATAGGAAAAGCCATTACATTTGTCGCTTTTTGTTTTGCTAGTAGTTTTAAACATGAATCCTCAGAGGCTTTTGCAAGGCTTGAAAATAAATTTAGATTAATAAAACAAAAGACTGTAATACTTCTAAGTAAGTTGTTTTGTCCCAATCGTATTTTTTTGTCTGTTCTAGAAGTTAAAACTTTATTATAGGCTTTAGTTAAAAATACAGTGAATTTATAAAAAATCATAAGTTTAGTTACTAATGATTAAGATAAAAGGCAGCTTTAAGCTTTTCTTATGTAAAGTTTTTTTAGTGTGTAAAGGAGTTGTACAGAAAAGATCATAGGTTTTTTTTACTCAATTATTTATAAAGCTGTTTTAGTAAGGTTTTATACAAAAGATCAAATTTATTTAAAGACTAAAGATAATTGTAAAGAGTATAGAGTATAAAAGCAGTCCTGATCTAAGTGACCATAGAATAGTTCTTGGCCAGTTTGTTTTTACAAGTTTTGCCACTTCGTTAAAGCTGTAGGCTTTTTCTAGTTTGCTATGACTTGGAACGCTTAAAAGTGCTGTGGATAGCCAAATAAAAATCAGTAATATCAAGTTTATTATGGTTAAGCGTTCAGTATTTAAGACAACTAGTAGTAGACCTGTTAGGAGCTCCAAGGTCATTATTGGAATAACAATTAAGCTTATACGTTTCATATGAAACTCATGAAACTTGGTGTAGGTCCCAAGGTTTATGTAATGGAAAGACGGGTAGTGGACTAGTTGTATAGTTAAAATTAGACCTGTCATAAATGCTGTAAACATAAAATGTATGATTAAGACAAAATCAGCATTTAAAAGTTGTTCTATTGGCATAATGGGTCCTTATCGCACTTAAGGCTACTGCTATTGATAGAGTCATTGTATGATAACTTATGAGTAATGTAAAAGATAAGCAGATAAAGAAACTAAAGCTTTTGTATGATGGAACTTGTTTGGTTTGCCATAAAGAGATCTCATACTACAAAAAAAATGATATAAATAATGTTCTTGATGTCATCGATATCAGTACAGATGACTTTAAAGCAAAAGATTACAATCTAAATTTTGATGACGTGAACAAGTACTTCCACTTAATTGATGAGAATGGTGATGTTATTATAGGTGTGGATGCTTTTATTAAAATATGGAAAAGTTTAGAGGGCTTTGAAAAGTGGCATAAAATTGGTGGGGCAAAAATCCTAAGACCTTTTTTAGACGTTGGTTACAATGTTTTTGTAAATATAAGACCTTTTTTGCCCAAAAGAGACAACTGTTCTGTAGGTTAAATAAGATTGATTGCGTTAGCAAAACTGTACTTGTACCGGCTATCTGATTTAGAGTTTTTTAATTAAAAACTCTACTGACACCTAGGGCAATTGAAGCGTACAGTTTTTTTTCACTCCATGTAATATGTATACTCCTTACAAAAAATGTCACTTAAAATGGCAAAATATGATCTAAGTCTGTTATATTAGATTTAAGCATAAAAGGAGTTTTCTATGTTTAAAGTTTTAACTACAAGTCTAATATCAGCAGTTTTTTGCCTGTCTTCAGTGCAAGTATTTGCACAAAGTTTTGATCCAGAAGGTTTTGATCCAAAAGAGTTTGAAGTTGAAACTCCAGATGAAGCTACAAAAAGTGGTAGCAACAGCTTATCTGATATCAAAGGTATTGAAGCAAGCAGGGATAAAACAAATTCTCCTACTCAAGTAGTAATCTTAAACAACAGTCCAAGTAATTCACAAGAGCAAACAAACACTCAAAAAACGAGAAGTTCTGCACGTTCAAGCTGGGGTACTGGTGAATCTTTAGATGCTGTTAGGGAATACCGTATGAGAACTGAAGCTAAAAACGAGCAAGCTCTTATGGAAAAGTTAGAGGCTTCAAGAGTTAAAGATGAAAAATCAAGATTAGATAGGCTTTTTAAAGTGAGTCAGTACAATAAAAAAGAATCTGCTCCGACACACACTCCACACGTTAAAGTGCGAGAAGTGCATGTTAACAAAGCTCATGCTACATCTGCTCAAAAGTATCAGTCTAGTAGATCGTCTCTTTTAACAAGCATTTACTTTAAAGGACAGTATGGAGCTGGTTTTTACAACTATGAAAACACTGACGTGTCTCATGGTTTTATTTTAGGAGCTGGTATTAAGTTTTATGATCGTCTTCACGCAGAGTTTAACTTTATAAATTCAAACTTTAGAATAAATGACCCTTTAGGAAATTATGAGTACTCACACAACAGTCAAGTTTTTGAAAACAGCAACCTAAGAGATATGAATCAAAGAAACTTCTCTGGTGTAGTGGGATATGATTTTTACAGCACAGAGCAAATGAACACTGCACTTAGAGTAGGTCTTTCATATGTACAAAGAGACTCTGAGTCTGCTACGACTAGTGGCTACAGTAAGCGTAGTTCAGATGCATTAGATGCAGTTATTGGCGCCTCAGTTGATTTTAAAGTTGCCAAAAATTTATACCTAACTGGTGCTTTTGATTATTATGTAAATCTAGACAATAATGTTTTTGAAGTAAGACAAAAAGACATTGTATCAATTGAAGTTGCAAACTATTTTGTAACAGGCGTAGGTTTAAAACTAGAGTTCTAAGCCGCAAAATATGAGTATTAAAAACAACAGATGCCTTAGTTCTTATTAGAACTAGGGCATTTTTAGTTTAAAGGGGGCAGTACTAAGATGGTTTTAAAAGAGCTTGATAGAAGACTTTGTCAAAGTCTTCTCAATTTACACTTTGTAGATGAATTAAAAGAGTCCTTTGTTAATAGTTTTCCGTTATTTAAAGACTCTAAAAATATGTTTATCTTTGATGAACACAATTCAGTTTGTTCGGTGATGCTTTTTAGAAGTATTGAAAAAGGCCATAGCGAACTTGATTTTCTGGCTGTAGGAAGCTCTTTTAGACGACAGGGGTTGGCTAAAAAAATGATCAACCATCTAACACAAAAAATTTGGCTTGATGTGCATGAAGACAACTACAAAGCTTTATCTTTTTATAGAAAAGCAGGCTTTTATATTGTTGGAAAAAGACCTATGTACTACGGGTTAAAAACTGCACTTTTAATGGAAAAAAAGTCTTAAAAATGCTTCATGACAGCTTAATTTAAACATACACCTTTAAACCGTATTACTTTAGTTATGAACTCTGTCTTGATTTAGGCTTTGATTTAGCTCTTGATACCGCACCTTTTTAATGCTAATACCTACTTATTCTTTGTGAGAGATCGTATCAAAGGGCACCTTAGCGGAGCCCTTTTTTTATGCTTAAACGAAGCCTAACATCATCAGACTACAGGAGTCTTTTTAGATAATGAGTGAAATAGTAGATACAGTTAAACCTCTTGCACTTGAGATATGCTCACGTGAAGGCTACTCTTTATACGATATTGAGTTTGTAAAAGGTCAAAACATTCTTCGTGTTTACATTGATAAAGAAGATGGTGTTGATCTTGAAGACTGCACCATGTTCTCAAAAGGATTAAACTTTTTACTAGATTCAGAAGATCCTATCGAGACAGCTTATAATTTAGAAGTTTCTAGTCCTGGCCTTGAAAGAGTTCTTAATGAGCGTTGGCATTTTGAAAAACAAATACAAAAAAAGATAAAAGTTGTGGTCAAAGCAAGAACTGAGACCTCACAAAAATTAGGTAAAAAAAATCTTGAAGGCTTTCTGTTAAAAGTTGATGAGTTGGCTTTTGATATCAGAACTTTAGACAGTGAAACTTTAACGCTCCCGTTTTGTGATATTCACAAATGCAATGTTGTTTTTGAGGGGGCATAGCTTTTTGGAAAGACTAAAAGCTATTTTATTAATATGCATAGAATTATTTAAATTTAACTGATGGTTAAAAAAACATTAACTTAACTAAAGGTAGAAACCTTTGAGTAAAGTATTAAGAAAGGAATTTTAAATTATGGCTGTTGAAAATCTATTTTCTAACATAAGCAAAATCATGGATGCCTTGGGCAAAGACAAGGGCATTGAAAAAGAGGTTGTTATCAACGCTGTTCAGCAGGGTCTTCTTGCTGCTGCAAGAAAAAAATATGGAACTTACCGTGAGATTGAAGCTCAGTTTAATGAAGAAAGTGGTGAAGTTGAGCTTTATGAATTCAAAGAAGTGGTTTTAGATGACGATTTTATTGATGAAGAGGTTGAAATCAAAATGACGGAAGCACTAACGCTTGATCCTGAGGCTCAAGTTGGTGATGCTATTGGTATAAAATTAGATATGAGTGATCTTGGTAGGATTTCTGCTCAGGTTGCAAAACAGATCATCACACAAAATGTTAGAGATGCCGAACGTGATATTATTTTTGCTGAGTTTGAACAAAGAAAAGGTGAGATTGCTTCTGGTATTGCAAGGCGTGTTGAGAGAAATGCTATTGTTGTTGATTTAGGACGAACAGAGGCTTTCATTCCTTACAGAGAACAGATTCCTGGAGAGCTTTATAAGCCAGGAGATAGGATTCAAGGCTATATTTCTGAAGTGAGGCAAACAACACGAGGTCCCCAGATAATTATGTCTAGAGCTGATTCTAATTATCTTCTTAAGCTTTTTGAAAGTGAAGTTCCAGAAATTGAAGATGGAATAGTCGAGTTAGTTAATGCTGCACGAGAGCCCGGACAAAGAGCAAAAATGTCAGTAAGAGGTTTAGATCCAACTGTAGATCCTGTGGGTGCCTGTGTTGGTGTTAAGGGAAGCCGTGTGCAAAATGTGGTGCAAGAGTTGTCTGGTGAAAAGATTGATATTGTTCCTTACCAAGAAGACATTGCTCTTTTTGTTTGTAATGCACTTCAACCGGCAGAAATTTCAAAAGTTTTCATGGATGAAGAGAATCATGAGATGGAAGTGGTTGTTCCAGATGATCAATTAAGTTTAGCTATTGGAAAACGTGGAATGAATGTAAGGCTTGCTTCAAAACTTACGGGTTGGAAGCTTGATATTTTATCTGAATCAGATGCAGCGGCACGAACAGCAAACAGTATATTTAACCTGATGAGAATAGAAGGTATGTCAGAGACTATGGCTCAGTCTTTATTTCAATCAGGTTTTGGTTCATTAGAACTTCTATCACAATCAGAAGCGCAAGTTGTCATGCTTGCTCCTGGTTTTGAAGATCCTGATAAAGCAGAAGAGCTTATTGGAAAAGCTAAAGTTGCTTATGAAGCATGGTTAAAAGAAGAAGCTGAGAAACCAAAAGAAGATGTTTCAGCTGCAGCACCAATTGATGTAGCTGCTACTCCTTCATTTAATAAGAGTGCAAAAGCAAATGCCGATGAGCGTTTAAAAGCTGAACTTGCTAGTCTTGAAGAAGATTCTGAAGATTCAGTGGATAAGGGCAGTGCTAGTACTGAAGACGCTTTGGTGGCTGAATCTAAAGATTCAGAATCTGCTGTTGATTCAGATGATAATGGTACAGACGTTAAGGTTATAGCAACTGACGAGACATCCAAAGATGCTACGGTTGATGAGGCTTAGTTTTTTTTGCCGTTAGTTTAAGAACAAAAAAGTTATGTTTAGAATTTTGGATAAAAATTTAAGGAAAGTAATCTAGATGAAAGTATACCAGTTTGCAAAAGAGTTAAACTTAGAGACGATCGCTCTTATGGATAAGATAAAAAAGTGGGACTTACCAGTTAAGAGTCATATGTCTGCCTTGGATGAGGATACAATGTCTTTAATCAAAACAAAGATTAGCGACGAAGGTTCTTCTGTAAAAAAAGTTACGAAGAAGAAGACGACTAAGAAGAAAGCTGCTACTAAGAAAACAGCTAAGAAAAAGACTACGAAAAAAGCTACGAAAAAAGTCACAAAGAAAAAAGTAACTACTACTGTTAAAAAAGTCTCATCTGGTGTTACAAAAGAAAGTCCCACAGAAACTGCAGTAAAAAAGAAAGCTGTAGTAAAAAAAGCTGCTACTTCAACTGGTGTAATTAGAAGAAAAGCTTCTGATGTTCAGGAAGCTAAAGAAAAGCAAGCTGAAGAAGCTATAGCTGCGAAGCTTCAAGAAGAGGCGCAGATAGCCGACCAAGAAGTGATTTCAGCTGATCAAACAACAGAAGTTCAAGAAAAAACAGCTGGTGATAAAGATGAAAAGGTTGCAAGTCCTGCTCCTGCTGTCAAAAAAGCAAGAGTCTTTGGTAAAAATATTGTTGGTAAGATTGACCTAAAAAAAGTTAGTGGTGGTGTTAGAAAACCTGATGGTTCAAGGACCCCAGGACTTAAATCAGCACAGAGAGGTTTAAGGTCAGGCTATGTTGCTCCATCTCCAGTTTTTCCTGTGGATATGCCTAATGCAGATAAGAATCGCAAAGATGATAAAGCTCCTAAGAAAAAGGTGGGCGCAAACACTGGAAAAGAACAACTCAACCAGCCCACTGCCTTTAAGGCCGCTGACTTTAGAAAGCGCGAAATGGTTTTCCAACCAAAAAAGAAAAAGTTTTCTGCTCTTCCAGGAAAAAAGACATCTATCACTACTCCTGCCGCTCATAAACGAGTCGTTAAGGTTAGTGGTACAATGACTTTAAGTGCTCTAGCACAAGAGATTGGTGTAAAAGCCCCACTTCTAATGAAGTCACTTATGGCTCAAGGATCTATGGTTAACATGAATTCTGAATTGGATTTTGATACAATTTCTTTAATCCTTCCTGAATTTAAGTGGGAGGCTGAAAATGTTTTAGTTACTTCTGAAGACTTTACTGACACAGTTGCTTTTGGTGATCTCACTGCAGAACCTGTGGTACGCCCGCCAGTTGTAACTGTTATGGGTCATGTTGACCACGGTAAAACAACTCTTCTTGATTCTATAAGAAAAGCAAACGTTGCAGGTGGTGAGGCTGGTGGAATTACTCAGCACATTGGTGCATATCAGGTCTTTGTAGAAGATGATAAACCAATCACTTTTATAGATACTCCGGGTCACGCAGCTTTTACTGAAATGAGAGCCAGAGGCGCAAATATTACTGATATTGTTATTTTAGTAGTTGCCGCAGATGACGGTATGATGCCTCAGACCGAAGAAGCTATAAGTCACTCAAAAGCTGCAGGTGTTCCAATAGTTGTTGCTGTTAATAAGATTGATAAAGAGGGTGCAAATCCTGATAAGATTAAACAGCAGCTTTCTGATAAAGAACTCGTACCTGAAGATTGGGGTGGAGATACTGTATTTCATGAAGTATCAGCCTTAAATAAAACAGGTATCACAGAACTTTTAGAAAGTATTTGGCTTCATACAGAGCTCTTGGAGTTAAAATCTAATCCTAAAAAATCTGCAACTGGTGTTGTAATTGAAAGTAAAGTTGAAAAAGGTAAAGGTAATGTTGCTACTCTTCTCATAAAAGATGGAACATTAAAAACAGGTCAGTCTATTTGTGCAGGATTAGTAGCAGGTAAAATAAGACGACTTATGTCTGACACAGGAAAAGTCGTAAAAGAGGCAGGTCCTGGTGTACCAGTCGAAGTGATGGGGCTTCCTGAGACCCCAAAAGCTGGAGATCGTTTTGATATTTGTGAAAGTGATCAAAAAGCAAATGAACTAGCGCAAACTAGAAAAAAAGAGGCTGAACTTATTGCCATTGAAGAAGCTAGTAAAAAAGTTTCTGTCGAAGAGCTTTTGCTACGCGTAAAAGATGATGGTGCTAAAGAACTGGCTGTTGTTTTAAAAGCCGATGTTGCTGGTTCAATTGAAGCTATCAAAGGTATGGTTAAAAAGATTGAAACTGATGAAGTTAAAGTTAAGTTTATACATACAGCTGTAGGTGGTGTAACTGAGTCAGACGTTTTACTTGCTTCTACGGCTGGCGGAGTAGTTGTTGGTTTTAATGTAAGACCTGACTCTCAGGCAAGCTCCAGAGCTAAAGAAAAAAGTGTTGAGATTAAAAGTTATAGAATAATTTACGAGCTTGTAGATGACATAAAAGCTATTATGTCAGGCTTATTAGATCCAGATATTGTTGAAAAAGGTACTGGTAAGGCAGAGGTTAGGGAAACATTTTCTGTTCCTAAGATGGGTGTTATTGCGGGTTCTCTTGTTACAGAAGGTAATATTCACAGAAGTGATTTAGTTCGTTTGGTCAGACAGGGGCGTATCCTTTTTGAAGGCAAAATTGGCAGCTTAAAGCGTTTTAAAGATGATGCAAAAGAGGTGGCTTCTGGTTACGAATGTGGTATTGGCATTGAAAATTACAACGATCTTAAATCTGGTGATATTATTGAAGCTTACAGAAAAGAAGAAGTTTCAAGACAGCTCTAAGTAGAGTTTTAAGTAAAGGCACTTGGGTATAAGTTATGAGTCATTCAAGAATAGATCGTGTAGAGCAAACTTTAAAAGAAGTTATTGCAGCAAAGCTTGCTTCTTACAGTTCACTTTTTAGTGGTGCACTAGTTACTTTAGTTCGTGTAAGCTGCTCCCCTGATCTTAAAAATGCTCAAGTTTTTTTAAGTGTTTTTTGTTCCGATGAATCAGATTGTGAGTCTGAGGTTTTTGAACAGCTTGAAGACAGAAGAGTTCAACTTCAGCATGAAATTTCTAAAAAAGTTAGAATGAAATTTTGTCCTAGGATCAAGTTTATTAAAGATGGTTCGATAGATAAACTTGTTCAAGTTTCAGATGTTTTAAATAAAAATCAAGACTCTTAAAAAAAGTTAATTAGGTTAAAGCATTGAAAAAAAACAAAACACCATTCCCACTTTCAGGACTTCTTTTGGTAAATAAAGAGTCTGGTGTCACAAGCCATGATGTTGTTTCAAAAGTTAGAAGAGCTTTGGGAACAAAGGCTGTTGGACACACAGGAACTCTTGACCCTATGGCTGAGGGGTTGATGGTTTTACTTATTGAAAAGGCCACAAAGCTTTCTCCTTGGATTATGTCTGAAGATAAAATTTATACAGGTGTTGCTAAACTTGGAGAGACTACAACAACTGGTGATTTTGAAGGCTCTGTATTAAAAAAATTTCCTAACAGATATTTCAGTCTTTCAGAAGTTCAAGATGCAGCCATATCTTTAAAGGGTCTTAATGAGTTAAGAGTTCCAAAGTATTCAGCTGTGAAAATTGACGGTGAGAAACTTTATAATAAAGCTAGAGCTGGTGTTGATTTTTTAGCCCCTCTGAAAATTATGAATTTCTTTGATTCTAAAGTTTTTGAAGTTTCTGAAGGTATTGATGCTCATTTTTACGTTCACTGTTCAAAAGGCTCTTACATTAGGTCTTGGTCAGAGCGTCTTGGTGAGTGTTTAGAGTCTGGGGCTCATTTAAAATCTCTAAAAAGAGAAACTGTTGGTTCTTTTAAGTTAGAGAGTGCGATAAGTTTTAAGCAAATAGATGAGCTTTCAGAGCTAGATGTTACGGATAAAGCATCATTACTTTCTAGTAATAGAGGCTTTGTCCCCTTTGAGAAAGCCCTAAGTTACGCTGAAATTTTATATTTATCTGACAGTGAATCTAAGCTTTTTATAAATGGTCAGCTTCCTCATAAGGTACGACCAAGGCTTCATCCTATGCTTAGAGAGTCTATAAAAGCTCAAAAAGACCATGTGGTGCGAATTTTTAATAAAAAATCAAATCTTTTAGGGCTTGTCTCATTAGCTTCAAGCGGACAAGTTAAAATATCCCGAGTTTTCAACAGTTGATTTCTGATTTTGAGGCTTAAAATCTTGACCAGAGTACATTATTTAGGTTAATTCATTTAACGCTCCAAAATGCGCCGATGCCGACGTTTTTATGGGGTTTTACCTTTTACCGCTTGAAATAAAAGCAGGAGGATTTATGGCATTAACTTCAGAAGAGAAAAAACAAATTGTAAACCAATTTAAACTTTCAGAGCTTGATACCGGTAGCTCAAGAGTTCAAGCAGCTCTTTTAACAGCAAGAATTGAAGGTCTTCAAGATCATTTTAAAGCAAATAAGCAAGACAATCACTCAAGACGAGGCCTTTTGAAAATGGTTTCTAAAAGACGTAAACTTTTAGACCACTTAAGAAAAACTGACATCGATCAGTACCGAGAATTGATCAAAATTTTAGGTTTGAGAAAATAAGATCATTTTTGGGATTTAAAGGGGCTCTACAAAAGAGCCTCTTTTTCATTTTGGTCTTTGTTGTTTATTTTTAAAAGCGATGAGTAAATCTCATTTTTATATTTTTAAGTCTTAAAGTATGGATTTAAAAACTGACTTAATAAAAAGATAACTAACAGTGACCAGAATATAAACGTATAAATAATTAGATATAAATAAAAAAATAATTAAGATCACAAATAAGATTAGGATTAAAATATGGATTTAAGAAAGACAGTTGAAATAGATTTTGGTGGAAAAAAAATATCAATAGAAACCGGTTGGCTTGCAAAACAAGCTGATGGTTCAGTGCTTGTGCGCTCTGGAGGCAATGCTGTTTTAGTAACTGCTGTATCTTCTAAGCAAGAGTCTAGCATGCCTTTTTTTCCACTGACTGTTGAGTTTTCTGAAAAGATGTACTCTGCAGGTCAGATTCCTGGCGGTTACTTTAAAAGAGAAGGTAGACCGACTTCACTTACTACACTTACATCACGTATGATTGATCGTCCCATTAGACCTTGTTTTCCTGAGGGCTATAAGCACGACACTCAGGTTGTTGCTACAACTTTAAGTTATGATGGTCAGTTTCCTTTAGAAATTTTAGCAAGCATTGGGGCATCGGCAGCCCTTCACGTCAGTGATGTTCCTTTTAATGGACCAACCTGTGCTATTAGTGTTAGTAGAATTGATGGCAAATGGGTAGCGAACCCATCAAAAGATGATTTAGAGAAATCAGATTGCCACTTTACTGTTGCTGGAACTAAAAAAGGTTTATTAATGGTTGAAGGTGCAGGGGAGCTTTTAACCGAAGCTCAGGCTTTGGATCTACTTAAGTGGTCACACAATGAAATGAAGCCTGTTTTTGAAGGACAAGATGAATTAAGAAAACTTGCTGGTAAAGAAAAAAGAGAGTTTGCACCTTACGCTCCAAATGAAGTGCGTGCACGAGAAATAAAAGATTTTGTTGAGCCTCTTATAAAAGAAGGCTTAGCAATAAAAGATAAAATGGATCGTTATGCCTCTTATGACGAGACCAAGAAAAAAGCTAAAGAAAAATTTATTGAAGTTTTAACAGATTCTGATGAGCAAGCGTCTTGGTCTAAAGATCTTTCTATTGTAATTGACGATGTTAAATATAGCTTGGCCAGATCTGGTGTATTAGATTCTGGAACTAGAATTGATGGCAGATCTACAACTGATGTTAGAAGAATTGATTGTGAAGTTGAACTTTTACCAAGAACTCATGGTTCAGGTCTTTTTACAAGAGGTGAAACTCAGGTTTTAGGAACTGTAACTTTAGGAACATCTGATGATGAACAGACTATTGAAACATTAGACGGGCCTATGAAAAAGAATTTTTTACTTCATTACAACTTTCCTCCTTATTGTGTAGGGGAAACGGGTCGTTTAGGTGGTACATCAAGACGTGAAATTGGACATGGATTTTTAGCAGAAAAAGCACTTGAATCTATTTTACCTGACCAAAAAAAGTTTCCGTATACAGTTAGAATTGTGAGTGAAGTTTTAGAATCAAATGGTTCAAGCTCTATGGGAACAGTTTGTGCTGGTACTCTTGCTCTTTTAGATGCGGGTGTTCCTATAAAAGCTAATGTTGCAGGTATTGCTATGGGTCTTATTAGTGATGGTGACCGTCATGCAGTTTTAACCGATATTTTAGGTGATGAAGATCATCTAGGTGATATGGACTTTAAAGTTGCTGGAACTAGTGAGGGTATTACAGCTCTACAAATGGACATAAAAATTGATTCTATTGGCTTTGATGTTATGGAAAAAGCTTTGGCTCAAGCTAAAGATGGAAGACTTCATATTCTTTCAAAAATGGAAGAAGTGATTAAAACTCCTAGAAATCAAATCTCTGATTATGCACCAAGAATTCAAACTGTAAAAGTTCCTTCGGAAAAAGTTAAAGATGTGATTGGACCTGGTGGAAAAATGATCAAATCTATTATCGAAGAAACAGGTGTTAAGATCGATATCGAAGACAGTGGAAACATTAATGTAGCATCAACGGATCCTGAGAAGGCAAAAAGAGCTATTGAAATGATTGAGTCTATTTGTGCAGAAGCAGAAGTAGGTAAGGTTTATAGTGGCAAGGTTGTTAAAATTCTTGATTTTGGTGCAGTGGTTGAAGTTTTACCGAACATTACAGGGCTTCTTCATATTTCAGAGATTGCTCATGAAAGGGTAAGAACTGTATCGGACTATGTTTCTGAGGGTGATAAGCTTGATGTTAAGGTTCTAGATGTTGATCGTTCAGGCAGAATAAAGCTTAGTAGAAAAGCAACTTTAGCACCTCAAGATGGAGCACATTAAAATTTGTCTGATTCAAATCTTTCAAATGTAGAGGACCCAAAGACTAAAACAAATGCTTTAGTCTTTGAGGATAGCCGCTTTAAAAAATCCAAATTATCATCGGGCCTTACTTTAGTAACAGAGTCTATTAAGGGGAGAAGGTCAGTTCATTTGGGCTTTCACACCTTGTGGGGGTCTCGTCACGAGCCAAATGATATGGCTGGAGCTGCCCATTTAATAGAGCATATGGTTTTTAAAGGCACAAAAAAAAGAACAGCCTTTGATATTGTAAAAGACATAGAGTCTGTGGGTGCAGAAATTTCTGCATCAACGGGTAGAGAGATGACTTCATACTCTACTCAATCATTAAAAAAAGATCTCCCTTTATGTGTTGATGTTCTACTGGACCTTTGTTTTTCAGCAGAGTTTGATCCTGAGGAGCTCATCAAAGAAAAAGAAGTCGTGCTTTCTGAAATTGCTATGGGTAGAGAAAATCTAGAAGAGTCAGTCTTTGATTTTGCTTTTGAAGAGCTTTTTAAGGGGCATGCCTTAGCTAGACCAATAACAGGCACAGAAGATTCAGTAAATTCTATGTCTATTCAAAGCCTTACTAAACTTTATAAAGATATGTACACACCTGAAAATTTTGTTGTAACTGCTGCAGGTGATGTGGATCATGAAGAAATTAAAGCTTTTCTGGAATTAGAAAAAACTTTAAATAACAACAACTTAGCTAGCACCACTAAAGCTGTTTCTGAAGCAAAGTTTTTGGCTTTTCAAAGTGTTTTTCAAAAAGACTCTGAACAGTCACATATACTTGTGAACTTTCCAGCTCCCAAGTACAATGCTGACAACAGAATGTCGGCTCACCTTGTAAACAATGCTATTGGTGGAGGCATGTCCTCTTTGCTTTTTCAAAAGATAAGAGAAGACTTAGGTCTAGGTTATACAATCTATTCAATGCTTCAGTGTTTTTTAAAAGAAGGGGTTATGTCTATTTACTTAGCGACAAAACCTGAAAAGACACTCTTAGCACTAACGGAGGTTCTAGGTCTGTTAGAAAATCTTGTAAAAATGGGCTTAACTAAAGATGAGTTTAAGCTTTATAAAACTCAACTCTTAAGTGAGGTTTTAATGGCTGAAGATGACTTAGATCACAGAATGCAGTCTTTGGCAGTCAATGAACTTGTCTACAGAGAGATAAGATCAACAGATCAAATTGTTAAAGAAGTGGAAGCTTTAAGTCTTCAAGATGTTAATAACTATTTAAAAACCTATATGGACAAAGAGCCAGGCATTGTTATGCTTGGTGCGAAATAAAATTTTTTAAAAACAATGCTTAACCATAAGCTAAAAATTGGGGTTATTGATGGTAAGAGATAAGATTAAAAATGTTGCAGGTATTGCAGAAGGCCTTTTCAAAAATCTTCAAGAAAAAAGTGAAAATCTACCAGTTAAACAGTATCTTGAACTTGGTATAGAGCTTATTGGAAGTCAGATTTTAGAAACAGCTGGATTCACTAAAGAAGTAGAGTTAAAAGTTAAGCGTCTTGATAACTTTAGAGGGGACCTACCACAATACAAAACATCTGGCTCAAGTGGTATGGATGTAAGAGCTTGTTTTGAAAAAGAGGGAGACTCTCTTACATTAAAACCTCTAGAACGCGGACTTGTTCCAACTGGGCTTGCAATGAAAGTTTCTGAGGGCTATGAAATACAGGCTCGACCTAGAAGTGGTTTGGCTTTAAAAAAGGGTCTTACACTTGTAAATACCCCTGGAACTATTGATTCAGATTACCGTGGTGAAATTCAACTTATTCTTATAAATTTAGGCGAAAAACCAATAACGCTAAAAGATGGAGAGCGTGTCTCACAACTTGTAGTTGCTCCAGTTGTTAAAGCTAATGTCGTTTTGACTGATGATTTGGATGAAACAGATAGAGGTGATGGTGGGTTTGGAAGCACAGGAGTTTAGCTCTTGAAGACCAAAAAACTCCTTTATCCCTTAATTTACTTTTTTTTACCGCTTACACTTTTTTCATTTAATGCTCAAAGTAAGCCTAAAAAGTTTAGTTCTCAAACAAGAAGTGTGAGAAAAAAAAACTCAAGTAAAAGAAATAAGAGCACAAAAGTATTTGTTTTCTCAAAAAGCGCCATAGTATATGGCCGCCCAAACTTTGATTCAGAGGTTATTGCAAAATTCAGTAAAGGATCAAAGATTTTAGGTGCCGTTAAGAAAACAGCAGGAACCGATGGTTTTGGTTTGTTTCATAAAGTTAGGCTTAAAAAAGGTGTTTACGGCTATGTTATTGATACAAGCTTTGCTGGATTTAAGGCTGATGGACTTTTTAATAAACCTCAAAAAACTAAAAGAAAAGATTTCTTCTCAAAAAGAGCACGCAGTGAAAAATCTAGATCGTCTAAGGCTCCTAGGTCCATTGGTTTAAGTTATGCTCTTAGTAATTACAAATTAAAAACTTCAAATCAAGAGCTTAAAACTAGAGCCTCATTTTACGGTTTAAAGTATACGGGTTTGTGGAATAACAAATTCCCCATTGATGTAAGTTTAATGTACAGCTCTAATGCTTCTGATCTTTTTAAAAGTGTAGCTTTTGAATCATCTGGTTTTGTTCTTCTCATGGATTTGACAACTTTCTTTACTCTTTACAAAGCTAAGTCTTATATGGCTTACCTAAATTTAGGGGGTCTTGCGTCTTACTATAGTTTTAATTTTAATCTTATTGGTGACACTCAAGCTCGTGAGAGTTCAAAAACAAGTATAGGTTATGTTGCAGGACTTGGTGTTGCTTTTAATATTAATAGTTTCATTTTAAGAACAGAGGCAAGGTATTTTAAGGATCATGATTCACAACTTATGGCTATTTTATCATTACAGAGGTTTTTTTAAGTGAGTGATCAATTCAACAATAATATCAATCAAGAATCAGCTGATGAAATAAAGGTATTAAAAAACCATGTTGTAGATCAAATCGCAGCAGGTGAGGTTATTGAACGACCTTCTCAACTGCTAAAAGAACTAATTGAAAACAGTCTGGATGCTGGTGCTTTAAAAATTGAAGTTTCTGTGTCATCTGACCTTTCTTTTATTTCTGTTGATGATGATGGTTTTGGTATAAAAAGAAGAGAACTTTCAAAAGCTTTTTTAAGACACTCTACATCCAAACTAATAGAGACTGAAGATCTTATGAAGCTTTCAAGTTTTGGTTTTAGAGGAGAAGCCTTGTCTGCGATTGGCTCTATTTCGAAGGTTCAGGTAGAGACCAGAAGAAAAGGTGAGTCATCTGGAAGTTTTTATATTTATGAAAACGGTTCAGAAGTTGCATTAGAAGACTCTGAGCGAGAATTTGGAACAAAAATAAGTATAACAAAACTTTTTGATTCTACGCCTGCTAGAAAAAAGTTTTTAAAATCTAATAGACATGAGCTTACACTTATTAAGAAAGTGCTAAAAGATTTTTCTTTAAAGCATTACAATACGTCTTTTAAACTGCTTCTGGATAGAAAAATTAGCTTTTTTTACCCTTCTGTAGATACGATTCAAAAAAGATATACTGAAGTATTTAAAGATTCGAAGGTTTACAAAATTGAACTTAAACCTTGTGATACAATTTTAAAAGGTTCGTGTCTGTATTTAGAAGAACCCTCTATTCAGTCGAAAACAGGACAAAGTTTGTGGGTTTATATTCAGGATAGGTCTGTGCAAGATAAAACTGTAGCAGCAGCAACAAGGGATGGCTTAAACACCTATCTTATGCATGGAACATTTCCAAAAGGTTTAATAGATCTAAAGCTTAGAAAAGATTCTATTGATGTTAATGTTCATCCAATGAAGTCTGAAGTGCGCTTTGAAAATTCCTCATACATTTACAAAAGTGTACGAAGAGCTGTAAGTGATTGGGCTTATCAAGCTCCTTGGAAAAATGAAGTGATAAGTGATAGTACTCTAGGCAGTTACAAAAATCATAGTTCTTTTAATAATACTCCGAATTCTTTAAATAGACCGATTAGAGAGAATTCAAGTTATCAAGAAAAAAAGATTGCTTTTGAGATTCAAAATCCAACTGCAAATGGTGTAGCGTTTAGTTCTCAAGCTAAAATTAGTAACAGTGACGATGGGGTTAACCAATACTCACAAAATAATTTTAAAATTTCAGAACCAGAAGTTTTGTATAAAAAGACGTACGGAAGTTTAAACTCTACAACTGTTGAAAATAAACTTATAAAAAAAGAAGGGTTTGAGCCTTACTGGTCAAAATTAATGATAGTGGGACAGATAAATCTTACGTACATAATGGCTCAAGGGCAAGATGCAGTTTATTTTATTGATCAACACGCAGCTCATGAAAGAGTTGCTTTTGAAAGATTAAAAACACAGTGGGAAAAAAGAAAAGAGTCAAAAGGTAAGTGTGATATACAAAACCTTTTGATACCTTTGTATCTAGATTTAGATGAAACTTTAACTGAAGAACTCCTAAAGTTAAATCAAGAGCTTTTTCAATTGGGTATTGAAATTGAATCTTCTGGGCCTGAGACAATAGCTGTAAACAGTATTCCTTCGTTCTTAAAAGAAGAGTCCATTGCAAAAGGTTTAAGAAAACTTGCAAAAGATTCTTTAGATCAAGGTGGTGGCTCATCTGTTGATGATGTTTTTGAGCTTTTTTTTGCAACGTTGGCTTGTCATTCAGTTATCAGGGCTGGACATGCCATGAGTGACGATGAAATGAAACTTCTTTTATTAAGTATGGATGAGTACAAATCAAGATATTGTCCGCACGGAAGACCTGTTTATAAAAAGATATCTTTTCACTCACTTGATCAAGATTTTGGAAGAGTGGTCTAGAGTTTTGTCCCCTCATATCTACATTGTTGGGCAAACCGCAAGTGGAAAAACAGGTTTGTCATTAGACCTATGTGAAACTCTAAATGCTGAAGTTGTAAATACAGATAGTCTTTTATTTTACAAAGGACTTGATATTGGTTGTGCCAAACCTACAAAAAAAGAGCTTTCAAGAGTCAAACACCACATGATAAATACTTGTGAGATTGGTGAAGATCTAAATGCTTCTAGCTATTCAGTAAAAGCAAAAAAAATTTTAAGTGATAAAGGTGAAGACTCTAAAGCCTATTTATGTGTGGGAGGTAGTGGGTTTTATATAGACTCGTTAGATAAAGGTTTACTGCCTCTTCCTCAAACCTCTGATGAAATCATTAATAAAGTATCTGAAATCCAAAATCCTGTTGAAGTGCTTCTGACTGTTGACCCTGAAACATTAAATGTCATTGCAAAAGAAGATGTGTACAGAGTTAAAAGAGCTTTACAGGTTTTCTATCAAACAGGTAAGCCCTTAAGTGTTTGGAAAACAGAGTTTCCGTTAAAATCAAAAGTTAAAAAAGTCGCTATTCATATTGAAAAAGATGACCTCTTAAAAAGAGTAAAATTAAGAACTGAGCAAATGATAAAAGATGGCCTTATTGACGAAGTTAAAGCCATTTTAGTTCACAGTGAAGATAGAGAACTAAAAAATTGGAAGCCTCTTAAAAGTGTTGGTTACAAGCAAGCTCTAGATTATTTAGAAGGTGAGTACGACAGTATTCAGGATTTAATGGACGAGATAGTCTTAAAAACTATGCAGCTAGCTAAAAGGCAAAAAACTTGGTTTAAAAAAGATAAAAGTGTTGTTTGGTTTGAATCTAAAAAAGATAACAAGGTCATTAAAAATTTTATAATTAAGACTATGGAGAGTGACTCATGGAGAGTATGACAGGTTTTTCAAACAGAATCTTAGAAAACAATAAGTATTCACTTACGGTAAGTGTAAAATCTCTAAATTCCAGATATCTTGATCTTAAACTTAACTGCTCAAGTCATATTTTGAGTTTAGAAAAGAAGATTAGAATCCTTGTTAAAAAGCATATTACTAGGGGCTTTGTTGAGTTAAATGTGTCGTATATACCATTTGATCTAACTTCTGACACCAAAGGTTTAAAAGAATGGGTTAACAGTTACAAAAAAACTTCTATTAAACTTGGGGTAGAAGATCACCTGGACTTAGAAAAAGTCTTGAAAAAATCTAGCCAACATGGATTTCTAAATTTAAGTAAAAGCTTAGAAAAGGAAGTTCTAGATTGCATTGAGAAATCAATAATATCGTTAAAAACCGAGCGCCTTAAAGAAGGCAGTGAACTTAAAATATCGATGTGTGAAAATATCAACCAAGCCAAAAGTATATTTGAAAAAATTGAGAAAAAAATATTTCTTTATAAAAAAGGTCTAAAGTCTAAATGGATTAAAAAAATTAAACTGATTAAGAGTGAGGTTTCAGAAGAAAGGCTTTCATTTGAAGTAGCTTTGTTTCTAGAAAAAGCAGATGTTTCTGAAGAGCTTGATCGATTAAAAATACATTTTAATGAGTTTTTAAAAATTATAAGTTCTAAAAAAAATTTGAAGGGGAAAAAACTTGATTTTTACTGTCAAGAGCTTAACCGTGAAGCTAATACAATTGGATCTAAGGCAAAAGACTCATCTGTTACAAAACTTTTGGTTGATTTAAAATCAAATTTTGAAGTTCTTAGAGAACAGGTTCAAAACATTCAGTAGACCCTAGATGCTATTTTTAGTGTATTAAGGGCTTTATTTCATAAGATTAGTTTTTTGGTTGAAAGCTTCGCTCTCTTTGCTCTTCTTCAATAAGTATTGGAATAATAACAGTGCTAATAAAGTTAATAAGCTCCAAAGTTTCAAAACTTATTGAACTTTCAAATCCCGTATGAAGACTTATTTGATAAAAACTATGATCTTCATCGATAACTAAAGAAATCTTTTCTGGATGTTTGTCGGCATACTCTGGATTATTTTGCTTTAAGCTTTTTAAGATTTGATTGTCAGTTTCAATTTTAAAAACATTTACAGGGTGATTTTCTTGTGTGGTGAGTGTTCCAAATTCTGATTCAAAGCTTAAATAAATTTGTCTTTTTAATTGAGGCTGCTGTTCGAGATTTAAAGCCTTGGTGTGAGCAATACTGTTTTTAATAAGTTCTCTGTAATTAATATTGTTAAGGTCAAGTTGATGGCTCTCTACAGCTGACAAAATTCTTTTTAAACTGTGACCGTTTATTTTAAAGTGAACAAAAAGTTTTTTAAATGGCTTACTCCAGTCTTTTAAGAACTCTTGAGAACTTAAAAACTGTTTTAGTGCTAAAAGTTCTTTTTCTGTGACTGTATGTGAGTTTTGCTCATTCGTTTGCTCACTTTTATTTTGTATTTCATCATTAACAGATTTTAGCGGGTATATATGAACTTCATTGTCTGATTTTGGGATAAAACTTATTCTGTGTGATTTGTTAGTGAATGCTAGAGCCAACGGAAAGGGGAAAAGTTCTGTGTTGTAGTCTTTATAAAGTCCCGGGTTTAAGACTTCTTCACAGAGTTGCTCATTTGAGTATGTATTCGTGCTTGCTGCTGTCGAAAATAAAAAAATTGATAGAAATAGCGAAATAGGTCTTAAAAAAAGAGTTTTGTTTTTAACAAAGACATACTGAACTTTGGTAAGAAAGATTTTTAATAAAAATGTATTAAATGATGAGTCTATAAAGGTAAATTTGTGTTTTATATTCATAGGTGCCTCAAATTTTTCTTATACATACAACTAAATATTACAAATTTACAATGATTTAGGGTTCTTAAGATCATCTGTGTAAAATATTAAAGTTTTGCCTAAAGATTAGAAGTTGTTTAGCTATGATTTTTTTCTTATCCAAACTTCAGGCTAAAAATTAGATATGTACTTGAGCGCAGTGGTTAAGATGTGCATGATAGTGATAATATGAGTAAAATGGTTATTGTGGTTGCTCCTAGTGGAGCTGGTAAATCCACTTTTATTGATGAAGTTATTAAGCTTAAAATTTTGGGCTTAAAAGACACGATAACGTTCACCACAAGAGATATGCGCTCGTCTGAATCTGAAGGCAACCCTTACTTTTTTATAAGTGAAGAAGATTTTAAAGAAAAGATTAAAAACCATTTTTTTGTCGAATGGGCAAACGTTCACTCCTCATACTACGGAACTTCTATGGAGCAGATCAGAAACTACTGGCTAGATGGTTACGTGCCTATTATGGATGTGGACATTCAAGGTGCTATTACCTTTAAATCTAAATTTCCGGAGTCTTTGGTGGTTTTTATTAACCCTCCTAATTTAGAGGCTTTAAAAGACAGACTCCTAAAGCGTGGTGGTGGCACTTTGCCTAAAGACTTTGATTTACGCATGGAAAATGCTCAAAAAGAGATGAGTTGGGCCAAAAATGCTGATGAAATCGTGGTCAATGATGACTTCGATACCTCGTTCAAAGAATTTCTAATTATAGTTGAAAAGTACCTAACTTCTTAGTATAACACCTTACATTGCAATTGCCTTTAAAATGATAAAAAGGCACTCCAAGGAGCATTTATGGCTAGAGTTACGGTTGAAGATTGTTTAGAGAAGGTCGATAATAGATTTGGTTTAGTACTTTTGGTTTCTAAACGCTCTAAACAGCTTTTAAAAGGTTCTAGACCGTCACTTGATCCTAAAACCAACAAATTTGTTGTTACGGCTTTAAGAGAGGTTGCTGCTGGTAAAGTCTCTTTTGATAAAAGCAGCTGGGATGGCACACTAAAAGAGCAGGTTGAAAGAGACTTATCGCGAGTACTTTAACTTTTATGCATGGATGGCCGATACTTTAACATTAGGTATTGGAAGAGCTTTTGGATAAAAATAAAATCCTTTTTGAAAAAGAAATAAAAACAATTGATGAACTGTTGAACGTTGTTTCAACATACATGTCTCCTGATGAAGTTACACTTATCAGTGAAGCTTACAGTTTTTCAAAAGCTGCCCATGAGGGGCAGACTAGAAAAAGCGGTGAGCCATATATTACGCACCCTTTAGCCGTTTCAGGTATCCTTGCCTCCTTACGTTTGGATTTTTCATCAGTTGCTACAGGACTTCTTCACGACACAGTTGAAGATACAGATGTTACCTTGGTTGATGTGTCTGAAAAGTTTGGTGAAGATGTTTCCTTTTTAGTTGATGGTGTAACAAAAATTTCGCAAATGAGTTTTAGAAACACTCAAGAAAAACAAGGCGAAAACATTAGAAAAATGATTGTCTCGATGGGAAGAGACGTTCGTGTGATTTTAGTAAAGCTATGCGACAGGCTACATAACATGAGAACCATGAAGCACATGAAGCCTGAAAAACAAGAGCGCATTGCTATGGAAACTTTAGATATTTATGCTCCACTTGCAAGTCGTTTAGGGATCAATTGGTTAAAGATTGAATTAGAGGATTTGTCTTTTAGATTTTCGAATCCCACAGCCTACTATGATCTTGTTGAAAAGGTTCAAAAAAAGAAAAAAGAGCGTGAGCTTTTTATTAAAGACTTTAGAGAAACTTTAATAGATGAAATTTCTAAAAGTTTTCAAAGTGATTTTGAGGTTGCTGGAAGGTCAAAGCACTTATACTCCATACACAAAAAAATGCTTGGTGGTGTAGACTACGATAAAATCTATGATGTTTTAGCCTTCAGAGTTTTAGTAGACAATGTAGCTCAATGCTATGAGATACTAGGATTGGTGCACGCTCACTTTAGGCCCGTTCCAGGAAGATTCAAAGATTTTATTGCAATGCCCAAGAACAACAACTATCAGTCCTTGCACACTACTGTTGTGATGACTAATGGGGATCGTGTTGAGATTCAAATAAGAACTTCTGAAATGCATTTAATAGCAGAGCAAGGTATTGCTGCTCATTGGTCATACAAACAAGGTGGTGCCGATAAAAACGCCATAGATAAGTTTAATTGGTTAAGAGAACTTGTAAGTATGCATCAGCAGTTGGAAGACTCTAAAGAGTTTTTAGATGGCGTTAAGCATGATCTTTTCGATCAAGAGATTTATGTTTTTACTCCAAAGGGAGAGGTAAAAGAGCTACCTGAAAATGCTACTCCCATTGATTTTGCATATTCCATACATACAGACTTAGGTTCAAAATGTACAGGAGCTAGAGTTAATGGCAAAATGGTAACCATTAAGCATAAGCTTAAAAATGGAGACTATGTTGAAGTTGTAACATCTAAAACTCAAACTCCTTCTAAAGATTGGCTAAACTTTTGTGTGACTTCAAAAGCTCGCTCTAAAATTCGTCACTATGTAAAAACAGAGCAGCGGAAACGAGCAATGGAGATAGGTGAGGGTGTTTTAGATAAAGTTTTTAAAAAAACTGGACTTACACCTCAAAATTTTAAAAAGAAAAATCCTCAAGTCTTTGAAGAGGCACTTAAAGACTTTGGTTGTCAGTCCATTGAAGAGCTACAAATCTTACTAGGCTACGGGAAAATCTACCCTAACCAAGTGACAGAAAAAATTCTTAAAGATTATGATAGTTCTGATGATGAGAATAAATCAGAAGGCATAATTTCAAAAGCTTTTAAAACTGTTTTAAATTCAAAAAATAAAAAATCCTCACTTGTAACAGTTGATGGTATGAGTGATGTACTTGTTCATTATGCAAAGTGCTGTCATCCAATACCGGGAGATGACATTGTGGGCTTTATAACAAGAGGCCGTGGAATAATCGTTCATAGAGCTGACTGTGTAAAAGTTTATGATCTAGACTCTCAAAGAGAGCTTGATGTTCAATGGGGTGTTGTTAAACAAGATTCTTCACGCATTGTAAAACTCTATATCTTAATCAATAATCAGCTTGGTGTTTTAAATAGGATCACGGAGCTTTTAAACCTTAAGGGCATTGATATTCAAAACGCGCAGATCAAGGTGATTAAAGGTGAGCGAGGGGTTGCTTACTTTGATATTTTTATAAGAGATAAAAAGCAGCTCTCACTGCTTATTTTAGAAATCAAAAAAATACATGATGTGATCGATATCAAAAGACTTTAATTTAAGAAGCCTGATAGTACTTTGCTATTAACTTCAGAAGTACTAAATTTAAGTTTTTGAACCGATTTTCTAGTTAAAGCAGTCCAAATTCTTTTTTAACTTCTCGCTCCATTTCAAATATAGGAATAGATCCGTTTCTAAGAACTGCATCGTGAAATCTTTTAATATCAAAATTAACTTTTTTATTACTCTTAAGATCTTCTCTAAGTTTTAGTATAGCAAGTTGTCCAATCTTATAAGCTGTAGCTTGACCCGGGTTTACAAAGTAGCGCTGAACAGCTTTAGTCACATCACTTTTTGAATTTGGTGTGTTTTCTAAAAGATAAGTAATTGTTTTGTCATAAGACCACTTTTTATAATGAATTCCTGTATCTACAACAAGACGAGCGGCTCTCCAAAGTTCCATTGCAAGGCGGCCAAAGTCAGAGTATGGATCTTCGTAAAGTCCCATCTCTTTTGGAATATACTCTGCATAAAGTCCCCAACCTTCGATAAATGAAGTGTAGTCTCCACGTCGTCTAAATGTTGGTAGTGTACTTGTCAGTTCTTGTGCAAGACTCAGCTGCATATGATGTCCGGGAAGGGCTTCATGATAAATAAGTGCTTCCATATCAAATTTAGGTACTGCCGACATATCATAAAGATTCACATAATAAATACCGGGTCTTGAACCATTTAAGGCAGGTCGCTGATAAAAAGCTATACCTGAAGATTTTTCTCTGTAGGGCTCTACAGCTTTAACTTTTAGTTTTGCCTTTGGAAGTGTTAAAAATAAATCACTCAAACGTGGCTTAATTTTAGTTAATATTTTATTTGTATCTTTTAAGTAAGCTTGTCTACCTTTTTTAGTTTCTGGGTAAAAAAGAGTTTTGTTTTCTTTAATGTGGGTGAAAAGTGATTGTAAATCTGTATCAATGCCCTCTAAAGTTTTGTCTTTTGAAGACTTATTTTGTGACAAAATTGTTTTTCCAAGCACTAGCATTTCTTTTTGAATTCTTGACACTTCCTTTAAGCCAAGCGTATGAATTTCTTTTGCAGAAAAATCAGTGCTTGTGTAATGCTTCAATAGTTTTTTATAGAATTTTTTACCATTCTTTTGTGCCCAAACTCCGTAAGCTCTATCCGGATTTTTCTTTTTCATGTTAGTCATTTTTTGAATTATGGCCTCATAGGCAGGACCAACACTATTGAGTAGAGCATTTTCTAAGTTTTTGTTAAGAATTTTTCTCTTAACTGAGCTTAATTTTAGTTTTGAGATTTTATTTTGAAAGTCCTTATAAAGTGGAGATAGGTCTTTTTTACTTTTTTCAAAGGGGTAACCTTTAGTAATATTTTTTGAGTCACTTATAACCTTATCAAATATAAAGAAAGGATAAGTGACCTTTTTTTGTTTATTCATGTTTTCTAAAATTTTTCTAAAGTAGGTTTTAAAAGCCCACAGTCTTTTTATATAAGCCTTTGCATCTGCTTCGTCTGCTATTTGATGCATGTTAATCATAAAACCAGGTTTGCCTGCGTGAGGGCTGTGCATTTGGTTAAGAAAATATGAATTAAAATAAAAAGTCTTAAAATCTAACTGCTCTAAATTTGAATTTTTAAATAGTCTGTAGCTAAGCTTTGTTTGATTATCTAGTTTCTTATAATCAAAATCTTTTAGTTTTTTTAAAGATGCTTTAGTTTTTTTTTGACTTACCTTTTTATAAAATTCATAGCTTGGATCGTTTAATTGATCATAGTGTTCTTTTGACCCTAAGTAAGTTAATGTTTCTGGATAGTTTTTTAAATTATTTTGATAATTTTGCTCAAAAAAGGTGTTTATTTTTTCTGATTCTGTAGGTTCTTTCTCTGTATTTTTTGAGCTAACCTTCAAGTTTTTTTCAGCACTTTTAGTCTCTTCTAAGCTTGTTTTGGAAAGTTCTTTAGTAACTTTAGAAGCTTGTGTGTTGGCTGAAAAAATACATATTATAAGCGATAGAATAATTTTAAGAAATAATTTTGAACGAGACACAGTTTGAACCCCCTTGATCAAGTGCTGTATTTTATCTAGAACCGTATTAAAAGTTAAAGTTAACTTTCTAGTGTTGCCAATAGTTTATTGTAAAAACTAGGACTAAGACAATTACTGTATTGGCTTAAGGTTAATAAGAGTTTTAATACTTACATTAAAACTCTTGCTGCAAATATAAATTTTAAAGTGTGGCTTCGCCTTTTTTCCAATTTACTGGGCAAAGTGAGCCTGTTTGTAGAGCATCTAGTACTCTTAAAACCTCTGAAGGGCTACGTCCGACTGCAAGGTCATTAGATGATGCATATCTAACCACACCTTCAGGATCAACAATGTAAGTGGCTCTATAAGTTACGCCTTCTTGCTCATCTAAAATATCTAAATCTTCTGAAAGCTCTCTTTTAATATCTGAAACCAGTGGGATCTTAAGATCTTTAAGCTCTTCGTTGTTTTGCATCCAGCCCATGTGTACAAACTCAGAATCAATGCTTGCTCCATACAACTCGCAGTTTCTTTCCTTAAACGCGCCACTTAGATCGCTAAAAGCTACGATTTCTGTAGGACAAACAAAAGTAAAGTCTTTTGGGTAAAAGAACATACACATCCATTTACCTTTTACAGTGTCGTTAGAGACCTGTGTAAAAGCTGTGTCTAGATTTGTGCCAACAGTGGCTTTTAAATTAAATTCTGGAAACTTTTTACCTACACCTAACATGTTAAAAACTCCTTATATACTATTAGAAATGAAAAAGTACATAGTTTGGAGTTTTCAATCAAGGCTTGGTGCCGAAATATTAGCACGAGTAATTTTAGTGTCTATAGTCTGTAACCTAAACCTAGATAGCCACTAATCGAGTTAAAGTTTACAGTGTCTGATGGAGCGTACAAAGAGTAATTGGCTCTAGCTGGAATAAAAAGCTTATCAGTCACATTAAAGTCAAGTCCTGCTCCAATTGCGAATAAAAATGAACTGCCTAGCTCATCTATTTGTAGTGCTGTAGTTTCGTTTTCCGAAGGAGCGATAAGCCCTGAGATACCGACACCACCCCAGATGTGCATTTTAGATGTTTTAAGAAAGTAGTACTGAACCCACCCATCTAAGCTGATATAACTTAAATCAACTAGACAAACAGCGCTTGCTCCACTGGCATCAGCACAATTAGTATTTGATTCGTCGCCGCCAGCGTTAAAGTTTTGTTGGCCAAGTCCGGCACGAAAACTAAGTTTGTCACTTATTAAATAATCAAAAAAGAGTTTAAAAGAGATGCTTGAACCTGAATACGTATCTTCTCTTAGACCATTACCTAGTTCATCATTAAACTGTACTGTTGCATTGTTTAGGTTAAAGCCACCCATGAAGCCAACGTTTCTAATTCTTTTTAAGGATAGATAGCTTTCGCCGCTGACAGAGCCCCCTTTTGAGGGATTTTTTCTTCTTGATGACTTCTTTTTACTAGTTTTAGCGACAGATTTAGAAGACTTGCCTTTTTTTCTTTTAACAAGTTTTAAGCTAGGCTTAGCTTTACCTTTTAGTAGCTTGGCTACGGACTTACCAGGCTTAGACTTCATAATTCTAACTATACCTGTTTTTTTACCACTTTTAGTGACCATGTAGTAGAGTTGTCCGACTTTCATTTTTTTAGAACTTTTGATGAGTACAGCGCGTCCCTTAACTTTTGCAACCATTGCTGCTGCAAAGCCATTTGTACCTAAGAAAAAAGAAAAAAATATTGCTATGAGTAATGAAAATTTCATTTAAGAGACCCCCGTGTGCACATTCATTATAATGATATTGTATAAGAAAGTGAGTTCAAGGTCTTGTATTTTTTTTGTTTTTTGAAAATAAATTTTATTGATTACAAAATTTTATTGTGATTTTAAAAATTGATCCCAAAAAACGATCTATGTTTTTGGGATTTTAGAAGTATTTAATTTTTTATAAAATTAATGATTAGAGTTTAAAATTTAAACTCCTTAAAATGGAATTTCGTCACCTGTGTTGTTAAAATCTGGTTCTGGTGAGAAGTCAGAAAAGGGATCTTTTTGAGCCTGGTTGTTAGGTTCAAAGTTAGGCTGGTAGTTTGATTGAGAGGATTGTCCACCAATAAACTGTACGTTGCTTGCAACCACTTCTGTAGTGTAGCGCTTTTGACCTTGTTGATCTTCCCATGACCTTGTTTGAAGTTTTCCTTCTATAAAAGCTTCTCGTCCTTTAGCTAAATATTTGCCACAGATTTCAGCTAATTTACCCCAAACGACGATTCTATGCCACTCGGTTTTTTCTTGTTTTTGCCCCTCTTTGTCTTTCCAGTTTTCGCTAGTAGCTAGACTAAAGGTTGTTAAAGAGTTACCTGAACTTAGTGTTTTAACTTCGGGATCTGCTCCCAGGCGCCCTATAATCATGACTTTGTTTACTGACATTTAATCTCCTTTTTTAAGTAGCCTAATATTAAGCAAGTGAGGCTGACAATCAAAAGTCTTAAATCTCACACTGCGCTTTTCAATATGCTTAAAATACGGACACTTTATATTTTTCGAATAGCATTTCTAAGCCAGAATGGAGAGTTTTAAGCAATGATTTGAGTTGAGTTTTTAAAACTTCAGATGTGTGTAAACTTAAAAGCTTTTTAGACTTTTTAAACTTGGTCGTTTAAAGGCTCCACCTGATACAGTAAACAAGTACTTCGCACCACCGTTGGGGGTAAGCTGTTTGTTGATCTCTTTGGGGTTGATCATAAGACTAAAATTTTTTGCAAGTTTTGTTTCAAAATCTCTATCAAGCTCAAGTTCAACTTTAATGTCATAGCGTTTACAAGATGTCTTCAAGCCTGCAGGGGAGCGTGTTACAGGGCAGTCTAACTGTCCCTTATAGCGACCATTTACCGGTGAAGATTTTGTCCCAAGTGTTCCATTTTCAATAACAATTCTTCCGTTCTCAAAGTTGCCCTTTAAAATAGAGTTTGACCATTTTATTTTTTTGGGAAGACTTATCGGACCAACTGGAGTGTTAAGCTCTTGTGGGACCATAACGTCCTTAAAACCAAAGTTAAAATCTCCTTCTGGTTGTTTTCTAAAGCTTTCTTCACCCTCTGCATTTAAGTTGCCTTTTGCAAGACCGTTTAGTTTTACAGGAAAATCTAAAAAGTTAAAAATTTGCACAAGTGCAATCCTTGAAATGTCTAAATCTAGATCAAATTCTTTTTGATCTTCATCGTTGGTCCCGCTAAAGCCTACACTTAAATCAATCATTCCTCCAAAAATACCTTCAGCCTGTAAGCTTCCACCTGGTTGAAGTTTTAGAAGTGAAAAAAAACTTGGAGAGACTGTGAATTCATCTACTTTTATGGGGTTTTTGCCTTGTAGAGAGAGGTTTAGCTCTTTTGTTTTCATCCCTATGGGGAGAAAACTAAAATTTAAATCAGAAAAAGAAACATGGCTTCCCGTGTTTCTGATAAGCCCATTGATTTTGTTTTGTGCAAAAAAGCTTAAATCACTGTACGGAAAAAGAACCACAAGCATTAAGAATGTTGTAACTGTGAAAAATAAAACTTTTTTTTTGTGATGAAAGAGCACGCTTTTAATAGGAATTAAAATGAGCTGAAGTATGTCGCTTAATGAATTCACTTGCATAAAATTACCGTCTTCTGCTGTTTCTGCGTTTGTTGTTTGAGTTTGAAGAGACATCAGGCTTTGGAAGCACAGATGAAATAGGTTGTGTATACAAATTGTCTAAGTGTATTTCTGTATCAAAGTAGCCAGGTCTTTTTAAATTTTCAAAAAATGTAAGTTTTGTCACAATCAAAGAAGCATTGTATCTTTTTAGACTGTAAGCCAAATTTAAAGATTGTTCTGCATTAAGCTCAGTTCCAACCAATGTAAACGAGTTTTGATCAGCGCCAAGTAGGCCTTTTGAGGACTGTCTAGTTCTGACTGTTGCTTGACCTTCATTTAGATTTATAACAGGAGACTTAGAAAAATCTTTAACTGTTCGCTCTAAATCATAATTTGTTATTTGTTTTGGGGTTTTTAACTTAGAGCTTCCACTCTTAGAAAACTGAATAATCTTTTGAGCAATATCTTTTCTACTCTTAAAGTCAGAAATATTTTCATTAGATGTATGGTACTTTGCAAGAGGCGGTGAGATTACAATAAACACAGCAAAAATAGCTATAGCTATAAGTAAAACCTTTTGCATCTTTGGGGAGAGCATCAAGTAGCGCTCGTGAAGGCTTGAATATAAGCTGCTTTCTTGAATACGCTCTGCTAGGCCTTGAAAGATCTCTTTTAACTGATCGAGTTGATCTTCAAACATCACATAACTCCTTTTTTAGGAGTAAAGCTTATGCTAAATTCAGTAAATCTTTTATCATCAATGGTTATTTTCTTTGAAGTGGTGCTTATAGGTCCCTTAGCTAGAGATTCTAAACTTTTAGAGAATCTTTTTATTTCACTTGGTCTGTTTGTTCGGCCTGTTAAAGAAACTTTATCAGAATCAACGCTTAAGTTCTTAATGCCCATGGGAAGTTGTCTTCTTGAGGGTGCTTTCTCCGAAATAGTTTTTAATATCTTTAAAGGAGAAGAAGAATCTTTGTTGTATTTTGCAATTTTAACTTTTATTTGCTCTCTTTTTTCGAGATCTTTTAAAAGAGTTTTTAGTTTTCTTTCAGTTGCAACAGACTTTTTGATCTTTAAGACCTTTTCAGCTGTATTTTTCATTGATCTTCGGGCTGATAAGGCTAAGTCTTCACTCAATGTTGAGCGCATTTGGGCATACACAAAAAATAAAACCAGTGAAACACCAGCTAGTTTTATGTGAAAGTCCCAAGTCTTCCAAATCTTTTTAAGATGAGAGTTCTCTTTTGAAAATTCATGTCGTCTAAAGTTTACAGCGGGCTGTGTTGGACGTTTTGCAGCTTCCATTGCAAGACCAATGGCAATTGCGCACTCTGATTCAGCTTTTGTGTGTATTGAAATTTCAGGATGATTTTTTAGTTTTAAAATCCTGTTGCAAGGCATATCTATCTGTTGTGTTAAACGTGCTCCTACATTTTTCAAAGCACTAAATCCCCCAACAAGGCCAATACCAGAGACATTCACATTGTGCTGGCCTTTAACCTCTAAAAGTGTGAGGTTTAAATTTCTTGAAAGTTTTTCTAAGCAGCTTGTTATAATCTCTGAGATTTTAATATCTTTTGGCTCTATACCTTGAGATCTAAGCAGTACGCCTTTTGATGAATTTAAAAAATTTTCTGCTTCTTTTAATTGAATATTAAAACTTTTAGCAACCTCTTGAACAATTAGTTGTGATCCCCAGTTTATCTGTCTTAAATACTGAAGCTGTTTGTCAGCTCTAACAATCAATAAAGAAGAGCTAGCGCCAACATAAAGAACAGCCTCTCCTTTTATAAAAGATTTAGGCTCAATAATTTTGTTTTTTTTAGGACTTGCTTCACTTTCTTCATTTTCAATAAAGTCATCAGCACTTGAATCTGGAGCTTCAACTCTTGGTCCTTCGAAAAGATCTTCAAAAAGGTTATTTAAGGCAAGCCCTTCTAAAGAAAGTATGTCCGGATCTAAACCAAAATCTTTTGATCGATCTAAGGTATTTTGGATGGTTTCTTTTGGTATTGAGACAGCTAAGACTTCTGTCATTATTCCTATGCGCTTAAGCACTTTTGCTTCACACAGACTGTCTTCAACAGAAAAAGGTGTTAAGTCTTCCATCTCGAAGGGAAGACTCTTTAGTATTTTATATTTTTCTTTAAAAGGAAAAGAGAGGCGCCTTAAGCTTGCCTTATTTTGTGGAAGGCTCATCACCACTTTTGTTTTCTCAGTTATTTTTATTAAACTTAAAGCTTCTTTAAGTGTCGTGATAAGCTCAAGATCTCTGTCAGATTGTGTATTTGAAGTAAGAGGATAGTTATGTGTCTGGAGAAGTCTTAGGGACTTTCCAGTGATCTCCATCTCAGCAATTTTAATTGCCGTGGGTCCAATATCTATTCCTAAACTCTTCAAAACAAAAACCCCTTCATTGCTCAGTTAAGATTGTCTTAAAATAATTGCAAACTGTCTAGTTTTGTTTTTACTGCTAGTGCACTTAAAGCTTAAAATTAGCGATTTATAAAAGTTTATGCTTTTTTAGGTTTCATTTAAAGTTGAGTTCTTAAAGAGGCTCCTCATTATCTGCTGTTTTTGCTATCAGGAGTTTTGCTGATTTGTCTAAGTATTCAGAGGGAACACTTAAATAAACTTGGCCTAATAGTGTTGGGTGAATATCCTGGCTGTTTTCAATGTTTGCATCTATGCCATTTGAGTTTAAATAGGCTTGGTCTTCAAGAGCTTCAGAGAGTGTAGAGTAGGATTTTAGTCTAACAAGCACGTTTGTACTCCTTAATTAGTGATTTCTATATGCACAACAAAAGGGCGTCCTTTTGGTGCAATTTTTGTTTTTTTCTGTTGAGTATTTTGTTTTTGTGCGTCTTCTGGATTTTGAGGTGTTTCGTCTTCATCTGTTTCAGGTTTTGCAGATTTATCTAATTGAGTTACAAAAATTTCTTTTAAAGCAATTGCATCTAAAACATCAGCTTTAATAATGGTTTCAATCTCACCACTTATGCCAGAAGACTCTATTGTGAAGGATGAAAGTGGAGAGAAGAGAATCGGAATTCCTGTGGCATGAACCTCTTCAATGTTTCTAAAGCCGATTTGATCAAGTATACTATCAAATTGATCTTTGTTTAAATCCTGACCCGACCGCTCTTTGTATTCTTCTCTGAGTTTGATAAACTCTTCAACGGTGTATTCGGTAAACTGTTCATCAATGCTAAAAAGCGTATCCCTATCAGCGGTGTTAACATTTACCCCAAAAGTGCCATAAACGGTTCCAAGGGTCCTAAGTTTTTCATAAATAAGATCATCCATCTTCGCAACTAGTAGCAATTCAGACAGAGCAAGAAATGATTGATTTCTCGGATACCCTCTTTGTGTCTCAGAGTCATAAAATTGATTCTCAGCACCTCTGTTTCTGGATTCACTGTCTGGATCGACCCAGTCAGCAACATTGTTTAAAACCTCTTGAATGCTCTGCTCGGAGTGTGTGTCGTTGAAGTTCTCATCTGTTAAAAGAAGATTTTTAAAGCTTCTCATTAAGCTCTCCATTGTCACTTCTGAAATGCTTTCAACAGAAGAGCCTAAAGAGTTTAAATCAAGTTTTGAACCACTATCTCTGATCTCATGATAAAAAGTTAGGTTTTTAATTAAAGACTCTTCAGTAACCTCTTCTCCATCTTGTTTTGTAATTGTACTTAGAGAATCATCCGTAAAGGGGAGTGGCCAAGGTAGGGGGAATTGCCAAATTAAATCAAGCTTACTGCTAAACTGGTTTGCGGCAGCCTCACCCAACTGACTTAAGTTAACTTTTGCCTCTTGGTAGGATTTGATTCTAAGGAGTGCCATTTCAACGCCAGCTTGAGCTGAATAGTAGGACTTAAGTTTTTTGATCTCTTGATTTGCAAGTGTAGATTCAGTAAGTGTTTCTTGCGAAAGTTGAAAAACTACAAAGCTTGCAACAGTGAAAAAAAACATAGCCATAATAATAGCTGAGCCATTTTGATTTTTATTTAGGTGACTCGCATAAAAATCGTTTGGATTTTTGACGGTTACCTTTTTATTCTGTTTTAAGTTCAGTTTTAAAATATTTTTCCAAAAAAAAGTCATAGCGGGGCTGTACCTCCATCAGGTGCTTGGGGCGGGGCCGGTGTAACTGGCGTTTGAGGCTGTGTTGTTGTAGTTGTTTCTGGAAATTTAATTTGATCAAAAGGCTTATTGTTTGGAAAAGCTACTGGGAAAAAACCAGTGATAGAGCGACTTCGTTTTCGTTTGCCGTCTCTTGATTTTACAAACTCTGCTTTTAGTTTAAGTCTAACCCCTTGAGGGAAACGCTCACCAAACCTTTGATCTAGTGTATTTCTACTATCCCAGTTCTCTAACCACTCCACTTCACCTTCTGTCTGACTGTAGCCTAAATACTCTAATTCAAACTCTTTAACATTTTCTAGTATGACAGAGCCCTCTAAATCATCAGTAACTTCACCATCTAAATTATAAGATACAGCTCTCCATAAACAGTCAAATTCTTGCTCTTCATAACGCTTACTTCTACAGCTCTTAATATAGTAGCCAACTTCCATGAGTTCAGAGATTTTATTCTCTTTTCTAAATCTAAAACCCGAAGCCGTTGTAAAATAAACTTTTTCTTTGTCACCAATAAATTGAGTAACTATTAATTCTTTTCTATCGGGAACTGGCTGAGGCTTTTTGCCTAACTCTTTTTCAGCTTTAGTTTTGTCTTGAGGTGTAAGTGTTGTAAGAGTTAAAGGAGGTGTTCTTTTTTCTGCTTTATTTATTTTTACAACCCATTCAGACAGTCTTTTGTCATAAGAGGCAACACGCTCTTTTTGAGCTTGATTGTATAGAAAAATATTTATATCACGGTGGTTTATAGCTTTTAAAAAGTCTGCTCTCATTATTGATAGCACTGATCTCAATCTGTTAAGTTCTTCTAAGCCACTTGTTATTTTTTTTGTTTTTGTTGTAGTACTTCTCAAGATTTGTGTTGTTGTAATGCTTAAGACGGCCATTAAAGAGATTGCAATTATCAATTCTAGTAGTGTAAAGCCTTTTGAGTTTTTCAGAAATTTTCTTTTTCCAGTGGTTGTATTCTTGTGTTTAGTCATAGGCTTAAAGTGGTGGTAGTCCCAGTTGCAGTGGTCTATTGTAGTCAACAAATAGAGTTGAAATAGAGGTTTTAAAAGGTTTTTTAGCCAGAGCAGATCTGTATAAAAGTGTGACCTTAACTTCATAAATGGTGCTTTCAAAGTGCGTTTGCACCTGACCAATTACGTTTTCAGTGATTTGATCTGTTTTATCGTTTTCTAAAGCTAAGAGTTTTTTTAGATCAGGCATTTTAAAGGGTTGTGATTCAAGCTCCCACGTGTAGTTTTTAAAAGCAGGGTCTTTAAATTCTCCTTTTTCTATCTCTGTTGGAAGAGTGGCTGGGTTGGCTTTGTATAAACTTTCAAATTCAGTCATTTTCATTTGTAGAAGATATGCCGCCTGTGTTCTAAACTTTATCTTAGTCATGCGCTGATAGTTACCACGCCATGAACTAGTTAAAAGAATCATCACCGTTGCTAGAATAGAGAGTGCCAGTACAACTTCAAGAAGTGTAAATCCTTTTTCTTCTTTCAAAGCTCTTTAATCTCCTTTAGTGTTTTATGACCTGGTTTAGCATAAATTTGTCCAGTAATAGGGTCTGTTATTAGGGTCCATTTTAGTGTTTCATCTTTATTCTGAACTTGAATTGCTGCTTCTTCAACTAATCCGTTAGAAAAGTAATGAAACATAGCCAAGCCCTCAGGTTCGAAAATTTCATCAATACCAGAGATTTCAATTTGAATAATATTTAAATCTTGTGGTTTTTTTAAATTATCTGGTTTAAATCGTTCCGAAACTTTAAAAAGGCTTGATGTTTCAGTGTCTGTTTTATTTTTCTCTTTTTTAAGTTCTTGTTTTCGTTTTGAAAATTCTTTTTTATCTTTGTAAAGATCTTCAAAAAGTTCTTTGCTCTCTTTTTCTGTTCCTAATAAAAAAGCTTCTTCTGTTTTTTCAACAGTAATTTCAGTTGTAGTGCCTTCGCTCATATAAAAAATCATTCGATACGTTGACCTTTCTATTTGAGCTCTATTTTTTATCTTTTTAGACATAAGAGATAGCTGCCTAAAATAGTCTTTGTATAACTTTTGTGGGCTTCTTTTTGGTGTCGCAAAAGTGACAACAAGAACGGCAATAATACTAAGAACAATTAGAATTTCAATTAATGTAAAACCTTTTAAGTTTCGTTTAAGTATGTTTTCTTTGTGTTTTTGATTTTTTATTTCCATAGATTTACAGTTAATGACGCTCATAGATTTAATTGAGTAGGACGACGTGTGATTTTAATTGATCGACAATGAGTTTAAAAGCTTTCTCAATTTTAATATTAGTGTCTTTAAAAAGTCCTTCATCGCGTTCTTTTGTTGCTTCATTCATATAAATTGATCTGTTCATTTCAATCTGTAAGGTGTGCCGACCTTTAGAAGGGTTTCCATAGGTTTGAGTTATACGTCCGCCTTTGTAAGGCCAGTTTTCTTTTACTTCAAAGCCTACTTCTTTATATGAGTTTACAACTAAGTCTTTAAATTTTGAGTCACAGCTGTTTCCATCTTGATCACTTATAACAATTTCAGCTCTGTTTTCTCCAGAATCTCTATGAATGTTTGTGCCTTTCGAGGGCATGCTGTGAAGATCCAAGTGAAAGACTCTTTTATGACCTTGTAGTTTTAGATGTTCAAAATTTGCAACTATAGCCCTGTGAAAAGGCTCATAGTAACTAGCAACCAGTATGTCGTGCAGATCTTTAGAAATTGGTTTTTTTAGTAAAGGCTCATCGTGACTAGTTTTCACCCAATGAAGACCTGTTGTAAATGTGCCGGCCTTGTTGCTTGAGTTTAAAACACTTTGTTTATCAACATCTGTTGGAAGACGGTTTAAGTCTATAGCGTATCTACTCCAGGGGGAAAAAATAAAGGGAAGCCCTTCTGCTCTAGCTAGTGGTCGGTAGAATTGATCTACATAAAGGTCTAAGTCTCTTTTTAGTGTCACTTCACTTTCAATATCATTAAGCCAATTAGCTTCTAAAGGAATTTTCTCACCTGAGTGAGGGCATGATAAAATAAGTGGAAGGTCTGATCCAGTGTGTTCATACATATATAAATATTAATGTATTCTCTTTTTCTTTGAAACTTTTGTTTCATCTGCTTTAACGCAGCGCCAAAGTTTAAGAAAATTTGTAAGGCTTAATGTAGTCTTGTCACTATGAAGATCTATACAAAAACAGGCGATGAGGGTGAGACAAGTCTTTTTACAGGTAAGCGTGTTTTGAAATCAAATGTTTGGGTGAAACTTTATGGTGGTCTTGATCAACTAAACTCTTCGATAGGTCTTCTTTGCGCAAAGCTAGAGCAGAACACTTCAAAAGACTTTAGTTCTATATGCATCGAGCTTAAAAAAAATCAGTGCCAAATTTTTTCAGTTGGATCTTACTATGCAAGTGAAGGTCAAAAAAAAGAACACATAGCACAGCTACTAGATTGGGTATTAAGACTTGAGCATCTAATGGATGAGTGGGAGTCTTCGCTTAAGCCCTTGAAAAATTTTATTCTACCAGGTGGGAGTTTTGAGTCTGCTTTGGCTCACCAAGTTAGAGTTCAGGCAAGACTTGTAGAGCGAGACGTTGTAGAAAGTGGATTTGTTGAGGCTTTACAAAGTTTGTCTTATCTTAATAGACTTTCTGATTACTTTTTTGTCTTAGCTCGCTATATAAATTTAAAGTTAGACAACGAAGATGTCATTTGGTCATCAGAGGTTTGATTTTATTTTTTTGACGTATAGTTTGTTTTTGATAGTCCTACAAAAAGGACTTTTTAGCATTTTAAAAGAGGTCTTGTGAACACTAGTTTTTCTTCTGGATTTTTAAAGTTAGAGTATCTAAAAAATAGCGCTGTTTATTATAAAAAGTTTACGGATCAAGATTCAGGGCTTCTTGAAGATTTCAATGACGAAGGGGAGTGTGTGGCTTCCCTTGATTATATTGTTAAAGACTTTTACCTAGAAGAGGCAAATGGTCCTGTAAAATTTATAATTATAACTAATATGAAAAGTGATGAATCCAGACAAGCTTTTGTTTCATGGTCGGATAAGCTTTTATCTCAAGTCATGGAGATCAAGGAAAAAACAAAGGCGTCTTATGTACTATTTCTTCTCTCCAGACATGTTCAAAATAGGTTTAAGGGATTTATTTTACCTAGACGTAACAAAAGAGATCAGCTTCGTTTTAACCACATAAGATCTTTAGACATTCAGATGATTCAAGGCAGAGGGTTTTTAGCTGATAAACCTTTAAAGCATGTTCATGTGAGGCGAGCTGTACCCTCTGATGTTAGTGCAATATCTGGTTACATTAAAAGAGCCTCAACAGAAATGGCCATTAAAAGAGTTGTTGGTGAAGAAGAACTTCAAAAAGAAATGTCACTTCTTGGCTCATCTGATTTTTCTAATATCGCAGTTGCAGAAAGTCATGAGCAAAAGATTGTGGGGCTTTTAGGTGTTTTTAACCCCATGGAGCATTTAAAAACATGTTTGGATTTAGATGAAGTTAAAGATTCTATCTTTTTTGTGACACAGTCGTTTTTAAAGTTTGGCTCCATTTTTTCAAAAAAAATCAGACCTGTTGAATCTTCAAAGAACTTAAACTTTAGATTTTTTTCTCATATTTACTGTAATAATAAAGATATATTTTACTCTCTTATGTGCTGGTGGTTGGATCAGACGCAAAAAGAAAAGCCTGTATTTATTTACCCTCAATATAAAGGCGAGTTAAAACTAACTCCATCACCGTCAATCTTTTACTCAAATTTCCCTGCAGACCTTTATCTCATGCAAAAGCCAGATGCTCCGCCATCACCTTTGCTAAAGCCTAATTACTTTACACCTCATATTGATATTGATTTACACAGTATCTTTTAGAAAATTTTTTGATTTCGACGCGTTTTAAATGTATAGGCTAATTCTTCTTTTGCTGGATCAAAGTCTTGAAAAAGCTCACATAAAGTTCTTTAGCTTAAAAACTAAACGTTTATCCTTTCTGCTTGCAGAAAAGTTGACAAATTGGGACACTTACCTTTGACGGGGAGTGAAGTCTTAAGTGAGTGCCAAAGATTTTAAAAAATCTAAATTAGTGAAAACTATAATGATTTACTTTTTTTTAGTGTTTGTTTCATTCATGGTGGCAGACCTTGTCTTGTTAAAATTTGTAAGGCCAAATTTTATTCCTGAAATCACGGCTAAAGATTTAACGGGCTTGAACATTTCTAGTGAAGAGTACACTGGAGCCCTATCTTCATCTGACATCGGTTCTAAAAATGCTTTAGTGGGTCCAACTCTTAAAAGAAATATTTTTAACATTGGCAAGATGCCCCTACCTATTGCAAGTCTTAATTCTGATGAACCAACAGATGAGTTAGAAGACAATGTTCCAGTTAAGACAGCTCTTTCGCTCACTTTAGAGGGCACAGCTGTTCACAGAAATCCTTTTAAATCTATATCTACAATTCAAGGCTCAAAAGAAACTTTGACCTACACTGTTGGAGATCAGATTGAAAATGTTGCTGAGCTTGTATCTATCTTAAGAAAAAAAGTTATCTTTAGAAATTTAGAAAATAGAAAGCTTGAGTTTGTTGAAATTGACAGAAACTCGGTAAAAGCAAAAGGGCCAAAGAAAAAAGTGTCTGCGTTAAAACCAGAAAGTTCTGGTGCAATCTTAAGAGATGGAAACCGCTTTAAAGCTAGCAGGGGTGAGGTTGATAAGTACTTAAAAGATTATAAAAGTCTTTTAACTCAAGCCAATACAAAAGCTGTAAAAGATCCTGCTACTGGAGACATTTTAGGCTTTGAAGTTTTTGCTATCAAACCTGGAGGAATTTTTGATCAACTAGGTTTAGAAAATGGTGACATTATTGACAGTGTAAACGGTCAGTCTGTTACGGATCAGGGAAAGGCCTTGAGTCTTTTTAATGAACTTAAATCTGCCAATGAGATAAAAATCTCAATAAATAGAGGTGGACGCACAGAGGAGCTTCAGTATCAAATCGATTAAAAAATATATTAAGGAATTTAAAATGTTTAGAATTTTTATTTTGATGGCTGTTTGCTTACACGTATTAGCTCCAGAGTTTTTAGTTTTAAATAAGGCTTTTTCACAACAGCTTGAAAATCAAAAAACCTATGAGTTAGAGGGTGCAGGTGGATTTAAAACTGAAGAGATTCAAAGTCCTAAATCAAAAGATGGTGTAGCTTTTTCTGAAGCTTACTTAGAAGAAATTAACTCTAAAAATTATCCAGATGTCTTAGACACCTTTGATTATCCGGATGTAGATATTAAAGATCTAGTATCTGTTATGTCAGAACTCACGGGTAAAAGATTTATTCTATCTGATAAAGTTTCTGGTAAAATTTCAATCATTGCACCTGGACCAATAACAGTTGCTGAAGCTTATAAAGCTTTTTTGTCGGCTCTTCAAATGAACAACCTAACAGTTGTGCCATCAGGTAAATTTTTAAAAATCATTGGAACAAGAGATGCTATAAAAGACAGTATTGAAACTTACACAGGTGATTACTTTCCCGATGCTGATCAGATGATTACGAAAATAATAAAGCTTAAATACATTCCTGTTGGAGAGCTTGATAAATCTTTAAGAAATCTTAGATCCAAAGACGGTGATCTTCAGCTTTATGAACCTACAAATTCAATTATTATTTCTGATTATGGTTCTAATGTTGAAAAAATCTTAGGTATTATTGGCGAGCTTGATGTTCCTGGTTTTGAAGAAAAGATGCAGGTGATTAAGATTAAGTACGCTCAGGCAAAAGACATAGCAGAGCTTATTAATAAAATCATTAACAAGGGTGATGATAACTCTAAAGTCCCAAGATTTAGAAGGCGTGAAAGTGACAAAGAGGCAAAAGGCGCTGTGAGCTTGTCATATGTAACTGCAGATGATCGTACAAATTCAGTTATTGTTTTGGGAAATAAACGCGGTATTACAAAGGCAAAAGAGCTAGTTAAGACTCTTGATTTTAGATTAGAAGGTGATGAGCAAGGTGGAGTTTTTGTATACTATGCAAAGTACAATAACGCTGAAGAGATTGCTAAAACTCTTGGTGGAATTGCTGATGAATCTAAAAAAGCACAAGATGAATCCCAAAAGAAAAGTGGTGTAAGTCAAGCTGCAGCTGTTTCTGCTTCAGATGTTGCTCCAAAGACTGCAGGTCAAGTTTTTGGAAGCCAGGTGTCTGTTCAAGCTGATAAGAACACAAATTCAATTGTTGTTACTGCAAGTGCACAAGACTATCAAAGAGTTCTTTCAATTTTAGAAAAAATTGATATCCCCAGAGATCAGGTTTTTGTTGAGACTGTTATTATGGAGCTTAATGCTAGAAACAACAGAGATGTTGGTTTAGATATTGGACAGGTGAACACCCCAGGTGAGGCAACGCAGTCAAACCCTGCGCAAAGTTTTGCGCCTCAAGGGTTTTTTGGAAATGAAAATGGTATAGTTAACCTTTTAACAAATCCTGCAAGTTTACTTGCTGGTGGTATTTTATCTTTTGGTTTTGGTGAAGAAAAGTACGTTCAAGTTCCCGGAGCTACAGGTGCAGGTGGAGTGGTTGCTATTAACTCAGTGATTGGACTCGTTAGGCTTATTCAGCAGTATGATATTGGTAATGTTTTATCTACACCAAAAGTTACAGCTCTTGATAATGAAGAGGCTATTATTGAGATTGGGCAAGATATCTCAATTGGACAAACTCTAAATCAAACACCAGGGCAAAACACTATTAGCTCTCCACTTCGACAAAAGATTAAAACGGCTTTAGAAATCACACCTTCTATAAGCCCAGCTACAAATTCTGTTCGTTTAAAGATAAAACAAACTATAAATGATGTTCCTAATCGTAGTAGCCCAAACCCTGATATTAATGAAAAGCTTCTTCAAACTAACTTAGTTGTGCCTGACGGAGATACCGCTGTTCTTGGTGGACTTGTTAACGAGCAAACAAGTAAATCTGTTACAAAAATTCCGCTTCTTGGTGATATACCAATTCTTGGATGGTTGTTTAGATCTACTGGTAAGACTGTTGATAAAACAAACCTTATGCTTTTTATAACACCTAAGATTTTAAGAAACCCTGCTCATCAAAAAGCTTTACTTAAAGATCAAATGGATAAAAGACTTAAGTTTGTTAAAAAGAACATGAAGGGCGTTGATCCCCACGGCGAAGCTGCTGATGAAATTTCAAAAGGTTTTGAGGATTTTGAAGGGAATAATCCTAAGACAGAGGATGATGAGTTTAATGACTCTGACTCTGCGTTTGAAGATGAAGAAGATGAAGCTTTTGGTGATGATGATTTTGCAGACACTGGCTTTGATGACGATGATGAAGACTTCTCAGAAGATTCAGAAGAGTTTACTGATGCCAGTGGTGATTTTGATGACGCAGGTTTTGACGATGATGACGATATTGAGCTTGAAGGTGATGACACTTGGCTAGATGAAACTCCTATAGAGTTAAAAGAGTCTCCTGCTGTGGAGTCTGAGTAACTATGGCAGTTGGACGATCAAGTATTGATTCTATTTTAATTAAAGCTACAGGCATGAGTGACAAAGAGCTTGGCTCTTTGTTTGCAACACCTGTATCTTCAGGGGAGACAATTGGCCAGCTTATGAGAGATGAAATCTTTAATAGTGCAGACCAGGCCGTTGGTAAACTTGCCTCACTCATTGGTATTGAGTTTGTTAAAGAAATTCCTTGGGGTGAAATTTCTGGAGACATGGTAAGAGATATCCCTATCAATTATGCTAAAAACTATGAAGTCCTACCCTATAAAGAAGAGTCAGGGGAGCTTAAGGTTTTTGTTTCAAACCCTTTAAGCTTTCATGTTCTTGATGACATCAGAGCTATATTTTCTAAAACAGTAAGTCCTGTGATGACAACAAGTCCAAAGATCCAGGAAGCTATAAATAAAGTTTACGAAAAAAGCACATCGGGTCTTGATGGTTTTGATGAGGTTGATGGTGAAGAGTATGACCTTGAAGATCCTGTAATTGATCTACTAGAAGCGGGGGATGACGATGCTCCTGTAATTAAATTAGTCAACAGTTTGCTTTTCAGAGCTGTTAAAGAAAAAGCATCAGACATACACATTGAGCCTTTTGAAAAAGATATGATGGTTCGGTTTAGAATTGATGGGGTGCTGTTTGATATTTTTAGACCACCTAAAAAACTTCAAAATGCCATCACTTCAAGAATAAAAGTAATGGCAAATTTAAATATAGCTGAAAAACGACTTCCACAAGACGGAAGAATTCCTTTGAAGCTTGCGGGTAAAGATATAGATGTGCGTTTAAGTACAGTGCCTACAGCCTTTGGAGAGCGTATTGTGATGCGCCTTCAGGATAGATCAAATGTTATTCTTGATTTGGATCAGTTGGGTTTTTCAAAACCATCTTTAGTACAAATTGATGAAGTCATGAAAAAGACTTATGGGATTCTTTTGGTTACGGGTCCAACAGGTAGTGGTAAGTCTACAACCTTATATTCGTGTTTGTCTAAGATAAACACTATTGATAGAAATATTGTTACAGTTGAGAACCCAGTGGAGCAACGGATACACGGAATTGGGCAAATCCAAACAAATGAAAAAATAGGCTTAACTTTTTCATCAGCCTTAAGAGCGATTCTTAGGCAAGATCCTAATGTTGTTATGATTGGGGAGATCAGAGATTTAGAAACGGCAGAGATTGCAATCAACGCTTCTTTAACAGGTCACTTAGTGCTCTCAACCATTCACACTAATGACTCTCCTGGGGTTTTTCCAAGGTTGATAGACATGGGATGTGAGCCTTTCTTAATTGCCACCTCTTTAGTGGGAGTGATCGCGCAAAGACTTGTTAGGGTTTTATGCCCTCACTGTAAAGTGCCTTACACACCAACAGAGTTAGAGTTAAAAACTCTAGAGCTTGATCCTTCGCGTATTAAAGGAGCTAACATTCATAAACCTGTTGGCTGTAATGAATGCGCTCAAAAAGGCTATGCTGGTAGAACACTTATTCAAGAATTTTTAGAAATGGATGATAACCTTCGTTCACTTATTATGAAAAGAGCTGATGGATCACAAATTAAAAAAGCCGCAGAAGCTAATGGAATGGTTACATTTAGAGATCATGGCATTCAAAAGGTTTTAGATGGAATCACTTCGATTGAAGAGGTCTTAACCAACACACAAGTAGACGCCTAAACTTTGTTAGAAGCTAGAAGAGTAAGCTAAAAGAGAATACGAGTATGCCAATTTATGAATATAAAGGACTAAACAGACAAGGTCGTAAAGTTAAGGGAAGTCTTGATGCTGAGAGTACTAAAGCTGTTAGAGTACGACTCAAAAAAAAAGGTATCTATGTCACAGAGGTTAATAATAAAGCTAAAAATAAATCAAAAACATCTTCTTCTGGTGGATCAAAAGTTGGTGTTGAAGATTTAGCACTTATCACAAGACAGCTTGCTACTCTTCTTAAGGCAAGTATTCCTTTAGTAGATGCTTTAGGTATTGCTTCTGAGCAAACAGAGAATGCATCTTTAAAAATGTCTTTTTCTGAAATAAAAGGGCAAGTTAATGAAGGTGCTACACTACATAAGTCACTTGCTAAATACCCAAAGATTTTTGATAAGATCTATGTTTCTATGTGTGAAGCAGGGGAGATGTCAGGAACTTTAGATGTTATTTTAATAAGGCTGTCTGAGTTTACAGAGAGTCAAAGTGAACTTCGTTCAAAACTAAAATCTGCAATGACCTATCCGGTTATTATGTTTAGCTTTATGCTTATTTTGATAACTGGTCTTTTTGTATTTATGATTCCAAAGATGAAAGAAATTTTTGATGACAATGAAGAGCTTGAGCTCCCACTTCTTTCAGAGATTGTTTTTAACACTTCAGATTTTATTCTAGACTATTGGATTCTTCTTTTAATAACTTTTGCAACACTTATAGCTATGTTCTTAGTTTGGAAAAAGTCTCCTGCAGGCTCTGATCAGTGGGACGCTGTAAAGCTAAAGTTTCCAGTGTTTGGAAGTTTAATACGAATGGTTGCTGTTGCTCGTTTTTCAAGAACGCTTGCAACTCTTTTGAATGGTGGGGTCCCGATGCTTACAGCAATGTCTATAGTGAGAAACGTTGTTGATAATGAAACATTAGCGAAAGCAATTGATGAAGCAAGGGACAATATAAGTGAAGGGGAATCAATTGCGGGCCCTTTAAAAAAATCAGGAGAGTTTCCACCTATACTGATTCACATGGTTAATGTTGGTGAAAAAACTGGGGACTTAGAGTACATGCTCAATCAGGTGAGTGACTCTTATGACTTTCAGGTAAAAAATAAAATTGATGGATTCACATCTGTTTTAGAGCCGGTGATGCTTATCTTTATGGGTGTTGTTGTAGCTGTAATAGTTTTTGCTGTAGTTCTTCCAATGATGGCTATGCAAAGTGGTGTTTAAAAAATACTTTTTAAAGTTTCGGGACCAATTTAAAAACTTTTATTTGTTAATTTCATTAAGTCTTATTAGTATACTGTATGTTTACAAAAAAGGAGTTTTTAGGTGAAGGTAAATAATAGTGTAGAAGTTTATAAATGTTTAAAGTCTAGGCAGAAAGGCTTTAGTTTGATTGAGATTATCGTTGTGCTTGCCATCATTGGTGGAATTACAACACTTTTAGCTCCAAGAATTTTTTCTAACAAGCAAAAAGCAGCACAAAAAACAGCTAAGATTCAGTTAGCTAAAGTTGCTGGAGCTGTAAACTCATTTTATGCAGATTGCGATCAACTTCCTGATGCTTTAGACAATCTTTTAGAAGATCCAGGTGAAGATGTGTGTGAGTCTTGGGGACCGGATGCTTATGCAAAAGAAAAAGAACTTATGGATCCTTGGAAAGGTGATATTCTTTATGAAAATACGGGTTCAGGTTTTAAACTTATAAGTCTTGGTGCTGATGGTTCAGAGGGTGGTGAAGGCTATGATAAAGATGTTGAACACGAAGATTGATTTGAAATTATTTTGATACTCAGTTTCAACTTTGAAACTGCAAGTCTTTAGGTCAGGAGTTTTTTACTCTTGAACCTTTTACTAAGCCTGCTTTGACCTTTAATTAAAAATCTTTGATTATAAAGGCTGTGATAAAAAAACTTCAGAGGTGGTTAAAACCCCTCGCCTCTTTAAAATTAGCAGTCTTTGTTTTAATCTCTATGGGTATTATCAGTGCTGTTGGTACATTCTATGAGTCTTTGTACAACGCTGAGTACGCAAAACTTGTAGTCTATCAGTCTTTTTGGATGGTGGGTATACAGATCCTACTAGCGATAAACCTTTCAGCTGTTATGTTTGATAGATGGCCTTGGAAAGAAAGGCATATTCCTTTTTTGCTTGCACACATTGGTATAATATTAGTCCTTGTTGGTTCTGTTCAGACCTACTTTTTTGGAATAGATGGAATGATGGTTTTTCCTCTTGGCGGTAAAAATCGTTTTGTAAAAGTTAATGAAAAAGAACTAAGCCTTTACTCCTCTTTAGATGGTTCAAAGTTTGAAACTTTATTTGCAAAACCTGTTAACTTTTTTAAAAATAACCCCGAAGATAAAGAACTAATTTACAATCAGGGTGCTTACACTGAAGTTAAAATTAAAGATTACTATCTTTTTGCAGAATCTAAAAACAAAACACTCTCATCAGAAAACACATCTGATGGACCAGCTTTAAGATTTTTTATTGAAGGTTCTAGAGCAAAAGAGACGGGTTGGTTAATAGCCAATAAAGTTTTTAAAGAAGATGATAGAGTCTTAGGCCCTGCAAGGTTAACACTTTTAGAAAGCGCTCCTGAAAAGGCATTAAAAGGTGATAATCAAATCTACTTTTATCCTAATGAAAGTAGCAAAGAGAAAGTTAATTACACGCTTTTCAGTTCTGGCAAAAAATCTGAGGGCAGTATGAGTACTGGAGACACTATTAACTCTGGTTGGATGGATTTTAACATAAAACTTCTAGACTACAAAAGACATGCTTATAGAGGCCTTAGCTATACCAAAATAAAAACTCCTCATGCCCAAAGTACTGAGGCTGTTAATGTTGATTTTATGGGTGAGAACTACTGGTTAGGAGTGGGTAGACCTTTAAAGGTTTTTAAAGAAGATAGGGTTTATATCCTTACTTACGGAAAAAAGAGGATTGATATTGGTTTTGATCTGATGCTGAAAAACTTTAAAGTAGGTAGACACCAAGGAACTATGAGAGCTGCTTCATATGAAAGTCTTGTCGATGTCGAAGGTGAAGAGACTCTAATATCAATGAATGAACCTTTAAAAAAGAATGGATTAACATTTTATCAAAGTTCTTTTCAAGAAGATGAAATGGGCAAGCCTACACACTCGGTTCTTTCTGTTAACAGAGACCCTGGTCGTTTTTTAAAATACCTTGGCTGTTTATTAATCGCTCTTGGTTCACTATCCTTGTTTTACATGAAGAAAAAAGGTCATAAATGGAGATTCCTCAAATGAAAAAGTTTTTGTTTTTAATTCTTATTTTTCCGCAAATTCTTTTTGCAATGTCCTTAAAAGAACTTCCTGTTCAAGATGGTGGACGAGTTAAGCCTTTTGACACTTTAGCATCAGAGTCTATTCGTCTGGTTTATGGAAAAGCCATTTACAAAGATAAAGAGCCTGTACTTTTAGTTCTTACGTGGCTCTTAGCTCCAGAGATTTGGGCGCAAACAGAATTTATGCAAATAAAAAATAAAAAAATAAAAGAGGCTTTATCTTTGCCTTCTGAAAAAGAGTACTTCAGTCAAAAAGAACTAGTAAGAAACCCAAATATTGAAGCCTTGTTTCAAAATTTGCAGGTTAAAAAAGACAAAGAGGTAAAGCTTAATGCTTTTGATCAAGCTCTTGATCGGCTACAGGGACAGCTGTTCAGACTCGGTATGTTTCAATCTGGTGATATACTAAAGCTAGAGCCTCAAACTGGTGAACAGTCTTGGAAGAGTGTTAATGAGTTTGGACCAGAGTATAAAGCAGAGTTTAAAAATCTACTCACAGAGGTTACAAAATACGTTCAAGATGAAAACAACACAGACACGTCTTCTCTTGATGCGTCTTCGGAAAAACTTGCATCTTTAATACTTGCAAATTACGAGGGTGATAAAAAAAGCCTTACAAGAAAAATTAAGGCAGAGGTTTTCTACAATGACTATCATCCTTTTAGATACGCCTGGATTTTTTATGTTTTAGCTTTATTAATAATGTTTGTTTATTGGCTTACAGCTTGGAAGCCACTGGTTTTTGGCTTCAATGGCTTTATGGTCTTTGGGTTTTTACTTCACTGTTTTGGTTTTGCTTTAAGGGTTTATATAAGTGGAAGGCCACCAGTTTCAAATATGTATGAAACAGTTTTGTGGGTGCCTTTTGGAAGTATTCTTTTTGGTTTATTAGTAGGGAAGTGGGGCAAAAGTCCGCTGCCATATATAAGCTCTTGTGTGGTTGCTATTCTTTGTTTGATTGTTGCAGATATGGCCCCGGTTATGCTTGATCCAAGTATTCAACCTTTAGAAGCAGTTCTACGCAGTAATTTTTGGCTTATGATTCATGTGCTCACAATTGTGATCTCATATTCTGCTTTCTTTTTAGCTTTTGTTCTTGGCGACTTCTCTTTGTTTTATTTTCTTAATGAAGAAAAGTATAAGGCACAGATTAAAGAGGTGACTTTAGCCATATACAGAAGCTTACAGATTGGTATTTTTCTTCTTGCTGTTGGAACTGTCTTAGGTGGTGTTTGGGCGGATTACTCTTGGGGTAGGTTTTGGGGTTGGGATCCAAAAGAGACATGGGCTTTTATTGCTTTGATGGGATATTTAGCACTTCTTCATGCAAGGCTTGTAGGACTTGTTAAGTCTTTTGGAATGGCTGCAGGTGCAGTGCTTGCTTTTAGTTTAGTTCTTATGGCTTGGTATGGGGTAAATTTTTGGTTAGGTGCTGGACTTCACTCTTATGGTTTTGGTTCAGGTGGAGTTGAGTATGTTTCAGTTTTTGTAGCTATTCATATCTTATTTGTTTTTTATGTAGGCATTTACAGAAAATTAAAAGAGCAGGATAAAAACGTTAAAAAGGAAATTAAAGAAAACGAAGCAAAAAAATAGAAGCTCTAGTAATAATGCTAAAATATAAAGCAATATAGTTAATTATTTTCACTTAAAATGCATATATCTTTATAGGCTCCAATCTTCTTTTAGAGCCTGCCTTATAGCGATTTTTGTATCGTTTTTAAAATCAGATATACATTTTATTCTTGTTGTTGGTTTTGTAATTTGAAACTCATTCTTATTATAGACCATAATAAATCTTTGTATTGATAGTTCATTGATAAAGGTTTAATAATATTACGAACACTTTAAAAAAAATATAGATAGTATCTGATTACAGATTAAAACTATTTTAATTTTTCTTAAAACTGCAACATTGGATATACTTGTTATGATTAAAAAAATAATCGGTGGCGCTGTAGGACTAGGTCTTCTCCTTGGACTTGTTGTCTTTATATACCTTCTTACGAATAATAAATTAAGCATTGGCTACAACAAAGGCTATGAGCCTACTCAGCCAATACCTTTTTCGCATAAAAAACATGCTGGACAATACGGTATTGACTGTAAGTACTGTCACACTTCTGTTGAAGTTTCTAGACACTCATCAGTCCCAAGTATGAATATATGTATGAACTGCCACTTGTCTGTAGGTGTTGGAAAAGAGTGGATTCAAAAACTACAAAAACAATATGCGGATAATAAACCTATTGCTTGGCAAAAAGTTCATCTACTTCCAGATCATGTGAAATTCAATCACGCAGCTCATATAAATGCAAAAAAAGATTGTAATACATGTCACGGTCCAGTCGAAGAGATGGAAAAGGTTTATCAATACCAAGATCTCTCAATGGGTTGGTGTGTGAACTGTCACAGAGGTGATTATGACAATTCTATTTCAAAGGAAGATCTTAAAAAGTTAAAAGAAGGTGGGCATACTCAAGCTCCGATCAACTGTTCAACCTGTCATTATTAGATAAGTTGCAGTTGTGCGTAAATAAAAAATATTAAAAAGTAATTTAAAAAGAATAAGTAGTTAAGATAAAAAATAAGGGTTTGCCTAACATGAGTAAAACAATTAACGAAAACAAAAAATATTGGAAGAGCCTTGATCAGTGGACAAACTCGGATGAGTTTAAAGACCTGGCTGAAAAAGAGTTCATGTCTTCCCCTCTATCGGAAGAGTCACAGGAGGGTTGGGCTAGACGAGATTTTCTAAAGCTTATGGGCGCAAGCTTAGCTCTTGGATCCTTTGGTTGTGTTAGACGACCTGCTCAAAAAATTGTTCCTTTTGTAAACAGACCTGTTGGTCTAGTTCATGGTATTGCAAATCACTATGCTTCAAGCCTTGTTGAGGCTGGTGAAGTTTACTCTTTAGTTGTTAAAACTAGAGAGGGGAGACCTATTAAACTTGAAGGCAATGACCTCTTCCCATCAGTAGGTGAAGCTTTAAGCGCAAGAGGCCAGGCTCAGCTCTTAAGTTTATATGACCCAGACAGATTAAAAGCACCTTTACAAAACCTTTTAAATGAAGAAAGAAACAACCGAGACACAGTTAAAACAGATTGGAGCAAAGTGGATGGAGAGCTTTCTAAAAAGCTTTCTCAAGGTGGCGCTTATGTTTTATCAGGTGACAATCCTTCTAAAGCTTCGCGTGATCTTATAACTCGCTTTGTTAGTAAATTTGGTGGCAAATACTATAAGTGGAGTTGTGCTGGTTTTTCAAAGTTTAAAGACTCTTTTGGCGATGCTTATGGTGTAAAGTCAGAGTCACTCCCTAGATATAAAGTTGAAGATGCTGAATTTATATTTTCTCTAGGTACAGACTTTTTAAATGAGGCTTACGGAAGCTTAGCTTTATCAAAATCATGGGGAAAAAGACGTGATCCAAGTGCTGGTGAGCCAGTAAGGCTTTATCAAGTAGAGTCAACTATGACTCTAACAGGTACAAACGCAGATGAAAGGCTTCCTTTAGCATCTTCAAAGTACTTATCTTTTCTTTGTGCTGTTATTTCTAATTTTAAAGACTCTTCTTCTTATGCAAGAGCGGCCTCTTTATTTTCTGGAATTAAATCATTAAGTCCTGAAGAACTTGAATTTGCACGAAGTGTCAGTGATGAACTTAAAAAGAAAAGAGGCAAATCTATTGTTATGTCTTTTGGGCATGACAGTCAGAACAAAGATTTTTTAGAGATTCAAAAAGCCACTCATTTTATCAATTCGTATTTAGGTAATGATGGTAAAACTATTGATTACACAAAGGCTCCTTATGTTTCCTACAATTCTGATAGCAAAGATTTAAAAAGCCTTATAAATGATATCAATGCAAACAGAGTAAAAACTCTTTTTATCTACGACACTAATCTTTTTTACAATCATCCGCACAAGGCTTTAAAAGAAATTTTCAATAAAGTTAAAACTGTAGTCTACATAGGTGATCGCAATGATGAAACAGGTATGCGCGCACATTATGTTCTTCCTGATCATCACGCTTTAGAAAAGTGGAATGAGTTTGAAAGTCTTAAAAATATATTTACTGTGGCTCAACCAACTATTAGCCCTCTTTATGACACTAGAGCATTTGAGGACAGTCTTTTACAATGGATGGGCGAAAAAAGCACATGGTATGATCTAGTAAAAGAAACATGGAAGAGCAGGTATCAATCTTATGGCTCACTGTCTGGCTACTCTACTTTTGATGAGTTTTGGATAGGTCTCCTACAGAAAGGTGTTTTAAGTCTTAACTCTTCTGTTGATCAAACAAGTCCAGTTCGTTCGTTTGTTGGCTCTTTTAAAGGAGTTTACAAAAAATCTGATGGCCCAACTTTGAGTGTATACAAATCTTCTGCCCTTGCAGATGGTCGTTTGTCGAATGTGTCTTGGCTTCAAGAGATGCCAGACCCTGTCACAAAAATTGTTTGGGACAATTACTTTTCTATATCTGTTGAATACGCTAAAGAAATGAAGCTAAGCGAAGGTGACTTAGTTGAAGTTAAAGTATCAAACTCATCAGAAGATTATAGCATTAGCCTTCCAGTTCACATTCAGCCGGGGCAAGAATTAAATACATTTTCTTTAGCTATGGGTTACGGACGTGTTGGTGGTGGTAAAGTTTGTGAGGGTGTTGGAAAAAATGCATGCGCTTTAGTTTTTGATGAGCAACACGCTGATGTTAAATTAAATGTTAAAAAACTTGGGACAAATTATACATTAGCCAACGTTCAAGGTCATCACTCAATGGAAGGTCGTGCCATTGTAAACGAAGCTTCATTTAAAGAGTATAAAAAAGACCCTTCTGCAGGTATTCACAGACACAAAGTTATTTCTCTTTGGTCTAAGCACAAATACCCAGGGCATAAGTGGGGCATGTCTGTTGATCTTTCTACATGCACGGGCTGCACAGCTTGTGTTGTGGCTTGCCAAGCTGAGAACAATATTCCTGTTGTAGGTAAAAAACTCGCTTTAGAAGGACGTGAAATGCACTGGATTCGCATTGATCGTTATTTTGAAGGAGACCCTAAAAACCCAAGAACAGTCCATCAACCGGTAATGTGCCAGCATTGTGATAATGCTCCTTGTGAAACGGTTTGTCCCGTTTTAGCAACTGTTCATGGGAGTGAAGGAACAAATGATATGGTTTACAACCGCTGTGTTGGAACACGTTACTGTTCTAACAACTGCCCTTATAAGGTTAGACGTTTCAATTGGTTTAATTATTCAAAAATTGAATCACCTTTAAAAATGGCTCTGAATCCTGAAGTAACAGTTAGATCCCGTGGGGTGATGGAGAAGTGTACTTTTTGTATTCAAAAAATTAATGATGTTAAAAGTAAGGCTAAGCTTAAAGATAGAAAGCCTTTTGATGGTGAAATAAAAACAGCCTGTCAACAAACATGTCCAACAAACGCAATTAGCTTTGGAGATATGAATGATCCTGAATCAGAGGTTTCAAAACGCTTCAAAGACAAAAGAACTTATGTTCTTTTAGAAGAGATAAACGTAGGTCCTGCTGTCAGGTATATGACAAAAATCATAAATACAGACAAGGTTATTGCGGGTGACAGTCACCATGCAAAACCACATGGTGATGCTGAAGGTGAAAACTCTCATAAAAAACCATCTCCTCACAATAAAGATAATACTAGTCATGAAGGGGAGGCTCACTCATGAGTGATTTACTTGAAAAGCCACTGATTGAAGGTGATAAAACCTCTCAAGATGTTACGGAAGATATTTCGGCTTTAGTCGAAAGTGCCCCGCACCCTAAGTGGTTTGCACTGCTTGGAAGCGCCAAAGGGCTATTTTTATTTTATATGATTGTTGTTGGTATTATTATCGCAACTGGTATGGGAACAATGGGTGTTAACCATCCTGTGGGTTGGGGAACTGACATTGTTACTTTTGTTTTTTGGGTTGGTATTGGACATGCGGGAACATTGATTTCAGCTGTACTTTACCTCTTTAGGCAAAAGTGGAGAACATCAATTGCACGCTCTGCAGAAGCAATGACTGTTATTGCTGTTGCTACTGCAGGTATTTTTCCAATTATACACACGGGGCGTCCTTGGCTAGCTTTTTGGCTGTTTCCTTATCCCAACCAGCGTGGACCTCTATGGGTAAACTTTAGATCTCCTCTTTTGTGGGATGTGTTTGCGATTTCAACTTATGCCACTGTATCTATTGTTTTTTGGTACATTGGACTTGTTCCAGATTTTGCAACGCTAAGAGATAGGGCCAAAAAAGATGGTAGAAACATAAGACACAAAGTCTATGGTGCTTTATCTCTTGGTTGGAGAGGGGCCACTCGTCATTGGAGTCATTATGAAATGACATACCTTCTACTTGCAGGCTTATCGACACCACTTGTTCTTTCTGTGCACAGTATTGTATCCTTTGATTTTGCTGTCGCCCAACTTCCAGGTTGGCACACTACAATTTTTCCACCTTACTTCGTTGCAGGGGCCATCTTCTCTGGTTTTGCAATGGTTGTAACATTAATGACTCTTATAAGAATTGCTGTGCCAGTTTTTAAAGATTATGTGACCATCAATCACATGGAGCTAATGAATAAAGTAATTATGACCACAGGAATGCTTGTTGGTTATGCTTATGCTTCAGAATTTTTTATTGCTTGGTACTCTGGTTCAAAATATGAAGGCTATGCTTTTGTTAACAGAGCGTTTGGACCTTACTGGTGGGCTTATTGGACTATGATTACATGTAACGTTGTGATCCCTCAACTTTTTTGGGTGAGACGTTTAAGAAGATCAATCCCTGTAATGTTTGTTATTTCTATTTTTGTAAATATTGGGATGTGGTTTGAACGCTATGTTATTACAGTTACATCTTTACATAGAGATTTTTTACCTGCGAACTGGGGGATTTTTGATCTTACTTTTTATGATTTTGGTGCACTTGTTGGTAGCTTTGGAATGTTCTTTACACTTTTTCTACTCTACATAAAATTTGTTCCTGCAGTGTCTATAGCTGAAGTAAAACCAGTTTTAGGTGTTGGCAAAGAAGGGGGACACTAAGATGTCAGATCAAAATTCTAATAATAAAGGCGGAGTTATGGGAATCTTTTTAGAAGAGTCTCAAATTTTAAATGCTGCAAATAAAACACGAGAAAAAGGTTTTGTAGATTTTGATGCAATCACTCCTTATCCTGTTCATGGTATGGAAGAGGCAGTTGGCATCAAAAGATCTTGGCTTCCGTGGGTTACTTTTTTTGCTGGAGCAGCAGGTTGTTCTGCAGGTCTTTGGTTTACATGGTGGACATCAGCTGTGAGCTGGCCTATTAACGTAGGTGGTAAGCCGATGTGGTCTTTGCCTGCTTTTGTCCCTATTATTTTTGAACTTACAATTTTATTTGCTGCTCTTGCTACGGTTAAGACGATGATCTTAGCAAATGGGCTTCCAAAAATTGACCCCCCTGTTGTTGACCTTGATCTTACATCTCATAAGTTTGGTCTTTTTGTTTCTGAAAAAGATAAAAATTATTCTTCTTCAGAGCTTGTTTCTTGGATGAAAGAAATGGGTGCTGTAGAAGTCCATGAGGTTTCGGAGTATTAAAATTATGAATTTAATTAAATCAGTTGTTGTTTTATCTTCTCTTATTATTTTGGGTTGTCAGGCTGGCCCTGATCAAACAAATATCGAACTCATTCAAGACATGATGGAAGGCCCACAAATAAAGCCTCAAGAAGGTGGAAAAAATGGCGAAATGCTTAATAGAGCTCTTCCTGTTAAATCTGTTTCAAGAGAGCATGAGCCTTATCCTTTTGATAAATCTGATGTGGCTAGTGCTGAAAAACTTAAAAGTCCCTTGTACAGTGTAAGTAAAGAACTCACAAAAGAGCGTCTTAAAGAGTTAGAAAAAGTGGGCCAGACCAAATATGAAATTTACTGCGGTATCTGCCACGGCAATAAAGCATTAGGCAATGGAAGCATTGCAGATAAGATGCTAAAACGCCCGCCAAGTTTAGTTACAAGTGTATATAAGTCCTACTCAAATGGGCGCCTTTTTCATGTTGTAACAAATGGTTGGGGTCTAATGGGTGGTTATGCATCTCAAGTTCCTGATAAATATGAGAGATGGGCCATTGTAAAACACGTAAGACGCCTACAAAAAACATCTGGTAAAGGAAAATAAGAACATGAACAAAGAGATTGTTTTAAAAGAACCTCATGCTTTTGAATTTAGTAATAAAAGTAAAGTTACATGCTTAGTTATGTTTCTTATCGGTGTATTTGGATTTATAGCCTCACTTTTTGGTGATGCTCAAAGAGCGTGGCAGGCCTACCTTATGGCTTTTTTCTTAGTGACAAGTATTTCGCTATCAAGCCTATTCTTTTTATCATTGCAACATTTAACAAGCGCTCAGTGGTCTGTAAACATAAGACGACTCTTTGAAGCTTTAGCTGCATTCATTCCCTATTCTATTTTGTTTATGGGGATTCTAATTATAGGTGCCCCTGAAATCTATAAGTGGCTTGACCCAAATTTAGTTGCTAATGATGCTTTGATCGCTCACAAAGCTCCATACTTAAACATGACGTTTTTTATCATTCGTTCATTGGTTTTTTTCTTAGGGTGGTTTTTCTTTTATAAAAAACTTACAGATGGTTCATTGAAGCAAGATCAAACAGGTGAAGACTCTCTCATTAAAAGTCTTGTGCCTTACTCTGTGTTTTTCATAATGTTTTTTGCACTTAGCTATTCATTTTTAAGTGTCGATTTAGTTATGAGTTTAGAGCCGCATTGGTTTTCAACTATTTTTGGAATTTATACTTTTAGTGGATCTATGCAAGCTATGTTTGCGGCAACAGTTTTACTTATGCTCTACATTTGTAAAAAGGGTTGGTACAACGGCATGGTGACTATTGATCATCTACATGACGTTGGTAAGTTTTTATTCGGCTTTACAATTTTTTGGGCTTACATTGCTTACTCTCAATATATGCTTATCTGGTATGCCAACATACCCGAAGAGACTATATTCTTTTACCATAGGTCCGAAGGGGCCTGGGCAGTAGTTTCAATGTCTCTTCTTGTATTTAAGTTTATTGTCCCTTTTCTATTGCTACTACCAAGATGGGCCAAACGAACACCAAAATATATTGCTGCAGTATCAATCTTAATTATATTCACACAGGTGCTTGATCTTTTTTGGTTGATCTACCCTAATTTTGACGAGCATCATGTTCACTTTGCAATTCCTGAGATTACAGCTCTTATTGGTTTTTTTGGTATTTATGTGTTTTCTGTATTTAGTTTTTTAAGTAAACACAGTTTGATCCCACTTAAAGATCCAAGAATTAAAAATTCTGCAAGCCATGAGGTTGTTTACTAACTTAGTCTTTTTTTGAATTTAAGCTTATTTTAAGTCCTTAAAAAGCTTAGATTAATCGATTAGGCTATTTCAAAAGTTAGATACTAGTGGTATTTAACTTTTGTGAGTGTGCATTATGATCCATGTTGCCTATAAAAAAAAATCAGCTGTTGGGATTTTAGATATAAATTTAGATTTAGTAGATAAGCTCAATACTTTTTATTCAGAAACATATCCCTCT
>JALZUR010000040.1 GCA_023301025.1 Bdellovibrionales bacterium | reverse complement strand
AGTTGAGAGTTGAGAGTTAATATTTGATTAGCTTTAAGAATACATAAAGCCTTGTGAGCTGCTTTTTTTTCTGATTCTTTTAAAGATCCAGATTTTGCAGATGATACACATTTTTCGTTTAACCATACTGAAACAGTAAACACAGGCTTGTGTGAAGGCCCTGTAGCATCTTCTTTTTTATATTTAGGAGCTTCTTTAAAGTGTTTTTGTGTCCACTCTTGTAAATTTGTCTTAGGATCCGATTCTTCAAAAAGATCTTCAATATTTTCTAGAAAAGGTTTTATCAATTCTTCAATAAAAGAAAAGCACACGCCAAAACCTTTTTCCAAAAACATAGCACCACACAAAGATTCAAAAAGACTAGCTTTAATTCTTTCATTTTTTTTAAGCTCTTCTATCTGATCAGATTTAGCTCTTAGCTTTTCAGAAAGTTCTAAATCATCTGAAATGTCTGAAAGTGTTTTTTGATTCACTAAAACAGAGCGCCAACGACTAAGTCGCCCTTCGTCTGTTTTAGGATACATTTTAAAGAGCATTTGAGACACACAGGCCTCAATCAAAGAGTCCCCTAAGAACTCCAAACGCTCAAAGCTTTTGTCTTCATCTAGAGAAGAGTGTGTGAAAGCCTCTTCAATTAAAGAGCCTGAAAGACTCACCAGAACAGGGTGAGAGCTGTTTTTAAAGTTAATCAAAGGACTAAAGTACTCCTTACGTTTTGCTATGAAATATAGGTTAAGACGCGTATTGTCAACAAAAGCCTTACAGTGATTTAAGACTTAAAGATTTTTCAAGCAAGAGCTTTTTATGCATAAAAAGACCATACTCTCATCTACACCGGCTCGACAATTAAAGCTCCAAAGGACTTAAGCTCAAAGTCGACATCCATGACTTTTACGCAAATATTTTGATTAGGTCTAACTTTTGAGGAATCTTTAAATACTACGGGCCAGTAGTTTTTTGACAGTCCCTCTAGAGCAATCCTTTTTGAGTTCTTATTTTCTAAAACTAGCACTTCTAGCACTTTACCTACCTGAGACTTTAAGGATGTAGAAAAACGCTCTTTAGACAGCTGCCTTAAAAGCTTTGAACGTCTTTTTCTCTCAATTACAGGCACAGAGTCTTCTTTTAAAAGAAGAGCGCCAGTTTTTGGACGTTCACTGTATGGAAAGACATGAATTCGATCCCAGTCTTTAGAGTCTGCTAATGCTTCAAAAGTCTCATTAAAGTCTTTTTCACTCTCCCCTGGAAAGCCCACAATAACATCCATTCCAATGTAAGTTTCAGGATCGGAGTCTTTAGCTCGTCTAATTGAATCAAGAACATCTTCTTTTGTGTAGGTTCTTTTCATATTCTTTAAGGTTTTAGAATTTACGCTTTGAACACTCATATGAAAGTGTGAGCAAAGCCTTTTATTCTTTGATAGTTTTAAAAGTCGCTCACTAAGCTCTAGAGGCTCCAAACTTGTAAGCCTTAGCCTTGGCAGCGTTGTCTCTTTTAAAACAGCCTCAATTAAATCTTCGAGATTGTTATTTTCTGAATCCAAGTAGTCTCCTAAATGAATTCCTGTGAGCACCACTTCTTGTTTGCCCAAGAGAATAAACTCTTTTATTTTTTTGATCAGTTTTGATTTATCTAAAGACCTACTAAGCCCCCTTGTGTGTGGAATCACACAAAAAGAGCAAAAAGAGTTGCACCCATCTTGAATTTTTAAAAAACTTCTAGAGTGAGAGTCCTCTAGCCCTCCACCTTCACCTAAGCTAGACTGTCTAAAGATATTTTTATGATAAAACTGTTCAAGCTTTTGTCCTTCAATTTTTTTTTGAACTAAGTCTTTTAGCTGATCTTTGTGAGAGTTTCCAACTAAAAGATCAACATCTTTATCAAGGTCAAACATCTCTTTATCAATTTGAGCAGAACAACCTGTGACTATAACAATTGAGTTTGGATCATTTTTTTTCAAGCGCCTGGAAAGTCTTACAGCATCTTTTGTAGCTTCACTAGTAACTGCACAGGTGTTAAGAATATGTACTTTTCTTTTAGACTTTAGATGCTTTAACTCTTTTTGAATAAGGCCCGTATCATAGGTATTAACCTTACAGCCAAAGGTGTGATATTCAAAATCTATAAAACTGTCATATGGTTCAGTAAGCTGACTCAATCCAGCCTCCTCCCAGAAGTAGATCTCCATCATAAAAAACAGCTGCTTGCCCGGGAGTAATCGAGCGCTCAGGCTTTGTAAGTTTTAAAGAGATTTCACTTGTTGATATCTTTGTGATTTTACAAGCACTTCCCTTATGCTGATATCTAAGCTTTACCTTTAGTTCTTTATCAAGACTCAATTTTTCAAAAAAATTTGTGTCTCTTACACGTACTGAATCCTTATAAAGATCTTTTTCACGGCTTAACCACAGCTCACCTGTTTCATAATCCATAGATCTGACAAATAGTGGCTCACTAAAACTAACGCCTAAAGCTCTTCTTTGTCCTAGGGTGAACTTGTGAAGTCCTGAGTGCTTTCCAATCACATCACCGTCTGGATATATCTTAATTTCACCTTTTACATGTAGATCTTCAGTTGAATGATCCTCAACAAATGTCTTATAGCCTTGTGAACCTATAAAACAAATTCCAACTGAATCTTTTTTCTTAGCAACAACTAGTTTTTTCTCTTCAGCAATTTTGCGAACATCTGTTTTATCTAAATGTCCTACTGGAAATAGAATTTTTGAAAGAATTTCTTGTTCTAAAGTGAATAGAAAATAAGTTTGATCTTTATGACCGTCTTCAGAAGTTTGTATGAGGGGTTTGTTGCTCTTATTTAGAACCACTTGAGCATAGTGTCCCGTAGCAAGGTAATCACAATCAAGCTCTTTCATTTTTTTTATCAGATGAGAGAACTTTAAAAAGGTGTTGCAATTCACGCAAGGAATTGGAGTTTCCCCTGAAAGATACGACTCTACAAAAGGGTCAATTACTTCAGCTTTGAACTGGTCTTCACAGTTAAGTACATAAAAAGGAATGTTCAATTGATCACAAACCCACCTTGCATCATCTACATCATCGGAGCTACAACAGGTGCCGTGCGCATCACAGTCTTCATCTTCTGAAACTGGATTGTTTGAATAGTTCCAAACCTGCATTGTTGCCCCAATAACTTCAAAACCTTGGTCTTTAAGTAAGGCCGCAGCAACTGAGCTATCAACACCACCACTCATAGCCACCAATACCCTTGGTTTTTTTATAGACTCATTCGACTGCTTAGAGTCTGAGTTTAAATTTTTATACTCAGTGTTGGACACTTAAATGCTCCTGATCTTTTCAACAACCTTTACCAAATGTTCCACAAAGCTGTCTATATCTTCTTTAGTTGTGGACCAGCCAAGACTGACTCTTAAAGACTCTGAGGCCTCTTTTAAGCTCAAACCCAAAGCTCTAAGGACAGGAGATGGCTCAGGATTTCCACTACTACAGGCTGCCCCAGTGCTTACATCAAAGCCCATAAGGTCAAGATTCATAAGTAAGGTCTCTCCATGTGCACTATCAATTAGAATAAGTGAGGTATTACAAAGCCTTTTCCTATCTGAGGCTAAAATCATTACACGATCAATAGAGGATTTGATTTTAGTCTCCATATAATCACGAAGACTTTCAATCTCTTTAAGTTTTGAATCTAAATTTTTAAGTGCATTAAACTGAAGTCCCATAGCATGTATGGCCATTAGATTCTCAGTTCCGGCCCTGCGCCCACGTTCTTGTCCCCCACCCGTTATTAAAGGCTCAAATCCACTACCTTTTTTATGATACAAGACACCAACACCCTGAAGAGCATAAAACTTGTGGGCAGAAAAACTTGCAAAATCAACACCCAGATCTTTTATATCAAAAGGCATTTTACCTAAAGTCTGAACCATATCAGAGTGAAGATAGGTTCTACGACTTTTTAGAGTGTGCTTCTCAATCAAAAATCTAATTTTTTTAATATCATAGATCTCGCCCGTTTCATTATTGGCAGCCATTAAGCTTACTAAACCCACGGGATTATTTTTTAAAGTTTCTTCTAAAAAATTATAATCAAGTCCTTTTTTATAATCTATAGGACAGTAGTGAACTTTAATGTCAGGAAAAGACTCTTGTATGTGAGTAAGCGTTTTGTAAACACTTGGGTGCTCTGACCTTGATGAAATTATATGTGTAGAACCTTTACTAATAAGTCTATTCACTAGACCTCTAATTACACTGTTGTTTGATTCACTGCCACCTGAGGTAAAACTCAACTCTCCTGGGCTTACCCCCAAAATTTTAGCGATCTCTCTTTTAGCTTGAAGAATTTTGGATCTGGCACGTCTCCCCGATGAGTGAATAGAGCTTGGATTTCCCCAATCTTTAAAATCTGTTATGGCCTTAACCACATCTTTTGATGGAAATGTAGTAGCGTTGTGATCTAAAAATACTCGTTTCATTAATGCACCTTAACTGTTTTTATCATAGACGCCATAAAAGAAAAGAAATTAATAAAACACACATGTTTAGTCTAAAATTATTTTATAGGAACAATCTTTAAAGAGGTTGTTTTTAGGTTTTTTACCGTTTTTGGAAGATTCTTTAAAATTACTTCTTCTAGAGCATCAAGCTCATCTTCTTTTAAAAAAGCTCTAGAATGCACTAAACTCACTTGTCTTGCAGGCTCTGGAGTTTTAAAAGGCTTTATTTTATCTTTTAGACCAAGGGCTGCCATTTCAGGCAAAATTGTAAAACCAGTTCCCCTTTTTACGAGCTCTTTTATCGTTTCTAAGCTTCCTGTTTCGAACTGAAAATTTGAGTCTCTCGTATTTAAATCACAAAGATTTAGAGCTTGATCTCTTAAACAGTGTCCCTCATTTAAAAGCCAAAAGTTACTCTGGTCTTTTAAGTCTTTTGATTTAATACATTTAAGTGAATTAAGCTCATGATCTTTTGAAGCATAAATATAAAGCTTTTCAGAAAACAAAACTCTTTCTATAATTTGGTCTTCTCTTAATGGGGTAACTAAAAGCCCTGCATCTAAACTGTCTTCTCTAAGAGCACTTACAATATCTTTTGTGGTCTTTTCATATATCTTTAATCTAACTTTTGGGTGCTTTTTTGAAAAAGCCTCTAAAAAAAGAGGTATAAGATAAGGCCCCAAAGTTGGGATCACGCCAAGTTTAAAAACACCACTTAACTCTTGGTTTCCAGATAGCGAAGTCTCTAAGTCTTCAATTTGTGACAATATCTTTTTTGCTTTGATAACAAATTTTTCACCCTTTGCAGTGGTCATCACAGGTTTTTTAGATCTATCAAAAAGTATAATATTTAAAAGATCTTCAACTTTTTGTATCTGTAAGGATAAAGACGGTTGTGAAACGTGACACATAATAGCTGCTCTTCCAAAATGTTTTTCTTCAAAAACAGCTACCACATACCTAAGTTGAGTGAGTGTTACCATTTTAACACTTCAATACAGTTTTTATCTGATTGGAGCATCATCACACCTTAAAAGTTCCATCTCTTTATGATCAAGCTGATTAGCTGCATCTCTTAATGCTGTTCTAAGCCCCTCTTCTATAACAGGATGGTAGAACGGCATCTTTAAAGCTTCAAATACAGTAAGCTTTAAACTTATTGCCCAAGCAAGTAAATGAATAAGGTGCTCTCCATCAGGAGCAATAAGCTCTGCACCTAAAATTTTAAAATCTTTTTTAGACACATAAACTCTTAAGCCCCCTTTTTCTTTAAGCTTTACAATGGCACGCCCCTGACCCTCATATGAAACCGAACCTGTTAAAAACTCATCTTTTTCTAATTCAGAATATCTTTTTCCTACAAAGCCAATGTTTGGATCTGTAAAGGTTACCCCTAAAGAGGTACGTCTAGAAAAACACTTAGGATCTTTTGTGAGCGCATTAGTACCTACAATAAAACCCTCATCTGCAGCTTCATGTAAAATAGGTCTGTCAGCATTTACATCTCCTGGAAGCATTATGTGGGGATGTTTAGTGAGCCTAAAGGTATTTTTATCAAAATCAGGTTTAGTGTTTGCACTCTCAAAACCAAGCTTATCTATGCCAATAAGGTCTATGTTTGGGCGTCTTCCGACAGCCATTAAAACCTTTTCAACTTCTATTGTTTTATCCTTGAACTGAACTTCAAGGTTTCCATTATCCAACGTCTTTAAAGGTGATGCACCTTCAAAAGAAATTTCAAATTCAGACTCAAAATAATCTGCTGTATAGTCTTGAAGCTCTGGGTTTTGCAGCCCACCAATAGATTTGTTAAGCGTAGCTCCATAAACCTCTACACCTAAACGAGATAAAGCCTGTCCAAGTTCAATACCAATCACACCTAAACCAACAACCAAAATTGACTTTGGCAACGTCTCCATTTCAAAAATATGATCAGAAGTCATTATATGACTTTTATAAGTGTTCCAATCACCAACAATAAAAGGCCTAGAGCCTAGACTTAGAATAAACTCTTTTGCCTTGTACTCTTTTTCATTCACAATAATGGTTTGCGGGTCCTTAAACTCTGCCCGTCCTTTTAATAAGTGAGTAGACTCCCAAGACTCCATACCGCTATGAACACCTCTAACAAAACGATCTCGTAAAGAGCGAACATGTGACATCACTTTTTTGCCATCAACATGTAAACTTTCTTGCCCCTCAATACCCATTTTAGAAAACTCATGTCTTCTCTTAAAGTCATTAGCAACCTGAATAAGAACTTTCGAAGGCATACACCCAACACGTGCACAGGTAGTACCCGTAGGGCCATCATGTACAACTAAATAGTTGTCTGTTTTCTTCTCAACCTCTCGCCTAGCAGTTAACCCAGAGGTTCCTGCACCAATGATGATTACGTCGTATATTTTGTCCATAGAAAATTCCTTTATGAGTGTGTGTTACGTTTTTTATGAATTTGGAACCTTAGTCTTACAGTAAGAACTTAAAAGTCTAGAATTAGACTTTTAAGTTCTATAAAGTATTAAATAAAATTTATTTGATATGTTTTAACTTAAAGTTCTAAAAACTTTTTTAGTTTATCAGACCCACCAACTCTGTTTCCTTGAACAAAGATTTGAGGAACAGATGTGCTTCCACTAATAGCTTTTAAAGTTTTAATAGTGTAATCCTCATTTAAAACATGCTCTTCAAACTCATGTCCTTTTTCAATCAACATATTTTTAGCATCAGCACAAAAAGGACATCCTGGACGAGAGTAAACTGCTACAGAAGGACTAGCTTTAGCTCCCAAGTACTCAAGCATTGTGTCAGCATCAGAGCTGTCAAAGGGATCTCCATCTACTTCTTTTTCAATAAACATCTTTTCAATTTTTCCATCATTTACAAGCATGGAGTATCTCCAAGTTCGTTTTCCAAAACCTATATCTTCTTTACCTACCAGAAAACCAAGTTTTTCAGTAAATTCACCATTGCCGTCAGGAAGCATTGTAATGTCTTCAGCCATTTGAGCCTCTTGCCAAGCGTTCATAACAAATGTGTCATTAACAGAAAGACATATAACATCATCAATACCTGCGTCTCTGAAATCAGAGATTAGCTCATTGTATCTTGGAAGATGAGTAGATGAGCATGTTGGTGTGTAAGCACCTGGAAGCGCAAAAAGAACAACTTTTTTACCTTTAAAGTAATCGTCTGTCGTTTTTGTCACCCACTCATGACCATGTCTTGTCTTAAACTCTACCTGTGGAACAGTGTTACCTGTTTGATCTTCTAAACCCATATAAAACTCCTTTGTACTGTTATATTTAACATAAACAAACCATAGTGATCTTATCTAATAATTACAAGATATAATTATATATAGATCTATAGTATAAACCTATGAATATGAGGCTTAAGTTTTTGTATTAAGAACCTAAACTTAAGCCTGAACACAAATGTGTCGAAAACACTTAGTGTTTTATTTAAAGGTAACTTTAACTCTACTACTTACATCTAATGTTTATGCATCAGAATTGGGTTCTGCTAAAAGTAGGATATCTGATATTTCTACAAGCACTGACTTTTCAAACCTTGCGTTAAGAGAGGATCTTCACAAATGCTCTACTGAAGCCTTGAAAAACAGACAAGATAAACAAAATAAGTGTTTAACTGATTTTTCAAGTTACGGAATAAGACAGATTATTGAACCCCATGAAGTGCTTCAAGCAAACTCTTGTGATAAAATTGAAAAATTCTCTGAACATTTGAGTGGCTGTGCTGATTTTATCAAAGGCCTTCCTTTAGAGACTATCGATGGCATAAAGACTGTTTTTGGTGTTGGTAAATACGATGAACAGATATTAAAAGAATGCGGAAATCCACCTAAAGACAAAAATATAAGAAGAGTAAAAACAAAAAATGATCGTTCTCGGCTAGTTGCTTTTAGAAAAAAGATTAAAATCTACTCTATTTGCAGTAAAGCCACAGAAAGAAAATATGAAAAAATCACTAAAGATACTAGAGATCAAATTGAAGATTATAGAAATCAATGTCGTTCAAATATTAAAGGGCGCGCCAACAAGAGAAGACTTGCTAGAACGGGACTGCCTCATATTATAAGACCATGTATGAAAAAACTTGCTAATGCTAATAAATGTTCAAAATGTTTAGAAATAATGAACAAAGTCCCAATAGGAATAGCACTTATAGAAAACACCTTAAACTCTTTTAAAAAATACAAAGGTTTTTCTTGCTACAATAAAAAAACACAAGGTGAAATGGTGTGTGCAGCAATTGCAACAGCAGCAGGTCTACCACTAGCTGGTGCAACGGCTGCAAGAGTTCTGAGTTTGGCAGGTAAACTTCCAAAAGCATTTAACAAAGCTAAAAAACTTGCCCAAGCAAACAAAAAAAAATCACTACACAAAAACCCAAGTGAGCTTGAGATAGAAATTCAAAAAAGCTTAGACGATGGAGATCTTCAATTTGTTGTTGAAAAAACCGAAGGATCTGCAACATTATACTCAAACAATCATTATGCCGTTAAAATGAAGGACCCTGACACAGGAGAAACTCTTCGACTAGATGGATCAGTTGTAAATGTTAATAAACTATCAAAACAATCAAGACTTAATCCAAACTCTATAGTTTACAGTCTTAAAACATCACCAGAAGTAAGAAGAAAAGTTATTCAGTCCATGAAAGAAGCAAAAGGTAAAAAATCTCTTTCATGTCTTCATGGGGCTTGTAAAATAGTTGAATCTGCTGATTTTAAAGTTCCAGGCTTTTCAGGAAATCCGGGGCTTAAGATTCAACCTTCAGAAATTGCAAGAAGCTTTAATGAACGAAACTTGTCACTTGCAAATGGCCAAAAAATAAAAGCAAGTGATATTAAAGTATTTGGCTCAACAGATGAGGTTGAGCGCTTCTTAACCACTAGCGGAAGAGATAAAAAAAAGGTTTTATCTGAATTTTCAGGGACTCTAATAATAATGGGTGAGCAGTACATTCTGATTTATTTAGCTAGCCAAAAAGGCCAAGGCACTTAAATAACATTTAAGCTTTTTGAATACGTGAGTTAAAACTCTAACTACTGCTCTTCTTTATTCTCGCAATTCTCGGGAAGTTTACCACAAAAGCCACACTTCTCATTAGTCACGTTGTTAAGACCACCGCATGAGCCTTTTAAAGGTTTTTTTCCAAAAAAAACACCAACAGCCATAAAGGCTATGAACAGTAAAAAGATCACACTGGTTATTACGAAATACTCTAACATGTCTATTAATCTATCATGGGAAGCTCGCTTTTAAAAGCATCAGACCCATATGTAGTCAGTTTTTTACTGTCATCTGAAAAGATCAAATAGCTCAAAAGGCCTTTGTCATTTGAAAACTTTTTTGCTCTTTTAAAACCTAAAACCATTAAAGCTGTGGCATATGCGTCAGCTTTCATACAGCTTTCATGAATAACTGTAGCAGAAATTACTTTATGCACTGTCGGCATGCCAGTGGCTCCATCAATCACATGAGAGAAGCTTTTGGCTTCATTTTCAAAGTAGTTCCTATAGCTGCCAGAAGTTGCAATACACTTATCTTTTAAAATGAAAGATTTAAAGACTGAACGTGTATTATCAAGACTTGGCTTTTCAATAGCCACTCTCCAATCAGTATCAAATTTTTTACCCTGTGCCTTTATCTCCCCTCCGACTTCGACTAGGTGGTGAGCTAAGTTTTTACTATGCATTAGCTTTGATATTTCATCCACTGCAAAACCCTTGGCACTAGAAGACAGATCAACATAAAGTCCTTCAACTTTTTTTTCTGCACTAAGCCCGTTTACATCAGAGTAGAGACTTAGTTTTTTATAACCACTTAAGCTCATGGCATGCGCTATTTCTTTTTTCGAAGGAACAGTTTTTGACTTATCAGGACCAAATCCCCAAAGATTTACCAATGGACCAAGTGTTGGATCATAACTACCACTTGTCTCTTTTGCGACTTGAACAGAAAAGCTTAAGACTTTAAAAAAATCTTTACTTAAAACTACTGGAACTAATTTTTTTGATTGATTGAACTTAGAAATTTCAGAATCAGGGATGTAGGTCGACATGCTTTGATTGATGTTTTTTAGAAGTTTTGTAATCTCTAACTCTAAAGTGCTTTTCTCTAAGCTACCTAATATAACTTCAGAACCAGTTTGCCCTTTAGCATTGGTCGCAAGCTTTACAGAATATGTGGTGCCCATTGTGCGGCCCTTAATCTCAACAAGCCTGTCAGATATTTTTTGGTTGCATCCCAAAAACAAAAGCAGCAACAAGAATAAAAAAAAGGTCCTAATAGGACCCCTTTTAAAAGCTAAACCTAATTTTGGAAACACCTCAGCCACCAAAATCATCAAGCATAATGTCTTCTGGCTCAACACCTAAATTAATAAGCATATCAATAACTGAAGAGTTCATCATTGGCGGGCCACAAAGATAGAACTCACAGTCTTCTGGATTTGGATGATCTTTTAAATACTTTTCATGTAAAACATTATGGATAAAACCCGTATACCCGTCCCAATTATCACTTTCTAAGGCATCACTTAAAGCTACATGCCAGGTAAAGTTCTCATTGTCTTTTTGTATCTGATCAAAATCTTCAACATAAAACATCTCTCTTTTAGAACGAGCTCCGTACCAAAAGGTAACTTTTCTATCTGTATTGATTCTTCTAAACTGATCAAAGATGTGTGATCTCATTGGAGCCATACCTGCACCACCGCCAATAAAAACCATTTCTTTTTTAGTATCTCTAGCGAAAAACTCGCCAAAAGGTCCTGAGATTGTGCACTTGTCACCTGGTTTTAAGTCAAAGGTGTAAGAGGACATCAAACCAGGGGGAATGCTTGGTTTGTTTGGTGGTGGAGTGGCTATCCGAATATTGAGCATTATTATCCCTTCTTCTTCAGGATAGTTAGCCATTGAGTACGCTCTTACAACCTCATCAGAAGAAGATGATTTATACTGCCAAAGATTAAACTTATCCCAGTCCTCTTTGTATTCATCTTCAACATCAAAGTTTTTATAATCAATATCCAATCCACCTGGACGCTCTATTTGAATAAAACCACCAGCTTTAAAAGGAACGGCCTCACCCTTTGGAAGCTCTAAAACAAGCTCTTTAATAAAAGTTGCAACGTTGTGATTAGAACGAACGGTACACTCCCACTTTTTAACTCCAAAAACCTCTTCAGGAACTGCAATCTTCATGTCTTGCTTCACTGGCACCTGACACGAAAGTCTTACACCTTCACGCTGTTCTCTTTTAGTAATGTGAGATTTTTCAGTCTCTAATATGTCCCCGCCACCTTCAAATATTTGAACTTTGCACTGGGCACAAGTTCCACCACCGCCGCAGGCACTTGAGACAAAAAGCTTATTGTCAGCTAGTACATTTAAAAGCTTACCACCAGCTTCTGTGCTAAAGTCTTTTTCACCATTTACGTTGATACTTACAGCCCCTGAAGACACAAGTCTTGATTTAGCAAATAAAATCACTGCAACTAATGCTAAAACAACAAGTGTAAACATTGTTACACCAAGAATTATAACGTTCATTTAAGTCTCACTTCTTTAATCATGTTATCTATTGTAATCATTTAATTTAATCTTTTACTTTTATCTTTGTCTTTAAAAATCTATTTTTAAGCTCTCAAAACACACTTTAATACTATAACTGAATTCCTGAAAAAGCTAAAAAGCCTAAAGCCATCAGTCCCACAGTGATAAATGTAATTCCTAGCCCTCTTAAGCCGGGAGGAACATCTGAGTATTTCATTTTTTCTCTAATTCCAGCTAAAGCTGCTATGGCTAAAGCCCAGCCCACACCTGAACCTAAACCAAAAACCACAGATTCAGGAAAATTGTAGTCTCTTTCGACCATGAATAAAGACCCACCTAAAATTGCGCAGTTCACTGTGATTAGCGGTAAGAAAATACCTAAGGCATTGTAAAGAGGCGGAAAATACTTATCTAAGGCCATCTCTAAGATCTGAACCATGGCAGCGATCACACCAATGTAGCAAATAAGTCCTAAGAAACTTAAGTCTACATCAGGGTAGCCCGCCCAAGAAAGTGCACCCTCTTTTAATAAATATGTGTATAAAAGATTGTTTACAGGAATGGTGATGGTCTGAACCACAACTACTGCTACACCCAGACCAATTGCTGTCTTAACCTGCTTTGATACAGCTAAAAACGTACACATGCCTAAGAAAAACATAAGAGCTAAATTTTCAACAAAAACAGCCTTAATAAATAAACTAATATAATGCTCTAACATAAAAAAGCTCCTACCTACATCTCTTCAATCTGATCGATTTTCCAAGTTCTTAAGGCCCAAATAAAAAGTCCAATCAAAACAAAAGCACTGGGCGCAAGCAATGCAAAACCATTTGCTTCATACCAGCCACCATCTTTTACTAATTTAAAAATTGTAATCCCTAAAACTTTTCCTGTTCCAAAAAGCTCTCTAAAAAAGGCCACAAAAATTAAAACTATACTGTAACCAATACCATTACCAATACCGTCAATAAAACTCATAACAGGACCATTTTTCATGGCGTAGCCTTCAGCTCTACCCATAACAATACAGTTGGTAATAATAAGACCAATAAAGACTGCCATCTCTTTTGCAATGTCATAAACAAATGCTTTTAAAATTTGATCAGTTAAGATCACAAGGGATGCAATAATTGTCATCTGAACAATGATACGAATGCTTGAAGGAATATAATTTCTAATAAGACTCACTGAAAAGTTAGAAAGTGCAACAACTGCGATAACAGCAGCACACATAACTAAAGTTTTATCCATTTTAGTTGTTACAGCAAGAGCTGAACAGATCCCTAAAATTTGTAAAGCGATAGGGTTGTTGTTAAAAAGAGGATCAAAAAGTGTTTTTTTAATTCCAGATACCATAACTTTATGCCTCTCCTACTGATTTTTTGTTAACAGTCTTTTTAACTTGCTCTGAGCCTTTGGTTTGATTGTCTATATACTTGCCAAAACCATTTGCTCCAAACCAATATTTAATTGTACCAGTTACTCCGTTACTCGTAATTGTTGCACCAGAAAGGCCATCAACCATGTACTCACTGTTTTTTGAACCTTCAACAACACTGCCTTTTGTTACTTTAAATAAAACATCTAAGGCAGAAGCCTCATCATAGATTTTTTTACCAATCCACTGAGCCTGCCAATTTACATTTTGAATTTCACCACCAAGACCAGGAGTTTCAGCATGCTCATAAAAACCGATACCTTTAATGGTGTTAAGATCATTCGCAACGGCTAAAAAACCGTACATAGTAGACCACAAGCCTTTTCCGTGAATAGGAAAGATATAGAGTTCAACATCTTCGCCCTTCATAAGCTTGTAAACCTTGGCAAGCTTTGATCTGTATTTGATACCTGCAAGATCATTGCTTTGATCAATACTTTTATTTTCAGCTGGATTTTTAGAAGCCTTTCTTTGATCAAAAATAACAGGATCTATGCCTTCAACTTTTTCACCGGTACTTAAATCAATAACTTCAGTTGAAATTTTAGAAAATTCAGCTTCGATTACTTCGGCACTGGCTTTTTTGTCTTTTAAAAGTCCTGAAGCCAGTAGAAGGTTTTTCTTAACATCTAAAACCTTATTTGCATCTTGTCTGTCTTTTAAAGAAACAGCCGCACCTGAGACCAACACTGAACAGATCACACACAGTAATGTGGCTACAACCACTGTTCCTACAACACTATCCTTTTGCATATCTTAACTTCCGTCTTTGAATGTTTGCGTTCACTACAAAATAATCTATTAAAGGGGCAAATACATTTGCAAATAAAATGGCAAGCATTATCCCTTCAGGGTAGGCAGGGTTGATCACCCTAATCAAAATAGTCATAAAACCAATAAGAGCTCCGTAGAACCACTTACCTTTTAAGGTCATCGAAGCCGAGACTGGATCCGTAGCCATAAAGACCAAACCAAAAGCTAATCCACCTGAAACAAAGTGCCAAGCAGGAGTCATGCTAAACATTGGGTTTGTATCACTTCCAATAAAGTTTAATAGCCCTGCAAAACAGAAGGCCGAAAGCACAACACTAAGCATGATTCGCCAAGAGCCTATTCCAGTCATCAGTAAATATCCTGCACCAATAAGAGCTGCTAAGACAGACGTTTCTCCCATTGAACCTGGGACTATTCCTAAAAATGCATTCCAAAAGTTATGGGTGATAGCCTCAACCCCACCTTGTGCCGCTTGACCAAGAATTGTTGCCCCAGTGTATCCATCAGCTGCAGTCCATACTGCATCTCCTGAAATATTAACCGGATATGCAAAATATAAAAATGCTCTAGCCGTAAGTGCAACGTTTAAAAAGTTTTTACCAGTACCACCAAAAACCTCTTTACCTACAACAACACCAAAGGTGATACCAATAGCGACTTGCCACAATGGAATACTTGCAGGAAGCGTTAAAGGAAATAAAAGACCTGTAACTAAAAAGCCTTCATTAATTTCATGCTTACGAATAGAAGCAAAAAGACCTTCCCAAAAACCACCTACTAAGTTTGTGACTATAAAAATAGGGAAAAAGTACAAAGCTCCAAGTAAAAAACATAAACCTATACTTGATGGATCAACACCAAAACCTAATGATCCTAAAAGTTGACCTCTCCATCCCCCACCGATGCTTGTGGCACCCATAGACTCATAGGCGTTTAAAGCTTGAAAGCCTGTGTTGTACATGGCCATCATGATACAAGGACTAAGTGCAATAGCCACACTCACCATTGTTCTTTTTAAATCAATTCCATCTCTTACATGAACACTTCCTTCATTCACTTCACCAGGAGTGTACAAAAAAGTATCGATGGCTTCATAGAGTGGGTAAAGTTTTTCAAGTTTACCCCCTTTATCAAAATACTTATGCTGTTTATCTAAAAAACCTCTTAAACCCATAGTTATTATCCTTCTTTTTCAATCATATCTAGGTTTTCTCTTAAGACTCTAGGAAAATCTATTTTCCCTGGAGCCGCAAACGTTACTAATGCTAAATCTTCTTCTGAAAGTTCCAAAGCCCCAAGACTGATAGCCGTATCAGTATCTCTTGATTCTAGAGCTCTAAGCAATTGAGTTGGTAAAATATCTAAAGGCATAACCTTTTCAAAAGATTCAATCGGAACCATTGCTCTTTTTGAACCATTAGTGGTTGATGTAAAGGCAAACTTAAGACTCGGCTTTAATGCTGAAACGTAAATCCCTTTTAATGAAAATTTATCAAAACCTGGCGAGTGCCAACCTAAAAGTTCTCTTTTGGTGTCTTCTTCTATAAGTGTAACTTGATTTGAATAGTGTCCTAAGAAATCAAAAGATCCACCATCAGATTTTAAGCCACTAAAGACAGATCCTGAAATCACTCTAGCCTCAAAGCCATCTTTGATTTCATCTTTTACTAAATCAGAAAGACATGCCCCACGCTTAACTTTTAAATATCTTGGGTTTTTAGCAATAGGCCCTGCAAGAGAGATAACTTTATCAGTCATGATCTCTCCCTTTAAAATAAGGTGACCAATTGCTATGACGTCTTGGTAACCAATGTGCCAAACAACTTTGTCAATGTTTACAGGATCAACAAAGTGTATGTGTGTCCCAGGATTACCGGCCGGGTGTACCCCAGAGAATTCAACCTTTTCTATGTTGCTATCCCCTGCCGCAAGTGAAACATCAAAGCCTTTTTCAACACATACATAGGTCTTTGATTTTGGAAGCTTTGCTAAAGCCTTAACGCCCTCTTGGAACTCTTTTTCAAACTGAGAGATAATAAATTTTGGCTTAGGAGCAAGAGGATTTGTATCGATGGCAGTGATAAAAATAGAATTGGCATCACCTGTGACTGAGGCCACTTTATCAAAAGGACGCTGTCTTAAGTGTCTCCACTCACCTGATTCAACAAGTAAAGCTCTTAACTCCTCTTTGCTGTAAGCTTTAGCCTCTGTGTGTTTGTGAGCGCTAAAATTAACGTGCTCTTCACTACCAGAGATTGAAACAACCAGAGACTGAAATACTCTCTTTGCACCACGGTTTAATGACTTTACCTCACCACTCACGGGGCTTGTAAAAGTTAAACCTTCATTTTTCTTACATTCAAAAAGTTTTTGACCAACTTTAACCTTGTCTCCGACTTTTACATGCATAGTGGGTTTCATGCCCTTAAAGTCATGCCCAACGATGGCCACTGATTTAACACCCTTACTTAGATCTAGCTCTTCTTTTGCAGCACCCTGTATAGGAAGATCTAAACCTTTTTTAATTTTAAATTCCATTAAAAAGCCCTTAAATTTAGGTTGTTTTTTTACTAAAATAAATACTACATTACACAATCAGAATCTTAATAGAGAGTAAATGATAATTTAAAAGTGAGAAGCATTTTTTATAAGAGTAACCAATCTTAGACTAATTGTTCGGCAATATTAATCGATCGCCTATTCTTAAGTCATTTTTAATTTTTCTATTGCACCAATTAGAGGTATTAGCTAACCATATTGCATTAGCTTATCGCTGGGGCGGTAGTTAAGTTGGTTATAACGCCGGCCTGTCACGCCGGAGGCCGCGGGTTCGAGTCCCGTCCGCCCCGCCATTTACTTTCTCAAAAAAAGTATCATTCAGATCAAAGCTATTATACAATCTTGCAATGGTTTCTAGTATTAAAAATAAAGATGTTGCAGAAACGTTCACAGACTATCCTATGGAGTTCAGAGAAAAACTGCTCATACTAAGAGAAATTATTTTAAAAGTGGCGAAAAACACCCCACAGATAGGCGAGCTAATTGAAACTCTTAAATGGGGAGAGCCAAGCTATTTGCCTGAAGAAAAAAACATAGGAACCACGGTTAGAATTCATTGGTTGAAAACTAAGCCAGATCAATATGGTATATATTTCAACTGCCAAACAAATCTGATTGAGCAATTCAAGAAAAGATATGGAAGTAAGTTTAGTTACGAAGGAAAAAGGGCCTTAATATTTAAAATTGATGATGAGCTTAATTTAAAGAACATAAGTGATTGCGTAAGTATTGCTTTAACATATCATCTGAATAAGAAATAAGCCTTTAAGAGAGCTTGGTTTTAAGTACGTCTGTTCTAACTACGTCCCATTTACCCGCCATCTTACTAAATCAGTCATTTATACAAAGTCATTAATTGGGTTCGTTTGCTTCTTGTCATAAAAAAAGCACAAGAGTATACATCATGCTAAGGCGGTACGGAATGATAAGCACCTCAAATATTGGTTTAAAATTTAGCGGAAAAACTCTTTTTGATGATGTTAATGTAAAGTTCACGCAAAATAACTGCTATGGCTTAATTGGAGCTAATGGGGCAGGAAAATCTACATTCTTAAAAATACTCTCTGGAGAAGTAGAAGCCAACGAAGGCAGCGTTCATAAAAACAAAGACCTAAGGCTCTCCTTTTTAAGACAGAACCACTTTGCTTTTGATGAAGAAACTGTAATGAACACCGTACTGATGGGAAATGATCAGCTCTACAAAGTCATGCAAAAAAGAGCTGAGCTCTATTCTAAAGCAGATTTTTCTGATGCAGATGGTGAAAAGGCAGCTCTTCTTGAAACAGAATTTGCTGAAATGAATGGTTACGAGTGTGAGTCTGAAGCTGGAATTCTTTTGGCAGGTTTAGGAATTAAAGTTGAGCTTAATGAAAAACTAATGAAAGAACTTGATGGAAATTCAAAAGTAAAAGTACTTTTAGCACAAGCCCTTTTTGGAGATCCTGATATATTATTATTAGATGAACCAACAAACCATTTGGATGTTTATGCCATTAAATGGTTAGAAGAATTTTTATTAAAATTTGAAAACACTGTGATTGTTGTTAGCCATGATAGACACTTCATGAATAGAGTCTGCACCCACATTGCAGATATTGATTTTGGAAAAATCACAACTTACACCGGAAACTATGAGTTTTGGAGACAAACAAGCCAGCTTAACCAAAAACTAAAAGCCGATCAGAACAAAAAATCGGCAGCTAAGGCTGAAGAACTCAAAAAATTTATAGCCAGATTTTCTGCAAATGCTGCAAAATCAAAGCAAGCTACATCAAGACAAAAGCAACTTGAAAAACTCTCCCTAGAAGATATGCCAACGTCTACTAGACGCTACCCTTTTATAGGCTTTAAATCTGAACGTGAAGCCGGAAAAGATGTTTTAAAAGTTGAAGGTTTAAGTAAATCAATTGAGGGTAAGCTTGTCTTAGACAACATAAGTTTTAATGTAGAGAAGGGTGATAAAATTGCGCTTCTTGGAAAAAATGATATCGCAAAAACTGTTCTTTTTGAAATTCTCTCAGGTGAATCAGAACCCGACTCAGGCTCTGTAACCTGGGGTGTAACGATCACTAAAGATTACTTTCCAAGTGACAACTCTAAAGAGTTTGAGACAGCAGACATGAGTTTAGTTGATTGGCTTAGACAGTATTCAAAAGACAAAGATGAAACCTTTATCAGAGGTTTTTTAGGAAAATTACTTTTTTCAAAAGACGAAGCTTTAAAAAGCACAAAAGTACTCTCAGGTGGAGAGCGTGTGCGCTGCATGCTTTCTAAATCTATGCTCTCAGGTGCAAATGTTTTACTACTAGATCAACCTACGGCTCACCTTGATTTAGAATCCGTAACCGCAGTCAACGATGGTGTAAAAAGATTTGAAGGCACAGTGATCTTCTCATCTCCTGATCACGAGTTTGTACAAACCATAGCAAATAGAATCATCGACATTGATGTGGCTTTAGTTGAAGATAAGTACACCACATACAATGAATATATTGAGAGTAAAATTAGTCATTCTTCTTCATTATAGAGAACTTGATGTACTTTAAACTCTTCAAATGATGAGTTTAATCTTTTAAAAAAAGATAAACTCTAGATTGAACCTATATGAATACAAATAAGACCTAAAACCACTGTTACATCATGTGCGGATTAGTACTAAGTGTAAACTATCATCTTCGATCGATATTCTATTTAATATTTTGAGGCTTGCACCTTCTTTGTACACTTGTCATACAATGAATATTTCCATCTCGCTCATGACCATTTACCCAAGTGTCGACTTCAAGCAAAGCTATGCCAAGTTGTTCATGAAGAACATTTATATACTCATTAAAAGCAAGGTTGTAAGGCTTTGAATAAATTAAATTAAGTTTATTACCTCTATTGAGAGTAACTGAATTTGTAAAACTTGGAAATACCGATCTAAAGTAGCCATTTGAAAGCACGTCCTCTGAGACTTCTGCTAGTCTTTTTTGATAAAATAAATTTGGAACATCAATTACTTCAATTCTACAGTTAGGGTTATTTATCTTGAGGCGTTCTCTAACATTTTCGGTATCTTTTATTAAAAGTCTCTCGAGCAAATTTTGTGATTTCAAAAAATATGAGTTTTGATCGATTGCATCTAGTATTTCTTTGTTAGTGGCTACAACACAACTCTGAACATCAAGCCCAACTTCTTTACAAAAATTTGGTAAAACATGACCTTTTTTTAGAGTACTCAAGTTGTTACTTGAATAATTGATAAATTTTAGATTTGGATTTTGCTTCATTAAAGACATAGCTTTTTCTGGAGAGGCTCTATAAATATTTATAACACAACTATTCTGCGCTGAAGGCAGTTTAACAACTTTAAAAATTTCATCTAGATGACTGGTTTCAAGCCATGATGTGTAGACATAAACTAAGTTCTTTTCATCTCCACAAAAATTAGATGCAAACTCTTTTTTTTGTTGATCGCCAAGAATACAAAGTCCCCCTGGCAGTCCATCAATGTTTCCACCTTGCTGGTCTCTAAAAAAATTGGGCTCAACATTTTTAGGTATCGAGACGAGTCTTGGTTTATGAGTAAAATTTAATTTTTGATTTAAAATAGAGAAAAATTTATTATAGCCCTCATAATATTGACCAATTTCAGAATCTTTGTTGGTAAGTACTAACCCCACCATAATAGACTTGCCTGTTTTGGCATCAAACTGTGATACTATGTAATCCTGATACCATGGTGTACGATAATCTTCTCCAGCAACATGAATTAAACTTTCTAAAGAAGATGAACTTAAAAGACCTTTTTGAATTAGGCTATCAACAGCAGTAGTAATTGCTTTAAAATTTAGTTCTGATACAGCCAAAACAATCTTTGGCGGCTCTTCACCTGACTCAGTAAGTAGAAAGCTAACAATTTTTTTTAAATTGCTAACTTTAGTCAAAGGCGCCCCATAATCACGATCAGAAAACATATAAATCTCTTCAAAAAACTCATCTGATAAAAACCTAGACCCAGTAGTTGGACAAGCTTTGTTTGAATTTTTGCGACTCGTAGAGGCAACGTTACTAAGCTGCCTTTCAAAGCTCGGATTTTTCTTTAAACTTATACAAGAGCAGCTAATAAATGTTATGATTAAAAGAAACTGTTTACGCATTTGTTTTTTAATTTAGCAAAAAAACTCTTATGATTCAATAATTTTTAAAGTTTATATCTGCGTTTCAAGTAAAACTCTACTTTAATGAAATACAAAATAATAAGCTTAATTTCTTGCGCTTCAATAAAACCTACACACTTAATCACAAACATCAGAGGCTAGCATCAGTGCGTGATTTCTTTGTTTTTTTAAAGTGATGTAGATTTTGTCTTTTGAGGTGTAGACATCACAACTTGAGTGAAGCTCAACCTTAAATTTTACTTTAGAGATAGGACCTTTAAAAAACTCAATATTTTGATTTTCAAATTTTGTATTAAGTTTTTCATAAAACTCTAAAGACGCATCTTCTTTTTCAGAATCTGTCAGTTTTGCATAAGCAAAAGAGCTAAACAACGAAGTTTTCATTAAAGTTATAACTTCAGACTTTGAATCAAGCTTTTGTATAGGTGACACTAAAACCTCATCTCCTAAATATAAATAAGAGACAAAATAATTGTTATCAAAAACACCTTTAATAGACTCTAGTTCTTTATATAAAGCCTTCAAAGTGGCCGTAATCCAAATAAAACCTTCAGCTTCAACTTCAGTAGTATTCTTTTCTGACATAGTGGTAAACTCACTTTTTGAATAACCCAATTCATTAAACTGAAAAAAAGCATGAAAAAGACAAAAATATAGGATCTAAACATAAAACCCCTCCCTTATATTAAGAGTACAAGGGTTTTTCGTTTAATAACAAATTAAATAACCTGTAGTTATTTAAAGAATTTATAAGGGATGTACTCAAGCTTTGTAGCTTTAGAAGTATTTCCAAAAGGATACTCAGACTCAGAAAGTTTAGATTTCATGTCTTCAATGTGCTTGTTTGCAATAGTGTATATCCAGTCTACCTCTGTGCTCATTTGAGTGCCTTTATTTTGACCGACTTCATAGGAGTACCCAAAAACATCTGTTCTTGGATCTAAACCTGACTCTTCTAGTACGTCTTTGATCTCTGAATCCGCATAAACTCCAAGTAAGTTAAGGTTCATCATATAGTAAGGGTTTACAACATGTTGCCATTCAAAAGAGTTATAACCTGTTTTTTTGTCGACAGTGTTAGGCTTTGCACCTTCAACTTTAGAAAGGGCTCTAAAAATTCCTGTTTCATTGTACATAGCTGCTGCTACAAATGGACTTTGCCCATTGAATGAAGACTCAGAGTTTACCCAGTTAATGGTTTCTTCAGGATATGAAGCATAGAGCTTATCAAGAACGTCTGTCATTTTACTCTCAACTTCATCAGCAGACATTCCTTCTTCGGTATGAATATGGGTCAAAAGGTAAGACATATAAGATGTTTTTGACTCCTCACTAGCAGCAGCAGAAAATACACCTAATGGAAAAGGCTCTTCAGAAAAGAGGGAGTAGTTTGCTTCTTTTAATAATTCAAAATCAGGCACAAATAATGTGCTTCTTTCGTCAGCTTCGTTAACTTTAGATTCTAATACTTCGTTTACATCGACATCATTTTGAAGTTGATGAAACATGAGTTTTTTAACATCTTTATCTATTCTCGAACTTAAGAGTGATTCAGTCACCTCTTTTGCACAGGTCTTATCATCAAGAGCCGCTACAGCAAAAAATTTATTTTCTACATCATGCATAGTTCTATTCGAGTCATTAAGACCATCTAACATCATGGCAACTTCAATACCCGAAAAAATCTCGCTTATTTGAGAACACTCTTTGTTCTCAATGGCATTGACTAGATCAGAATACGAGTGTTCTTTTAACTCTTCTCTATCTTCGTTTTGAGCTGTATCAGCTTCATTATCAGAAGATTCAGTCACATCATTACCAGCTGCAGCACTAGTTTCTGCAGATGTTTCACTGCTATCAGGTGCATTTTTAGTCTTATTCTCTGAACCTTCAACAGCAGAAACAGTTCCTGCAACGACGGCTGTGGCAGCCGCAGCTATGGCTGTATTAGAAGAGTTTGATGATGCATCTTTTTCTAAAACCTTATCAGTATCACTTTTTTCAGTTGATTCTAATGAACCTTCTTTATCAACTGAACCTTTGTGTTCTTGAGAATCAGATTGCACCGTAGCATCTTTGCTCTGATCATCATTGTTTGCATGTGCAGATCCAGATTCTTTTTTCAAGTCATCATCTTTTTTAATAGATCCGTCTTTGATATTTTTACTTTTTAAGCTTTGGAGTTTTGACTTCATAACTTCTGTAGCTTCTTGAACAGCAAGTAGTTCTGCTTTGATTGCTTTTTTCTCGGGCGTACCAAGATGTCTAGATTTTAAGGCTGTTTCTGAATTTTCAACATAATCATCAACAGTAGACATTGCACTTTGTGTGTAAGAAATTGCCTCGCTAGTTGTACGAGTTTTAGCTATCTCATTTTCTAAGTCTTCTAATGACACCTCAACCGTTTCTGTGCCATTTGAAGCTTTCTTTTTAACAACTCTAATACCCATGTCTTCTAAAGACTCTTTAGACTTAGCTAGATTTTGTAAGTCCACAACAACACTGTCTTTGTGTTCAATTCTTCGACTGGTATTATCACAAGCTGTAAACACTAAAAGTAAAGATGACAGTACTGTTTTTAAAATAAGATTTTTTAGATTCACGACAAAGAGCTCCTTAGTTATCCGTATACTTATATCAAATTCAATCTGACACGCTCTTTGGGTATTTTGTATGTTTTTTTGAAATTTCACAAAATCCTGTAATTCCTTCAGCTGAACTATAAAACTTTTAAACACTTTTAAGACTTAACAATCTACAGAATTAGAATAATTTTATACTAAAAGACTCACTTGCTCTAAGAAGGCTTAAGCCTATATAATAATTTCTATATGTTTAGCCTTCTTTCACTCTTAGATGATGTAGCAAGCACCCTAGATGACGTGGCCTTCATGACTCAACTTGCAATAAAAAAAACAAGCGCCTTGATGTCTGATGATTTGGCAGTAAACGCTGGTGTAATTGATGGTGTAGCGCCAAATAGAGAGCTTAAGATGGTTAAATCTATTTTCTTGGGCTCTTTGATCAATAAGGTTTATGCCATTTCAGGGGTTGTATTTTTTGCATGGCTCTATCCGCCGTTTATAAGTGCTGTAATGCTTATTGGTGGGCTTTACCTATCTTATGAAGGTGTTCATAAAATTTCAGAAAAGCTTTTTTCCTCCAAAAAAGATCATAAATCTAAACTTAAAAATATTGATGAAAACTTAAAAATTAAAGGTGCTGTCAGAACAGACCTTATACTCTCTATTGAAATAATAGTGATCGCTAAGAGCACTATCACTGGTGCACTTGGCTCGCAGGTTTTAGTGCTTAGCACAGTTGGACTTTTAGCCTCATTTTTGATTTATGGACTTGTGGCTTTAATAGTTAAGATTGATGATTTTGGTCTTTATTTAATAAAGAAAAAGTATAAAAAACTAGGTCTCTTTTTTGTAAGGTCTATGCCCTACATTATGAAATTTTTAGGTTTTGTTGGTACAACTGCTATGCTGCTAGTTGGTGGCGGTATAATTGTTCATATATTTCATATAAAAAAATACACCAATGAGCATTTACAAAATCTTATCTTGGGATTAGCATCAGGACTTCTAGTGTATTTAACTTTAAAAATCTTTTCTAAAATTGGTAAAGCACTTAAAAAAAAATAGATTTAAAAAACAAAAACTTTTAGTAAATTCTAGTTCTTAAATAGAGTCTTTAAAAAAAGACTTTACCAAGACACTAGAGGTGGCATAGAGCACAGTATGGCTTTAGGGTTTCCACCAGACTGAAAGCCAAATTTAGTTCCTCTATCATACAATAGATTAAACTCAACGTATCTTGCACGGTATTTAAGTTGTCTCAGTCGATCATCGGCTGTGTAGTCTTGATCTACTCTTTTTTCGTAGATAGGAAGGAGTGCATTCATAAAACTATCCCCTACGCCTTTCCACATTTTCATATCTTTTTCTATGTCACCGCTATTATAGTGATCAAAGAAAATTCCACCAACACCACGCTCTTCATTATAGTGCTTTATAGTAAAGTACTCTTTAGCAGCTTTAGAGAAATCTGTGTATAGATTAGAATCAAAGCTATCTAGAGTGTCTTTTGCACATTTATGAAAGTGCTTGGTGTCTTCATCAAACTTAAATCCCATTGGGGTTAAGTCATAACCACCACCCAACCACTCTTTATCTCCTCTTTTGATATACCTAATATTAAAATGAGCAGTTGGAGCCATTGGATTTTTCATATGTGTAATAAGACTTACACCAGTTGCAAAAAAAGGAGTGGACTCATCAGATCCTGGAAACTTATCTCCTGAAACGCAAGACCAGTTAACAGCTGCCTTTTCAAAAACATCACCTCTTAAAACTGAAATTTCACCACCACCAGTGCCTTTGGAGTAGTCCCAGTTATCTCTGACAAAACGCTTTTCACTCTCAAAGGCTTCAAAAGAAGCTATGTACTGATCTCTTAAGTTTTTTAAATACTTAATAATTTCATCTGTTTGGATCATTACGACTCCGATATTTTTAAATAAGGTTGTAACTTTTAAGCTTTTAGCAGCTGTCTTATCAACTTATGCAAATTCTGTTTCAGGTACAGAATCGTATATGACAACTTCTTTTTCTACATAAACTTTTGCATCCCACTCACTTAACGTGCTTCTCTTATTTTCAAGCTCTTCGACCCATGCCTTAAAATATAAAACAACATCAACTTTACTGTTTCTTCTGTGTCTAAAAGTAGAACCTGATAACCTTTTTAAAATTTTAGGGTGCGAAAGGTATTCAACGTGTCTTATATCATCAATGCTTAATCCCACACTTAACATCTTTTCAATAATCTTATCTACAGGTAGACCACTTTGATGACAGTAGTTTTTAGCCTTTTCACTCCAATCACCACCATCACTCATGATGGCCATATTGTGAATTTCTGCATGGGTTTTTCCAGTAATGGCTTGGGCTAAATGACCACAGTTGCAAGACCCCATGTGACCCCACTGGTAGTCTTCTGTTTGATTTAAAAGATCAACTGTTTTTTTTAAAATTTTAACTAGTGACTGTGTTGCAATAGACATTCCCTAAACTCCATCTTTAATTTTTATTATCTCGCACTCTTTTTTTCTTCAGTGAGTCGATCAATTTCTTTTTGAATTTCACTGCACTCTTTTGTGAGTTCAGCATAAAGAGCTATGTTACCATTTCTTTGGGCAAAAAAAGCCTCTTCAAATTTTTTATCATACTTTTTTTTCAGATCCTTCGCAGGGTCTTTTTTTAACCATCCAAACATACTAAATACTCCTTATAATTTATAGTTCTAAAAAGTGGTGTAAAAAGCAATCAATAAACGCTTTTAAGTTCAGTCTGAACCTATACTAGTCTTTGATTTGTCTATTACTTAATGTTTTATTTAAATTCGGGAAAAAAATGCATATTTATGCTAAAAAAATTAACAAAGGATTTTTATGAAAATTGCAGTTATTGGCTCAAATAGAGGTATAGGTCTAGAATTAGTTTCACAGCTTGCAAAAGAAGATTCAAATAACGATATTGATGCATTTTGCAGAACTAAATCGAGTGAGCTCTTATCACTTAAAACTAAAAATGTTTTTGAGAACTTTGACACTACGAACACTGAGAAAATGCTTAGCGTGCTTAACCAGGTTGAAGAAAGCTTTTATGATCAGGTTTTTGTTGTTTCAGGAGTTCTCCATTCAGATTCTTTATCAGACTGGGACAATCAGAATATTGTTGATCAGTTTTCTGTAAACTCATTAGGCGCTCTTAACTGTGCTAGGCTTTTTAGTGCAAAGCTAAAAACAGGAGGCACTATTGGCGTGCTCTCATCACGAATGGGTTCAATCAGCGATAACTCTTCTGGAGGAATGTATGGCTACCGTATGTCAAAAGCAGCTTTAAACGCTGGGCTTAAATCTTTATCTATAGATTTAAAGAAAGACAAAAAGTCTGTTTTAATTTTGCACCCTGGTTATGTACAAACAGACATGACAGGTCACAATGGAGAGCTTAAACCTTCTGAATCTGTACCTGGATTGATTAAATTGATGAATGAAAAAAGCATTACAGAAACTGGAAGCTTTTGGCACACAAACGGCCAAAATCTAAACTGGTAAATTTTTATCACATAGATCTTTCTGCGGATACATTTACAACCTTCCCCTCATCAATCTCATAGCTTACCTCTATGGGGTTGCAACAGACTTCGCAGTCTTCGATATAAGACTGCCCTCCATAAAGCTCTTCAAAAAGCATTGAGATCTGTTGAGCACAGTAAGGGCAATAAAAAAACACCTCTGATTCAAACTCCATAGTAGATAGCATTAAACTTACCTCATGATTCTTCAATTTGTTTTAAATTACAGATCTATTTTGGATTGGTAGCTTTCTTAGAATTGTACTTTTGCTGTTTTAAGCCAAACGAGCTACTATTTGAGTTTAAAATTTAACAGGAGCTTTATGAAGTACCAATCTCAATGCCCTAAATACATGAGAACACTTGTTTTTGAGCACTCGTTTTCAAGAAAACCTGAAAAAATTGAAAAAATTTGGCAAAGACTACAGCTAAGACAAACGTTTACAAAAAGTCAGGTGTTTCCTTTTAGGGTTGAGTTTGATTCAGACACTCAAAAAGGCCCTTTTAAAGAGGGTGAGTTAAACAGTCATCATGGACCACTCATAAGCCTCCACGGTGCCATTGGAAAAATAAGTCCTACGTATCGAGACCTTCAATACTTTTATGGGTCTTATGTTTTAACCTTTAGATGGATTAGACCCACACGTTTAGAGTTTTTTAAAAACAACAGCCAAATAAAAATTAAAGTGACTTATTATGTCCGCCCATGGCTTAAAGCTATTCTAAAAGCGCTAAACTCTGTATTCTGGAAGCTTTTCTCATTAACACTTGTCACATGGTAACTTTAAAAATGGCTCTAAAAATTAAGTTACCTTGAGTTTTTTAAAAATTAGCTTAATATCATTGCAACAACGGGGGCCCAATGAAAACACTATCGACTTTAAAAAATATTCTTTTAGCACTCATACTCTTGTGCGCAAACACCATTACCGCTCTAAATCCCAGTGAGGCTACGACAACAGACTCGCAAATGGAGGCCTTATCAATGACCTTAGATGTTGAAGAGTTAAAGGCTGAAATTTTAGCTCTTGCAAGTGAATACGGAAGGCTAGCACTTGAAGAAAGAGAGGGCGATGAAACCTTAGAAAAGCAAAACTCTTTAGTGCCTTTAGTAAATAGACTTATTGCACTTAACCCTCAACCTCCGGCTTCAGAACGTATTTCTACAATTGCAGGTGTTTGGAGACAGGTGTGGGGCCCGTACAACTACAGAAGTGAAGAGCGAATTGTCACAGATGAGTTTAAAGTTGATGAGATCTATCAAGTGGTTTTTGAAGAGGGCTACTACTACAATGTGTCTCCAAGTAAGTTTTTCTTTTTTGAATACATTAGCCTTCTTAGAGGTGAGTTTAGCATTAGTGAAACAAAACCAAACGGCTTAGACGTTAGATTTACTAATCTTGATTTTAACTTTACGAGGCCAAAAAATGCTCCCATTTGGGAGCTTGCAGCTCTTGCAGAATCAAAAGATTTACCACGGCCTTTTAATATATTTCCTGATCACATTGTTGAAAACAACTTTGAGGGTGGAACTTTAAATGAAGTATATACAGATGAGACTTTAAGAATCTTATACGGTACAAGTGAAGGCAGCTTTAAGGTGCCTTTTATATACATTATGGAACGAGTTTCAGATCTTTAAATAAAGTCGCTACTTCACTACCCAATTGAACAATTATATAGATCACTTTGATAATAGATCTTAAAATTGGAATTTTTCTTGATTTGTTGATTCTGTGAAGACATAGTCTAATTGAAAGCTAAGTGATATTTGTAAAATCTCTTAATTAAACTAATGAACCCCTTTTAAGGAGCGCCATATGAGTACTGAAGAAAACTCTTACAGAAATGAAAAGGTCTTAGGACTTTTAGGAAAGATCTACCAAGACGAGATGGAAGGGATTACTAGATACCTTCACTATTCTTTTATGATCATGGGTCACAATAGAATTCCAATACAAAGTTGGTTTAGGTCAAACGCTCAAGAGTCTATGGATCATGCCACAGTGATTGGTGAAAAAATCACAAGTCTTGGCGGTCACCCTCCAATCTTAGCAAACACTGCAAAAGAATCTAATGTGCACACTGTGCAACAGCTATTACAAGAAAGCCTTGATTTTGAAATCAGCACTTTAAATCTTTACAAGGATCTAGCAAAACTTGCCGTTGAAGTTGATGATATCGCTTTAGAAGAGCTAGCACGTGAGCAAGTTAAAGCTGAAACAGAGCATGCTGATGAAGTAAGAAAAATGCTTAGACTGCCTGATGCTCCTTAAGTCTTATTAAAAATATTTTTTATTATAAAATACAACTGTGAGAGCTTTTTAAAAAAGCTCTTTTTTTTAATTGATATACTATTTAATACTCTGTTCTTTTTCTTCAACTGATTCAGGAGTAAATAGTAAAGATTGATCTTTATTTTTATCGCAGTACTCGACACCACTATCTAATGGTTTGCAACCAACTTCTCTTCGTATACCTGGATGAGCCAAAAAGATTCTATTTAATCTATCAACAGTTGCTGGATGACCAGTTTTTTGGGCTTGCCCAGGGGTTGAAGCTCCTAACCCTTTTTCACCCTCACACAAATAGCGCCATATACTTGCAACTCCATCATAATGATGTTGTTTCGTATTTTTTGAAAGATCTGTTTTCAAGTATCGATACAAAATTTCAGCACCCATCCAATCACAAAAACTTTCGTTTATCTGATCTGTTTGATGACAAAATTTGGGAATTTCTTTTTCTTCCTCACTTAATCCAAGTGATTCAGTTTCGTAAGCAAACACTGACTCCTCAGATCTTAGACATTTAAGAACTTTAAAAGGAAAATCTTTTTCAAGATCAGAAGTATTCTTATCATTTATTTTTGTATCAGAAAGATCACGATGTAAGCGACAAGGGTCAATAGAATGAGCTAATTCATGTGCAAAAATAGAAACCAATTGATATTTACTAACTCCATAATCTACCATACCACGACAGTAACTAACAGAATTAGAAGACTCAGTATAATGAGCATTTCTTAAAAAAAGAACAGAAAGATTTGAAACAAAGGGGAAGTCCTCTACACAGTCTGAACCATCAAACTCAATCGTACCAACTCTTGAAAGAAGTTTATTTCTTTCAGATAAGTTATTGATGTTATTTTTTATAAAGCTCAACATAATCTCTTTTGTATCTTTAAACGCCGATTCTAAAGACTTATCTAATGATTTATAAATTTCTTTATTGCTAGCTATAACCTTACTTCTTTGGGCATCTTTAACAGCAAAGTAAAGATCTGATTTACGAAGAGCAATCTCTGATTGTAAAGGACCTCTGCCCTCAAGGTTGATAACACTGGCGCCATATAAAGTCTCTTCTGTATAAAGTTCTTCATAGGCCCGTATAGCTAGGGCTTTTGCAACTGCATCTGCACAAGACTCTAAAAGTCTCTTATCCTTTGGAGGGTTTCTTCTTCTTCGACAGCCTTTAGTTTTTCTAAGTTCTGCGGCATCAAGAAAATCATTTAAAGTCTTTTGATTTACTGGGTTTTTAGTTGAATTAAGGACTTTCTTATAATCTTTTATCAGTTCGTTAAAGCTTTGCCTTTTTTGACTCTCAGCTTTACTCTTAGCGTGCTTATCGCTACCAAGCATAAGTCCAGATCCATGATTTAAGATTTTACCAGAACACGTGTGGTTTGCTAATTCTTTACAAGTGTTAGCAGCGCTCAATACACTGTAAAAGGGAACTATTAAACATAACAGCAATATAGAAATCTTCCACATACATACATGTTATATAATAAGTATTCTTTTAACTAATGCTAAGGTTTAAAAACTAGACTATATGTCATTAACACATAAATTAACATTAAAAGACCTTTTATTTTTTAGTCTTTTTTATCTGTTTTTTTGTTTTAACTCTAGCTAAAAGCATAACATTAGAAAGCTCTCTTAGCTGCTTCTCCATCTTAGATTTACCTTTAAAACAGCCTTGTGCGAAAATTTTCTTATTTCTTGATAAAGAAAATGTACCAAGTCCACATTTTTTCTTAATTTGTTTTCGCTCAACTTTAGAAATTTCACCCTTCAAAAAGCTATAATCTTCACTATCAAGAGTGACTCTTCCTTTTTTCTTTTCACCTTTATTACCTTCAAGTGAATAGTATAGAGATTTTTTTGAATTAAGTGTAAAACTAGACTGTTTAGTTTCAGCATCCAACTTAAACTCCCAGATTGTAGCAGATGCTGATGCACAGCCAAAAAAAATAATAAACCACATTGACAACTTAACTTTAACGTACACTTTTGTCTCCTTCATCTCTTATAGAGTTAGCAGGAAAATCATTTAACTCTAGGCTATAATCTTTATTTCGATCACAATACTCAACTTCATCACCTAATGGGTCACACCCAATCTCTCTTCGTATTCCAGGATGAGCCAACGTTAGTCTATTAAGTCTATCAACGCTAGATGGATGTGGTGAATCCCCTTGGAGACCTAAACTTGAAAGACCAAGACTTTGATGTTCATTGCAGCTGTATCTCCAAACACTAGCAATTCCGTTTATGTGATGCTGTTTTGTATTCTTAGATAAATTTGTTTTCATATGTCGATACAAAATTTCAGTAGCAATCCAATCACAAAAACTTTCATTGATCTGATCATTTCCAAGACAAAAACTTGGCACACCCTTCTCACTTTCACTTAAACCATAAAATTTTGGATCATAAGCAAGAATTGATTTATCCGATCTTAAGCATTTAAGAATCTTAAAAGGATAGGCCTTATAGGCGTCTTCATTTGAATTTTGATAATTTACAGAAACATTAGGGGATCCAAATTGCAGGTGACAAGGATCAATTGAATGAGCTAGCTCATGCGCAAAAACAAAAGATAACTGATACTTACTAACACCATAATCTGCCATGCCACGACAGTAGCTTACATCATTAGAAAAAGCGTTGTAATGTGCGTTTCTTTCAAAAATAGAAGAAATGTTAGAATCCTCAGAACTATCCAAACAGTCTGAACCGCTAAAATTAATTTCTTTAATTCTTAAAAGTAACTTTTCGCGAACAGATCTGTTTGCAATGGATTTTTTTATAAATGAAGACATTAAAGCTTTTGTTTCTTTAAAAGAAACCTCTAGCGATTCATCAAGTGATTTATAAATCTCTTTGTTCTGAGTAACAACTTGGTTTCTTTGAGCGTCCAAAATATTATAGTAAAAACTAATACCACGAAGCATAACTTCTGATTTTAAAACACCTCGTCCATCAACTTCTAAAACATCTTGCTGGTAAAAAGAATCTCTCGCATACAGATCTGCATAGGCTCTTTTAGCTATTGATTTTGCAAGTACAGCGGTACAAGATGCAGTGATTCTTTTATCATTGGGGGGATTTCTTCTGCTTTGACAATCCGGAAAAAGCATTAAACCAGTAGCCTCAAAAGCTATTTCTAATGTAGTCTCATCAATAGGATCTGTATCAGAACTAAGAGCTTTAGCATAAGCCTCTGTCAGTTCTTCTAAACTCTTTCTTTTTTGTCTTTCAATACTATTTTTTGCCTGCTGATCACTACCCCGAACAACTCCAGACCCAAGGTTTAAAGGTGCAGCAGAACATGCATACTTTGCAATTCCACTACAAACATCTGCATTTGATATACTGCCAAATATTAGAAATGCAAAAAAAAAAGACTTCCACATTTTCTTATGATATATAATATGTTTTCTTTAACTAAGGTCTAGATTAAAAATCTAGACTTCTTTAAGACTAAAGAAGAACTAAAAATTTGGCTTATTAGAATTTTGCCATCTATTGGCACTTGAATCGTACAGATTTCTATTGGTGACATTAGATGTATTCCAAGATGAAAGATTTTGATTAAATCTTAAAGCCAATGCAAACATTCGTCCCATAACCTCAAGACTTCTTGTATTCCAACTTGAAATATTTCCGTCAAAAA
>JALZUR010000039.1 GCA_023301025.1 Bdellovibrionales bacterium | reverse complement strand
AAGAAGAAGAAGAAGAAGAAGAATCTGTTCATGTAAATCACAATGATGAATCTGAAACAAAAGATTTAGGTTCACAAAATATTTCAATGCCTTTAAATATGGGGTGGGTGGTATTAGGAATGCTTGGACTTTACTTTGGTTCTGACTTTGCAGTTTCTGGCAGCCTTAGAGTTAGCGATCAGTTAGGTCTATCAAAAGCTTTTGCCGGAGCCATCATTTTAGCAACTGGTACAAGTTTACCAGAACTTATAACAACTCTTGTTGCCGGTTTTAAAAAAGAAATTTCTTTAGCTATGGCAAATGTTATTGGATCAAATGCTTTAAATGTTTTTGGAGTTTTAGGTGCCTCTGCACTTTTTCACCCTTTAACTGTGGATAAACTTATAGCCTACAATCACAGTGTTTATCTTTTACTGATCAGTTTTATGTTGCTTCCTGTTCTTATGATAAAGTCTAACTCATTTCATAAGTTTTGGGCGCTGATACTTTTTGCTTTGTACGCAACTTTTTTTGCTGCCAACCAATAGGTAGACAATTACACTTAAGTTCTCTTAAACTGTTTAAAGACTCTTTAAAAAAATTTGAGTCTTTTCATATTTAAATAAAGGATTTTAGAAGTGACTGAAGGTTTAAAATTTGAAGTGCTTGGACTTGTTCCTATGTGGTTTGGCGTAGGGCTACAAACTTTAACAGCCCTTTTTCTTGGTGGGCTTATTGGCTATGATAGAGAAAAAAAGTCAAAGGCTGCTGGTTTGAAAACACATATGCTCATCTGCTTGGGCGCATCTATTTTTACATCAATTGGTATCTTAGTTGCTATGTCTTATGGGGATGAGGGCGACCCAAATAGAATAGCTGCACAAATTGTAAGTGGAATTGGTTTTTTAGGAGCAGGGGCTATTATTAGAGGGCAAGAACATGTAATAGGACTAACCTCAGCTGCAACCATTTGGTTGGTAGCAGCAATTGGCTACACTGTTGGTTCTGGCTACCCGTTTACAGCTACAGCTTTTACCCTTACCGTTTTAGTTGTTTTAAAACTTATGTCACCTTTTTATAAGTTTGTTGAAAGAGAGGCTGAGTACACATACTTTCAATTAGAAATTTTATCAAAAGGCACCGTAAAAAGAGTTGTTAGAGCCATATCAATTGCAGAAGGTGCAGAGATAGATGAAGTCAGTGAAGAGGCCTTTGGTGATAAAAAAAGTAAAACATTTACTAGCTTTTTTATGAGTGCGCACACAAGACAAATGGAGCGCATAAGCTTAGAGCTAAAAGGCTTAATTAAAGTTGAAAAGGTAAACTATCATTCTATGCCTGAACAGATTGATAGACTTAAGAAAAGTTTAGACATAGAAAAAGATGGATAGGCGTTAAGTAAAAGCTAAAGATCAAATTCAATTTTTATAGGGCAATGATCTGACCCTCGCTGCTCATCAAGGTGTGTGATGCTTTTAATGTGATCCACTAAACCTTTTGTTACGCACACATAATCAATACGCCACCCTCTGTTGTAGAGTCTTGCATTGGTCCTGTAAGACCACCATGTATAGGCTTTCTCTTTTTCTGGAAAAAAATGTCTAAACACATCTACAAAACCTGATGGAAGAAATGAGTCATTAAACCACTCGCGCTCTTCTGGTAAAAAGCCACTAGTCTTAGCTAATTTTTTAGGATCATGAACATCAAAAGGAAGACGTGCCACATTGTAGTCCCCTACAAGTACAATCTCTTCACCTAAATCAATCTGTTCTTGTAAGTGCTTAGTGAATTTTTCTAAAAAGTCTTGTTTAAACGCGTGTCTTACATCATTCATCGCACCGTTTGGAAAATACACATTGTACAAAATAAAATCATCATGACGAGTAACTACAAATCTTCCTTCTTGATCAAATTTTTTTTCATCTATGCCGTGCGAAACTTCTAAAGGTTCATCCTCTTTTAAAAATGTGCAGGTTCCAGAGTAACCCTTTTTTACTTCAGAAGATGACCAAAACCTATGCGCAAATAGGTCATCAAATTTTTCAGCCGAGAGCTGCTCTGGATGAGCTTTTGTCTCTTGCACGCAAAAAATATCAGGCTTTTCTTTTACTAAAAAGTCTCTTAGACCATTTTTATAACAAGCGCGTATTCCATTTACATTCCATGATATTAGCTTCATAGTATTTGAGATACTTAATATCGCCCTAAAAAGGAAGTGACAATGCACTTAGTTGGACAAGTAGCCCCTCTTTTTAAAGCTGCCTCATATGACCCCAAGGCAAAAAGCCATACCATCACGGAACTTTCAAAACTTACTAAAGAGAACAAATGGGTTATACTCTTCTTCTACCCCCTAGACTTCTCTAGTCTTTGTCCTAAAGAGCTTAAAGAACTTGCTGAATACGAAAACGATTTTAAATCTTTAAACACAGAAGTTTTAACAATTAGCATTGATAGCCCCTACTCACATGAGGCATGGGTAGAAAAAGAACTTAAAAACTTTCCCTACACTATGCTCTCTGATATTACAAAAAGACTGTCCAGAGACTACGGTGTGCATGAAGAAGAAAAAGGTGTGGCCTTAAGAGGAACTTTTATTATTGACCCTGTAGGAAATGTTCAACACCATCAATGCAATAATTTAAGCATTAAAAGATCTTCTAAACACCTGATAGAGACTTTAACCGAAGTTCAAAAGCAGTATGACAGTAACAAGTAACAGCACTAATTTTAAAAGCCTTTACCCAAGTATTAATGATCAACACCTAAACGATTTAACTTCAGCTTTATGTGACTTTAAAGTTAAACTTCCTAAAATTTTAGAGCCAAAAATAAGAACAATCGTTAAAGAATTTTTAGAGTTTAAGAAAAGTTCTTTTAGCGACTTTGAGCCTTCTGTTCTTAACTGTTTAGATTTTCACTATTCAAATGAAAAACTCAAAATCATTGAAGCAAATACAAATGCTTCGGGCTATATGCTTACAAATCTTTTACTAGGTGATAATTTTGAAGAATCTTCTTTGCTTTATGAGAAAACTTTATACGAGTCCTTTTTAAAAATTTTTAAAACAAAAAACCCTGAGCCTTTGTATATTATAGACGACTCTCCAGAAGATGAAAAAATGTACCCAGAATTTTTAATGTACAAGGATTTTTTTATACGCCAAGGCTTAACAGAAGTTAAGATCCTAAAAACAAAAGATCTTAAATTGCAAAAAAGTTTTGTCTACAATAGAGATACTGATTTTTACTTTGATAAACACCCTCAGATAAAAAAAGCAATTGATGAAGGCAATTTATTTTTTTCAACAACTCCAAAGTCCTACAACCAGCTTGCTTCAAAGACCAATGATTTAGTAGACAAAAATTTATCTCCTTTTCCAAACTTAGAGAAAGCTTTTTTAAACTCTAAGTCTTTTAATACTGACTTTTGGGCTACTAGAAAAAACTATTTTTTTAAACCCAAAGAGATGTTTGGTGGAAAAGGCGTGTACTCCGGAAAATCTATAAGTCGTAAAAAATTTGAAACTCTAGGTGATAACTACCTTGTTCAAGAGTCTCATCCCCCGGGAAAAGTGATGTTTCAAGATGAAGAATGGAAGTTTGACATAAGAGCCTTTTTTTCTGAAGGAGACGTCCAAAAGATAGCCGCAAGAGTTTATCAAGGTCAGCTCACAAATTTTTCAAAAACAGGTGGAGGATTTGCCTCAATTGATTGGGTGTAATACATAATCTTTATGACATCTTTAAAACTAAAAAATTATGATATTGAGTTCTCTTATACAAAACCTCTTGTTCTTATAGCCGGTATAAATGTGTTAGAAAGTAGAGATTTAGCTTTAAAAACCTGTGAAAAATTTAAAACTGTTTGTGAAAAAGAAAACCTACCTTTTGTCTTTAAAGCTTCTTTTGATAAAGCTAATCGTTCATCTATTAGCTCTTTTAGGGGACCTGGCTTAGATGAGGGTCTTAAAATTTTTAGTGAAATAAAAGAAACTTTTAATGTACCTCTTATCACAGACTATCATGAACCTTACCAGGCAGAGCCTTTAGCTGAAGTTGTCGATATCTTGCAAATCCCTGCATTTTTATCCAGACAAACAGACTTAGTTGTTGCAGGAGCTAAAACTAAAGCCTCACTTCATATTAAAAAAGCTCAGTTCTTATCACCCTGGGAGATGAACAATATCAAAAACAAGTGTGTTGAAGCTGGAAACTCGTCTATTCTTTTTTGTGAGCGCGGAAGTGCATTTGGTTACAACAACCTTATTGTGGATATGCTTGGTATGTTAGAAATGAAAAAAGAGGGGCATTTAGTCACTTTTGATGTCACACATGCTCTACAACTTCCTGGCGGTAAAGGGCATGCAGCTGGTGGCCGACGTGAATTTTCACTGCCTTTTGCAAAATCTGGAGTGGCTTTAGGCTTAACAGGTCTATTTTTAGAGTCTCACCCTGAGCCAGAAAAAGCTAAATGTGATGGCCCGAGTGCTCTTCCCTTTAATGAGATTGATACCTTTGTTAAAGAAATCGCTGAACTTGATAGACTGGTAAAAAAAATCTAGCTTTTCTTTTCAACCTAAAACAGTGGCTGTTTAAAGCTAACGCACTACGCTTACACGTGTTAAACTCTTAAAGCATTTATGGTACAGATCTTACATGGTTACACATGAGATCCCATCTTATTTAAAGCGCTACACCACAGAGCAAGACTACTCTTTGTACAGCTATGAAGACCAGGCTGTTTGGCGCTTTACTATGAGGCAGCTTTTTGAATACCTGAAGAATCACGCACACTCGGCATACATTGATGGCCTTAACAAAACAGGTCTTTCAATTGAAAGCATCCCAAAAATTTCTGAAATGGATGAAAAACTACAAGACTTTGGATGGAGAGCTGTCGGTGTTAGTGGCTTTATACCACCAGCAGCTTTTATGTCTTTACAGGCTCATAAAATTTTACCTATTGCTTGTGAAATCAGAACACTAGACCAGATACTCTACACCCCTGCTCCCGATATTATTCACGAGGCTGCAGGTCATGCACCAATCTTAGTAGACACTGATTTTACAAACTATTTAAATTCTTATGGTGAAGTAGCCTCAAAAGCTATAATCAGTTCTGAAGATTTAGCACTTTATGAAGCCATTAGAGACTTAAGTGATATTAAAGGTGAATCAAGTAGTACGGACTCTGATATAAAAAAAGCAGAAGTGCACCTAGAACATATTTCTAAAAGTATGACCTATGTGTCTGAAGCGCAGTACCTTGGACGAATGAACTGGTGGACTGCTGAGTATGGACTTATTGGAACACTCGATAATCCTAAAATTTATGGAGCAGGACTTCTTTCATCTATTGCTGAAGCTAGAAATTGTTTAACAAAACCAAAACACATACGCTTTGATATAAACTGTTTAGAGCACTCATATGATATCACCGAACAACAGCCACAACTTTTTGTAGTAGAACGTTTTGAAGATTTAATTTCTGAGCTTAATGAAATGAAATCAAAAATGGCTTTTTCTATAGGTGGTTCTGAAGCTTTAGCGAAAGCTAAAAAAGCGCAAACTGTTTGCACAGTAGTTTTGAACAATGGAAAAAGCCTTTCCGGGATTGTTAAAGATTATAAAATACATGGTCACAACAATGAAGCTAAAAACGAGACAGCAAGTTTACAAACTCAAATTAAAGAGATTCAATTTTTAGGCCCCTGTCTTATAAACAGCGAAAAACTTATTGAACAAGAACACACTGAGTTACTTACCACAGAAAAAGTCGTTAGTGTTTACGGTGGTCCTTCAAACTTCGAACGCTACCCACACTTTACAGATTTTGTTGCTAAAAAAGTTAATAAAAATACCCCTAAAAACAAAGAATCTGAGTCTTTATTAAAAGACATTCATTTTGCAAGAGCTACAAATGACTTTAACTTCAAAACCTTAAAAGAGAAGTTTTTTGAAACCTCTAAAGATCACTGGCTTTGTGGATTAGAGCTTCTTGAATTAAATATGGATTCACAAATTTTGAATCATTTAGAAACTTTAAAATTAGAAAATTCAAAAAACACTAAGTCCCCTACATCTACTTCAAATCCCAAGGGCCAGTCTAAAACCTGTATAGATCTTGGTTTAACTCTTTTAAAATCTTAAACCATGCCAAACACTCAAGATCTTCACATTCATACTCTTTTAGTTAGACCCCAATACGCAAAAAATATTGGTCAATCTATTAGGGCCACTGCAAATTCTGGATTCGGTAGCGTTCATATTATAAATCCTGAGTGTGAAATTTCAAATGAAGCCAGAAAGTGGGCTGCAGGTGCACAAGAAGCAGCAGATCAAATTCAAATCTATTCGAATTGGGAAGAATTTAATGTAAAACACAAAGGTGTTTTTAAAATTGGTCTCACTAGAAGGACCGGTAAGTACAGAAAACTTATTCCCTTTGAGACAGGCTTAAATACTTTTTATGATTCACCGACATTTAATAAAGAGCTTTTTTTAGTTTATGGGCCTGAAGACGATGGACTAAACTCTGAAGACATAAAGCACATCAATATGTGCTGTAATCTAAACCTTTATGGCGATTTTAAAAGCTTAAACCTTTCTCATGCTGTGATGCTTACCCAGCACAGTGCTCACAGAATCTATTTAGAGAACAATAAGAGTAAACCTAAAGTTGATACTCCACAGGATAAAGCAAATGAAGAGCATATAGAGTTTCCAGACGAAGCTTTAATGGAGTGGCTAAAAAACTCAGGTGTTCAAAAATCTTTAACAAAACTAAATACCTTTGATGTTTTAAAAAGTACAATCTTGAGATCTTTTCCAAATCAAAAAGAACTCTCGACATTTGAAAAAGCATTTAGAGCGAGTGTTAAATCTAAAAATTAAGTATCCGTCACTTCTTTAAATAATCAAACAACTGATCATCACCAATTTTTTTTTGATTTTTTAGTTTTAAAGAACTCTTAAAAAAAATTTCTCTTTCACTGTTCTCTTTAAAGACTTCAACTATAGTCTCGTTTTCTTTTTTAATTAAATTTTTATTCGATCTATAAACTGTAATGCGATCATAAATATTCTGATCAATAAAAGACTTTAAAGTTTTGGCTCCACCTTCAACAAAAAGACTTTGAATTTTTAAATCTTCATGTGTCTTTTTAACAAGAACTGACAAATCTAATTCTGATTCATTATTTTTTAACTTTGGTACTCTTATAACTTGTGTAGATTCTGATTTTAAGGAGCTTATTAAAAAGACTTCAGTTCTATTTCTTAATTTTTGAATGTTCAAACCTTCAAGTTTAGTCTTTTTTGTAACTGGATCAATTTGCAAAAGTTTTAATTCAGGATCAATGACTGCTATTTTTTGCTTTTTTTCATAACCTTTTAGTCGAACATCAAGCTTTGGATCATCCATTAAAACTGTGTCCAATCCCACGACTATCATTTGACTCTGCGCCCTTAAAAAGTGCGAGTCTAATTGTGCTTCAGTTCCGGTGATAGTTGATCTTTTACCACTTATCGAAAGCTTATAATCCTTTGATTCAGCCCACTTTAAGTGAACATAAGAACGCTTGTGATTAAAAACACATAAAAATTTAGCATTAAGTTGATCATGTTTTTGTTGATACAGGTCATCAGCTTTCAAAACTTCTATACCTGCTGATTTAATCTTCTCTAAGCCTTTTCCAGAAACTAAAGGGTTAGGATCTATTTTAATGTAAATCACTTTAGACACAGCTTTTTCCACAACAAGGTCCGCACAAGGAGGTGTTTTTCCAAAGTGTGAGCAAGGCTCTAAACTTACAATTAAAGTTAAGCCTTTTGCACTTTTAATATCTTTTAAACAGTTTACCTCAGCATGGTTAAAGCCATACTTTTTATGATAGCCCCAAGAGACTAGCTCACACTCATCACTGTCTGGTTTTTCTTTTATAAGCACTGCACCTACACAAGGGTTAGGCTCAACTAAACCAAGACCTAAAGCCGCAAGATCAAGACAAAGCATCAATGCCTTATCTTTTGTAATCATCTGTCCAGCTTTTAAATTGAAAGTGTTTTTCATAAAATAAATTTTAAAATTGCTAAATCTTCTGCTGACTTACTACTTAGCTCCCCAAGATTTCCAATAGTCTAAAAGTTCTACATTAACAGCCTCATCACTTATCATTAAAGGATAGCGCGTATCAACCATGACTGCGTACTCATTAGTGTGTGTTTTATCGTTTACAGCTGTTACAGCTTTAGGATGAGGTCCATGAGGAAAGCCTGCAGGGTGAAGACTCATCATACCTGCATGAAGATTATCACGACTGAAAAAATCTCCATCGTGATAAAATAAAACTTCGTCATAATCTATGTTCTGATGATAAAAAGGAACTTTTAAAGCATCTTTATCAGACTCTAGAGGACGTGGTAAAAAGCTACAAATCACAAAGTCTCTTGCAACAAAAGTTGTGTGAGCTGATGGAGGCAAATGAGATCTATGAGACATCAAAGGCATGATGTGATCCATATCTAGAGTAAAAGGATAGAGGTCGCCTTTCCATCCAACGGTGTTGTAGACAGAATCTGGATAGGTGAAAGTCGTAATGTTTCCAAGTCGTTTGATTTTCACTTCAGTGATTTTATCATCCAAGTTTTTTAAAATCTCATGAGACTCTTCTAAATCTGGACGTCCAATAGCTTCTGTATCATACACAGCGTTTCGTCCGGCCATACCGCGATCAGGCTCTTCAAAGTGGCTGTTTTTATTTTCAACAATATAAAAAAGAGACTTTTTCTTTGGTAAAAATGTATGTCCAAGTGATTTAGGAACAACTACATAGGTACCTTTTTTGTATTTAAGTGAACCATACTCACTTATCAACAGACCTTCACCTTGGTGACAAAAGTACAAAAGATCTCCATCACCATTTCTATAAGAAACTTTTGATCGTTCACCTTTTGGTTTAAAAGCAGCAATAGAAATTTCAACTTGGGCATTGAACAAAAGCTTTAAAGGAGTTTCAGTCCAATCAAGAGCCACAAGGTCAAACATGTGGGGCTTTAAAGGGCCTTCAATATTTGACCAATTGGTAGATGGCTTTGATTTAATTAAATGTGAAACTGGACCATAAAAGCCTTTTAAGCCTTGCTCCTCTTCAAAGTGATTTTTAGGAATAGACTTATGGGCTTGTCTTGTGTGCTTACCCTGTGAGAAGTGGTGCATTTATAAAACACCACGCTCTTTTTGATCACGCTCAATGGCATCAAATAGGGCTTGAAAGTTTCCTTCTCCAAAACCATCATGTTTCTTTCTTTGAATCACTTCCACAAAAATAGGACCAAATAAGTTTTTAGTAAAAATCTGTAAGATGTAGCCGTCTTTATCTCCGTCAGCTAAAATCTTTAAACGCTTTAAATCCTCAATATTTTCTGTGATGTTTGGAAGTCTAGTTAAAAGATCTTCATAGTAGGTGTCAGGGACATTTAAAAACTGAATGCCTTGCTCACGCATTTTACTAACCGCTGTAACAATATCATCTGTGCCTAAAGCAATGTGCTGAATACCTGAGCCTTTATACTCATCAAGGTACTCTTGAATCTGTGACTTAGGATCTGTCGGCTCATTGATAGGAATGGCTAATTTTTTACAAGGAGAACTCATAACTTTTGAAATCAAACCGGTTTGCTTTCCTTTGATGTTAAAGAACCTGGTTTCTTTAAAGTTAAACGTGTTTTCATAAAAGTCACACCACTTTTGCATCTCTGAAGCAGGAACATTGTTAGTCATATGATCAACATATCTAAGACTAAAACCATCTGTAGTCTCTGTATTATAATCAAAGTCTTTTTCGTAAGGCACACCGTCGTTGTAGTCCACAAAGTAAACTAACGAATTTCCAATACCATAAATAGCATTAAAACCGCTAACATCTTTTCGGCTTCCAACATAAGGAGTAGCTCCCCTTTGTACGGCGGTTTCAAAGGCTTTTTTTGCATCTGTAGTTTTTAGTGCAATAGCACAAGCTGAAGGGCCATGACCCTCTTCAAAGTCTTTTGCAAAGCTTCGAGCCTCTTCGTTAACGATAAATTTTACTCCACCCTGTTGGTAGTAAAAAATTTCTTTTGTCTTGTGTTTTCCTTTTAAGATAAAGCCTAAAGCTTTAAACGTTTTATGCAAATGCTCAGCTTCACGCCCCGCAAATTCAATGAAATCACATCCATCAAGTCCACAAGGGTTTTCCCAAGTTTCTGATTCGATGTTCTTAATTTTAAGCTCAGTTTGCTGTGTCATAGTCATCTTTTCTCCTTAGGCATTCATTTTCCACCCTAGTACTCTTTAACCACACAGTTAAAGGCAGCTCAAGATTAAAGACCATTTTAGGTTGTCCCCCTAAATTTTAAGATTTAGGGTCATTTTTATGAAGTTTATCGATAGAGACTTAGCATGGCTTTCTTTTAACTCAAGAGTCCTTGAACAAGCTGAAGAGGCTTCACTGCCTACACTTGAACGCTTAAGGTTTTTAAGTATTTTTCAGTCCAATTTAGATGAATTTTATATGAAACGTATCTCATTTCCTAGAGCTGAAGCCATTCACAATAATGATCAAAATCAACTTAAAAAGATGCATGACCTAAAGGTTGAGGTTCAGGCTCAACTAGAGAGAGCTCAAAAAACTTGCAACCTGCTTAACAACAAAGTTTTACCAAAAGAAAACCTAAATATACTTACTTGGACTGATTTAACTGCTGAAGAGAAAAAGAACACACAAAAGCTTTTTAAAAAAAATATACTTCCAGTCTTAACCCCTCTAGGTGTAGACCCAGGCCACCCTTTTCCACACATTTCATCTTTAAGCACATCTTTAGCCGTTAAGATGACAGAAAAAAATGGAAGTCGCCCACTCTTTGCACGTATTAAAATTCCAAAGATGCTAAGCCCTTTTATAATTCTAGATCGCAAGGTAAATACCTTTTCTTTTCTTCCTTTAAGTGAACTTATCATGGCCATGACTCAAGATCTTTTTCCAGGAATGAAGGTCGAATCCTCTCTGCTTTTTAGAGTTGTTAGAAACATAGAATTCGAACGAGATGAAGATGAGGCTGAAGACATATTAGAGATGATCTCTAATGAACTAAGAGAAAGAAAATTTGGACACACTGTAAAACTTAGAGTCTTAGATGATCCTGACCCATGGCTTTTAAATTTTTTAAAGAATGAACTTGATCTCAATGACTTTGATATTTTTAGTAAAGGTCCTTTTTTAGATTACACAGATTTTAATTTTGTATACAAACATGGACCTGACCGCCTTAAGTTTAACAAGTGGAAACCAACTCCTAATCTTTTTCTTAAAGGCTCTATTGATGAGACTTTTGACGAAATCAAGAAAAAAGACATTCTTGTTCATCATCCCTATGAAAGCTTTAAAAATTCAGTAGAAAAAGTAATTTATGAAGCCTCTAGAGACCCTATGGTCTTAGGAATTAAGGTTTCTCTTTACCGCACAAACCAAAACAGCAGGCTCATCCAATCTTTGGTAAAAGCTGTGGAAAACGGTAAAGAAGTGGTCTGTGTGATTGAACTTAAAGCCAGACTTGATGAAGAGAACAACATCTCTTGGGCGCAGACCTTAGAACGTGCTGGAGCTCATATTGTATACGGAATGGTTGGTTTAAAAACACATTGTAAAATCGCTTTGATCACACGAAAAGAAGGGCAAGAAGTTCAATGCTATGCACATATTGGTACGGGCAATTATAACGCTGATACGGCAGCCTTTTACACTGACTTTGGACTCTTTACTGTTCAAACTGAAATCACTGAAGATATTGTTGATGTCTTTCACTTTTTAACTGGACGATCTTTAAAAAAGGACTACAAAAAACTTTTAGTAGCACCTATCAATCTACGATCTTCTATTGAAACTTTCATTCAAAGAGAGATGGACAATGCCAAAGCTGGAAAACCTGCAGAGATCTCTTTTAAAATCAACAACCTAGAGGATAAAAAAATCTGTGAGCTTTTAAAAAAAGCTGCAGACATGGGTGTAAAAATACGCTTAGGAGTTAGAAGCATTTGTGTAATTCCACCATCACAAAACATTGAGATACACTCAATTGTTGATCAATTTCTCGAACATTCAAGAATCTTTTATTTTTTAAACGGTCAGGAAAAAAGAGAAAAAGGTCTTTTTTATATGGGTTCAGCTGACTTGATGACGAGAAACCTTGATAGACGTGTTGAGGTTTTAACGCCCATTGAAAATCAAAGGCTTAAGAATCATGTGCTTGAGGTGCTAGATCTGTACTTTAAAGACAACACCCAAAAGTGGCTTATGGATAAAAAAGGCTTTTACAATAGAACAACTTTAAAAAAATCTAAAAATATAAACTTTCAATTAGAACTCAGAAGGCTTTACTTAAAGAGAAACTCTGTAAAGAAAATCTAGTTTAGAAAAATAGAAGAGTGTCCCAAGCTTAAAAAAATAAGATGATAGGCTACATAAAAATACTAAAAAGAATTTGATCACAACTAGATCTTGCGTGAAAGCTAAGTTTAGCTGTAACATTTAATTATGAATGTTGCTGGAATTGACATGGGCTCAAATGCAATACGAGTCACAATAGCTAAGTCCTCTGGAAAGAATAAACCACATAACCCCAGAGACCTTATCATAAAAGAACGCTTCCCCTGTAGGCTAGGAAGTGATGTTTTTAAATCACAAACCATCAGCCAAGAAAAAGAATTTCAACTGCACTCTATTTTTGAAAAAATAGATGTACTCCTTGATGACTACAATGTCGAAAAAATTGCAGGTGTTGCCACCAGCGCTTTTAGAGAGGCAGACAATGGCTCAAAAATTCTTAAAGACATTGAAAAAATTCATAACATCAGAGTGGATATTATTTCTGGTAAACTTGAGGCCAAATACATGGCCGAAGGCATAAAAACCAGAGGAGAGTTTGATGAAGATCTTGCTCACCTTCACATGGACATTGGCGGTGGAAGTTTAGAATTGTCTTTGTACTGTGACGGAAAGTTTCACTTTCAAGAAAGCCTAGACATTGGAACCTTAAGACTTTTGGTTGATACACGAACTGGTCAACTTATCCCTAACTACTCAAAACAACTTGACCTAATAGACCCAGTATTTACTTTAAGAAAAGTAAAAAAAATTATCGAAGAGTTTGAAACCACAGGTTTTTTAATTCATGGAACTGGTGGCAACTTTAGACGCTTAGGAAAGCTTAGAAAATTCTCTTTAGACAAAACTAAAGATACATACATTCAATCTCAAGAAATACCTTTCATGCTTGGAACTTATATGAATTACTCTGGCTATGAACTCTCAAAACACGTACCGCTTAAAGAAGAAAATGCAGCTCTAATTGTTCCAAGTCTTTTAATCATTCAAAGAGTTTTAAACTTTTGGCCTGCAAGTAAAATTAAAATACCAAACATGAGTCTGTCTCACGCCTTATTAGACGGTTTATAGCTAAAATTAAACTTATGTTTTAAAAATTAAATATGTAGAAACTAAGATTTAATTGTTTTTATTAAGTTTTTTTCTTTATCTGAGTACTTATTTTTATCAGTCACAGGAGCTGACTTAAAACTTATATGCTCAATTTTTCTATCACCTAAAAACTCATTGATCTTTTTTAAGATGATATCTTTAGAAAAATTTAAGTGATAGCGAACTTCTGAAGACTCAGCTGTGATGTATAAGGTGGTCTTGTAAATTTTTCTTGGATGAGTCATTTTTTCTAAATCTACGCCCACAATTTTTGACCAATTCTGCTCTAGTCGGACTCTGTTGTACTCACTAGAAAAGCCTGTCTTGCTCTTTTTAAAAAGGCTCTGTAGGACTTCTATTGAAGAGTAGAGTTGTGATTGACGCTTTTTTTTACCAAATCCAGACATACTCTTATGCTAACAAAGGAGCATGAAATGACAAAGCCAGTGCACATCATCGGAGGCGGACTTGCGGGTAGTGAATGTGCGTATCAGTTGGCAGAGTTCGGCTTTAAAGTCTTTTTATATGAAATGAGAAAATCTGGACTCTCAACTCCTGCCCACAAAACAAACAAATGTGCTGAGCTTGTATGCTCAAACTCTTTTGGAAGCCTTACGGACTATTCTGCTCCAGGGCAACTTAAGTGGGAGGCTGAAAAGCTTAACTCTTTAATATTAGAACAAGCTAAACTTGAACATGTACCATCAGGCATGGCCTTGGGTGTGGATAGAGAGCGTTTTTCTAAACGCGTGAATGACAAGATTATTGGGCACACAAATATTACGGTTATCGAAGAGCCTGTCACAGACTGGTCAAAACTTGAAGGCTATAAGGTTATTGCCACAGGCCCTTTAACTCATCCAGAACTAGCTAACAATATGGCCAAGCACTTTGGCGAAGACTTCTTATATTTTTATGATGCCATTGCACCAATTATTGATACCGACTCTATTGATATGGATGTTTGCTTTAAAGCTGACAGGTATGGTGCGGGAACAAACGACTACATCAACTGTCCAATGAGTAAAGAAGAGTACTTTAACTTTATTGAATCCATAAAAAATGCTGGCAAAATGGAATTTAAAGATTTTGAAAAAGTTGAGTACTTTGATGGGTGCATGCCCATTGAAGCAATTGTAGAAAGAGGAGATCAAACTCTGAGGTTTGGTCCACTAAGTGGCAAAGGACTTAACAACCCTCACTACGCCGAAGATGATTTTAGAAACAGACCTTATGCTGTTTTACAACTTAGACAAGACAATCAAGAGGCCACAGCCTACAATCTTGTAGGCTGCCAGACTAAAATGACGTACCCCGAACAGAAAAGAGTTTTTAAAATGGTTCCTGGTTTAGAAAAAGCTGAGTTCTTAAAACTTGGGAGCATTCATAGAAACATGTTTATAAACTCTCCTAAAGTTTTGAATAAAGATCTGTCGTCTAAAAAAGATCCGCAACTTTACTTTGCAGGTCAACTCACTGGAGTTGAAGGTTATTTTGAATCTACCTGTACAGGTCTTATGGTGGCTCACTTTATCAACCAAAAAGAAAACGATCTTTCTTTTTCACCTCCACCACGTGAAACAGCTTTTGGGAGTTTACTGCACTTTTTAAATACTGAGCGTGACAACTATCAACCAATGAATATTAATTTTTCACTACTCCCTACTCAAACGCTTACAAGTGATGAGAAAAAAAATCTTAAGAAAAAACAAGAGTATAAGCGATTTAAACGCGACAAGGTTTTACAGCACTCAAGAGACTCTCTTAATAAATGGTTGAAAGATACTCCATTTAAAAGTTACTTTTTAGAATCCTGACAAAGCATTTCATATTGAGATTTTTTAATCAGATGTAAAATTTCTTTACAGTTCTTATCAACTCAAGAGTGCTTTAGCTTGTATTTCATATGGCATATATTTTGCTCATATACCTTATAAATATATCTTTATGAGGTTATGAATGATTTTTCGAACAATTTTAATACTGATTATGCTCTGCTTGTATCAAAATGATGCGTTAGCAGCTTCTCCATGGAAAGGAGGACAGACACCTGATTGGGCAAAAGACTGTCAACATTATGAGGAATCAGGCGTACTTTCAGACTTAAACGACTACAACAAATGTAACTCTAAAGGTTTTGATGCTGCCGGTGACGTATTATCTTATCATATGTTTTTAAACAGTGATGGAACTTACACAGTAGATCCTGAAATTAGAAGCGTTCATGTTTTAGTAACGGATATTAGATTAGACAAAGAATTAGGACTATCAAGACATTGCAATTCAAACATGTGCTACAGAGCACTTATTTTTATAAATGGTGATTCTAAAAGCGGCCAACATGTGGCTACTTGGATCACATCACCTGGTGTTCCTTGGAGAGATGGCTCAGGAATTTACACTCCTGAAACTAAAAGAGTATTAAGAAAAGGAAAAGAGCCTAATCAAAACGACAAAGGCTATTTTATGCTTCAACAAGATCATGAAATGGGTCTAGGCGGTGTTATAACAGGTAAAATTAATGGCTACTATGTTTTGGACCACTATATTAATTCAAATAAAGAAAATATGGGTTGGGCTGCATGCTATCACTATGGTGTTTGTTTTCATGCCTCTTCAAAGGTTAACGGAAATGTAGCCTCTCATGGATGCACTAGAATGAAGTACATTGAATCTAAAAAAATCAATTTTTTAGCAAGACATGCTTTAAGAAATTTTACTGTTGAAACAAGATACACAGAACGTCATAAATTCTCTGCTGCTCAACTTGAAGAGATCAATTCAAATTTTAGAAAAGTAAACCATAAAGAATCTAAACCTAGTAACATACGAACAACTTTTGATTCTAGGTATCCTCAACCAATTTTAGAACAGTCTATATAAAAAAACGGCAGAGGTCCTGGGGTCTTACCCCCGAGGTCTCATTAGTGAATACTTATTTTTGGCGGGCCTTTGAGGCTTCTAAGGACATCACGATTGTGATACTAAGCCTCCGATTATGAATAGGTATAATACAAGAGCTATGCCATGTTTTTTGGAGCCATAATGGCCATTTATAGCTATTTTTAAGAAATTCTAAGCTTTTTAAAAGGTCAATTTGACCCTAGCTACTCGTAAAAGGTGTTATTTTTTAAACCTAAAGAGTATTGACGTACTCTGGAAAAAACAGATTTTTTATCGATAGTATTAATTTTGCAACCATCATTCATAGAAGACAGCACTTTATCATTCATGCCCACTATATATGGATAAGAAAAAATACAACCATCTTTATAATGAATGAGACTTGTATCTGTAGTGTAGATATAATCGTTATTAACGGATTCTTCAAAAATACTACTCCCAAAAGGACTCCACTCCCCAACTTTGACATTAAACAGATGAAACAAAGAAGGCGCTAAATCAACCTGCTGAATATAATTCTTCTTAATAAGATTTTTAATATTTGATTTTTTTAAGAAAGCATAGAAAGGCAAGCGGCTTTTTTCTTCAGGTTTTTGCACCCAATCAGATACCAATGGTGGCGAATGATCTGCTGTAACTATAATTAACGTATCATCAAACCATTTTTTATCTTTTATAGATTCAAGCATTTTTGACACTTGCTTAACGCTATATCTTACAGTGTTAAAATAATTCTCTTCCATACTACCAGTGTCTGTATAGCCTGGAGGTGGGGCAAAATTAACATGTGTCGATGTACTAAAAAAAATTCCTAAAAAAGGTTTTTCTTTTTTAGCAAACGAATCTACTATCTTTATTCCCTCAGAATATAAAGTGTTATCATGAACACCCCAGAAATTACCTGGGTCATCTTCAAGACTTACAAGATCTCTGAGAGGATAAAAATCTTTAATTCCACCAGATCTTGAAATACTTCCAAAAAATTGGGTCCCTTTTTCTGCACCATGAACAAAGAACGTATTGAAGCCTTTTTGCTCAGTCAAAATAGTTGGAAATCCTAGCCATTTATTTGAACTGTAGACTGATTTAAAAACCTTAATATCAAAAAAAGAAGGCACTCCAAAATACATTGCAGATAAAGAGTCCATAGAAATAGAACCGTTAGCATATAAATCACTAGAATAAAGCTCTTCTACATTACTTGTTGGAAATACAACTTCATAACCTTCAGACTTAACTTTATTTAAAGCATAAGAGGTAAGGCTTTCAATATAAAATATAAGAACATTTTTAGCTTTTAGTTTTTGCTCCAAATCAGTTTTAAAAAAAAGTTTTTTTCTATTTTGTACAGAAGTAAAATTAAAATCTAGAGTGCTCTCATCTGTGAAAACCGAAGGTAAGCTGTCTTTATTTTTACCTCTTATAAGAGTAAACACGGGGTTTGCAACAAGAGTGCTAACTTCTGATTTGCCATTCGAGAAATGTCCAAGGTGCGGTGTCCCCAAAACTTCATGCTGAAGGCCACCGCGCACTCCGATAACTAAAATAGCCGCAAAACTAAGAAAGCTGAATAGTTTAAGAATTAAAGTATTAGAAATATAGTGAGTAAAAATTCTAGATATTAGCCAGTAATGAATAAAGATTAAAACAAAAAAGACTATAAGTAGATGCAAAAAAGGAGTCATTGCATTCAGACTTTGTGACAAACTAGCACCTTCAGCGCTGGCAAAAAAATTTAAATTACCTCTAGTCCCAAATATGCTAAAAAAACTAGAGTCGGCAATAGTCAGAGTATAAACAAAAGAAAGAACAATAGCGAAGAGAAATTTAAAAAATTTTGTTTTATAAAAAAGAAGTGTTAAATTTAAAAGGAGAAATAAAACAGAAGAATAGTAAATTACATTAATATCAATACGAGAAGCATAGAAAAAATTAACACACAACTCTTTAAAATTAAGATCTGAGAAGTAAGACTTATTATTAAAATAAAAGTAAAACCTACATAAAGCTAAACCACAAACATTAACTAATGTGAAAATAAAAAGTCTTTTAATCTCTATGGCATAGTTGAATAGGCTGTCTGCTAAAAAATAATTTTTATTTTTCATCTTATAGCTCTAAGAGTTTTTATTATTTTTTTCATTGAGTATCTAACAACCTTTTATTTTTTTTTGACAAGCAAAGCACTAAAGTGACTTATAAGTGTTTTAACTGTTACATCAGCAATGAACTTTTCTCTCATATATGCAGCGCTTTTAATACCCATTTTATTAGATAAAGCACTCCACTTTTGAGGCCCAAGTTTATATATATAGCTGATTTTTCTAGACAGCTCTTCAGAGTTGCAACGTTTAAAAACGAAACCAGTTTGACTATTTTTGATCACCTCTGTTAACCCACCAGCGTTAGAGGCTATAACAGGTAAACCCAACATTGAAGCCTCTACAGAAGCTCTTCCCAAACCCTCTTGAAAAGAAGGCATGACCATAAAATCAAATTTTTTAAAATATTTAAATGGATTTTTTTTATATCCTAAAAACACATAGCTTTTATCATCTTTAAGAGTTTGCTCCCACTCTTTAGGGTCGCCAATATAGTATACCCTGATTTTTGTTTTAATAGTGTCTGGAAGTAAAGAAATTGCCTCTACTAAATATGTAAAACCTTTACTTTTTCTATCTGTACCTAAAACACAAAAATTAAGTTTATCTTTTTGATGATGCTTATTAAAAATTTCGTCATCAATACTTTCAGAAGCTTTTTCTTTTAAAAAATTTTCATCTACACCAGGATACATCACCCCTAAATATTTATTTTTTAAAAGAAGCTGCTTCTGTAAGTAGTTTTTAACTGCAAAACTTGTTGCAAGTACTCCATCAGTCCTTGGATGGTTAAAAGTAAGAATACTCTCAGGGTTTTTTATAAAGTTTGTATTTCCAATTATTCCTCTGTACGTTAGAAAAGGTGTTCTTTTAAACCTCTTATTAGACAGAACAGCTCTAAAGTTTGAAGTGACTCTATTTCCGTGAACAGTATAAACAATATCCGGTACATGCTTCTTTAAGAGACTTAAAAGTTTTGGTCTTAGCTCTTTATTCACTCTAGATTTGCTAAGGTCTTTAAAGAAAATAGCTTCAACACTATTATTTTTTAAATGATCAACAAACTCAGGAGTTCCAGTTACAACAACTGGAACCCAACCTAAATCTTTAAGCTTGAGAATTTGTGCGTATTCGATATGATCGATATATTCACTTGCGTACAAGACCTTCATATTCGCAGGGTAGTGGTAGGAGATTATTGTGTCAAATTTTTTAAGTCTAACTCATGTGTTTAATAGTAAATACAAAGACTTAAGCGTTAAAATATTGGCCTTTGTTTTTATAACCACTCTCGCTTGTATTCTTCTTACAAAGCCATTTGCTAGAGTCTCTGAAGCACTACTCGTCTTATCTAGCCTCTTTACTTTTTTATTAAATAAAGAACAGATAAAACCTATCTACAAAGCCAGTAAAAACTTTTACTTTACCCTTATTTTATTTTTTACATTATCTACGCTTGTAGGCCTTTATCACTTTGGCTTAAGCAAGGACTTGGTCTTTCAATTAAAGAAGATGAGGTGGGTTTTATATGCAATTACAATTCTTCCAGCTCTTGTCTATACAAAAACTTATATAGACTCAGATGTAAAACTTCAAAAAAGGCTTACTACGGGCCTACATATCTTATATTACATATCTATTTTTATTATTTTTGAAGTACTTTCAAAACAATATTTAAATTTCAGTTTTTTTGAAGAAAATCCTAAATTTCATATGTTTAAAGGCAGAGCCTCATGGACTTACAATCCAAATACATTCTCAAGAATTAGCCTCTTTTTTTCTTTTCTTTTTATCTTAACTTCAACTTTTGAGCGCTCAAAATTACACAAATACTTAGCTTTGATACTTTCAGCACTTTTCTTTTATATTACACTCATAAGCTATTCTAGGGCACTTTGGCTAGGACTCGCCGTTGCTGCATTTTTACTTCTACTGAAACTTATCAGTTATAACAAAAAAAGTTTTTTATTGTTTTTAACTCTCTTCTTAGGCGCAACAATATTTTTCTTTTCGTCTACAAAAAATTTAAAAAGATTAAAATCTATACAAAATACAACTCAGTTCTCCATTCAACACAGGCTCCAGTTATGGAGAGCTAACATTGGATATATAAAATCTAGTCCATTCGTTGGTATTGGTTATGGAGAAAATAAAAAGAAAAAGCGTTTATTAAATTCATTTGATGAAGACTTTAAAACTAAATATAAACGTTTAGGTTCTTTTTTAATAACGTCCCCACACAATGAATACCTCGATGTAGCCGCATCTTTTGGGCTACCTGTATTATTTTTATTTATCTTCTTTTTATTTAAAGTATTAATTTATTATTTCAAATGCTCATCTATAAACCATAAACATTTACAACACCTACTGGCTTTATTATTTTTAAGCACTTTTGCGATAGCTATTTGCTTTGACAGTATTGGCTATGACAATTGGATTATCTTACTTATCGCACTACTACCAATGCTGTATAACAAACATAAGAGCCTTCTTCAAAAAAAATAGCCCACTGAATATGCCTTACATTGAAGCTTGTTGATTTAATTTTAAAAATTTCAAACACAGTGTGAGAAAACTAAAAAACTTTACTAAAAGTTATACTCATATTAGTTTTTCGTGAGGAGTAGATGGATGTCAAAAATAACTATTTTGTGCTTAATTTCATTTACTTCACTTGTGTTAATACTTTTGTATTCTAAATTTGCTAAAAAAATAGGCTTATATGACACGCCAAATGAACGAAGTACTCACACACAACCTATTCCATTAGGGGCCGGTCTTACTTTTTTTTTATGCTTAACACCATCTATTCTATACTTTAAATACACTGGGCTAATAAACTCTAACAGTTATTACATTCTACTTATAGGCGCTCTATTTTGCACAGTTCTTGGTTTTGTCGATGATGTTAGGCATCTAAGTGCTAAGTTTAGGCTAATTGTTCAATTTCTGATAAGTCTTTTCACTTTATTATATTTAACAAACTTTTTGAACATCACATTTGAAGTTAAATTTTTACCTTTTAATATTCCAATAATCTCGCTGATCTTTGGTGTCTTATTTTTGATGTGGATGGTGAACCTATTTAATTTTGTCGACGGCATAGATGGTTTACTGGGCTCACAAGTTTTTATATACGGCTTATTTTTTTCATATTTTTGCCTAGCTTCGAACAACTCAGCTCTAAGCCTTGTTTACTTAGCACTATCTGCCTTAACTCTCCCCTTCCTAATATTTAACTGGAGACCTGCTAAAGTGTTCATGGGTGATGCTGGAGCTTATTTTTTAGGCTTTTGTTTTGCTTTTTTAGGCCTAGTCGGGAAGATTGAATACGGTCAAAGCCTCGTAGCGAATGTTATTTTAATGAGCCCTATTATTTCAGATGCTACCTACACCCTTATCTTAAGAGCTCAAAAAAGAAAAAAAATTTTTGGCGCCCATAGAGATCACTTGTTTCACATAATGTTAGACTCTAAAAAGCTAAAACCCTGCAAAATTGTCATATTATACTCTCTTTTAACCGTATTTCTTACTGCACCAACCGCATACCTATCTACTCTTAAGACTGAATATGCAGTTCTGATCTGCGCTATCACATACGTCTCAACGCTACTTATCTACATTTGTACTAAGAACTTTCTTAAAACAACCGCACCTTAAATAGCCCTCTTTACTTAAATCAGAAGAAAAATTGCACAATAAAGTCTTTTTTCGTTAGATTGACTAATATTAGCCACTATCTTAAATATTTAATATCTAATTTTAGGAGAACTATGTCTGTTTCAGCGATCATATTAGCAGGTGGGTCTGGTCAACGCTTTAACGGCGGCGCCCCAAAGCAGTACCTAAAATTAGCAGGAAAGCAAATAATCGAGCACACCATAAATGTTTTTGTAGAAAACAATCAAATCAATGAAATTATTATTGTTGCGGCCGATGAATATTTAGATTCTTTAAGACGTCTAACATCACCTATGTTGGAAAAGAAAAATATCAAAGTGGTTTGTGGTGGAAGCGACAGAATGAGTTCATCATTTAAAGGACTTGTTGCTTGTGAAGCATCTGTTAAAAAAGTTTTAATACATGATGCAGTTAGGCCTTTTGTAAGCAACAGAATCATATCAGATTGCATAGACGTTTTAGATAATTTTAAAGCGGTTGATGTTGCCGTACCTTCTGCTGATACGATTATTGAAGTGCACAATAATATTATCAGTTCAATACCCGATAGATCTAGCATAATGAGGGGCCAAACTCCTCAAGGCTTTAATTACGAGAGTATTCTTGAGGCACATAAAAAAGCTCAAAAAGAAGAGAAAATAGTTGTCACCGACGATTGTGGTATTTTCAAAAAGTATTTTGATTTACCCATTCAAGTCGTTAAAGGAGACAACCGCAATATTAAAATCACTTATCCTGAGGATCTAGTTTTAGCTGAAAAACTGATGCAACTTAGCACCAACACATCTGAAGACCTTTTTGATGAATCAATGATCAAAGATAAGGTAGTAGTTGTTTTTGGAGGAACAAGTGGTATCGGACTTGAAATCTCAAATCTAGCAAAAGAGTATGGCTCTTTTGTTGAATCTACCTCTACAAGAGACGGAACTGACATAACTAAAACTGAAGATGTTAAAGATTTTTTAATCAAAGCCTATGAAAAGCATGGAAGAATTGACTATATAGTTAATTCTGCAGCTATTCTTGATAGAAGTAATTTAGTTGATAGAAAGATTGATGATATCAAAAGAGAAGTTGAAATTAACTATCTTGGTAATATTATTATTGCAAAAGAAGGTATCAAGTACCTTTCAAAAACTAAAGGTGCGTTTTTATTTTTCACATCAAGCTCACACACCAGAGGCAGACAAGGCTACAGTGTGTACTCATCTACTAAATCAGCTGTAGTAAACCTCACTCAAGCTTTATCTGAAGAATTTTATGAAAGTGGAGTAAGAATCAATGCTGTTTGCCCTGAAAGAACTGGAACCCCTATGCGGACCAGTAGTTTTGGAGATGAACCAAAAGATAGCCTTCTATCAGCTAAAAGAGCTGCACAAATTAGCCTAGGCATATTATTATCTGAGCTCACTGGTCAAATTGTTGAAGCTAAAAGAAAAATTGCAGTAGGCTAATAGAATGTCTAATTGCTTGGGCTTTTTTCAAATCATTCATATTATATTAACTATGGTCAAAAGTAGGTTGAAAACAGACCAAGTAAAGTTTTACATGGGCTATTCCTGGTGGGTAATAGAACCCGCCCTTGGGCTTTTAGTTTATTATGTTTTTATCGGCTTACTTCTTAAACGAGGTGGAGTTAAATATATTGAGAGCTTACTTTTCTCACTAATACTATGGAAAGCTTTAGCTGTTTCCATAAGATCATCCTCAACCATTTTAATTAAAAAACATAAATTATTAAATCAAGTGTACCTTCCAAAATACATCTTTCCTATTGTTCAAGTGATAACTTCTGGTGCAAAATATCTTATAATTTTTTCTGCCCTTTTCATCATTTCTCTATTTTTTGGAATGACATACACAGTAAATATTCTATGGCTGCCATTTGTCCTTTTTGTATTTATGACTCTTGCAATAGGCGCTTCACTCTTAGTCTCAGCAATCACTCCTTTTGTACCAGACTTTAAACATGTGGTACCTCAGCTGCTACAAATTACTTTTTATGGCAGTGGTGTAATCTTTAATGCTTCAATGATCCCAAAAGAATACCTACCACTGCTTAAGTTAAATCCCCTTTTTAACTGCTTTGAAGCCTATAAAAATGTCATAGTTTTCGGTAGACCACCAGACTTCGAAACTCTATTCATCAGTCTTACCGTTGGGATATGTTTGGGGTTAGCAGGCTTTTTTATGCTGTTTAAATTTGATAAAGAATACCCTAAGCTATTAAGATGAATACTGTATTAAAACTAAAATGCGTTAGTGTCGATTTTCCAAAAGGACGAAACTTTTTTAGAGGTAAAAAAAGCAATTCACCACTAAAAGATATCTCTTTTGAAGTCAAAAAAGGTGAAGTTATCGGCATACTTGGTCGAAATGGGGCTGGTAAATCAACTCTTTTAAAAGTTTTAAATGGAGTTATCGTACCTAGCTCAGGCACTTATGAACAGTATGGAAATACTACATCTCTTCTTAGTTTAAACGCTGGTCTGTTAGGGGCTTTAAATGGCTACGACAATATAAAACTTTCAAGCTTATACCTTGGAGTACAAAAGAAAAATCTAAAGAAGAATTTAAAAAATATTGTAGAAATTTCTGAATTAGGTGACAAACTTAATGACCCAGTCAGTTCCTATTCATCTGGAATGAAGGCAAGACTGGGGTTTTCAATAGCATTTAGTGCGAATCCTGATGTTATTTTAATCGATGAAGTTTTAAGTGTCGGTGATGCATCTTTTAAAGAAAAATCAAAAAAATTAATGTTTGAAAAAATGAAAAGCGACAAAACATTTGTCCTTGTAAGCCACAACACGTCATTACTTAACAAAGTGTGCAACCGCATTGTAATTTTAAAAGAAGGACGACTACTCACTAATCTCAGTAAGAAAGAAGCGATAGCCCAATATCAAAGTCTATGAAAATTTCAATTAATCGATATATGAAAAAATACCTTTTACCTTGTATAGGCATTTTTTCATATATCAATCGATTAATTCTTTTAGACAAGACTTTATACGTTGCACATCACGGCGACTTTAACAATCTCTATGAAATATATAAACATCAGCCTGGAGAGATATATCTTACAAAACGTAATAAAAATAAAATTTTAGAAATAAAAACAGATAAAATTTGGCATCTTCACAAACGTTTTAATTACATCTCCTTTTTTTTAAAACTTATATTTTATAAAAATATAGTTTTAGACGACTCAACAAACAGCATTCATTTTATTAAATTTTCTCCTAAACAAAAAATAATTCAGATGTGGCATGCATGCGGAGCTTTCAAACGCTTTGGAATTGGTTCACTTCACAATAGCGGAAAAAAACCAGGAAGAATGTACAAAAAGTACTCTCATATTTTAGTAAGCTCTCAAGAGGTAGCTCCTATTTATGCTGAAAGCTTTGGTATCGAATGTGATAAAATCAGTACCATCGGTGTCCCAAGAACAGATTATTTTTTTAACAAAGAACAAATGGACTTAGACAAAAAAAGTTTACTTGAAAAGTATCCAAATTTAATAGGAAAAAAAATAGTTCTCTATTCCCCAACTTACAGAACAAAGTCATTTTTTTCAGAAGAAGTATTCAACAATTTACACAAGATAAATTCTTTGCTCGGCAAAGACTATGCCTTTGTTTATTCACTCCATCCATTCGAAAAAAATTTAATCTATCCAGGGTTTGAAAGCTGGCAAAACTTATCATTTGAAAACAACAAACACTTATTAGCAGCAGCTGATATATTGGTCACTGACTACTCTAGTATAATATTCGAATACAGTTTACTAAGTAGACCAATTGTATTCTTTGCTTATGACCTTGATAGTTACACAAACGAGCAAAGAGACTTTTATTATAAATATGAAGACTTTGTTCCTGGCTCTATAGTTTCAAATGTTGAGGGGCTCGCTCTTAAATTAAAAGAAGACATCTCTTATGATAAGATCGCGCACTTTAAAAGTAAGTTTATGGGGGCTTGTGACGGTAAATCTTCGATGCGTCTGAATAGTTTATTGAGTGAAAAATAAAAAAAAATATTTCATATCTCGTTTCAAAATTTTAATTCTAGATATACCTTTTTCTATAGTTTCTTTTTTTCTAATAAGAAAGCCCCACATTGTATTTATAGACAATCAAAACAAGTCTTTTACTTCAAATAGTAAGTCTGTTTTTTTATTTTATTTAAAAGAACACAAAGAAATTATTTGTAAATTTGTAATTGATTCAGAAGTTGAGCGAACTAAATTAATTTCTAAATATGGTGAGCATTTTATCAAAGGCAAAAGCCTAAAAGATAAATTATTCATACTTCAATCATATGTCTGGGTTACATCGTCAATGTACACCCCACTTTTAGGTTTATTCTACAACCGCAGACATCTAGTCTTACATCTTTCTCACGGAAGCTTATTTAAAAGAGCCGGTTTGGCTGAAAAGAATGTTAGTTTTCTTAAAAAGTGCTTTTACAAATTAATGAAAACTAATTTCAGTTATTTCTACATTTCTTCGAATAAATTGATTAAACATGCGTGTGAATTGTATGGCGTTGGAAAAGATAAAATTTTAGTTAATAGCATGCCTTGTTGTGATGTGCTCATAAAACGAAACCCAAATCAGATTTTAGATCAATCAAGTTCAAACCTAAAAGTCCTTTACTCTCCAACATGGAGATCGAATCGTAAAATCAGCTTTTTTCCATTTAATGACTTTAATTTAAGTGAATTTAATAGTTTTTTAATTTCTAAAAAGATCGATATTTACCTAAGACCGCACCCAAATTTTAATAGTAATATGGACAACTTATTAACGAGTAACATCAAACTTTATGATACCAATATTGAAAAAGATATCTATAATAGTTTGGCTGATTTTGATGTTTTGATATCAGACTATTCAAGCATTTCCTTAGATTTTATGATGCTTGAGAAAAATACTATTTTAATCCCATATGACCTAGATGAGTACGAAAAAGATATCGGATTTTTCTTTGATTACACTGCTGATGCTCCAGGAGTCATTATTTCTACTTTGAGTGAATTAAAAGCTACGTTAAATAGACTATCAACAGATAAAAATCTAGTTATTTTGAATGACAACTTTATAAGAATGAATCAGACTATCAATCAGTATATGGATGGAAACGGATCAATGCGTTGTGCCAATCTTATCAATGAGACGCTAAGTAAAAACTTTAATTTGACCTCCACCAAGGAGCACATGTGAAAATTTTAATGCGTGGTGGAAAATCACCATTCCAATCTTGTTCTTACGAGGAAACTCTAGCTCGCAATGTATTAGGAACAAACTCTGGCAATTTGATTTTTGCCGAAGCTACTTGGAAAACCCTAAGTGTAAAAAGTGCTCAAATAAAAATGAATGGTTACTCTGCAAATCCAAAAAACGCAGATTTTATAAATGAAAACTATGATATGATGGTACTTCCATTTGCCAATGCTTTTCGTCCATCGTTTCAAAAACACCTTGATAACTTTTCTGCACTTATTGAAAAATTAAAGATACCTGTTGCAGTTATTGGTATTGGTGCACAAGACAGTATAAATCGTAAAGGTAAAAGAATGACTTCAATTGAAGACAGTGTGCAAAGGTTTTGTAGCGCTGTACTAGATAAGTCATCATCAATAGGAGTTCGTGGCGAATACACCTATGATTTTTTAAGACGATTGGGTTTTTCAGACAATCAAGTTGATATTATTGGCTGTCCATCAATGTTTTATTTTGGAGACAAATTTCCTGAAATTAAAAAAAGTGATTCACTTCATTTTGATGATCCTATTTCTATGAATGTTTCTCCTTACGTAAAAGACATTGAAAAACTCTTCAACCATAACTACCAAGCTTACAAAAATTTAGTTTATGTTCCGCAAAACAATGAATCTCTAGATCAAATACTTTGGAACGGAGAGTTTATGTCAGAACATGGAAAAGTTTTTCCAAAAGATGTGAATCACGATATGTTTCCATCTGATAGAATTAGATTTTTTATAGATCCGACCACTTGGAGAAAACACCTACAAAAATACAAATTTATTTTCGGTACAAGAATTCATGGTAATATAATGGGACTTTTAGCAGGAACTCCGTCTTACGTCCTAGCCCATGATTCTAGAACATTAGAACTTTCTGAATATTTTGATATCCCGCATACTCTTATGAAAAAAATTAACTCTGAGACTCATGCTAAAGAGTTTTTTGAAAAAGCAGATTATTCTAAACTAATTAACGGTCATAAAAAGCGTTTTGACACTTGGGTAGATTTTTTAAACAAAAATAATTTAGAACATATCTACTCTGAAGGTGAAGATAAAGGCCTCAACTTTACAAACCAAATTGATGCAGTGGATTTTCCAATAGAAATTAGTACATATTCACATCAAAAAATTCAAAATAAAGATATGAGAATAAACTGGGCTAACTCTGAAATAAAACGATTGAGACTTAAAGCTAAGGCTAAAAAAGTTAAAATAAAAACTATCTATAAGAGCACATTTTTAGATAAGGTATTCTTAAAAATTAAACGAAGATTGATAAGTAAACGAGCTTAAGACCTTTATTTACTCTACAGTAACTGATTTAGCTAGGTTCCTAGGCTGATCTACATCATGGCCCATAGCTTTTGAAACATGATAAGCTAAAAGTTGTACGGGTAAAACCTCAAGCATTGGGGTTGTAAGTTCATCTGCTTCTGGAAGTGACAAGTACTGGTCACTTACTTCTTTTAACTTTTCATCATCAGCAGTCCCTACACTTACGATGTAGCCACCTCGTGCTTTTGCTTCTTCTAAATTACTAAGTGTTTTTTCATATAAAAAGTCACTTGGGCAAAGCATAAAAATTAACATATCTTCATCAATTAAAGCTAAAGGACCATGTTTCATTTCACCTGCGGCGTATCCTTCGGCATGCTTGTATGCAAGTTCTTTCATTTTAAGAGCCCCTTCTAAAGCTATGGGATAATGCGAACCTCGCCCCATATATAAATACCCTTTAAAGTTTCTAAAAGACTTAGAAGCCTTTTCAAAGTAAGTATCATAAGCTAAAGCTGCCTCCATCTTAGAAGGAAGTGAGAGTAAGGACGTTATAAAACCTTCTTCAGTTTTTTCGTCTAAGCGCCCAACTGTTTTAGCTAAAAAAAGTGCTAAAACTGATAAAACCCCCAAACTTGAAGTAAAAGCTTTGGTAGATGCAACACCAATCTCAGGGCCTGAGTTCATATAAAGTTTGTAATCAGACTCTCTGTCAATTGTTGAGGCTTTTGAGTTGCATAGGCTTATGGTTTTTACATCTAAATCTTTTGCAAGTCTTAAAGCTGCTAATGTATCAGCAGTTTCACCGCTTTGTGATAACACCATAAGAAGTGAATCTTTTGGAAGACACGGCTCTCTGTATCTAAACTCACTAGCAATATCTACTTCAACAGGAATACCTGAGTACTTTTCAATAGCGTATTTAGCATAAAGAGCTGCGTAGTAGCTTGTACCACAGGCTACAATAAACAAACGACTGACATCCTTTAAAATATCACTGTTAAGACCAGATGATGGATCGATACGTATTTTTTGTTGATCTGTTATATGAGGAGATATTGCATTTTTAAAGGCAATGGGCTGTTCGTAAATCTCTTTTAACATAAAGTGCTCATACCCATGCTTTGAGACCTGTTCAGGATTCCAAGAAAGCTTGGTCCAAGTAGGCTTAATAAATTCTAATTTTTCATTAAGAAGATCTATTTTTTTAGACTCAACAACTGCAATTTCACCATCATTAAGATAATGAACTTCATCAGCGTCTTCTATTAAAGCTAAGGCATCACTAGCAAAAAAATACTCATCTGATGTCTTACTTCTAGCTAACAAAAGAGGTGGACCATGTTTAAAACCAATCATAACATCTGGCTGGTTTTTATCTATTGCTAAAACAGCGAAAGCCCCTTTTAACATTGATTTAACCTTTAGTGTGGCTTCTAAAAAATCACTACACTTACTTTTAGATCTTTCATTTACAGAAACACCACCATTCATAAACTTACAATAAAGGTGCGCTATAAGTTCAGAGTCAGTCTCAGACGTAAAAGTAAAACCTTCTTCTTTAAGTGAGCTCTTAAGTTCATAATAGTTTTCAATAATACCATTATGAACCAAATAAATATTTTCAGAACTATGGGGATGCGCATTCTCTTCTGTGGCTTTACCGTGGGTAGCCCACCGTGTATGGCCGATTCCCATACGTCCTAGTGGCTTAATCTCACTAACAATTTTTTCTAAATTTACTAATTTTCCTGGTGCTCTAAGACGAGTAACGGTATCAGCATTTGCAATTGCAACACCTGCACTGTCGTAGCCCCTGTACTCAAGAGCTTTTAAGCCCTTAAGTAAAACTTCTGATACTTTTTTATCACCTAAATAACCAATTATACCACACATGATATTGAGCTAATACTTTGAAAATAAATTGGTCAACGCTTAAAGTTTATGTGTACAAAAAGAATCAGAACCTTTCTTCAGAAGGTTCTCCTGTATCAGGTACGTTTGTTTCTTCACCCTCTTTAACAACAACTTCATCTTCATTACTTTCAATTTCTTCTTCAACTACTGGTTCAGCTTCTTCATCAGTCTCTTCTTCCTCTGCGCCTTCCTCTTCAACTACTGGCTCAGTTTCTTCATCTGTCTCTTCTTCTTCAACTACTGGTTCAGCTTCTTCATCAGTCTCTTCTTCTTCATCTACTGGCTCAGCTTCTTCTG
>JALZUR010000038.1 GCA_023301025.1 Bdellovibrionales bacterium | reverse complement strand
TCATCATCAAAGTCTTCGTCTGCGACACCTTCATCATCAAAGCCCTCGTCTGCAAAACTCTCATCATCAAAGTCTTCGTCAGAAAAGTCTTCACCCTCTTCTTCAATAAAGTCATCATCTTCAAAATCATCATCATCATCAGAAAAAGCTGACTCTTCTTCAAAGACTAGATTTTCATCTATAACATCATCAATAGGGGCAGAACCAGAACAAGCTGAAAGCTGTACTATGAAAAACAGGAGTAGGACTAATTTTAAAGACTTCATCATACTTTATACTCTCAGTTTCACCTTTTATTTTAAATTTAACGAGCAATTTTCAGGACTTGAGTCCTGAACAATTCTTCTTTTTTACCATCATCCCCAGAGACCTTTTGCTTTTCAATCACAACAAGCTCGCCTTCTCTAATTTTTGCGACATAACCTTGGTTTTTACCAAGCTCTGTACCTACCTCAACCCTATGACTCTGGCCCGTAGGATCTACAATTAAAGCTCTTGGGTTGTCAGCCCTCCAAATCAAACTTGTAAGCTTTAAAACTCGTAAGTCATAAGCCTTTAAACCAACCAATCCTACAGCTTTTTCAGCTCTGCGTTGATTGATACCATCAGTATCGCTTAAAGCCTCTGGAATCTTAAAAGGTGAGTTTCTTCCTGAAGGGCTGTAAATAAAAGAGCGATAAGCTCTGTAAAACCCTACTTCTTTAAAATTTAAACTCTCAAGCTGTTCAAAAAGTTCTTGCTCCTCACTTAAAATATCTAATTCAGAATCTTTAAGACTTTCTCCAGCATCAACATCTAAAACATCATCTGATCTTTTATTTTTAGAACTTTCTTTAGAGTTGCCCTTCGTATTTGATCCAGATTTAAAGACTTTATCAGATGCAGATTGAGCATACAAATCATATGAACCACTTATAGAAAAGACTACTGTAAAGAAAAGAATCAAAGAAAACTTCAAATGTTCTCCTTTTCTAAAGAGGATTCATCATCAGACTCAACCAATTTAAGTATTAAAACATCTAATGCTATATTGATTTGATTCTCATCTGACTGCTGACTGTTTCTTACAGGTGTTAATCTTAAATTTTTAAATCCATAAAAGTTTTTTTCACGTGTAAAATCTGAAATAAAAAACATTATCTGCGAATATGTGCCTTTTAAACCAATTTTTAAATCAGCAATTTCTAATTGGTCTTCAGTCTGCCAATCAGAAAAGGTGCCAATGTTTTCAATTGAAAGACCATAGCTTCTTGCTTTTATAGTTAGCTTTTCAAGAGCTGTTTCTGTTAAAAAACCAGTAGGTACAAATTCTTTACTATTCCTAACAAGCTCTTCATTTTTTAAAAGCTCTGTCTCAAGCTCTTGCTTTTCACGAATAAGCAAATCCACTTTTCTTATCTCTGCATTAGACGTTGCTATTTTAGTGTTGGCATCTTCTATCACTTGTTTGTAATTGTTTACAGAGTAGAAGAAAAAATAGTACATGCAGGCTAAACCTATACTGAATAAAAGAGCATTTTTAAAAGAAAGCTGTTCAATATACTCTTCCATCATACCCCTCCCAAAGCACTTGTTTTTGCTTCAGTAACAATAGAAAACTCAAAAGCACCTTCACTTCTATTTCTAACTTCAGAATCTTTAACAATTATAGCTTTATTGAAAAATGGAATTTTATTTAAATTGTTATAAAATGTATCCAAATCATTTTTATAAAGCGCTTGCCCATCAATTTTAAAAGTCCCCGCATCATACTCAATAGAGGTTAGCCAAAGATTTGGAACAACTGAGGTTTGAATAGAATCAAGCCCTCTTACAAAATGCATTCTGTTAATAAGTTTGCCTCTGACATCTTCGATAAACTTTCGCTCATCCTCAAATCTTTTTTTAAGAGGTTCAAGGTCTTCAATAACTTTATTTTTACTCAAAAGTAGACTGTCTAACTCTCTTACCTCTTGCTGCTTTGTCACAATAGACTTCTGGTTGTTGTCATTTTGATACTTTTCAAAAAAATACAAAGCTATGGGTAAAGAGATAACAATAAGAATTTTAAAAACAGATTCAAGCTGACTGTTTCCACCACCACCGCCACCACCTTGACCACTGCCACCACCAATGTCTCCAAACATGTCGTTAAATGCTTTTGTGTTCGTGCCTTCGCCACCACCTTGAAAGTCTTTAAAATCTGAATCAGCACTAGGGGCAGCATTTTTTGATCTTGACCTGTCTCTTAAAAGGTTAACACGTATCATGGCTATTGAATCTCCCTTAAAGACAAACCAATCGCAACGGCTGACATGTACTGAAGCTTAACCTCATTAGTAGATTTAAGAACTTTAGACGGTACAGAAATTTTTTTAAGTGCGTTCATATACTCAACACCCGCACCAAGAGTTCGACTCAAGTTTTTAGTTAAACCCGGTGCTAAACTTCCGCCACCAGTGACATAAATTTTGGAAAAGCCTCTTGTAAAAGACTCAGTGTTTTTAAAAAAGTCTAAAGAGCCCAAAATCTGAGAAGATAGCTTTTCATTAAGACTTACAATAGTATCTGCCGCTATATCAGGCAAAGTTGCAGGATTTGAGGTTTGCTTAATAGAACGCGCCTCTTCTTTAGTAACACCTAAATTTTTTGAAAGCTCTTCATCATATTTAGAACCACCAAACTGAATGTCCCTGTAGTAAACAACTTTACCTCTATTAAGAACCACCAAGTTTGTGTAGTATGCGCCGATATCTAGAAGAACAACTGCCTCATTTTTTACTTCTGGATAATTATAAGTAAAGCAATTAGCTAGAGCAAAACCTGAAACATCTGCTATTTTTGGAATAAATCCTGCATTTTGAAAAATACTTGCATAAGACTTAACCTTACTTTTTAAGATAGCAACCAAAAGAAGCCCCATGTTCTCCGAATCTGCAGGGCTGTCGACAACCTCAAACTCGATATTCACTTCATCAATATTAAAAGGTATGTACTGTTCAGCCTCCCATCTGATTTGGTCAGGAATAAATTCAGGATCAATCTTAGGGATTGAAATCTTTTTAACCATCATAGAACTTCCGCAACAGGAGAAGATCACATCTTTTGAAAAGTCCTTAAGGTTGCTTTGGATTGAAGATTGAAGGCCTTCTGCTTGAACTATTTCACCACCAGAAAAGCTAGTTGGCCTAACTAAACTTGCATCAAAGGATTTAATTCCGATCTTGCCGAATCTTTTACTAAGCTCAACAGCCTTTATGGAACTGTTGCCTATATCTACTGCACTAATGCCTTTTTTTCCAAACACTTCTATATTAGACCCAGACTTTGGTTTTCTGTCAAAGTTAAAGGCTGGTAAGAAAAACTCTTAGATGATAAAAGCTCCAAAAATTTGAGTAATTGTGCTTGAAAAAAAATAGTATGCAAGGGCTGAAAGAATTAAAAAAGGACCAAAAGGAAGGGCTGTATCTTTTGTTCCTTTAAAAAAAACTATGACAAATATACCAACAAAAGCACCTAAAAAACTTGAAGAGAAAATTATAAAACCAAGACTGCCAAGACCACCAAGGGCACCAAGCCAAGCCATAAGCTTTACATCACCAAAACCCATACCCTCTTTTTTTCTGGTTTTTTCATAAAGCCAAGACAGAAGCCAAAAAAAACCCCCACCTAAAATTAAACCTAAAATAGAAGACAGAAAACTTCTGTTAGATGCGTAAAAGCTTCCTAAAAGAGCAAGACCCATACCTGAAAATGTAAGTATATCTGGCAAAAGATAGTGCTCTAAATCGATAAAAAAACAGGGAATAGCTAAAGTTAAGAAAACACACATTTCTAAACAGGTAAATGTCCACCCAAACTTAAGATAAGACACCAAAAAAAGAAAGGCCGTTAAAGCTTCAACAAAAGGATAGATAAAACTAATTTTCTTACCACAGCATTTGCTTTTACCCCTTAGCCATAACCATGAAACTATTGGGATGTTTAAATAAAAAGGAATCTCAGTTTTACAGTCAGGACAGTGACTTCTAGGGCTGACAAAGCTCTCCCCTTTAGGCCATCGAAGGATTACTACATTTAAGAAACTACCTACAAGTGAACCTAAGAGCAGTATAAAAAAAGCAGCAAAGCTAGTGTTAAAAGTAAAAAACTCTTTTAGCATTAAGCTAAGTCCTTTTTATTAAATATAAATACAGACAAGAGTGTGAAAAATAAAATCCACATCAAAGCGTAAGCCGAATTGTTTAGATAAAAGCTTGCATTAGACCAATCATTGTAGGTGAGGTGAGACTTCCAATTGAGAGTTTCAAGGTTGGGAATAACTTTAAGTAAAAGCCAAGAAATTAGATTAAATAGCAACCCTTCTACTTTTTTTGTTAGAAAAGCCAAAGTGTCTAACCAGTGCCCCATCAAAAACAAACTAAACACAGCTGATATATTCACTAAATTTGATAAAAACAAGGAGAAGCACAAAGACATTGAAAAGAGCACTAACGACTCTAAATAAGCACCAAAAAAAGGAAGAATTGATAGAACATAAGAAGACTCAATCCCAATAAATACACTTGAAATAAAAAAAGAAAACCACATGATAAAAGTCATTAAAAATAGCACTGCCGAAAAAGATAGAACTTTTGCTACAACATACTGGTGTCTTGAAAACGGACTTGTTAAAAAACCATGAATGGCTTTTGAACTTATGTCTTCCTTTATAAGAGTAGCCCCAACAAGCACACTAAGAAAAATCAATGAAAGCTGGGATCCGGCAAGAGAAAAATTAATACTTAACCTAGCCTCTTCAGAATAGCTTAAAGGACCCAGCAACAAACTAATAACTACAAAAAGAATAGATAGAAGAAGAGAAACTAAAAAAATTTTTCTGTACACAAGATCTAAAATAAAAAATTGGGTTAAATTATAGATGGTTTTCATGAGCTCTCTTACTTGTATTTGATTTATTGTTCATAAAGTTAAAATAGAGTTCACTTAAAGGCTGTCTATCTGGCTGAATTGAAAATAGTTTAAGCTCTTGATCATCAATATTGTGTTTGAGTAAAGAAAGTAACTCTTTTGCATCTGATACAACTTCTTTCATCCGACCATTTTTTTCTTTAAAGCGAAGAACATAGCGCTCTGACTCCATAACTGAAAAAGGGCTTCCCTTGAAAACAAGCTCACCGTCTTTTAAAACTAAAAGATAATTACAAATTCTTTGAACATCTTCTAAGAGATGACTACTGAGAAGAACACTCTTATTTTCAAGCTTTGCATAAGACTCTATAACTTGGATCAAAGCTTCCCTTCCATCTGGGTCTAAACCTGACAACGGCTCATCTAAAATCAAAAAATCTGGATCTAAAAGCAAAGCTTTCCCAATAGCTAACCTTTGTTTCATTCCCTTTGAAAACCCACCAAATGCTCTGTTCTGATTTTTTTCTAAACCCACTAAATCTAGAACATAATTAACTCTTGATTTAGCTTCAGTTGAAAATTTGGAAAAGAAATTTAAAATCTGAAATGCTGTAAAGCGCTCTGGATACTCGGGTTTTTCAGGTACAAAGCCAATTCTATTTTTAACATTATTATAGTTTTGCGTATTGAAAAAACTCACGTCTCCTTGAGTTTGTCTGATCAAGCCTAAACAGATTTTTAAAAGCGTTGATTTTCCAGATCCATTGGGTCCTAAAAGTCCACATACAGAGCCTTTTGGAATCTTGAACTCTACACCTTTTAGAGCTTCAACTTTCTTTGATTTAAAATTAAAAGAAGGCGCTTTAAACTCTTTTGTTAAATCTTTGCACGACAAAACAAAAGAGCCGGGATCAACCTTTGACTCTGTATTTAAAGACACACCATTAGAATTTATATTTTTATCACTCACATGGTTAAGGATAATGGCTTAACCGAAAGCTGACCAGCTTTCTTTTGTCTTAAAGCTAAAACATAAGCTTTAACAGCTTCACTTTCTGTTAAACAGGGAAGAGAAAAATCAAGACAACTTCTTCTAATACTGTAACTTGCTTTTATTGAATCTTTTCCTGATGTGGTGTTTATCACAAGAGCCACTTCACCAGAGCGAATTCTATCAACACAATGAGGCCTACCTTCCAAAACTTTATTAACAGCTTCACAGTCTAGACCTTTGTCTAAAAGAAAAGAGGCTGTGCCTTTTGTAGCTAAGAATGTGAAACCTAAATCTTTTAAAATTTTAACTGTTGGCAATAGATCAAGCTTGTCTTTATCTCTTAAAGATAGAAACACTGAACCCCCTTGTGGCATTGGATAATCTGCTCCAATAAAAGCCTTAAGTAAAGCTGTAGGATAATCCTCACCTCGCCCCATGGATTCACCAGTTGATTTCATTTGAGGTCCTAATATAGAATCCGAATCTGGGAACTTTTTAAAAGGAAAGACCACACCCTTAACACATACGTTTTCTAAATCAGACCAGACATGAGTTTTCAGATGATCTGGACAAACTTCACCAAGCATAGCTAAAACTGCGTAATCAACATAAGAAACGCTTCTAGCTTTAGCCATAAAAGGTATGGTCCTAGATGCTCTAGGATTGGCTTCAATTATAAAAACCTCATCATTTTTAATAGCAAGCTGAACATTCAAAAGTCCTAGGACACCTAGAACTTTTGCAAGCTTTAAACAGGTGGATTCAATTTTTTCACGAGTTTCTTGCTTTAATCTTTGAGGTGGCAAAACTCCCATCGAGTCACCAGAGTGAACACCTGCGACTTCAATGTGCTCAACAATACCAGCGACCACCACATGGTCTTTAAAACAGACTAAATCCACATCAACTTCTAAAGCGCCTTCTAAAAACTGATCAACAAAACAAGGATTTGTTTTACCATAAGTCTTTTCATGTTTGATAAAATAGTTAGAGAGGTCTTCGTCATTTTCAACGACCTCCATACTTTGTCCGCCAATAACGTAGCTAGGGCGACACATTAAAGGATAACTTACTTGGTTCAAAAAACCACCAAGATCAGAGAACGAATTGGCTAAAATTGATTTTGGAACTTTTGCATCAACCTTACCACACACCTTAGCAAATTGATTTCTGTCTTCCGCCTGATCAATCACTGAAAGCGGAGTCCCTGCTAACTTATAACCTCTTGTCTGAATGGCACGAGCTAAGTGAATTGGAGTCTGCCCTCCAAACTGACAAAAGACAGCCTCTGGCATAACAAAATCTAAAACATTTAAAACCCCTTCTTCATCAAGAGGTTCAAAAAATAAAACATCTGAGGTGTCATAGTCAGTTGAAACAGTTTCTGGATTAGAATTAATCATGACAACTCTGTGGCCAAGAGATTTAAGTTTTTCAACAGCTCTTACACAACAGTAGTCAAACTCTATGCCTTGCCCAATTCTATTCGGACCACTTCCAATAACCACATAGGTTTTTTGAAGTTCTCCTTTTGCAGACTCCTGTAATAAATCTGAGCTTGAAAATTCAAAGTTTTTTTCACTCCAATAAGTGGAGTAAAAATATGGTGTGGATGATTTAAACTCTCCAGCGCAGGTGTCGACTTGTAAGTAAGAAGGCTTTGTTGGTTTTAGCTCAAAATCTTTCGGAAGTCCTAATCGTATTTGAGCGTCACTTAAACCAAAGCGTTTTGCAGACTCAACAGTCTCAATATCACCAGTAAAAAGACTTTTAAAAGCTTCAACAATATCTAAAAATTGCTCTAAAAACCAAGGCGTTATCTTAGTCCAAACATGAAGATCTTCAACTGTCGCATCTTGATAAAGTGCTCTAAATAAATGAATCATTCTTTTTGAATTTGGATACGTGATCTTATTCTTATCATAAGGCTCTGAAATACCACTAAAAAGATCATCTCCTTCTAAAGAGCGAAACGACTTAACAAACGACTCTTTAAAAGTTCTTCCTAAACTCATCACCTCACCAACACTTCTCATTTGTGTTGTAAGTTTGTCTTCAGAACCTAAAAACTTATCAAAATTAAACTTAGGAACTTTAGTAACAACATAATCAAGTGCTGGCTCATAAGATGAAGGCGTGCTTCCGGTGATATCATTTTTAAGATCATCAAGAGTATCACCCACAGCTAAAAGAGCTGCAATTTTTGCAATTGGAAAACCCGTGGCTTTACTTGCAAGAGCTGAAGACCTACTGACCCTTGGGTTCATTTCAATAACTATGCGTTTTCCAGTGTCAGGGTGTACAGCAAACTGAATGTTGGCCCCGCCTGTCTGAACCCCAACCTCTTCGACAATATTTTTAGCTTCTGTTCGCATCTCCTGATAGGCTTTATCAGATAAAGTCTGCTGAGGTGCTACAGTGATACTATCACCCGTATGCACCCCACAAGGATCAATGTTTTCAATGCTACATATAATTACAAAGGTTCCGTTTTTATCTCTCATCACCTCAAGTTCAAACTCTTTCCAACCTAAAAGACTCTGCTCTACTAAAACTTCAGAAGTTGGGCTTTCATGAAGTCCTTGAGAAAGCTTTTGTCTAAACTCTTCTAAAGAGTAACAGACACCACCCCCCCCACCACCTAAAGTAAAATTTGGTCGAAGTATTACAGGAAACTCTAAATTAGAAATATCTTCTAGACCTTGCTCAAAGCTTGAAGCCATAAAACTTTTGGCATAGCTAGCCCCAACACGATCAAGCACTTCATTAAAAAGTTGTCTATCTTCTGCTTTTTTAATGATTTCAGGTGTGGCTCCTACAAGCTCCACATTGTACTTTTTTAAAACCCCAGAATCTTCAAGTTCAAGCGCTAGATTTAAAGCCGTTTGACCACCAAGAGTCGGAATAATTTTATGAGGCCTCTCTTTTTTGATCACAGCTTCTACGTAACTTACCTCTAAAGGCTCTATGTAAACTTGGTCTGCTATATGTGGATCAGTCATAATAGTTGCAGGATTTGAATTTATAAGAACAACTTCAAAACCTTTTGACTTAAGTGCTTTACAGGCCTGTGTTCCAGAGTAATCAAACTCACAAGCTTGACCAATTTTTATTGGTCCGCTGCCCAAGATAAGAAGTTTTTCATTGGTATTCACTCTAAACTCCTGATTTAATAATTGGTTTTTTGTTATAGACTTTATCAACACTGACTTGTTTGTATTTATAAAGCTGATATCTCATGGACATAAGCTCTTGTAGAAGTGAAAAACTATCTAATTTGATCTTATCTTTTGTTTTCTTGTTGTTTTTAAGAAGAGATTTGATCTGTTTTAAGATAAACACTCTCGCTTCATTAGGATGCGAAATAACTCCAAAAGCCATGGTGTAGAGCTTTTCACTGGTTTTAAAAACAGTAGTTTGAATAAAGCCACCTTCTTCTAAAGTCAGAGCCTGAAGTGAGTCTTCAACCTTAAAAGTCTGTTTGTAGATCAAATCTTTTAAGAGAATCTGATCTTTTTTGATCTTTAAAATCTTAAAAACAGAAGAGTTTGATGTGCTAAATTTTTTGTAAATACCAGATAGTTTATCTTTAGCTTTTTCTAGCATGTAGTATTTTTTTTCTGAAAAGTTATAAAAGAGAACAAACCATGTTCTAAAGTCATCCATCTTAGAATTAAAGTTTTCATGCTCATCATCAAACTTACCCGTAAGACCCTCAAACTCTTTCATAGCAAGCTCTAAATCTTCCGGATACTGTTCTATAAAAAAAGCATATAAAGATTCAAAATCGTCTTTGAATACATAAGGCTCAAAGTTAAGCGCATCATCACTCTTTTTTTTAAAAAAACCAAATCCCACTACTTAATCTCCAAATTAACATTTTCTCTAAAAGAACTGTTCTTACTTTCTTCTACTAATTTAACAAACTTTTTAAAGAGATAAGCTCCCTCTTCAGGACCTGGGCAATGCTCAGGATGAAACTGCACTGAAAAAGCCTTTTTTTCTAAACTCTCAATACCTGCAACACTCATGTCGTTTAAATTGTAGTGTGTGATCTCAACACTCTTATCTTCAAAATCTTTAGAAAGGGCATAACCATGATTTTGCGAACTCACATAAACTTTTGAGTTTGTTAAGTCTTTAATCGGATGATTGGCACCTCTATGACCAAAAGTGAGCTTGTAGGTTTTACCACC
>JALZUR010000037.1 GCA_023301025.1 Bdellovibrionales bacterium | reverse complement strand
AAACTTAGTCCCAAAGACGTCGATGGTTATTTAAAACTAGCAGCACATGCAAAAGAAATATTTGATGTAGGCTACACAAAATTAGCAGACTCCCCGTTTGACAGTTTATCTTCTATGTTTCGTGTAGCACCTGATATGATAAAGCTACAAAACTACCGATCTGTGTACAGTTTAGTTTCGAAGTACATTAAAGATGAACGTTTAAGACAGGCATTTAGCTTTGAACCACTTTTGGTTGGTGGAAACCCCACAAAGATAACTTCAATCTATCTTTTAATACATTGGCTAGAAAGAAAATGGGGTGTTCACTTTGTAAAAGGGGGAACCACAGCTTTAGTATCTGCCTTTGTAAAGCTATTACAAAAAAAAGGTGCTAAACTTCACTTAAACTCATCTGTTGAGAAAATTGAATTAGAAAATAAAAAAGTTAAAAGAGTTTTCACAACTGATGGGAAATCATATGAGGCAGATAAAATTGTTTCAAATGCAGACCCTGTTAGAGTTTATCGTGATTTAATAGGCACAGATCATCTCTCAAAATCTTTTAACTTTGGTTTAAAAAATAAATCTCAATCTATGAGTCTATTTGTAAGTTACTTTGGAACAAAAAAAACGTATGACAAGCTTGCTCACCACACCATACTTTTGGGGCCGAGATACAAAGGGCTTCTGAATGATATCTTTACTAAAAAAGTTTTAGCTGATGATTTTAGTCTCTACCTTCACGCCCCAACTCGTTCAGACAGCAGCATGGCACCTGAGGGTCATGAGTGTTTTTATGTCCTCTCACCTGTTCCTAACAATAAAAGCAAAATTGATTGGAATGTAGAAGGTGAAAGATACAAAGAAAAGATTTACAATTGGTTAGATAAAAACCATCTGAATGGACTAGTTGAAAATCTTGCAACTGATCACTTTGTAACACCAAACTATTTTGAACAAAGTCTACAAAGTGAATCAGGTGCTGCTTTTGGGATTGAGCCAAGCTTTAGACAATCTGCATATTTTAGATTTCACAACAAATCAAAGCAAGTTGATGGGCTTTACTTTGTAGGAGCGAACACGCATCCAGGCGCAGGTCTACCAGGAGTTTTAAACTCAGCAAAAGTTATCAATCAGATTATACCTTCATTAGACAAAGAACTACCAAAACAAAAACCTCAAGAATTTTTTGGAGCTGAACTTTGAACAGTCTTGATTTGAACGTAGATTCGAAAAAAGTAATGAAAGAGTATGGAAAGTCTTTTTACTTTGCATCTAAAGTTTTATCAAAAAAAACTTCTTTTAAAATCTTTAAACTTTATCAGTTTTGCAGATATGTCGACGATTGTGCAGATGAACTTACAGCTATCGAGAGTGAAAATAAACTTAAAACTTTAAAAGAATTAATAGTTAATCTAGAAATTTCAATATCTCAAAAAGATTTATCTTACAAAGCACTTATTGCTAAAAATACTAGTTTTACAGAATCTGAAGATGAGCACCAGCTTAAGCTTAAAATATTAATCTTAGAAATTTTAGAAACAGGTGTCTTAAAGAATGATCTTTTAACTTTGATTAAAGGTGCACTCTATGAAGCTGAGGACAATGCTGTAGATTCTAATGACAGCCTTATGCACTACTGCTACCTTGTCGCAGGTGTAGTTGGTAAAATGATGTGTCCTCTACTTGGTGTGAAGAATGAAAAAGCGCAAAGCTATTCTATAGATCTTGGTCTAGGTATGCAGCTTACAAATATTTGCAGAGATGTTTTAGAAGACTTTAACAAGCAACGTCTCTACCTCTGGAGTTTAAAACCTCAAGATGGGACTTTAGATACTTTACCTAACCTTAAAATCGTTTATTCATATATCGAGACTGCTGATTTTTACTACAATAGAGCATTTAAAGGCTTTTGCTTTATTCCTCTAAGATCTAGACTTTGTATTTTATTTGCTTCAGAAATTTATAAGGCTATTGGCCATAAAATAAAAAGAAACTCAAATGAGGTATTTTACAATAGATGTTATCTAACTAATTTTGAGAAGGCTTATGTATGTTTTAAAAGTCTTTTAAAAATTATTAAGCCTTCATTTTGGATTTTTAAAGGTAATTTTTTAAAAGAAGCTAGTGAAACAAGAGTATAGATGAGTTATTTAAATTTCTTACTCATCTTTTTAATTCCTCTGCTAACTCTGAATGCTTTTTTATTTTATAAATATGATGGTAGAGAAAAAAAATACACATTACTAGGTATAACTCTTTTAGCAGTTTTAGCTTTTTTATACACAACACCTTGGGATAACTATTTGGTAGCAAACGGTGTTTGGTGGTATGGTGAGAACAGAATTTTAGGAACAATTGGTTATGTGCCTATAGAGGAGTATCTTTTCTTCATACTTCAAACTTTTATGACAGGTTTTTTCACATATCTCATTTGGAATAAAGAACAAAAACATAACATAAAAAAGAAGACTGTTACGACAAGGAAAACATTAAAAAGAGTGTTCATTTTCATGCTTCTTGTAGCTCAAAGTATTAGTATTTACATGTTAACAACAACGAAAGGCTTCTACCTAGGGCTCATTTTATCTTGGAGTTTACCCGTTGTTATCATTCAACTCCTTTTTGGTTTTAACTACATCAAATTACACTTAAAGACTTTTTTTCATTCTTTTTTTTGGCCAAGCCTTTATCTGTGTCTAGCTGATTGTTTTGCAATAGCTAACGGTATCTGGTCTATTTCAGAAAACTACACGTTAGATATTAAATTTGGAGCACTACCCATTGAAGAGGCTGTTTTCTTTTTTGCAACTAATATAATGGTAGCTTTAGGACTTTTATTATTTTTATACATGAAAGAAGATATGAAAACTAAATTTCGTATAAATCATAAAGCACTACGCTAAACTAGAGTAAATTTTAAAATTACTTTAAAGCTTAAACATTAAGTTTATGAAAGCACCAATTTGCGTTATGGTTGCAGGTTGATCGGTATCGTCAAATAGACTTGTACCATAAATAATTTCAGGCCTGAAGATAAAGTTTGAAAACATTTGATAGTCAGCGCCTAAATGAAGTGCCATAAAAAATCCGCTAGAAGACACAATGTTAACAACATCACGCTCTCTACTTGTATCAGCAACTGCAAAGCCAGAACTTATACCAACAAAAGGGGCCCAGTCCATAAATACAACTCTATCTTTTTGTCTTGAAGATGTAAGATAAGGCCTAACACTTTTAAAATAACGCCTTCCGATTATGCCAGTAAAACCTATACCTGAAGAAAACGGGGAAAGCCTTGCACCTCTTGAATGTCTTAAACCAAGTGTCCACTTAGAGCTTAAATCAATCTCTAACATTACTTGAAAAGTTAAAGGTGATTCTGATCTTTTAGCGTTTTGTACAGTGTCTTCAATAAATACATCTTTTTGAATCTCTGTAAGTCCAAGACCTGTACCTACACCAAAAGTTATTTTATCAAGCCAGCCATCTGCAAAAGCATTACTGTTAAAGCTTAAAATTAATAATAAGACTAAATAAATATTTCTATGCGGCAATTTTAACAACATTATTATCTTTGACTAAGGTTTTTGAAAGTTGAAGTTCATCATTTTTAAATATAGAAACTATTCTTTGATTTAATGATGATAAGCCATTCTCTATATTCTTTTCATTAAACTCATTACTACTATTTCGTAAATCATCTTCTACAATTTCTTTTGTTTTTGGAGAGACTAAACTCATAAACACGGTAGTCATTTGTGGAGCAACTTTAAGATATGAAAAAAGCTCTTCATTTGTAATTCTTTTTATAAGATAACTAAGAGATTCTACAGACCATTCAGATAAAAAAGCTACATGGGGGGTTTTATTCTTGAAATTTACCATAATATCACCATTAACATCTGGAAGAAGTTTACAAGAATCTATCATGCTTAAAGCATCTACAATTTTATTTAATGTATGTGACATTGATATTGCAGACTCATCAATTTTTTCATTGAAATGTTCAGCGTACTTATCTTCTAAAGAATGAAGTTCACCTTCAGTGACCGAACTCAATTTTGCAGCAGATTCTAATATTTGCATTTTATCTTCATTCTTCATGTCACTTAAGTAAGCTGATCTTGCATTGTCAGGCATATACATGGCAATGATAGCTTGGTTTTTAGAATCATCTGTTGAAAGAACTTGATTAAGAGTGTCCATACTTGCATCTGCAATAAAAGAAAATGGTTCGTGAAGAGAGGAAACACCTAAATTCTTAGAGGCCACTAGATCCCAGTAAGTTTTTTGATACAGATCTAATTTTTCTGAAGTTTCTAGATCTGACATTGAGCTGAATAGATCTGCAACTGAGGATTTAACATCTTCTGGAATAATGACTTTACCAACTACAGAACTCGCAACTTCAGTAAAACAAGCAAGCTTTTTTAAACCACTCTGCCCTTGATCACACCACTCAGCAACAATGACCTCTAGTTCATCAACTAAACCAAGAGAGACCTCTTTTATTCTGTCTCTATTTTCTGTGATTTGGTTAAATAAACTTTCATTCTCTAAGGCTGTAGAAGACCCTGAAACAGTATCTTCAGATGGAGTAATTTCAGATTTACTATTAACACTAACTGAAGCTGACAGGTCCGATGAACCTTCTTTTCCTGACAAGCCACTCATTAGTCCATAAATTAATGATCCTAGAATAAGAGCTATAGCTAAAAAGAGACTTCCAACAATAATCTGAAAAGACTTGAGCTGTTCTAAAAGCGTAGGCTTTTTAAAAGGAGAACTTTTAAGATCTCCTTCAAAATTACTTATTTCCAAAGTACCTGTTTTTCCAAATTCATTTTTAATTTTTTTGTTTAAATAATCATTTAAACTCTGTCTATTTTTATCACTAATTTCAGGGTTTAAACCAATTTTAATTTCAGCTTTTTTAACAACAAATTCATTTTCTGCATCTGCATTAGTAGCTTGGTATAAGTTTAAAAGTTCTTGCGCGTCTATATGTCCTAACTCTAAGTCATTATATAAAGGACCATTAGGTTCTACGTCCTTACTCGTTTTTTCCTGAAGTACAAAATTTGCAGATAGTTTAAACTGATCTTTATCTACAATTGTAGACAAATCCTGTGACCAATTCTTAGAAATAACTTCTTCTAAACTAGATTTAAGAAAAAGATAGTTTGCACTTTTATATGAGGTATTATCGCTAGATTTTTTATTTGAGTTCTCTGTTTTAGAAAAACTCATTGAAGATGCTAAAGTACAAAATATAAAAAATAGAAATGTCAGTTTCATTGATTAAATTCCTACTTTTTTGTAGCCAAACTTCTACTTGGCATTTTTAATTTTTTACGAATTTTTGATGACATCTCTAAAGCACTTTTGATTTCAGGGTCTAAAGATAAAGCTTTTTCATAGGTTTCTAAGCTCTCTTTTAATGTATTGTTAGCATACAAAATTGCACCTTTCATCGTTAAAGCTCTTGTTAAAGTGGGATAGTCTTCTAAAAGCTTATCAATTTCTAAGACTGCTCTTTCAAACTGCTGTGTTCTAGCATAATTTTGTGCTAAAAATAGTTTTCCTATAATTTGATCTGCTGTTTTAGTCTCGTCTTTTGAAGATAATCCTTGCTGTAGAGACACTTCAATATCAAAACCCAAATTTCCGCCTGCAACAGATGGTATCCACAACTCTTTTTTTCTATAACCATCTTTTTCAAAAACAATATTTATAACTTCACCTGAATTTAAATCCACATCGAGAAGCTCTTCTATCTCTTTTTTTGTTTTTATGACTGGAGTTTGTCCTAAAGATTTCTTTTCTCTATCCTCACCAATCAAAATTGAGACTTCTGCATTATCTGGCTCTGAGTTTATTTTAAAAGGTTTTGAGACACAACCTGCATAAAACACCAAACTCACTGTAATTATATTAATCATTTTTAGACACTTCATAAGTTTTATTCGTCTTTTTTGTAGATTTTTTGAAGTAACTCAAAATAAAACTAGACGTTCATAGGTCGTGATTTTTTGATTTGATCAAGGTTTCTTTTTAAATTTAAAATGGTGAGTGTTAGCAATTCATTGCACTAATAAATGTCTTTTCTATTACAAAAGACCATCATCTTTTAACATCTATCATTATAAAACTAGACTCTAAATCAACAGAACCAGACTGAATACCAAAGTTTGTAATATAATCTAAACCAGGCACTGGCGTGAATTCTGTACTTGTGTAAATTTGGTTTTGGTCAAAATCAACCATAATCAAAGATCCTGGAACAGATTGAGCGCCTGCATCACCCGAAGGTGAACTTACACCCGAGAGTTCAAAGCTTCCACTGTCCAAAGGTCCATCGCTTGCAATAACCCTGTATTTATAAGTGGGACTGCTATAGTTTGCTGAACCTAAATTATAACGATCTTTTCCGATAAAGGTGTTCTGAGATAAGTTAGAAATCTTTTTATTTAACTTATGGTATAGTCTTAGTTCACTTAAATTTTGTAATTTAATCCAAATTCCGGCTTTATATACTCTTACATCTCCTGTGTCACACTCTCTTGTACACAAAAGTCTAAGGCCATACTTTTGATTTTCATTACTTGTTGATAAACCAGTAGTTCCTTCTTGAATAAAAGCACGACCCACACGCATCTCATTGTCATCAATAACAATTTGAGAACCAGAAATAGAAATAGATTCATTTTCGTTGTAGAGTAGTAGCTCCCCTTCAGCAAAACCTGAAGAGGCGACAACAGCTTCAAGCTCCCAACTGTTAAAATCACTAAGCTCTGTTAAAGATTCTGTTTCTCTTAAATAAGTTGTAAAAGAACTATCTTTTACAGGTATCAATGAGTTTGTGCTAAAAACAGGGTTTGTATAGTCATTTGAAGATGCATTACTCTCTGAACTGATTAGCGGATAGTATATTTTTGTTTTAGTTGCGTCATCTTGTCTAATAAGTATTTTAGCACTTTCAACAGTAAGATCACCATCAGAGTTAGTGCCTTCAAGAGCAATTCTATAATGATCTAGTTCTGAATTTAGATTTATAAAAGCTTTTCTTAATCTTGTAGAGATTGATGTAAACGCCGGAACAGTCACTTGGTCTACTATGATATCAGATTGATCAAGTAAAAGCACAGAACGATCTTCGTTATCAAAATTTTGCGCCACAACTTCATATGAAATTTCAACAACTCCATCATAGTCTTCGGGATCAAAAGAAACCTGACCTCTTTTAAAATCTTGATCCACCAAAGATTTTGACCTAGCTGGTTCATCAATAAGATCAATTGAAACTTCAAAATCTAAAAATCCAGATGGACTTAAAGTCACTTCATTAGAAACAACTGTTTCTTCGCCAGTGCTATAAACTCCGGAAACAATATAAAAATACTCTCTTTCAGGAAGATATGTGATATCGCTATAACTTAGATTATTAGTTGTGCCTATAAACGTAAAAGGACCACCAGTAACTGTTGATCTATAAACACTATAATTTAAAACACCCGGTAAAGCGGACCATGTGAGATTAATTTGTCCAGATAAATCATTAGCTAGTAAATCTGTTATACCCAAATCAGTAGCAATAGAAACTTCATTTGAAAAACTAGAGGGAACCCCAATACTCGAAGTAGACCTTACTACATAGTAATAACTTTGATTAGGAGATAAGGTGGTATCAGTAAAGCTGATTTCATTTGAAGGCACTTCACCAACTTGAACGTAGCCCGTTCCTGCAGTGGTTGATCTAAATATCTGATAAGCAAAAACACTGGTTTGTGCCGACCAACTTAGGTTAGCTTCAGTCTGAGTTTTTAAAAAGACTCTCAAATCTGTTGGAGTAAGCGGTGCAGTGTCTAAGTTTATGGGCTGACTTACATTTGAGAGTGCAATTTCAACACCTGATGCTGTTCTAGCTAAATACTTATAGTAATTAGTTTCCGCCACATCTAAACTTGAATCTATATAGCTATTTGTATTTACATTTGATGCTATCAGATCAAAATTATATGAATCTATTGATCTAAATACATCAAAAGTACTTGCACCTACTACATCTGGCCACAACAAAGAAAGACTATTAGCTGTCTCATAGCTTACATCGGGTGCTTCTAAATTTGGACTTAGTACAATTGAAACCTCTTGAGAAAAGGGACTTTCTATATCTCCATTTAGAGACTTAACTGTGAAAAAATACTGTTGATTTGTACTTAAACCCGATAAAACAACTCTTAAATTAGAAGATGTTTCTAATACAGGCGCATCGTAAACTCCTGAAGTTGTACTTTGATAGACAGCATAGCGATTCACACCGTCAACACTCGACCAAGAAAGCTCTACATTAATTCCAGTTCCAGTGTTTTCAACTTGAAGACCAGAAGGTTCTAAAGGAACAATTCCTGGTGTAATCCCAACACTTGAGCCTGAAAGAGAGGTGATTGCGTTGTCAAAGTTTGCTTGAACTTTATAAAAATAAAGAGATCCATTTACAACAGAATTATCAACATAAGAAATATTACTATACCCACTAACTAAGGGTACAAAATTGATACCGTCTGTGGAACGTAATAGATCATAGTCATTTGCCCCTAAAGTAGTAAACCACTCAATATTCAAAAGATTATCACCAGATCTAACAATAGGAGGGCTCAAAATTGGCTTAGGAGTAAATGAAATAAATTCTGATGTAAATGTTTGAGTATCAAACACGTACTCTACCTTAAAAAAAACTTCTGTTAATAAAGCTAAACCAAAAATATCAGTGCTTGTATTTACTGTTGTTCTTGCTAGCTCATACACTCCATTTTCTTGATCAGAAGTTAATACTCTGTACTGTAAAGCTTGCGGTACAGGCAACCAACTTACGCGAACTCCACCTGTACTTTGAGACTCAGCTCTAAGACCTGTTGGTAAAGTGCTGTTTGATGTCGATGATGAGGCATTAGCAAGAGTTCCCTCTGTTCCATCAAGAAATCTAGCCTTAATTTTATAAAAATAAGATATATTGGGAAGAAGACCTGTGTCTGTATAAGTATTAGAAGTTACAACTGAAGAAGACGAAAAGCTGCCTTCAAATTCAGTGTCTTTATAAATGACATAATCACTTGCACCCAAAATAGAATCCCAATTTAGAGTAATCTCGGTATTAGTAGGCACCAGTGTAAGATTTTTAATCTCAGCAACTCTTTGCTCAACAACATTTGAATCTGTTGATTCAGTAGTGGCCCAAACAGCCCTAACCATATAATAGTGAAGTCCTTCTGATTCACTAAAAATACTAAAGCTATTATTTGTAGTGTAACCAATTTCTGTAAAAGGTCCTAAAGCACTATTTGATTTATAAATCGAAAATCCATTATAATGACTGGGTGATGACCAGTCTAATTTTACTTTTGATCCTTCATTATTTTCAACTGTCAAATTACTAGGAGCTTGCGGAGTGGCTGCTGGCCTAGCACTCTGTATAACACTTGGAGGCCCAATGTAAATTCTATCTCCATCTATATCTATAACATAGGCTTGAATATAATAATACCTTGCCTCACCATTAGCTAGAGTATCTACGTAAGAAACTTGATTTACACCTAAAGCTAGAGGTTCAAATGTTTGATCTGGATCTGAGGAGTAAAACAAATCATAAATCAAAGTGTAATTTTGAAGCGTCTGATCTAACACTACATCTGACCATGTCAGCAACACCTCATCATCACCAGCAAAAGCTTCAAGTCGAGGAGCTGAAGTTTCAAAAAAGCCCTCTGTATTTGAAATAGATATCGTACCATTTGGCCACTGAGGTATAATATTTAAATAACTTAGGTCATTTGGTAGGTTGAATATATTGCAATGAATAGCATTATTTTGTGTAGTTGAAAGAACTGTGTTTTGTACCTGACCTTTGTTATTAGCAGAGTTGAGAACATAAGAGCCTACATAAGACTTTGCTTTCCAACTAGCCAGTAAACTTACAGCACCATTGCAAATTCTTGGATTATTATTAACTAAGGTCATTTTAAAATTTTCAACTGGTGTCGGAGTTTCTTTTGGCGTTGCTGAAGCAACATTAGATTCAGTACTAACACCTGATGGATTCGTGTACCTAATAACATAGTAATAGGTTTCGTCATTAACTACATTTTCATCAAAGTAAGAAGTCGAAAGAGTTGTTGCATAAACATTATTAAAAGGACCATTAGGCTGTTCTGATCTATAAATTTTATAATAAGTTGTTTGTAAATTACTAACCCAACTTAAACCAACCTCTTCATCTCTTGGTGTAGCCGTTAATGTTCCACCTGCTGGAAGAGTAGATGGTGAAACCATTATAGAAGATGGATCAGAATAATTTCCACGACCTGTTGTGTTGGCTGCATAAACTCTGTAATAGTATTCAACGCCATTACTTACATTAACGTCTGTAAAACTAACACTATTTAGATTCTGTGCAACAATTGCGTAAGGGCCATTAACATTAACTGAGCGTTCAAGTGTGTAAGTTGGTGAAGGACTAGCAATATTATCAGGAAACCAAGTTACAAATACAGATCCATTTGCTCTTAAATTTAAATTTAAATTTGTCAACTTAGCATCACTGTGCAAGAAATTTGTTAATAAAGAACAGGTTGATAAAGTTCCTACTTCATTTGTTGACTGACCGTAAAGAGATGTATTTTGATTTTCAGGAACCTCTATATAAAATCCTGATGAATCAAAATCTTGGGGATTACCTGACTGAATAAGACTAGAACAAGTCGAATCAGAGTAAACACTAAGAGCTGTTCGATTCATAAAATCTTGAGAGTTAGACGAATACCTACCATTAAGATAAATTTCATTCGAGTAAGAAGGCGAAGCTGCAATTGAATTTTCAAATATAGGGAAAGCCGGCTCGTAAGCGTTATGTGTGTAACTCGTTAAAAAAGTGCAATCACTTCTATTTGTAGCGGCATCAAAAGATCTGGCATAAACTTGACTAATTGCATTTGAAGGAAGGGTTAAATCAATTCCACTAACAAAATCTTCAGGACTACCCTCACCAGCTTGCACAACACAATTAAAATCTGTGTAAAAAGCTACTCGATTAGGTGGGAGTAAACTTGCTGGGTTTTGCAAAGAACCACCAGTAACAGTAGGTGTGAAACTAAAATTATTAGGTGAAAGCGGACTTATAGTATTAAACGTAGGATTTAAAGGAACAACATCAACGTGGGTGTAAGTTGTAAGAAACGTACATGCTGAATTATTTCCAAAATTGTTTCGTGATTTGGCATAAACATCTGTTTCAAAATTAGGAGAAACCGCTATTTGAATTCCTGTAGCTAAAAAATCATTTCTTGACCCAAATCCTAAAGAATTACTGCACAAATTATCACTGTATAAAAATACATCTGTTATTGTCGAGTCTGCTAAACCTAAAAACCTCGGATTAATTGATGCATTTGAAGGACTTGCTGGAAGTGTTTGAGAAAATTGGGGCGCATTTGCTGCTTCTGTAGAGTGTTGAAATTGTGCAGCTGACGTACAAGCAGATACATTACCTTCAACATCAACAGCAGTGATGTATATATCGCTGTCTGTGTTTGTAGGAACTGTAATTTGAATGTCTGTATTTTGAAAGTCATCTCCACTGCCCGTCCCGATTTGATTAGTACACTGTTCATCACTGTAAACAGAAACCGTAATTGTTCTATCACTAATCAAACCACCAATGAAAGGACTTGTTGTGATATTTGTAGGAGAGCTTGGATTAAACCCTTGAAATGTTGGTGGGTTTGGAGCAATTGTGTTATGTTTATAACTTGAAAATTCTGTACATGCTGACCCGTTACCGGCTAAATCAAAAGACTTTGCATAAATATCTGTAACAGAATTACTAGCAACACTTGCTATAAGGCCAGTTGATTCATATGCCTCTTTAAAACCTGTACCAATTCGGTTACTACACGTTGATCCATTGTAAAAATCTATAGATACAGAATCACCCAAAAGAGATCCTACAATGAGAGGAGTAGTAGTGATGTTGTTCGGCGACAGAGGTGTAATAGATAAAAACACTGGGTCTTGAGGGGATATATTATCATGCGTATATTCAGAAATTCTTGTACAAGCTGAAGGAACACCTTGATCATCTGTGCTCTGTGCGAATACTTCTAATGTCCCATTTTCTATAGCATTAAACTCTATACCAGTAGACGTAAAGTCTACAGCTGTTCCAGTTGATAGTAGATCAGTACAACCACTGTCAGAAAAAATATTTATAGAATCAGCTGTACCCGAAACTGTACCAATAACTTTGGGATTTAAAACAAGATTGCTCGGAGACGATGGGTTAAAAGAAGAAAATATAGGTGGTGAACTTAAAGCATCTGAATGTTCATAATCAATTAGAAAAGTACAGGTTGAAGTTTGAAGAAGTGTATCTACAGTTTGAGCATACAAGCTAGTAATTGTATTTGCTTGTAAACTAAGACCAATACCCGACTGTAAAAAAGAATTTTGACTGTCTTCAACTAAAAGATTTTCACAGTTTGAATCTTCATAAATTTTTATAGTTGATGTTTTTGGAAATGAAGAACCAAAAATACCTGGAGTCGTAGATATACGATTTGGAGTGGCTGGAACAATTTGATCAAAAACAGGTGCCGATGGTACAAGTGGTGGCAAAGCATAAGTTTCTAAAAATTCACATGTAGAGTCTGAAAGTCTTGAAATATAGATTTCATGCTCATTTTTAGCACGTGAGAGTTCAAACTCTATACTTTTATTTTCTATGAATTTAGATGCAGATATTTTATTAATTTCATTGCTACATGTTGAATTAGAGAAGAAGAGAATCTGATCTCCATCTTCTATAAGATCCTCATTAAGATTTCCTATAAAATTTATAAATACACTGTCTTGATTATAATCTAAAACCACTCTTTCCTTAAAATTTAATAGATTTCCATTTTCTGAATTGTTCGCAAGCTCCCCCTTGCTGTTGCAAGAAGAGAGTCCAAGAACTAAAAAAAATAAAGCTATTTTTTTTATCATTCAGTCAGTGTCCAAGATAGATTCTAATGACTCCAGATGTAAATCCCAATACAGAGAGATCAACTGCGCCATCATTGTTATAATCATCAACATATAATTTTTGAGCATTCAAACCAGAACTCAGTACTTCATCTGTTGGGAAAAGACCTGAAGCAATACCATAGAGTACTCTTACATTTTGCGTAACTCCATTGGCTACTATAAGGTCTTGATCCGAATCACCATCAATATCTGCAGTGATTAGATCTTTAGCTTCAGAACCAGCAAAGTAACTAGAAGCAGGCTGAAAACCACCCCCATTCTTAGCAAGAAAAACACTGATTGAAGCAGATATAGAATTTAAAACAGCTACATCAAGTAAAGCATCCGTATTAAAGTAACCAACAACAAGTTCTGTTGGAGAGCTTTCTGCAGTGTACTGTGAAGGAGAAGAGGTAAATGTTCCATCACCAATACCATTGAAAATAGAAAGGTTATTAGTAGCATCAGATGCTGTGACTAAAATAATATCTAAGTGACTATCTAGATTCATATCAGCCACTTGAATACCAAGAGGTTGCGCACCTGTTGCAAGATCAACTCTGTTCTGAAAGATACCTGCACCTGAATTTAAAAAAGTTGAAAATGTATTAGAGCCAGAGTTTGTAACAGCAATATCTACATCTCCATCTGAATCAAAATCACCAGAAACAAGAGCATGAGGCTGAGTACCTGTTGAAAGAGGACTTAATGCTGTAAAACCAGCACCTGCATTATTCATATACAAAACAAGACTAGTTGTTGATGCATTCAAAATAGCAAAATCATCAAAACCATCTGAATCAAAATCATCACTAATAAAAGCTACTGGATCAAGAAGTCCAAAAGTAAGTGTTTGCGCTAAACTAAACTGCCCACGGTTGTTACCTTGATAGATCTTTAAAGTCCTAATACTTTGACTTAAAACAGCCTTATCTCTAATACCATCATTGTTATAGTCCAAGGCTAAAAAATCTACAGGGTTTGAGTCTGCTTCAAACTGTAAACCTAACTGTCCATTCCCATCATTAGGGTAAATTTGAACCTCTGAAGCTCCACTTGAAACAACTAAAAGATCATCAGCGCTGTCACTATTAACATCGATTTTATTAACACTTATAGGCGATAGCTTTGTTGTTATATTATAATCTAAATTAAAACTTCCATTACCATTACCGGAGTAAACGCCAACTGTGTTGTCATTGATGTTACTCACCATTAAATCATTATGGGTGTCTCCATTGTAATCGTAAACTAAAGCGTGCGTCGGTGAGCTTCCTGTAGGTGTGTCTATAGGAAAACCAAAAGTACCATCACCATTATTGATAAAAGTTTCAACTTTGTTTTCAATATTATTAACTACCAAAAAATCAGGAGAAGCATCAGCCGTTACATCATCAACTGTAAAGCTTGAAGCTCCATTTGTTACAAAATGTGTATTTTGAGCATTAGGAGCAAAGAATAGGCCCGAACCATTGTTTAAATACACCTGAACTCGCTGCGGAGATTCTGAGTTTAAAACTAATAGATCTAACCCATTTGCCTGATCAATGTCAGATGCAAAAACTTTGACTGGGGTGTTTAAAGTTCCATATAACGTTGGGTTTTGAAAACTACCATCACCTACTCCATAACGAACAGAAAGCTGATTTGAACTTGCAGACACAAAAGCTAAATCCAAGAAAGCATCACTGTTTAAGTGGGCTGCAAAAACATCAAGAACTAAAACTTCATTTACATCTGTTGCATAACTAACAGATGGTAAAAAGGCCCCTGTACCTATACCTTCAAAAACATAATAAAAAGAACTTGTTGAGCATGTTAATACTATATCAAAATAACCATCTTCATTAAAATCACCACCAACAAAAGAGCTTGGACTGCTACAAAGCCCTGTTATTCTGTTTGAAAATTTTAAAACACCAGAAGAATCCCCTAGGTATATATCAATTGTTCGACTTCCTTTATTTAAAACCATAAGATCTTCAAAAGCATCATCATTTAATAAATCAACTAAAGTATTTTCAGCACCATTGCCTACTGGAAAATCTAAACCTAAATTTCCTGTATTATTAGAGCTAGTATTTAGAGTGAACGTTAAACTTCTACGTCCAGTAGCAGTTGTATCGGGAAGAGGACCAATAAAAGATGAAGCTACTAAGTTTGAACGAATAGAACTGTAGCCTTGGTCAACCAAAATCGAAGCATTTCCTTGTGCATCTGTAGTTACAAGTCTAACATTTTCAAAACTAAAATCACCACCTGTTTTTTTAAAAACAACATTATAATTAGGAACTGCATTTCCATATTTATCGACAACTTTTGCAATAAAAGGATTCAAAAACTGCATTCCTAATAAAGAGTTTTGAAAATTTCCGCTATTTAAAGGATACTCAAAACGATCAGCCACATCAGGAAGTACTGTTACCTCTATAGAAACTTTAAAGTTTAGAGCATCTGTTATTTCAATTTCATCAACTACACCTGATATAGTACCTGCCTGATAATCTAAAGTTGTAGAATCAAACAATGCACCTGAAAGATTATTTACGAAGACTACATCATAGGGAGGTGTTCCCCCTTCAATGCTAAAAATCTGACTTTGATCAACCACTATTTGAGGTTTGTCAGGTGTTACTGTAAGATCCTGCTTTGTCCATATAAAATCAGTAGTAGCTTCATTGCCAGCTAAATCTCTTTGAGTGATTAGAACAGGAAAAGAACCATCTGAAAATTTGCTTATATCTGAACTAAAAGTAGAATTCACACATGTTGTACTTTGCAAACTACTATCTACAAAAGTTTCAATTGTTGAACCTGTTTCACATGTTCCTGTTACAGTTAGGTTTGTGCTTGCTGAACTAAAAGGATTTTGCAAAGGAAAAGTTAGTGCTGGTTTTGAAACAGATGTCTTTTTCACAACGTTAAAAGTCAGAGAAGATGATGTAGCTCCCCCTCTTAACTGAACAAGTTCAAATGTGTATGTTTTGTCAGTACCTAATGCCACATCAAAAGAAAATGAATTGTCAGTGCAGTCTTCAAAAAGTTCTATATCAGATGTCTCATCACCACGTAAACGAACACGAGAGTTTATCTGACATACACCAGAAACTACAACACTAGTGTCATTTGTGTAAAAAGGACTTTCACCGGGTAGTACTAAGCTTAAACCATCAGGATCACCATCAGTTGGACCCTTAAAACCAGAGTCAACATCAACACCATTTTTACAGGAGACTAAACAAAATAAACTACAAAGACAAAGTGATAAAAAACCTTTTTTCATAAACTAAAAACCTCTAGCTTCATTGCTACTTCGGAATCCTCATTACTCTGTTTCCTGCACGATCAGTCACATAAATAAAGTGGTCATCACCAGTGATCATACCGATCGCTCCTTCAGAAAATCCACCTAACTGATCAGTAGAAATAGTTGTTCCACCTTGACACCAAGCAGGTGTAAATCCTGTAGCACCTAAGCAACCTGCCTCACCACCTGTCGGACCCACTGTATGAATTCCGCCTTTCCAACCATTAATTCGACCTGCTGTTTTATCCATACGCCAAAGCACTAAAGGCCAATCTCCCTGCGCGCAATCTCTGTAACTTAACCCATAAATATAGGTGCTATCTGACCAAAGAGAAACAACATCACCACAGTTAGAACCGCCCCCAATACCTGCAACATCATTTGCGTTACTTACCCAGTTATTCGTATAAATAGTTCTTCTAATGTTCGCAGCTTCTATAAAACTACCGTCAAAAGAAAACTTATCTACTCTAGAGTTATTAGTGTTCGAAACAAAAAGATTAACACCATCTGTATGAATCTCTGGCCAATAGTTAAAACTAAATGCACCACCACGATCCGCAGAGCTGCTCCCTTCTTGAGAACTGCCACCTATACACCAGCCTGAACCAGAAACACTATAACTGTTACCGTTGTTCACAGGTGTACATCCACCTAATGGTGCTGATGCAATTGCACCAATCCATCCATTAAACTGTCCTGTACTTGCGTTGTAAGAGTTAATTGTATGAGACTCTTCATTTAATACATAAATGTTTCCATTAGCGAATGTGATTCCCGTAGGATGTCTTAACCCACCATTTCCGTCATTATCAGTGTTTTCTCTAGCTCGTCCACCAAAACACCAACCACCAGTAAATTCACCTTCTGCGGCGCCAATACAATTGGAACCAGGCCCACTAGTAGGAGAGGTGCGTACTTCACCAAGCCAACCACCATAACTTCCATCATCAACTTTAAACCTATGGATATTGTGTAAAAAAATATCCGCAACATAAAGCCAAGTACCATCAGAGGCTAAACTTGTAGGTGTATGCATTATACCCTGAACTAAATCATCAATCATTGTAGCTGTATTCCAAAAATCATTATGATATGGAAGTTGGCCAGAACACCAACCTGGAGCAGGACTCATGGCATTTGCAGTGTCACAACCAGAACCATCTTGCCCGCCAGTAGGTGCCGTGGTCATTCCACCAACCATACCGATAAGCTCCCCTGTTCTTTTATCAAGCTTTTTAATTCTTGCGGCTTCAGAATCTGCTACGAATAAAAAGTCCCCTTCGACTAAAACTCCTGCAGGTAAATTTGCAGCTTTACCTGAAAGTCCTGGCCCTTGAGCAAGGGTTGAGAAGTTAGATATCCATCTAGTTGGACTCGCATCTCTCACACCAAAAGAGCCTTGATATGCACCAGTTGATGCATCAAATTTTTGAATTCTAGGCACAACGAAACTACTGGTTAAAAAACTACCGTTACCATCATAGGCAATTCCATAGTTGCGACCAAAGGCACCTTCGTCTAAACCAGGTTTGTGAATACCACCTACACACCAACCAGGATTATTTTCATTTGGATTAAGGCCTGAACAGCCTGGACCTGACATTCCAGATCCATTTGAAACTTTTCCTAACCAGCCATCTATTAAACCAGTTGAGTCCATTCTAACAATACGTGAATTGTTTGCTATGATAAATCTATTCGCTACTGGATCCCAATCCATTTGACCTTCAGTAAATGGCCAATTTCTATTGTGATTTGGAAGAGTCTCAATAAATGCACCAGTAAGTTTGTCGTATCTATTAATTGTAGAGCCAAAACTATTAGATAAAGTATAAAGATCGGTTGCTGTAACAAAAATATCTTCAGAAAAGTGCATAAATCCTGTGTCTCTTGGATCACCACGGTGATGATTACCACCAAAACACCAGCCAGGTGTGAGAGTTGAATTTGGAGTTGCAGTACAATCTCCTGTCGTTCCAGGTGCATTACTTGTAGGAGAGCTGTTGTTGACTTGTCCAATCCAACCTGCGAAAGCACCAGATGATTTATTGTACCTTGCAACAGATGACTCATCAGACACATAAAGATAGGTATCATCATGTGCTATTCCTCTTGCACTATGTAAAGAACCATCTCCTGTTTGACTACCCTCTTTAACGTCACCATCCATACACCAAACAGGTGTTGCATCATCAACCGAAGCTGTTGGACAAAGATCATTGTTTGGATTTCCATCATCATTTGCATCATAAATATTAGCCAAACTATTAATTCGACCAATATAACCTGCAAACTCACCAGTCTCTGCAACATATCGACCGACAGTTGAGAAGGTAACATTTGTAACATATAAATATGTGTCATCAACTGTAATGCTTCTTGGATTGAAAAAACCACCATCTTCTTGAAGATTAGAAATAGAATTTCCACCTACACACCAACCTGGAAGAACACCAAATCTTGGAGTATTCACACAAAGAGCAGAGCTTGGAGTAGAAACATTACTTCCACTAGGTTGCTGTCTTGAAACACGTCCAATCCAACCCACGTACTCATGATTTTCATAATCATATTTTAAAACTCTATTTCTAGATCCATCTACAACATAAAGATATTTATAAGTAGGATCAAAAGCCATATGACGTGCATTTCTAAAGCCATCAATATTTGCTTGAATATAACGTTCACCAGTTGCTATTGGAGCTAAAGCAACAGGGTTAGGTCCAAAATTTGAAACAGTACCTATAAAACCAAGAGATGCATTTACACTCCAGTTTACTGTTCCTGTTTGTAAAACACCTGCATCATCATCTGCTCTTAAAGTTAAACTTGCTTCAGGATAATATCCATTAAACCAAAAGTCTTTTGAGCTTGTCCCAACAGAGACTGTCACCTCATTAATCTCAGTTTCACAAGTTGCATCAGAGTAAAAAGATCCAGCAACACCTTTTCCAGAAAGATTTATAAGCGTGTCTTCTAAAACATTTGAATCTGTTCCAGCGCTGTCTTTAGTTCTAACAGTAAAAGGTCCAACACACTCATTTGAATCAGAACTACCACCTAAGCCTGTTGGAGCAACTAACACTAAATTTGATGGAGTAACATCTAAGCTTAGTGTTTGAGAGTTATTTAAAACACCTCGAGCATCACTTAAAAATATACTTAGATTTGAAGAATCTATACCTTTAAATCTTAAAGAAACTGTACTGTTGCCTGAAGGTATAAGAACACTATCTCCTGATCCAACACCTGAGCATGAGGGATCATTTACAAAAAACTCACCTGTTGGATATGCGTCTAAACCATTAATTGTAAGTGTTATATCTGTCGTTTCAAAAGAAGGGTTTCCTAAAGAGTCTTCTAAAATAAGTGTAAATGGATCTGAACACTGACCTGAAACAGCTGTTTCTGGACCAGTTAAATTAATCTCAGAACCAACAATTTTTACGACTTGAAGAAGTGATGTTGTCTGTATATTCCCGCTTAAATCTAAAACATTTAGATTGAGATTTTCACTTGCAGGTCCTTTTAAATAAATTGCAGTATTCTGATTTGGAGGACTAGAGATATCTAAAGGGATGTCATTGCTATCTAAAAATGAAAGACACAACGGGTCTGAATAAAGCTCTGCTTGAGAACCAACTAAACCAGATACAGAAACACTTGTTGGAGTAAAAACTTGCCCTATACTATTATCTTCTGCTAGAGGCTCAATATAAATAGCACTTGAACATGAGTTTGATGGAACAACTAAAGTTTGCCCTGGTGATTCAGGAGGAGCTGCTTCAGCTATCAATCTAATTTTACTAGGCGTTACAAAAATATCATGAGTATCAGGAGTTAAAACATTTGATGTGTCTGTTGCATCAATGCTTAGACTCTCTACTTTATCACTAGTAAGATAAATAATTCTAGTATCCGTACCTGGTGTAAACTGAACAGTGTTGCTTAAAGCATTTCCTGAACATGAAGTATTACTGTAAAACTCAGCATTACCAAAATTAGATAAAGTTATACTTGTTGTTTGGGTAGCTTTTGCTGGATTTCCACCAAAATCTTGTAGCTGTACTTCAATTGCTGCACTACATGCACCAGACAAAACGTCTGCTGGACCAGTCATGGCTATAACACGAGGAATACCAGAACCAATATTAAAACTGTTACTTGTAGCAGGAAGTAGTGCACCAGATCCAGCAGATAAACGATATCCATTTGCTGTAATATCAATTCCTAAATCAGTGAAGAGTGCTGTACCACCAACAGCATTAACTGAAGTCGTTCCAGAAAGAGTTGCACCACCAACATTGTTGTTAATAGTTAAAGAAATTGCTGCAGTTGAAGATGATCCTTCTGTTATAAGGTTTCCAAAACTGTCTTGAACACTCACACTTATATTAGAATTTAAACCTCCAGCACCGGCAGAAGAGTTTTGTGGTTGTATGCTAAATGCAAGTTGATTAGCAGCGCCTGGAGCAAAAGGTGTCTCTACAGTTAACCCTTCAAGCCCAGCAGGAGAACTGATATTAATTATTCTCGTAACATTGGTGTTGGTGTCAGAAACTGTTGTAGATATTGCACCAGTTGTTTGGCCAAATTCATTTGTCGGTAGAGTTGGTTGACTTAAAGAGTCTCCAATTACATTTGATGAAAATTGTGGAATAATACCAGAAATCGGATTCCCAAAACTATCTTTTAAAGCAAATATAACTTCATAAGATTGAACACCATCTGCAGTTAAAGCAGTAGAACCTGCAGGATTAATAGTTATTGTTGATAAAGCTGGAGAAACGTTACCAGAAGTAATGTTAAACAGATCAGAGTCTGTTAGCATTTGCGGAGTACCAAATGTAATACTTGAAGTATCTTCTTTAGTAGCTGTTAATTTTTTTTGCCCTGACTCACTAATAACAAGGTCAGTGAAAATTGCGACACCTTGAACAGCATTTACAGAAACGGTACCTGAAACTGCACCACCTGATGGAGAATCAAGAGCAATTGTTAATGTAATAAGTGCCGTTGCATCAGGACCACCAGCAACAATATTATTATTTTCATCTAATATCACTACTGTAGGTTGAACAGACAATGGTTCACCCGAAGCACCATTACCAGGTTGAAATCCACCATCACTTTCAATAAAAGATATGCGAGAAGCTTTACCTAATGCTGTAAAAGTAACTCTTTCAGAGTTGTTGTCTTCTTGACCATTAACAGAAATACTATAACGACATGTATAAACAGAGTTTTGAGTTAAACCTGAAATTGATACACTACTTAACGATATGTCTGTCACAGTCGCAAAAGAGTTCCAAACTTCATCATCACCTACCTGACAATAAACAATACCCTCAAGAGCTTCGCTTTGCGCAACAGAACCAAAAAAAATATCAGCAGTTGTAGAGCTTGTAACGACAGCATTTTGAATACCACCATGTGGAATACCAAAAAGGTCTACAGTATTTCCATCTTCTTTTTCTTTTTCATCTACTGCACGAACTCGGTATTCATATAAAAAACCTTCATTTAAACTCGATATTGTAGTTGAAGTAGTATCTTTAGAAACTGTTTTTAACAAAACAGGTTGAGAAGGAAGTCTAACGTCATAAATATTGTAAGAGACTATTTCATCATTTGTGCTCAAGTCCCAAGTAAGACTCAACTGAGTGCTAGATAGTGTTTCAACATTTAGTAAACCTTTAAAGCCATTAGGCCTAGCATCTTGTTCAATAGAGTCTTCAGTGATGTTATCATCAGAACCTGAACACCCCATTGCAAATAGTAAAAATGACATCATAAAGGCTTTTATGAGCTGTAAAAAAAGAGTCTTATAATTTGATAAATTCATAGCTATAAATCGGTATTATACAAGCTAAATTAAACACAAATTGGACGTTTACCTAGTGTCATAAAATAGTAATTTAAAAATAGGTTAAAACACCTGTGTACTCGAAGGTATTAAAACTGACAAAAATTTAAAACTAAAATTAATACAAAATTGCTTCTTTCAAAGAAAAATATATCATTTTGATATATTCATAAGAATACAAATTAAAGCCCCATACCAAACTTTAAAGTTAAGTTGTTCATTTCAATAGATTCATTTTCAAAACTAAAAGCTGAATTAGAGAATTCAACACCAAATCTAGCTCTTCGTAAATTTTTAAGATTTAAGTTTTTATACACTTCAAATCTTAAACTTCTCTCTTTTAATGGGCGACTAAACTCATATGGAGCATAACTTAGATTAAACATATAGCTTGAAGCTCCATTAACAAAATACTCTGTTCTAAAACCTAAGTTGGGGCCAAAAAGACCTGTAAATCCAAAGTCTCTTCCAAAAGTAAAGAAATTTAAACTGCTAGCACCTAATCGAAAATGAGACCTATAACGAACATTTTTAAAAACTTTAACAGGATAAGTTAAACCTAATCTAACATCTAGAAAGTGAGAAGGCTCCCGAATAGGGCTTGAATCAAAGGTATATAAAGTAGAAGAAAGATCACCAAAGTATCCAAATTTACTTTTTTTGAGAGGACTTTGATAATTTAGACCAAAAAATAAAGAATGTGTTATAAAGGTCCCAAAACTAAATTGTCTATACCTTAGGTAAGAGTACCCCGATGAAACTATCAAAGAATGAAATATAGACTTTGTTTTAAACTCTCTAGCTTCAGGCGAAAAGATATAAATCTTCTCCTCTTCTAATTCATCATTAGGACCAAGAGCATAAACTTGTACTGTACTAAGCCTAGAATTTAGAAAAGCATAAATTTTATACTTATTTTTTACTGAGGTCTCTATAATTTTTTGTTTTTCACCATCATATAAACTCCAACCTTTTCTTGAAAAGCCTAAATTTAATTGCACTAAAGGCCTAAAATTATCACCATTACCAATCGGAGTTAAGAAAACTGGAAGACTTAAATCTGTAACAGATAGTCCATCTAGCCTATCTTGTGCTTTTACTCTTAAAGGATAAGCTTTCCATGCAGCACGTTTGTGACTGTCAGAGTACTCTTCTATATTTTTTTCTTTTTTAATAGATTTAACAATATGTTTTTTTTCTTTTTCTTCTATAGAAAAAGCTTTGCTGCTTAACAGCAAAATTGTAAAACTCACGATAATGTATTTAAAATTTCTAAAATTAAAACATGTTGTAAGAATACTTTTCAATAAAGACATGTTCAGTCCTTGGACTTTTCATCATTTGCCGGCTGTCTTAAACCATCTGAAATATCAGATTGCTCATTGTAATAAAGAGTAAACCCATGATATATTTTTTTTGGATTTTTAATAAGCTGAGGGTTGTTTTTCCAAAGTTTTTTCCATTGATTTTCATCACCATATAACTGTTTAGAAATAGATTTTAACGTATCAGATTTCTTTATTTTATATGCTTTACCACTTCTGTTAATATCAACAGGACTAAAGTTATTTATATCTAACTGGGTACCAATCTGCATAAGCTCAGGCTTAACAATCTTTTCTCTATTCTCGCTGTATATTTTTCTCCACCTCAAATAATCAGCATACTTATCAAAGGCAATCTCCATTAAGGTATCACCTCGTTTAACAATATAAGTAACAGTAGAGCCACCTGTCATATCAGTTAAGCGTTCTTTCTTAAGAGGTCCTAAGCTACGCCCTCTTGAGAGAACACCTCTGTTAGGTCCTAAAATTGACTTATTGACTGCAGAAACAGAGGCAGGTTTTCTAGAACTATTTTGTGAATTAGCACTTACAACTTGTTCTTTTGTAATAATATCCTCAGATAATTGATGTTTAAGTCTTAAAAAACAATCATTACTTTCAATACAATTTTGTGCTTTGAGTTGGGTGTTTTTATCAAATTTTAAAAAATCATCAACTTTTACAACAGATCCACCTTCAACTATATTTTGAATTTGTCTGGCTATTTCAACAGGAACAGGACTTTCATTATTAACGGCAACAACCTCACCACGAAAGTCACTATCACCTGGATTTAAAGATGCACATGAAGCTAAATAAATAAAACTGCATAATATGATTTTTTTCACATTATACATTTCGGTAACTAGAAAATAAAATACACTGGATAAAAGCCGAGACTTTCTATCTGATGCTTACTCTATAAATAGAATCACAACTCTACACATAACGCTTAAAATATGACAATCTTAAACATCATCCGAATTTGGTGGCGTCGGCGGTGTTGGCAAAAGGTCACTATCATTTAACATATTTTGAAAATCTCTATATTTATGAGTAAACTCGACCTTAGATTTATCTATAATCGCTAAAATATTTTCTTTTTGTTTCGATAGATTCTTAAGCTGCTTTTCATACATGCTATATTTTTTGCCAATTCCTGCATACTCCATAAATTTCTTAGTACGCTGAATTTCGGTATCAAGTATAACAATATAATCATTCAAAGGACTTAACTTATAAGAAATTTTTAACTCATGAGAAAACTCAACAACTTTTTTTCTAAAAAGCTTTTTCTGCTCTTCGATCCACTTTAAATAAAATTTACTTTTATTTTCTCTCTCAAGAACTTGGACTTCACGCTTAGAAATAGATTCATTTAATTCTTCATGTTTTTTAGAATCATCTTCAAGCCTTTTCCTCAATTCGTGAAAATCAGCAATTTCATCTGATTTATCTTGTAAGGACTTTTCCAAAGATTTTATACTCTCACTACTTTCATTTACAGACGCTTCTATTTGCACTTTATAGTCTTCTATATCTGTATTTAAATCCTTTATAGTCTTTGAATAAGATTGTATGTCATTTTTTAAAGTTAATGAATCTGACTTAAGCTCTTCATTTTCTTCTTCCAATGATGTCAATTTATCAAAAGATACTGAAATCTTAGATTCTAAACCTGCATTTACTTCATCTTTTTTAAGCACTGTTTTTATCTGTTCTTCTAAAAGATTTTCTACTGAAGATAAACTGCTTAAACTCTCTTTTAATTCTTTTTTTAATACTGTTATTTTTTCATCTTTTTGGAGAACAATGTTTTTTTCTTCATCTAAAAGATTTTTAAATGAAGATGATTCATTTATTTTTTGTTCCAATTCTGAAATTTCTTTATTTTTTAATTCTAAAATTTCATTTTTTTCTTTTAAAATAAGCTCAACTTCTGATGTATCATTTAATTTTTGTTCTAAATCAGAAATATTTTCATCTCTACTTAGTACAATATTTTTTTGCTTTTCTAAATGCTCTTCTACAGAAGATATTTTTTTAAAACCATCTTCTAACTTCTTATTCAAATCAAGAATTTCAGAATCTTTTTTCAGAATAACTTTCTTTTGCTCTTCAAATAAAACTTGAACTGACAGTGCTTTATTTAAATCTTTTCTTAATTCTAGATTTTCAATGTCATTTTTTTCAATAATTTTAATTTTCTCTTTTAAAATGACATCAATTGCCATTTTTTCTTCTAAGCTTTTATTTAATTTATTTATAGCACCTTTATTATTTAAACTTTCTTTTTTCTCGTTTTGTAAAGAACTTTCAATAAAAGATATTTTCTCTAAGTTTTCTTTTATATTTTCTCTTTGCTCCAAGACAATATTATTTGCAAGGATGTTCTTCTTATCTAAATCTGTAACTAAATTCTTTTGATTTAAAATATCTTTTTCAAGGTCTTTATTTAACTTTTCAATACCAAAATTTTTCATCTTAAGAATTTCTATTTCCGATTTAAACTCTTCGTTTGTGTTTTTTAGTAAACTATTTTGATCAGCTAAATACTTTCTATCATCTTCTGAAACTTCAAATCTTTTATTTTTTTCATTAAATTTTTTGACTTCATCATTTTTATAAATTTCAAAATGATTATTTTGCAGTTCTATTTTTTTTTCTTTTTCAGATATCTCATCTTTGAGGTTTTGATTCTCTTTAATTAAGACTACTTGGCTTTGGTTTAACTCTGTAAGCTCTTCTGTTAACTTACTATTTTTATCAAGTGACATTTTATTCTTGTCTTGATATTTCTTTAAAAAAAAGCTTTTTTCATCTAATATTTTTTCTTTGAGAGTCTGAATTTCAGAATTCATCTTAACTTTGCTAAGCCTTAGATCTTTATTGCTTAGATTTAACCTTCTGTTTTTTTCACCTGAATCTTTTAGAGTTTCTTCTAGAAATTTATTTCTACCTGATAATATTGATAAGTTTTTTCTTAATTCTTTTAGTTCTTTCTTTTCATTAACACTATTCTCAATTTTAATAATTTTTTCTTTAACGCCATCTTTTAGTTCACTTAAGCTTTTGGGATTTAAGTCTTTTCCATCCTCGACAAAACTTTTATTCACCAACTTAAACATTTCTGATTCAGCTTTTAAATTATCATTTTCTAAAATTATTTTTTCGCTATTACTAAGTAGAAAACTTATTTTTTGTATCGAATTTGTATCAAACTTAAACTTGTCTTCATTTTTTTTCTTCGAGTTTTCAAATATGATTTCTTTTAGATCTTTTACTGTCTTTTTTATTTCAACATCATTATTTTTAATATTTTTTTCAGTTTTTGATACTATTTTTTTTTCCATTTTCGGATTTCCTTAGCTTATCTTTGATTTAGAAATTTCTTTTTTTATTTTTATTTGAGCTGCTTTAACTTTATTATCTATTGAATTGATTGTGAGTTCATTCTTATTCACACCTTTAGTTAAAGTACTCATTATTTTTTTATCTTTCTCTAAACTAAAACTTTGCTCTTGTGCCATATGAAGTTCAAAAGTTGTCTGCACAGCTTTTTTAAGACTCAAGTAAAGGTCTAAGTGATAAATTTTTTCTTGCATATCTATTTTATCTAGCTGAGATAGTAAACTAATAAGTTCATTTTGATTTACAAGCCATGTGCTTGAAAATTTTGACCACTGTCTTTTTGTTGTTCTAGTCTTAAAATTAGACTTTGTAAGAAGAAGCTGTTTTTTCGCTGTATTTACTATGTTTTCTAATTCTTCGATCTCTAATTTTTTAGAACTATTAAGACTTTCATTAAACTTAGTTAGACTTGCTGTGTAAGCAGCTTCTCCCTTTGGGAAATATTTTACTTTTTTCTCTAACAGTACTTTGTCACTACATGTGCTGCACATGACTTTCAGGTTGTACTCACCTTGCTTAATAAATAAACCATTTTCTATTCTTAGAGGTTTACTTTCAAATATTTCAGCTGTTTTTACACTGTTTATTAGCTTTAACCTATGACTTCCAACAAGAGTGTCTTTTACAGATCTTAGACTGTAACTTATGGCCGTTTCTTTTTTTAAATTTGATGCAAAAACAAAAACAGGATCACCTTTTTCTACTACACTTAAAAAGCCATCAAATCTTATATCTGTATCACTCTGTTTTGTTTTACTGATATTTGTTAGCTTTTCTTTCTGATAAACATTTAAATTTTCAAATGAATTTAATCGTCTATCACTAAATACATAACCTAAAGTACCTGCTGCTAAGATAAAAGCTAGTGCTCCTGATAGGTAGTAGTTGTTTCGCTTGTACTTCTTAATCTTCTCTAGTTCAAGTGGCGGCAGTTTGGATATTTTAATATTATTTACTACATCATCCTTAAAAACCTGATCTTCAATACTTAAGTCTAAATTCTTTTCAAATTCAATATCAGAGAAATTTTTATTTTCAGATCCTACAATTGAATAGCTTGAAAACTCTTGTATTTTATTTATTCTTCTCCAAGACTTAAATCCTGGTCTCCAAATATGATGATTTAAAAGAATTTGGCCTTCACTTATAAAATCTGTTATATCTTCGTAAGTAAAAGGACCAAAGTGCTTTTGATCCCTAAAAACATACCAATCTCTATTTTCTCTTCCTTTATCAATTAAAATTGATAAACGACCATCTTCATTTTTTTGATAATTATCTATTTCCACACTGTAATATTATATTTTTTTATTCTTTATTTATATAATTCAATTTAAAACACCAACCTTAGTATATACTTATTTTACAGATAACCAGACCTATGTAAGATTACGACTAAAGTTGAATCTGCATTTTTATGAAACATCTTTTTGAATTTATTAATAAGCTTCATCATATTGCCGATCTCATTAAGGAACAGGAGACAAAGATGAACAGTTCTTTATTCGGCTTAATTTTGGCCATTAGTGTTTTTTTAGTGGTCGCACTGAGCTCTGTAAAAGACTCAGTTATATTTCTTGACTGGCATGCAGCTGTTATAGTTTTAGGTGGTACGCTTGCGGCAGCCTTACTTAGCTTTAATATAAAAAATCTGACAAAGCTCATGAAGCTTTTTCTGTCTAAAGTTTTAAAAGGAAAAGAAAATCAATACTCAAGCATAATTGAAGAGATTGTTAATATTTCGGCAAAATACAGAACTGATGACAACTACTTAAAAGACAATCTTGATAAAATCCAAAATCTATTTTTAAAAGAAGGCGTTCAACTTCTTTTAGATGGTGTCTTTACAAGTAAAGAGGTTAATCTTATTTTAACGAAAAGAGCTAACACTCATTATGTACGCTATTCTGAAGATGCTCATATGTTTACAACTCTTGCTAAGTTTCCTCCTGCGTTTGGTCTTTTAGGTGCTGTTGTCGGAATCATAGCCCTGATGCAAGGCTTAGGTGGAGCAGACGCAATTAATAGTGTAGGGCCTGCAATGGCCACTGCCCTTGTCGCTACACTCTACGGTATTGCAGTTGCTAACTTTATTTTTATTCCAGTTGGAGAAAATTTAGCTAAGTTTAACAAACAAGATAAAATTATTAGAAAAATGACCATTGATGGGCTTCAAATGATTAGAGAAAAAAAACATCCTGTTATTGTTGAAGAGAACCTAAAAAGCTATCTTCTTCCAAGCGAAAGAGCCCTTGTTAAAAGAAAAAATGCACCTGGTGGGTCTGACATGGATAAGGCTGCTTAAAAAATGGAAAAGTTAGATTACAATCAACTTCAAGACGAACTCGATCAAGCCAAAGCTGAACTTGAAGAGCACGCCTTAATACCTGAAGCACAAGAAGAAACTGAAGGTGTTTGGCTCATAAGTTACGCAGATCTTATGACACTTTTAATGGGGTTTTTTGCTTTAATGACATCTTTGGGTACATTTGATGAAGAAAAGTTTACTTCATTTGGTGAACAGATTGCTGAATTTACTGGTGGTGAAGTTGATGTTACAAATGAATTTGAAAAAATTGGTGAAGACTTAAAAGGCCTGTTAAGTGAAAAAGGACTGTCAGAATCAGTCAATGTTGAAGTAAACAAATCAAACATTACAATTAATTTTACAGGAAAAGTTTTATTCACTTCTGGTTCAATTCAGTTAAAAGACGAAGCTGAAAAACTTATGGACGACATATCAAGCTCTGTACAAGAGCAAACGTCTGATAAAAAAATACTAATTGAAGGTCACACAGATAGCGTGCCAATAAACAGAGGTTTAGTTGCAAGTAACTGGGAACTTTCGAGCCTTAGAGCAAATGCTATCGCAAGGCTTTTTGAAGATACAGGTTTTTCTAAAGATCAGATATTAACTATTGGGTTCGGAGAAACTAGACCGGTCGTAGCAGGTGAAAATGCAGCTGAACTTTCAGATGAAGAGATCAATACAAAAAATAGAAGAGTTGTTGTTAAAATTATGAATAAACTCCCCTTCTAGTGCTTAGGCTTCTTTTTGTTCTAAACTCTCTTGCTCTTCTGCTTTTTTATTTTTTTCCCACTCTTTAATTTTCTTTGAATCTGGGGCAAGCATAACAAAAAGATGTCGCCCTTCGCTTTTAGGCTCTTGTTCAACAATCGAAATATCATCTAATTTCTTCGTAACCTTCATTAAAAGCTCACGTCCAAGCTCTTGGTGAGCCATTTCACGTCCAGAAAATCTTAGATTTACTTTAACCTTGTCTCCACCAAGCAAAAATTTAGTAGCGTGTTTTAATTTGGTCTCAAGATCATGATCTTCAGTTCTAGGCCTAAGCTGCACCTCTTTGATAGACACAATAACTTGTTTTTTTCTCGCCTCAGCAGCTTTTTTCTTATTCTCATACTTCCATTTTCCATAGTCCATGATCTTGCACGTCGGTGGTTTAGCGTTCGGAGCTATCTCAATCAAATCAAGACCCTTGGCTTCGGCCATATTTACAGCCTCAGGAACGGAAAATATTCCGAGCATTTCACCGTTATCGGCAACGACTCTTATCTCTTTTGCACGAATGTCTCCATTCATTTTGTGACCTTGTTCTCTAACTGGGCGTCTGCCTTTTCCTTTTATGCGTGCGATACACGTCCTCCTTAATCCTTTGCTTTAGAGTTCTAAACTCTGAAGCTATCTATCAATCTTATAATTCCAGATCTCTTTTTAAACTTTTTTCTTTCAATTCATCGATAAAAGTATCAACATTAACATCTTTAACAACTTCACCAGTTCGCTTTCTAACAGCTATCGAGCCACTTTCAATCTCTTCGTCCCCACAAGTAATCATATAAGGAGTTTTTTCAAGCTGCGCCTCTCTGATTTTGTATCCTAATTTTTCTGCACGAGAATCAAATTCAGCTCTAATTCCATTTCTTTTAAACTTTTCAGTAAGCTCAATACAAAATTCTGAATGCTTGTCTGACACATTTAAGACCTTAACCTGTGTAGGACATAACCATAATGGAAGACGTCCAGCAGTGTGCTCCAAATAAACTCCGAAAAATCTTTCCATTGAGCCTAAAATCGCCCTGTGAAGCATTACAGGTCTTTCATTTTCATTATTTTCATTTACAAAACTTAACTCAAAAGCCTTAGGCAGATTAAAATCACATTGAATTGTGCCTAACTGCCAGTCTCTTTTTAAAGCATCAACAAACATAATATCAAGTTTTGGGCCGTAAAAAGCACCATCACCTTCATTGATCTCATAAGGTATATTTAAAGAATTAAGTGCTTGTTTTAATGAGTCTTCAGCCTTGTCCCAAATCTCGTCAGAACCCATTCTTTTTTCAGGTCGTGTAGAAAGGTAGACTCTGTAGTTAGGCATTCCTAATTCTTTGTATACCTCATTAAGAAATGTCATAAGTTCTGCAATTTCACTTTGGATTTGTGTTATTCTACAAAATACATGAGCATCATCTTGGCAAAAAGTACGCACTCTAGTAAGACCATGCATCACACCACTTCTTTCATAGCGGTGAAGTCTACCAAAATCAGCAATTCTTAACGGAAGCTCTTTATAAGACTTCTTTTTAAAAGAGTAATACAAACAATGCCCAGGGCAGTTCATAGGTTTTACAGAAAAATCTCTTCCATCTGTTTCTGTAAAAAACATATTTTCTTTGTAATTTTCGTAGTGTCCACTTTTATGATAAAGCTCAACATCATATATCTGAGGGCTAATGATCTCTTGATAGCCAAACTTAATATACTTTTCTCTTAAATAGTTCTGTAAAGATTGATAAACAAATGTACCCTTTGGACTAAAAAATGGAGAGCCTGGGGCATAGTCATTGTTAAAATTAAAAAGATTTAGATCCTTACCAAGCTTTCTATGATCTCGTTTTTTAGCTTCTTCTAAAAGCTCAAGATGTTCAGTTAAAGACTCTTTAGATTCAAAGGCTGTTCCGTATACTCTTTGAAGCTGAGCTTTGTTCTCATCTCCTCTCCAGTAAGACCCAGCTAAAGACATAAGTTTAAACGCTTTTATCTGACCAGTTTTTTGAACATGAGGCCCTCGACAAAGATCAAACCATGTATCCCCTTGTTTATAAATAGAGATATCCTCGTTTTCTGGAAGCTCCTTAATAATTTCTACTTTAAAATCTTCCCCGAGTTTAGAAAATGTCTCTACAGCATCATTTCGACTTACAACTTCTTTAACAAGAGGAAGGTTTTGCTTAACAATATGCTGCATTTTTTTTTCAATTTTTTTAAGATCCTCAGGAGTAAAAGCTTCACCTTCACGGAAAAAATCATAATAAAACCCATCAGCTGTAACAGGGCCTATGGTTACTTGTGTCCCAGGATAAAGCTCCTGTGTCGCTTGAGCCAAAACATGAGCAGCACTATGTCTGATAACTTCACACGCCTCTTTTTGTTTAATCGTAATAAGTTCAATTTTACTTTGATCCTTCAAAACAGACCTAAGATCCTTGATCTCTGAAGAGCCACTAATTTTTACACCAACAGTGTCTTTGGCAAGCTTTGAACCAATGCTTTGCGCAACCTCTAAAGCTGTAGGTGCATGATCAAACTCTTTGAATGAATTGTCAGGTAAAAATATTTTTATCACAAGATAGAATTAAAGAAGAGTGCACTAGATGATAGGTTATACAGGTACGTGCATATATTTATAACGTTTTTTTGATACATTAATCATATAAAACATCACTTAAAGTGTTGATGTCAAGACTACTCTAGGCTTTCATGTTTGTAACAATAACAAAAATAGTAAATTGTACTCAATTAAAATTTACAAGCACACTCTTATTTAAAGAGATGACTCTAAAAGAGCTTTACTACATCAAAATTTCACCTGGAAACTCATGATGATTGTAAGCACTGGCCATAGACATGCCGTAAGCCCCTGCATCTAAAATAGCCACCCACTCTTCCTCATGTGGACGATAAAAAGATCGATCATGGCCCAAAACATCAGAAGATTCACAAATGGGTCCAACCACATCAAAAGTCTCAAGCTTTCTAGCAGAATTAAAATCAATAGGGACAATTTTATGATAAGCTTGATATAAAGAAGGCCTCATCAAGTGATGCATTCCTGTGTTTAAGACGATAAAATTTTTAAAACCATTTGTTTTTACATATTCAACACGTGCTAAAAGTAAACCTGATCTTGCAACAATAGACCTACCAGGCTCTAAACATACTTCACCCGAAAAGTCTTTTAAAACATGGCAAACCTTTTCTCCAAAGGCTTGAATACTTTTTAAATCTTTAGATTCATCGTCATCTTGATAGTCAACACCAAGCCCGCCTCCAACATCTAAAGACTTTATTTCAATGCCATAACTTTTTAAATCTTTTGCTGTGTTTACTAATGCCTGACTTGCTAAAACCAAGGGGTCTGTGGTCATGATTTGAGAACCAATATGACAGCTTAAACCCACCCATTCAACAGACTCTTTAAAAGATTTTGCAAGTTCCACTAATTCAGAAATCTGTTTTAAAGGAACTCCAAATTTATTCTCCCTAAAACCTGTTGCAATATATGGGTGAGTTTCTACAGTTATATCAGGATTAATACGAACACCAACATAGGCTTTTATTTTTAAAGCTTTAGAAAGTTCACCAATACGTCTGAATTCAGAAAGACTTTCACAATTAAGCTGCCTACAGCCTTTTGTTAAAGCCTCCTTAATTTCTAACTTAGTTTTACCTACTCCAGAAAAAATAATTTCAGATGCTTTAAAGCCAGCTTCTAATGCTCGGTTAAATTCACCAATAGAGACAACATCTGCACCTACACCAAGAGACTTTATAAACTTAAGAACCTCTAAGTTTGAATTGGCTTTAACAGCATAATGAATATGTGCAGCTTTTTCTTTAAAAGCCAACTTATAGGCATTAATGCGTTTTTCAATACAAGATTTACTGTAAATATAAATTGGTTTTTCCGAAGAACCAATTAGAGTCTTTACAGGAGTTAGTACTCCATCAACAGTTGTAAAAAGCTCATTATCTTTATGAAAAAATGTGTCTCTATTTAGTGGGTCCATAAAACTTCTTTCTTCTTCTAAACTAACTAGCCAACTAGCTGCTTTTACTTAAATCAAACTCTTCATGCAATGCTCTAACAGCATCATTAGTTTTTTCTCTTTCAATCACTGCACTGACTTTAATGTCACTGGTGGTGACTAAACTTACTGAAATATCAGCTTTATTTAAAGCTTTAAAAAACCGGGCAGCTACCCCTGGGTGCGTCTTCATCCCTACACCTACAATAGAAACCTTTGAGGCATGCTTGATAACCGTAATTTCAGAGTCAGATGTCAAAAAAGATTTCAAAACGCTTTGAGCTTCGTCAATATCTTCATCTGGAAGAGAAAAGGCAACTCTTTGTCCCTTATCCCCTTTCATTTGAGAAATGATATCTATCAAAACCTCTTTTTCAGAAAGTTTACCAAAAAGTTTTGATAAAAAATCTACACCTTCTGGTGCTGGCTCAGCAGCTAAAATTGTAACTTTTGGATCATGCGTAATAGCAGATACAACAGGGGCTTCCATACTCTTCTCCGGGTTAATAATCCAAGTTCCTTCATCCATAACAAAGGTTGATCGTACATGAATAGGTACATTATACTTAGCGCCAATCTCAACACATCTAAAGTGAAGCACTTTAGATCCTAAAGAGGCCATCTCCATCATCTCTTCATAGCTAAGCGTTTTGATTTTTGAAGCATTTGGCTCAATTCTAGGGTCTGTAGAATATACCCCATCAACATCAGTAAAGATTTCACAAACATCAGCCTCAAGAGCAGCCGCAAGTGCTACAGCTGTGGTATCAGACCCCCCACGTCCAAGGGTGGTAACTTTATCTTTATCATTTATCCCCTGAAATCCAGCAACCACAGGTATTTTATCTTCTTCTAAAAGAGCTTTAAGTTCACCAGCTTTTATATTTTGAATACGAGCCTTAGAGTAAATGGAGTTTGTTTTAATACCTAATTGGAAAGCTAAAAGAGGACTTGCAGGAACACCTCTCTTTAATAGAGCGAGTGTTAAAAGAGAAATTGAAACTTGCTCACCAGAGGCAAGTAAGAGGTCATAGGCCTCTCCACCTCTGGCTTTTGGATGAATGTCATGGGCAAGCTGCACCAAACGATTGGTCTCACCAGACATTGCAGAGGCTACAACCACAAATCGTTCGCCGTTTTTATAACTTTCACACAAACGATCGGCAACACGCTCGATACGCTCTATTGAGCCTACAGAGGTGCCCCCAAACTTCTTGACGCTAACTGATTTCATAGTAATACCTTTAAACAAAATTAAAGGATAAGGTAAATGAAAACTTTCTTATTTGGAAGATCTTCTAAGAATTTGCCAGTTTTTGGCTACAAATTTGAGTCATCACCTGAGGCGATTAAACATGTGCTAGTTATTGGTGGCGTTCATGGTGATGAAATAGAGGGTGTTGTTTTAGCAAGAGGACTTATAAACAGTTTGATCGAAAACCCTATTAAAGATTTAAACGTAACAATAGTTCCAGAGTTTAATATTGAAGGTGTTTTGTTAGGCACAAGGCAAAATCACACAGGGGTAGACTTAAATAGAAACCTTCCCACAAAAGACTGGTCAAGCGATTTTAAAAAAATTAGGTACTACCCAGGACCGACCCCTTGTAGTGAGCCTGAAAACAAAAATTTAGATCAATTTTTAAATTCAGAAAAAATAGATTATATTATTTCACTTCACAGTTGGAAACCTATGCTAAATGTAAATGGTAACTGCTCCCCTATTTCTGACCATATCTCTGAAAAAACAGGGCTAGTGATTAAAAAAGACATTGGCTACCCAACACCAGGGTCTTTGGGAACATACACTGGTTTAGAGCGCTCACTACCGACACTTACATACGAACTGCAAAAAGGAATTGATTTAGAAGAGGTTTTAAATGTTCATCTACAACCCCTTTATGATTCACTAACTCTTTACGCAAAAACTCAATAAAAAGATAAGGACTATAAATATGGAACAACAGCATTTAGAACAACAAATTGATCAGTACTTTTCAATGAACATAAGCTCTCCAAAGTTTGACAGTTTTCCACAAGAGATGGTGGACGCAGTAAAAATAGCGATTGATATGTTAGATGAAGGAAAAATTAGAACAGCAGATTTTAACACTGAAAAAAATGAGTGGCAGGCCAATGAATGGGTTAAAAAAGCTGTACTCTTATATTTTAAAATCAAAAAAATGAAACTTATTGAATCAGGTGAGTTTAATTACTTCGATAAGATACCGTTAAAAAAATGGACTGGCACAGAGGGAGTAAGAGTTGTCCCACAAGCGCTTGTTAGAAAAGGAGCTTTTATCGCAACTGGTGCCATACTTATGCCCTCTTATGTGAATATTGGAGCATATGTAGGTTCAGGGTCAATGGTAGATACTTGGGCAACAGTGGGCTCTTGTGCACAAATTGGAAGAAACGTTCACCTGTCTGGTGGAGTTGGAATTGGCGGTGTCTTAGAGCCTCTACAAGCAACTCCTGTAATTATTGAAGATGAGGTTTTTGTTGGAAGTAGATCAATTATTGTAGAAGGTGCCGTTGTTAAAACCGGCGCAGTAATAGGTGCTGGAGTAACTATAACTGCTTCCACTAAAATTATTGATGTTACAGGTTCAGAGGAGAAACATTATAAGGGATTCGTGCCTGAAAACTCTGTTGTTATTCCTGGAACAATAACTAAAAAATTTAGTGCTGGAGAGTATGGCGTACCAGTAGCATTAATTATTGGACAAAGAAGTGAGAGCACAGATAAAAAAACATCTTTAAATTCAGCTCTTAGAGATTTTGAAGTTAGTGTATAGTTTTTTACAAGATTAAACCACTAGAGCCTAAGCTTCTATTAGCTTTAGTGTTTATATTTTAATTTCGGTTCCGATAGAGTCACAAAAAACATCTGTAAAAGGAACTACATGGTCAATGCCTTTGTAGTCAGTTGTTTTTACAAATAACATATTATCAAAAAACAAACCCGTTTTGTCATTAAACAGTAGTTTTTTAGCAGTCTGTTTATCAGGTGCCATATAATACAAGTTCTGGAAAAGACCATTTTTCAATGGCAACTGACACTTTATAACTCTATTTGGAATTAATTCATTTTGAGTGCTGTATATATCTTTTAGACTTTTATAAGACTTAAGAAAACTTGGACTTAAGACAATAAGAGTCATTACATTTATAACTACAGAAAAAAAAAGTAGTTTTTTATCTGTTAAAGTATTTTTTTTTTGAGAAAAAATCTTAATAGTTTTACTCACTCGAAAGTTCTCTTTCTGAACCGAAAGGGAAGTTTTTTAAGTAGTATTCTTTTTTAAATTTAACAAATCTGTTGTATTTTGACTTTGATTTAACAATTTTTCTAACTTCAGAAACAAATTCGTCTTCAATAGTCTTCATTCTGGATAAACCTTCATCTAAAAATTTAGGGTTTATTTCATCTCCAATTTCAGCTAACTTTTTAATCAGATTTGTTTCACCTGATATAAAAGTAACTATAGCTTCATCAGACAAGATTAGCTCTTCAACAAAAAAAGTATCTAAATTTAAAAACCATTCTTCTCTGTAAGAGCTATCAAGCTCATTTTCTACATAACCTTCTGTATAAACTACTCTTTCAGTGTAGTTATCAAAAAATTCATCTACTTTTTCAGGAACAAAAGTTCTTTCAATTTTTCTTTTTTCTTCAATAGACTTAATTTTTTCAACATTATCAGCTTCAAAATTTTCAGCAACAGTTACTGCTTGCTTCTTTACACCTTTTAAAACGTAAGGAGCAAAGTATAAAGCAACAGCACAGATACCAATAGTCATAGCTGTTCTCTTCCAATACTTTTTAACTCTGTCTTTCTTCTCAGGGTCAAAGTTCATTATGCCCCTAACTTTATTTTCTTCATCAGGGTTTTTATCAAGGACAATTGAAGTTATTGTATCTTTCATTTTATCTTTGAAAGCCAAAGAATTAGTAACATTAATACCTAAATCATTAACACAAGAGTTATAAAAAGAGTCTGAAATTAACTGAGACCATGAGTTTGATAGTTCTTTTTTATAATTATTGAAAAGTTTTTTCTGTTCAGATACTTCTTTTTCTACCTTTAAAGTTTCAGAAACTTTAAATTCAGCAATTTCTTTTTCGAGATCAGCATAAGAGCCATCTTTATACTCTTTAATCTTATCATCTGTTTCTGACTTTATATTATTAAAATACTTATCAGCAGAGTCTTTCTTTTCTAAGTAGTAGCTATCGCCATCTTGAAGTTTTTCTTTATTGTATGTATCAGCCTTACTTTTTTGTTCACTCCAATAATCATTAGCCTTTCCAATGGTTTCAGTGTGATACTTATCAGCTGAATCTGTCTTCTGTTTAGACTCTTTAAGCACTCGTTCTTGTTGAAACTTTATATCATCTAAAAGAGTTTTTTTCTCTAAAAGAGCAGCCTCAATAAGCGCTTTAGCCTCAACATTTGCAGTATCTACAATTTTTTCTCTTTCATCATTGAAATCTCTGGACTTTAAATCAATCTCAGATTGCAGCCTATCTAAATCCTCTTTAACCACAACAAGTTCAGATTTAGCGGTCGCGGTAATACTTTCAGCTTCATCTTTGGCAGCCTTTAAGATCTCTTGTTTATCAATCTCAATCTCTTCTAACTTTGTCTCTTCTAGCTTAGCAAGCTCCATTTCTTTTTCTTTTATGGAATCAAAAAATTCATTTTTTTCTATTTCAAACTTGTCTTGCTTTAGAGCAAAATCTTTAGCTAACTCTTCTTTTTTTAAAATAGCTTCTTTTTCTGCATCAGAAATAATCCTATCGGCTTTCTCTTTTATTTGATCAAAATCTTTTTCAGTACTTTCTTTTAATCTTAAAGCCTCATCTTTATCTTTTTTTAATTTAGAAATATTTTCTTCTAATGAGATTTTTTCAGACTTAAAACTAGTAATTTCTTGGCTGTATTTTTTATGTTTTTCATTTAGAACATCAAAATTCTTTTGAGATTCATCAACTTTTTGTGTGTGATTTTTTAAAAGACTTTCTTTTTCTTCTTTAATTGCACTTAAGCGAGTTTCTTTTTCTTTTAATTCAACTCTTAAAAGTTCTAATTCTTTTTCATATTTATCGTTTTTTTCATTAAAAGCTAAGTCTAGGTTTTTATAACGTAGCTCTAAACCTTCAAAATCTGTTTGAATAATCCCTTTCTTTGAAGTGTACTCATGCATTTCAACATCAATGTCTTTTTTAATCTGATCAGCATCGGATATTTGCTTTTGAATACTCTCTAATTCAGCTTCGGTATCACTTTTTTGCTGATTAATCGCATTAATAAAATTTGATGCTTCAGCTTGACCCTCTTCAATAAGCTTAGACTTTTCAACTTGGGCTTCTTCTAAGATTGTACTGGCTTCAACTTTAGCTTTTTGAACTATACCTTTTGCCCGCCCTCTGGCTTTTTCAATACCATCTTTGATTGAACCTTCAGCTTCTTTAATTCTTTTTTTAACTAGAATTTCAGCATTTTTCATATACTTTGAGGCTTTTGATTTATCTTTTTCATCAGCACTAAAAAGTTTTGTAAAGATTCCTGTTTCATCTACTGATTTTTTAGAATCTGTATCTTCAAATTTTTTATGTTCACCACTTACATTAGATTTATCGAAAGCAATATTTGGTCCAGCATTTGTATTTAACTCTTGTTCACAACTAGAGATTTTTATAAAACACCCTGCTTGTCCTAGACTGACTCTGTCACCTGGCGTGTATAAAATCTCCGTTAGAGGTTCTATACGTTCACCTTTTAAGTATGTTCCATTGGTTGATCCAAGATCTTTTATATAAATTTGATTATCTTTATAGCTTACAATTAAGTGTTTTCTTGAGACACCATTAGCCATAATAGCAAAATCACTAGAGATATTTCTACCAACTTCAAATTCAAAGCCTTTAACAGTCCCTTCAGACTGACCACTTGCCGTAAATGATATTATTTTAAATCCATAATGAGCAGACACTTTTATATACCTCTTAATACTATTAATCGGCTAAAAACACTTTAAGTTAAGTGCTTCTAAATATGAAACACCTTTGAACACTAGATTTGATGCTAAAAAAGACCTTTTTATTATTAAATAAAATCTTTTAATCAAATGACAAAAGATCTAAAAACTAGACCTTTTTAAACTCTTATATATCTAAAATTAAATAGTAATTTTTTTAAATAAAATTTCAGGGCAATACTTTTTAATAAATCTAAACCTTAACTTAAAGCTAAGATTTAGATTTGATTGTATAGACTATTAATAGACGCATAGCTTTTTAAGCTGCATGGTCTTTTGTATGTCTTGCAATAGCTTGCTCAGCGAGAGCTGCTACAGGGTCTTTATGCTCATCAAAATCACCATTTGTAACAACCTTGTCATTATTATTGCTCACATTCCATAACGTAAAGAGCGTAATCTCCATTCTATCAACAGCATCAATAAAAGATTTTGTAGGATTGAAAAAAGCATTAAATAGACTCATTACAACTGACAATAAAATACCCATTAAAGACGTACTCATAGAAAAAGAGATCTTAAGTAAAAACTGATCCATTACAAGTTTAGTACCTTCAATATCCGAAAGATCCATATTACCTAAATCTGGTAGGGCTTTCATTATACCTAAAAAAGTACCAAAGATACCAAGTACAATAAATATTCCTGGAATCATATTTAAAAGTTCAGTGCTAACCGAAGCAGGAATAATTCCAAAAACTCTGTTAAAAGCTGGGTTTCTTTGAAACGTGCTTTTTGAAATTTCAAAAATTTTAGGATTTGACTCTCTTTGATAAGGTAAAAACTTTAACTGTCTTAAGACATCTTTTACATACCAAGCACACCCCTGTTGTATAAGAAAAACTCTGTCAGTAAATGTCATAATAAAGTCAGGCTTTCTACGTTTCATAAAGCTTCTAACTTCAAAAAGCTCATAAAATGTTTTCTCTAATGCACCTTTTGTTAAAACATAAAAAGATTTGTTAGATTTTTTGATAAATTCTTCTGATTCAATAAGAACATTCACTCTTTTTTGAAACTCTTCAGCAAACCACTTTTGTCTTTTCACAGTAAAAAAGACTAGAGTTCTCATAGTTACAGCGAAAATGAACAAAAGGACCATAAATGGAATCAGAAGATCTGTGGCAAAAACCACCAACCCATCTATTATTCCGTGTACTATACCATTCATTTACTTCTCTCCTTAATTTATTACTTATTTTTCATGTCAAATTTAATAATTACACGTTGTGATTTTTTACAATCAAACTTTTTGCAGTATTCACCAGAAGGCAAATTGCTTGCAATCTCACGTTGCTTCTCTTCACCCTCAGCAAAGTAACTTCTCCCAGCCACTTCAACCATAGGTAAAATTTCTTTTTGGTATTGATAACTCATGTATCTTTTATCAAAAATATAATCATAAATAGATTCAGCTCTTTTATAACTAAGCTCTAAGTTGTACTTTGCTGCCTCTCTGTCTTCAGAACGTAGGCTTCTTGGATCAACATAACGACCTTTATAGGTAGGGGATGCAAAACCAACAATTTTTACAGATTTAATTTTTGAAGCAATTTCTTTATCTTGTAATAAACTCTTAGAGTAAGCTGGCATAAACTTTTTCAGTGTAGACTTCATATTAGCTTTAAGGTTTGATTTTCCAGTGTCAAAGTACTCTTGTCCGAAATCTAGAACTACATCACCAGTTTTTCCATCAACACTCGCTTTAACCCCAGCTTTTCTTAAACTGTCTGCAATCTTTTTTGTAAGTTTCTTTTTTGCATCAATGATATCTTTAGCTTTTGCTAAGTTTTTAGAGAGTTTGCTATTTTGACCTTTTAAAGCTCTTGCTCTAGCTTTTGCCTGTTGGACACTAGCTTCAGCATCTGCAAGTTCTTGTTGCTTAGCATTCATTTGCCCTTCTAGAGACTGAACCTTTTGATCTAAGTCATTTTTTTGTTCAGCAAGTTTATCTCTAAAAGCTTCAATCTTTTTAGATCTCTCTAAAGCTGAAAGCCTTTGATTTCTAAGCTGCTCATTAAATTCTTTTTGAGCTTTACTTCTGGCCTGTCTAAACTCATCTTTCATGCCCTCAATCTCTTGCTCAGTTTGCTTTTTCTTAGCTTCAAGAGCACTTAGCTCTGTGTTCTTTTGACTTATAGTCTCATCTTTTTGATCAATTTCATCTTGAGCTTGAGACAAACTAGACATGGCCTGCTCTAGCTCCCCTTCAACTTCATTTGCCTTACTCTGAAGCTCATCAATCTCTGCATCAGCTTTTTTCTTAATCTTTTTCATTTTGGCATTCATCATTGCCTTAGTGATTTTATTTTTCTTAAACGCTTGCTTTAACTGATCAACTTTTTGATCAAGCTTTTCATTGGCTTGCTCAATCTCTTCAGTACGCTCTTCAATTTCACTTTGCTTTTCTGAAACAACTTTATTAAGCTCTTTTACTTCAACTTTTTTCTCTTCTAAGCTTTTATCAATTTTAGTGATAACTTTATTTTTACGCTTCATACGCGCAGCAGATAGCATATTAGTGTTAATAATATTTCTTACAATCTGTTGATACTGGTTTAGAGCTTCTTCTTTTTCAGCATTCTCTTGAGCTTTTTTTCTTAACTCATTTTTTTCTTCTTTAGCTTCATCTTTTAACAGAGTAAGTTTACCCATAAGCTTTTCATAGGTTTCTTGCTCACTTTCAGTAGACCCTTGTGTAAGGTAATCATCTTTTAACGTATTATAGGCTTTTATCTGTTCTTTATAATCAGCGTTTTCTTTTTTTATTCTGTCAAATTCCATAATATTTTTAATACTATTGGTACCCGATCGAAGACCCGCAACAACATACAAAAGCAAAAATACTAGGGATAAAACCATAAAAAGGTCACTGTAGCTGGCCCAAAAATTGCCATCATTATTTTCATTAGCTTTTAACTGATCATAATCAAAACTCATAAACCACCATCTTTATAAAAAAGAATCGGCTTTTTTATGAAAAATTTGGACTAGTGCTTCATTATGAGATCAGGACTTTTGGCTTAGTCCTTAACGTCTTGTTTTTGAATAAAGGATAACCACGTTCTAGCAGTCTCAGAAGTGTCTGCAACTGCGACAAAGGACTGTCTTGATTTATCTAAGTCCCCTAAATTATAGTGGGCAATACCCTCACTGATAAGAATCTCTTCTTTTTGTTTTTTATTCGGCTTTAGGCCTTTAGTCTTATTAAGAACCTTTAAAGACTCCTGCCATTTTTCTTCTTCTAGTAAGATCTGGCCAAGCTGCAATGAGCTTTTAATTTCAGGTTGTTCTTTATGAATGCTTCTTAGTATATTTAAAGCCTTTAGATTTTCTCTTGAACTCATAAAGGCTGAAGCTAAAAGTTTTTGATTTGATAAACTGCTAGATTCTTTCTTAGACATTTTATTTTGCATCCACATAGCAGCTTTATAAGGAAGATCGGTTGTCATCATAAGACTAACTGAGTTTTTGATATCAGTGTCTTTAGTAACTGTACCTTGAATCTCACCAAGCTCCATTGCAACAAGTGCGCTTTTTTCATCATCAGCATTTAAATAGCTAGCTGCCCACTGTCTCCAGTACGCTTCTTTTTTGGGATTTTGAGCGACAAGCACTTCTAAAACTTTTGCAGCTTCTGCATACTTGTTATTTGCAAAGTACAAACTTACAGCCATTGAAAGCCAAGACTCTTTTGGTTTACTCGTTAAATCAATAGCCTTTTGTATGTTTACTAAAGCTTCTTTTTTTCTATCGAGCTCAAACAAACTACCCGCAAGCATAGCATAAGCTGAACCACTTGGCTTTGGTGCAATTTTTAACCAAAAACTTAAAACTTCAACTGCTTTTTTGTGATTCGCTTTTAAAGCATAAATTTGCCCTAAAATATACATGCTCATCAGTGTTGGCGTTTGTGGAAGAACATCATAGTCTAGAACTTCATTAAACTTCTGTAGTGCTTCATCATTTCTGTCTTTTTGTGCAAAAGCATATCCTAAGTTTTGCAAAATCTGTGCATGCTCTTTTGGTGAATTTTTTGTTCTTTTTAAAAGGCTATTAAAAAGTTTAAAAGCTCTTGCATCAGCCCCCTGATTTAAATCTTCCTGAGCTCTTTCTAGAAGTTTAAAAGTCTGTTCGGTTAATGAGACTTGTCCCTTTCTGTTTAACTTTTTTTTATACTTTGAAGCATCTTGATTAAAATCAAAAGCTTGTGAATAAGCTGAAAGAATAAATACTGCTAAAACTAAAAAATACTTCATAACTATTTACCATCCAAAGAAAAATCAATTTGTATTCCATGGGCTTTCACGAGCTGGGGCTTACCATTGATTACAGGTGGTTTGTATTTGTACTTACGTGCTGCCGTTAGAGCTGCTCGATCAAATACACGCCTTGGGTTTGAGTTAACTATTTTTGGATTGGCAACACTACCATCAACTTGAATATCAACTGTAAGCTGAACAAAACCTTCAAGCCCTCTCATTGCTGCATCTCTTGGGTATTGCGGTTGTACTTTAACAATAGGCACAAGATCAGTATCAGACATACCAGTTGCGCCAGAGCCTACACCTCCCACATAAGGTCCACTTCCTAAGTCCAAAGATAAGTCTAAGGGCAAAGATTTCATATTCATTTTAGAAGGATTAGATTTTTGAATTTTTGCAACTTTTGGCTTTGGAACATTAGGTTGTTTTTGAACTTTAGGAGGGGTTTTTGGTTTTTTTCTCTCTCTTTCGTTTAAATCACTCGGTCTGATTGTTCTCAGAAATGAAAGATCCATTCGGTCCTTGTCATCTAAACTAGGAGTTGGGGCTTTAACAACATAGCCAATTCCTAAAAAAAGAAGAGCTACTGAGAAAAAACCTAATAAAATGGATAAAACTCTAGTAAGCCACATATCAGTTTGCAACTTCCTTTGCGGCAATAGATATGTCTTCAACACCGGCCAACTTAATTTGGTCCATAACTTTAACAAGAACACCTGTTTTTGAACCTTGGTCAGCTTGTATAATCACAGCACCTTCTGGGCTTTCTGCATGAAGGCGCTCAATATTAGCCCTGACAGACCTCAGATCCACTTGCCTTTTATCAACCCAAATTTCATCATTTCCACCTATGGCAACAAAGATTGAAGCATTCTCTTTTTTCTTTGCACTTTTTGCAGATGGACGTGAGACTTCTAAGCCCGCCTCTTTTACAAAAGAGGTTGTTACTATAAAAAATATTAACATAATAAAGGTCACATCTAGCATAGGGGTTAAATCAACACCTGTTTCTTCTTGACCTTTATTTCTTCTTCTTCGACTCATAATAAAAACTACTCCACACTAAAATTTTCGTTTAAAACAAGCTCTAGTTTTTTTCTTTTATGATTTAAATAATTCATAGAAAATAAACCTACTAAAGCCATAACCATACCAACCATTGTCGGTAAGGTCGCTTGAGAAACACCAGAAGCCATAAGACGTGGGTTTCCAAGACCTTTATTCGCCATAACATCAAAAACTGCAATCATACCAGTTACAGTTCCTAAAAGCCCTAGCAAAGGAAAAAGAAAAACAAGCGTTTGAATGTTTGAAAGCTGATTAGACAGTTTTTGTCTTAGTTTCGAGACTTCCATCTGTCTAATGTAAGCATCAAACTTTGATTTTTCATGTCCAGTCTCCTGGGCTTTAGAAAAATTTTTGAGACTTTCATTCATAATTTTTTCAAAAGAACGATTGTAAAAAATAACTCGACCCAAAACTCTTTCAATTAAAAGAGCCCCAACAAAAAACAGAATAAGCAGAACATCCCCGCCTGACTCTATTAGGTTAAAAAAAGGGTCTAAAAAATCAAACATCTTAACTGTTTCTTGTTAAGTTCTCAGAAAGCATTCCAAGACTTTGCTCTTCCAAAATGGTTAAAATTCCCTGAGCTTTATCATTTAAAAAGTTATGTAAAAGTAAAAGCGGTATGGCACAAACCAAACCCAATACTGTTGTAACTAAAGCTTGTGAAATACCACCAGCCATAATTGCAGGATTGCCTGTTCCAAAAAGTGTAATAGATTGAAAGGTCATGATCATACCAGTGACAGTTCCAAGTAGCCCCATCAAAGGTGCAATCGCTGCAAACAGCTTTATTAGTCCAAGTCTTTTTTCAAATGGTGCAGAGTTTTTAATTAAAACCTCATCGAGTTTTAACTCTACGCTGTCTTTACTCATACCTTTCAAATCTGAAAAGGCTTGCCAAATTCTGCCCAAGGCATTGTTTGTATCACCTGTCTTTGAAGACATTTGCTCTTTAATTTTAGTCTCTTCTTTTGTTAAAAATAAAAAGCGCTCAATTGACAAAGCAATGCCAAAAAGTAGAACAATAACAATGGCGTAACCAACAATACCACCATATGTAAAACGCTCCCAAAGAGTTGGGGCATCAATAAGCATATTAAGAAGAGCACCTCTTGTAGGATCAATTGCAATAGGAAGAGTTGTTAAAGCATCAGCTCCTTGAATTTTTGAAAGCTTGCCTTTAACAGAGGGCTGTCTTGAAAGATAAGATAAAGTCTCTGTTTCTGGAGTGTAATTTAAAAAGTCGCCGTTAGTTGCGATGTTAAAAGAGCCGAGCCTTAAAACATCCATCTCTTTAGTCTTTCCATCAGGGCCCACAACGTCTGTTTTATAAGTCACAACCTTTCCAGATTCAGTCATTTCTAACTGTAACTCATACCAAAATCTCTCCAACTCCTCTGAAGAAGGTATTGATTTTTTATCAGTTAAAGATTCTAGAAATTTTGCTCGCCCAGGATACTGAGTAGATACAACTGATGTCTCAACAATACCTTTAAAATCACCTGACACCTGTCTTACAACACCAAAAACCTCACCCAAAGTTCCAACAGCAATATTAAGCTCTTCTTCTAGTACTGCTAATTTTTTTTCATTGGCATCAAAAGAAGCTGCAAGTTTTTTGCCTTCGGCTTCTAAAGCCGCAAGCTCATTTTTTGCTGTTCTTAAAAGACCAGCCTGTTTGTCTCTTTTTGAACGAAACTCAGACTCTCTTTGTTTCCAAACTTGTCCCTCTTGCATAGCTCTATTTTTAACATCTTTTAAAAGCTCATCTAGATTTTCTGCAGCACCAGCAGGATTTGAAAATAAAAATAAAAATATAAGTGAAAAAATATTTATCATTAATTTGTAAGTCGTAGAACTTTTCATAATTAACCCTCACCTTTTACTTTTGAGTTTGAAGTAGTACTTTTTGCTGAAGCAGATTTGGTGACAGGTATTTTTAACAATGAAGGAGCTTGCTGTTTTTTAGCAACTCTTAGCCCTTGTTTTAAAGATGATTTATACTTGCCTTCAAGCGGAACAAACTTTTTAGAGGCCTGATCCCAACGCCCAAATGTTTTACCATCAAGACTTACATACATAAGTGAAAGCCTACCCGATCTTAAAAACTCGACGGCTAAGTCCTCACCACCATCTAAAGACACACTGCCATTGTAAGATTCAATAGTTCTTCCATACTCATTTTCAATTTGGTAGGCCTCAAGCACTCGTCTAAATTTTTCAGAGGTAGAAACATCAGCTCTAGACATTAAAGACTCTAAATCATTAACTCTTTTTTGGCGCTCTACTTTTAAGAACGGAGTATCTAAAGATATAAAAGTTTTTAAATTCTTAAGCATGCTTGCAACAAGTGGAAGTATGTCTTTTTTTAAATTAGAGACATTCTTCATCTTATCTTTTATTGTAGACATCTCTGTCACTTGCGAAGCAATCAAATCACGCATCTGTTGATTGTAAATCTTCATACTCTCAATCTGTTTAAGAACAGACTTGTACTCTCTAAGATCAGAATCTGTCTGATCTGCTAAAGTGTTTACCTTTTCTTGTGACTTTCGGCCTTGGGTATCAGAATCTGCTTGAATTCCAACTGCCGTCTTAAGCTTAGCTTTTGGAGACTTACTAGCTTGAGATTGACCAAAAGAAACGCTCGTAAATAAAAAAAGGAGCCCTAAAGTGACTCCCGATAACATGTTAAAACCCATGTACATTCAACTCCTTGATCAGCTTTAAGGACGCATATTAGTCTTACCATCTCTAAGAAATAAAGACATAGTGCGTCCTCCAGCAATCACTTATAAATTAAACTTAAAATGCATGTCTGTAGTTGACATAAAAGTTTCTATTAAGTGGTGAGTAAAGACTGTTGTTGAAAGGATTTGGGCCACCAGTAACATCATCAAATGGAGGCACTTCATCTAAAAGGTTTTGAACACCTAGTGTAACAGAACCATTTTGACTAAGAAATTTAACATTACCTGTATAGCTTAAATCAAACCTATGAAAGTCAGGAATTCTACCGGATGCAGGGTTGTCTAAACTCTTATTCTGAGAGGCTGTAGAATTAACTACAAATGAAAAAGAATGCCCTCTAACAGGTGCATAACTTAATAACATTCTATTTCTCCACAGTGGACTTCCAATGGCATCAGAAAAGTCTCTAACACCCACACCAGGAAAAGCTTCAACTTCTCTTCTAAAAGTTCTTGAGTAGGTGTTATTTAAACTAAAGGATCCAATTTTTGTATCTAACGAATAGGAAACTTCAAAGTCTAAGCCCTCAGCAATATTTTTACCAAGGTTTAAGGCCCCTACTTGAGTAAAGTTTATCTCATTGTTTCCATTTGCTGATCTGTTGATCTGAACACCTGGAGTGTCGTTTGGATCAGTACCTTGCTCAAGTTCTGCACGAGTCATCTCTTGAAGAACTAAACCAGTTCCTCCACCAACAACGTTTGACTGACTGACCTTCCAATAGTCAACAGATATAGCTAATCTTTTAATAGGCTCAACAATAATACCTAAACCAAAAATATCAGACTCTTCTTGCTTAAGGTTTTCGTTACCAACATTTACGTTTCGTCTTTGTCTTGGAAGACATTCATCAAAATTCTCATCATTTGGTGTTCCACCAGCATTGTCACAAGCGACATAATCAATATATGTAGGGTTGCCCTCAGAGGCATCTTGATAAAGAGACGTTAGAAGTGGTGCTTTAAAGGCCTGACTAAATGAACCTCTAAACATCAACCAACTAAAAGGTCTTACTTTTAAACCCACCTTAGGAATCAAAGAGTTACCAAAATCACTGTAGTTATCATATCTTGCAGCCAGCTGAAGTTCAGCAAGTGTTCCATATGTGATTGCAAGTTCTCCGTAAGCTGCACCCACATCTCTTGATCCTTCACCCGATGTTGCAGCAGAACCAAAAACATCACTTCTAATTGTGCCATCAGGCTTAAGACTCGGAATACTTTCAGCATCAGCTCTATCGTCAAAAGACTCACCAAAATACTGTGCTCCAATAGCACCTGAAAAAAGTCCTTTATCTAGAAATGAAAAAAGCTCACCATTAACGTTGGTGTCTAACATAATCATATTGCTTTTGCTGTACTGAAATGTCTGATGCTGAACATCACTTAATAAGCCACTTACATCTCTATTAGGATCAAAAGGGTTGTATGCACCTGATCTAACAGCCTCAATAAAAGGGGTTGCAAGTGCATAACCTGAAACACCATCATCTTTTCTGTCGGTGTAGGTAAAAGAAGCCGTTGTGTTCCACTGAGCAGTCTCGTTAAACTCATGCTTAAAAGCAGATACTACAGTGACAGCAGAGGTTTCAATTTCACTTACTCTAGGTCCAAATTCAGTGGTTCTGTAAAAGAAACCAACATCTTGCCCAGCAGTAATTCCTGGAAGCGGACTCCCAGCATTTAAAGTGTCCGCCACTGCAGATGGAATTGTAAAACCATTTGAAGGCTGTCCAGGAGATGGCGCAAAAGTCCACTCAGCAAGTCTTTTTGTAGCCACAGCCGTTATATCCAAAACGCTTCTTGAGCTGAACTCAAACTCTGTATTTAAATACGCACTCAGCTGTTGAATCTCAGGCACCTGATCTGATTGAAAGGCAAATGGGAAGCCACAAAAACCTTTACCACCACCATCACCAAAAACTTTATATCCGGCAGCATCACACTGACTTTCTATGTAGTTTCTGTCAGAGCTAAACTCTTCAGGATTATTAAAATCGTAAGGAATATAAGTGGCAACATCACCAACTGCACTCCAACCGATGTTTTTTGGACTATCAACAGGTGAGGGTCTAGACCAAATACGATCTCTATCATAAATTCTTTGATTGAAACGGTACTGAGCAGCTGCTGTAACAGAGCCTCTTTTGACAGGACCAAAACCACCAAATTCAAAACCACCAATAACACCGACATCAGTTTTATTCCCGCCTTTTTCTTCAGCGATACCCTGCCTGATATTAGCCTCAATACCGGTAAAGTTTTTTCTGGTTGTTAGGTTTACAACCCCACCAACCGCATCAGACCCATAAGTGGCTGAGGCACCATCTTTTAAAATTGTTGTTGTTTCAATGGCAATTTCAGGGATCAAACCTATATCAAAAAAGCCTGTAGTCGGATCAGATGGAAGCCTCATATTATTCATCAAAACCAAAGTGTTTGAAGCTCCAAGTCCACGCAAGTCTATAGATGAGGCATCTGCACCCACACGGCCAGAAGATTCTCTCGTAGACCCTGTGTTGGATACTGGTAATTCTCTTAAGTAATCCCCAACAGAGTTAAAAGCTGACTCATCTAAAGATTTACGGTCAATGATTTGAATAGGTGAAGGACCTTCAAAATCAGCACGTCTGATTAATGAACCCGTAACCTGAACACGTTCAAATTTTTGAGAGCTTTCAGGTTTTACTTCTTCATTTACTTCTTCTTTTACATTTTCTTTTACTTCTTCTGTAGAAACCTCATTTGAAGTGTCTTTAACAGCATCTTCAGTAGCTTTATTAGCATCTTCCGTTGTTTTGTTTACTAATTTTTCTTCAGTCTCTTTTTTACTTCCATTTGGGTCAGAAGAGTCTTGAGAAAAAGCTGAAGGGGCTAAGGCTAAAATAAAAACTAAAGTAACTAATAAACGACTTATCATTGTCATGAACTCCTTAAGATTTGCATAAGCTTTTATGGTGTTAATTAAGCTGCTGATTCTTAAGATGAATTAAATCAAGAGCAATTAACATAGCCAAAAAAAGACCATATCAGAGGAAAGTTACTTAAAGTTCATAATTTGATCAAGATTACATTATTCTAGAGCATGTAATTATATTTTTTACATTAATAGGCTGATTCTTTTTCAAGTTTTGGGTTAAATCTGCATAGAATTTACGTTCAAATCTTACTGTTCAGAGAGCATTTAAAAACTCTAAAACCTTAGTTTTGACAAAATCACTCTTTTTCCAAATGAAAAGATGTCCCATTTTTTCAGGTAAAAAGACCTTAACTTTTGATTGAATCAAATTTTTAACCAAAAACTCTGAATCGGTAAACGGCACAATCCCATCTTTTTTACCATGAAGTATAAGAATTTCTTTATCTATTTCTCGAAGATGACTTTCAAGATTTTTTAGTTGAGGTCGTAAAGACTTCATCTCTTTATTGCTGTTCTTAAAACCTTTACTTAGGAATATTTTAACCAAAAATCTATCAGCCATAAAGTTGTACCACCTTAAAAGCTTACGATTCGGATTAGAAACCCCTGCTAATAGAACGCCTTTTGTAAAACGATTTGGGTCTTTTAAAAAAAGCATCAAACAAATAGGCACACCATAGGAGTGCCCTATGCAAGAAAACTTTTTACTTGGCCACGTGCCTCTCAAAAGCTTTAAAATGGAGTCCACCTGTACATCTAAAGAAACCTCTGCTTGTTTTGAACTCTTACCAAAACCCAGTCTATCAACTGAAACCATGAAAAATCGTTTCAAAAAATCTTTGTCTTCGTAGTATTTCTTATAAACTTTTGCGTTGCCTGGAGTCCCATGAATAAAAAGCACTGATTGTGTACTACTCAACTCACCTTTTGTTACAAAATTCAAAGCCATAGCTTTTTTAGGTGTCAAAACTAAGAATAAAATGAGTACAGAAATATAAAAAACAGCTAAGAATTTAAATTTTAAGAAATACATTTTTTAAATATTAAGACAATACAATGAATTGACCAGACCCATGGTGCCAAAAGAACAATTCATTTGAGATATTGAAAGTCAGATGATACTTAAATTAAAACTAATTAACAAATACTTAGGAGTATGCACATGAAAAAAGAATCATTAAGCCGCCGTGAACTGATCAAAAAATCTATTGCTGGAACAGCAATCATTGCTGGAGCTGGACTTGTTGCATGTTCAAAAAGCGACAAAATAATTACAGAATCTACTGAGGCAGCAGCTCCTACAGACACTGCAGATGTAAGCGCAGTTGAATATGTAAGTGAATCTGATCAAATCGCTCAAGGTGTTAAATACAAAGAAGCAGCATCAGAAGTTTCTGAGTCTATTAGAGTTGCAAAAGGTGATACTCCAGGATCTGAACAGTATTGTAAAAACTGCGCTCTAAACGTTGTTAAAGAAGGTGAAGAAGGAATTGGATGCCAGCTTTTCCCTGGAAAACAAGTTAAGCCTGAAGCATGGTGTGTAAGCTGGGCTTTAAAAGGTTAATTAACCTTAAATAATTTCTTTCAGCTGCTTTTTTGTGTGCTATACGACAGCAAATACAAAAGAGCAGTCTAAAAACAGCCTAAGTACTGATCCAAGCCCTCATAATGCAGTAGACAAGTTCTTTTAAGTTACAGATTTTAAATATAACTTCACCCTCTATGGTGCATAACAGAAGTTTCAAAAAAATATATTTAGAGAGTCTAAAAAAAAACTATTTTAAAGATCTGATGTATCTTTTGGTTTTGTTCTGTTTATTTTTGTTTCTTACAATGATTATGAGACAAAGATTAATTTTAAACGACAGCAGTGAACTTGAAAGATTTACTGTGATGGCTACAGCACTTATATTAACTTTACTCTTAAATGGTCTTCTGAAGTTAACCTTCTTCTACACACTTGGTCTAAGAAATAAAAATCATTTACACCACTCCTTTAAGCTTTTTCTAAAGAATGTTTTTATTGAGTGGGTTAATGTTGAAATAAGAGTTCAACTGCGGGTTCTAATTACTTTTATTATAAGTTTAATTCCTTTTTTATGTCTCTTTATATGGCTTTCACCTGTAGCTTTTACAGAACTTTTAAATGTGGAGATAGATTTTAAAACTAAAATCTTTGCCGGTTTTTGTTTTGCTGTTCCTATCGCATTAGCACTTATTGAAAACACAAGACTTTCTTTGTCGTCACTTCATGTTTTTTACAATGAAAAAATGAAATCACCTACTTTTGATCCTATCACTGCATCTAGAACATTTATGACTCTTAAAAAATGGATGCTTCTTTTACCCTTAATTGTTTTTGATATTTTGTTTCTTTATATAAATACACTTTTTGAATCTGAAAGTTCTTTAGAATTATTTTCTGTTTTTAGTAAAGGACTAAAATTTATTTTAATATTTAGTTTTTTATCTTACCTTTACTATATATTTTTACACACACTTTACGTTTTAAGTTCTAAGTCAGAGACTGATTTTAAAAAATGAATGATACAATTTACACATGAAGGAATATTTTAAATGGCCAAGTATTTAAATAGAAATGAGATTGCTGAACACCCTGAAGGTTTAACTTTTGACGATGTTTTAATTGTACCTCAAAAATCAAATGTTAGATCAAGAAAAGACCCAGATCTCAATTCAAATATTACAAAAAAAATCAAAAGATCTCTACCTATCATTAGCTCAAACATGGACACCATAACTGAAGGTCTTATGGCTAAAACCATGGCCGAAATGGGTGGTATGGGAATCATTCACAGGTTCATTGATGTGGATCAACAGATTGAAGAACTCAAAACGGCTAAAGATTGTAAAGATTCACTACTAGCTGCAAGCATTGGTGTCGGTGAATCTGCAAAAGAACGTGCTCGCAAGTTAGTTGATGCAGGAGTTGAAATCTTAACAATAGACATTGCTCACGGTCACAGTGTTCAAATGTTAGAGATCACTGAATGGGTTAAGAATAATTTTAGCTCTATTCAAGTCATTGCAGGCAACGTAGCAACCCCATTAGCTGTTAAAGACCTCTATGACTCAGGTGCTGATGCCATTAAAGTAGGTATTGGGCCTGGCTCAATGTGCACCACACGTGTAATCACTGGCTGTGGTGTTCCTCAACTATCAGCAATTTCAATGTGTGCAATTGAAGCTGAAAAATACAAAGTACCTATAATAGCTGATGGGGGTTTAAAAAGCTCAGGTGATATCTTTAAAGCATTTTGTGCTGGAGCAGATTCTGTAATGATTGGATCTTTACTAGCCGGAACACTTGAAACACCAGGTCGCACAAGAAACGGAAAAAAACTTTACCGTGGTATGGCCTCTCGTTCTGCACAAGACTCTTGGAGAGGTGGAGTTACTCAAGGTATGGCCCCAGAAGGTGAATCACATCTTATTCCGGTTAAAGGACATGCAGTTGATATTGTCTCAGAACTTTCTGGCGGTGTTAAAAGTGGGATGAGTTATATTAATGCTACAACTTTTTCTGAAATTAAAGAAAATGCCAGATTCTTAAAGATGTCACCATCAGGTTATAAAGAGTCTGTGGCCCACGGCCTTTTTAGTTTATGAATACAGAAAATAAACCCATTGGTGTTTTTGATTCTGGTGTCGGCGGCTTAAGTGTTTTAAGACAACTGCAAATTGATCACCCTCAAGAAACTTTTATTTATCTTGGCGATACTGCAAGGCTGCCATATGGAACAAAGTCTCAAACTACAATCATAAGCTATGCTGAAAGAAACCTTAACTATCTGCTTACAAACTACAATATTAAAGCTTTAGTTGTAGCCTGTAACTCCGTCTCAACAGTTCTTGAGTATGTTAAAAGCCCAGTCCCGCTTTTTGGGGTTATCAAACCAGGTGCTTTTGCGGCTGTTGAATGTCTAAAAAATATAGGTGGAAAACGTATTGGCTTATGGGCAACACAAGCAACTGTGCTTTCTAAAGCTTATGAAAATGAAATAAAAAAACTTGATCCAAGTATTGATGTAGAGATGATCAGCTGCCCCACCCTAGTAGCTTTAGTAGAAGAGTCTTTAAACACCCATAAACTTCTACCTCACGCCTTTGACTACTACTTAGAAAAGTTTAAAGAGAAAATTGATGTTCTGATTTTGGGTTGTACCCATTTTCCATTTTTCAAAGAACCACTTTCAAAAAAGATTCCTGAAATACAATTGATAGACTCTTCAATTAGTGTTTCAAAGTCTCTAAGTGGAAAATTGGAACTAAAAAATTTAAATAGCAGGCTCAATGAGAAAAGCTTAACTAAAATTTTAATCACTGATGAGGCTAAAAATTTTAAAAGCTTTATTTTTCAAATTTTTAATAAAGATATTGAAGTCGAGAAGGTTGAGATTTAATAACTTAATCTTCTGAATAACAAAATTAAAAGCATTGGAAATAGTAGTAAAAATATTGCGCTACTTGTACCACTTTGTGAACCACCTGAACTTTTTCTAACTCGTCCGCATGCTATAAGGCTATCGTTATTCGAACTGTTACCTACAGATGCTATAGATCTTGAAGTAAACTCAGGAACGTAGCTTGGTTTAAAGTTTACATCAGTTGAGTGCGTTTGAAGCTGATCTATTGCAGCACCAAAATCCACTCGACCACCAGTGGCACTGTAACCATTAAGTTGCGTAAAACTTTGAGCTGTAGCTAAGATGTCTTCTCTTATTTGATAACCTGAAAATTGCGGTGCTTCGACAAACATCAAAGCGGCTAAAGCTGAAATAAAAGGAGCAGACATACTAGTTCCGCTTAAATTTCCATAAGTATTGCCCGGTAAAGTACTGTATATACCAGCACCTGGAGCGAAAATATCTACAGTTTCAGCACCGAAGTTTGAAAAGATAGCTCTTGATGTGTCACTACTTGCACCGACGGATATAACATTTGGAACATCTAACGATGATGGATAAAGTGGTGTGTTGTCTGTGTTCACACCTTCATTACCAGCTGCAGCAACAAAAACGGTATCTCTTTCATAACTAAAAGATACAGCTTGATGAAGAGCTGTTGAGTAGATTGAACCACCCCAAGAATTATTTAAAACTTTAGCACCGTTTTCAATAGCATAATAGATGGCAGAGATAGCATCAGCCGTAGTTCCCTCACCTACTCCATTTAAAAACTTTAAAGACATAACTCTTACTGGAGGAAGTGCACTAAGTGTGTAATTTAGAGGGCCAGATGAAGACGCCACAATACCAGACACATGCGATCCATGACCAAACTCATCATCATCAAAAACATTTGGCGAATCATCAACAAAGTTCCACCCATTAACATCATCAATAAAACCGTTTAAGTCATCATCAATACCGTTATTTGGAATCTCACCTTCGTTCACCCAAAGTCTTTCAGTCTGGGTAAAAACATCGTGATTCACATCAAGCCCCGAATCAATTACAGCAACTATTGGTCTATAAGATGAGAAACCTCGTGAAAATTCTTGATTATCAGCAATAGCTTGCCAAGCAGAATTTGCGCCAAGGTCTGCATCTGTTGAAACTCTATTAAATAAAGAAAGAGCCTTAACTTTATAATTTGGCTCAATAGTAAGTATATTTGGATTTTTAGACATCTCTTCTTTTAAAGCATCGAAATCAACAGATTTTCTAGCTTTAAAGTGATAGCTGTTGATATTACTCCAACTGGTTTTTAAAGATAAATTGTGATTTAAAGCTGCTACAGAAAGCGTTTTTGATGAGACAGAAGCTTCAGGTTTATACACAACAATATATTCATCAGGAACACGCTCAGTTATTTCCGCATCTTGTGCATTTGCCTGGGTCCATGAAAAAGGAAGAAGGAAGAATATGAATGTGGAATAAAACAACTTTAGCATAAAGTTATTTCGGCTGGACTGGACCTAAGTCTTACATGGCTGACTCAATTAAATCCAATATTCTTTAAAAAAATTCTGGAAACAGGGAAAAACTACTTAATTCGCAACAAGTTCATTATTTATGATAACACTCTTGTTCTTTTTCTCATCTTGATACACAAGATTATAAGCATCCTGACCTCTAGACCCAACACGAGGCTCAGGGACTTCACTTTTAGCAGTTTCAGTTGTGAAACCTTCATTTAGAAACACAAAGCGGTCTGTTCCAACTGTGATTAGTTTATTACTGGACTGCCCTTTGTTAAGATCCAAAACACCTGTAAAGAAATCTTTAGTCTCACCAACATTATTAAGGTTAGTATCTGTCAAACTAAGCTTTTGCTCTTCAGACCAAATGTGACCTGTTTTTAGTAAAAACTCTTTTAATGACTTAGCATCTCGAGCCTTGTTAATGTCTTTAAGCTCCTGATCTTTTAACTTAGATGCTTTATCTTTTAAAAAATCTTTTGCAATGTCAGCCTTAAGACTTTCAAAATCTTCTTTATAGTTGGCTTTGTTAGAGTCAAAAAAACTTTTAAGTTCTGTAAGGTTATTTGAACCCTTCAAAAACTCTGTAGCATCGACATCACTTACCTCTGATTGAGAGTCAAAAAGATCCGTGTTTAGTTTAATGTATTTTAATCTTAATTTTACGGCTTTAGCCTCGCTGAGAAGTTGTTTTTCTGTTTGAGTTTTGTTGAAAGCAACACTGAAAGCACCTTGGATTTTTTGTCTTAAAATATCACTGTATACTCTCTTTTCAAAACTTGAAGGAGTTAACCTAACCGCATCTAAGTAGTTATTGTATAGGGATAAACTAAAGCGACCATCTTCTTGAAAAGCAGGAATCTCTGTTCTTAAAAAATCAGCAACCTCTAAGTTAGAAACAACAATATTTTGCTCTTTAGCAAATTGAGTCATAACTTCAGCCTGAATTAGAGACTCTAGAACTTGATTCTTAATATTAGCCTCAAATACAGGCGGTATTTCACCATTAAACATTTTTTGATACTGAGATCTCATAGCTCTGAGTTGATCGTCATATTCACGTAGAGATACGGTTGAACTTCCAACCTCAGCGGCCGCATTTACAGCACCACCAGTACCTGACATTCCAGGTATCATAAAAATAAATGTAGCTATAATCATCGAAAATAAAATCAAAGAGGTAATGTAAGTAAATCTACTTCTGGTACTTTCAGGTTTCCTGATTTTTTCTAACATTGAGAATTCACCTTTTCATAATAATTTTTTTAAATTAAGATCTATATAAAATGTTCGTCATTAAACCTAAAAATTGCAAGGGACAGGCCATAAATTATGTTTTTTTTTCAGTTTGATCTGCGCAAAATCTTAGCTGTGCTTTTACTTATCAGCTTGCCTATATTTCTTTTTAACTCAGAGGGAGGCTTAACTACAGCGGCAAAGCCTTTTGTTGAAGTAGCCCATGGGGTACAAGGCGGTTTAGATTACATCAGCCTAGGCGTTTTAAAATCTGTAAGTGAGTACACAAACCTCATTTCTATTAAAAAACTTAACAGACAGCTCTTAAAAGAAGTCTCTGAACTTAAAATTGAGCAGGTTTTAAATAGAGAGATTAAACTTGAAAATGACCGCCTTCGAAAACTGCTGAAACTTGAGCAAAGCAGCCCTATGAAGCTTTTAGCTTCATTTATTTCAGCTCAAGATATAATTCTTTCGGGTGACACCCTAACCTTGTCAAAAGGCGAACACGAAGGTGTGAAGGAAAAAATGGGAGTTGTTGGACTAAATGGTGTTGTTGGTGAAACTCTAAAGATTTCAAGATTTAAAAGCCAAGTTCTTACAATCACAAATCACTTTTTTGCTACAGAAGGTATTGTTCAACGCTCAAGAGAGCGCATACTTATAGAAGGTGATGGCCAAAATGATCTGATCTCGAAGCATCTCCCTTTTGAAGCTCAAATCCTTGAAGGAGACTTAATTGTAACCTCTGGCTCAAGTGGAGTTTTCCCAAAAGGACTTCCTATTGGCTTAGTTAAAAAAATCAAAAAAACAAAATCAGGAATAACCAAAGCTGCTACAATAAAGCCCCTTGTGGATCTTAAAAATACGGAAGAGTTTTTTATAATAATAAACCCTGGAAATCCTGAAAAAAACGAGATTGAATCTGACGAATCAACAGAAACTTCTAACGATAAAGATGAAGTGTAGACTATGAAATCAAACCTCTCAATTGTTAGCTTTATAGATACAATTGTGTACAGCCTTATACTGTTAATGGTCTGCTCTATTGAATCAATTTTTTTCAGTTCGTCTAATTTTTTTATAGAAGTCGACATTTGGTTTGTACCACTGATCTATTACTTTTTGCATAGAACTCCACTAATGGGCGCATTACTAACTGTTCTCTCGACCTTTATTCTTGCTGGCTTTACAGGCGCACCTCTTTTTCAAATTTTAGCAGGCCTTATAGCAACATTAACTTTTGTTAATATTTTTAAAATTAGGTCTTTTGTAAAAGGGAGTGCTTACTTATACTTAACAACCATGCTTGGCCTTTTGGTGTTTTACTTTTTTATGTTTGGTTCAAACTATGTTTTTTATTCAAACTTGGCCTCTTTTAACGATCTAGCACTTTTAATTTTAATAGCACTTGTGAGCCCTGGTTTTTCTTTTATAGTTGAGCCACTACTTAAACGTGCTGATAGCTTAATTGGTGTTGTTTACCCTTTTGGATTTGAAGTTTAACTATGGAAATTGACAACCAGCAAACTCTTAAATTTTTTAATGAAATACGAACAAAGAGGCTAAGTATTGCACTAGGTTTTTTGATGCTCCTACTTACAGTTCGACTTTGGCACTTGCAAATTTTAAATGGTAGGAAATTTAGAGCTTTTTCAGATAAGAACACTATAAAAGAGCAAAAAATTCGCGCTCCAAGAGGTTACTTTTACGATAGAAATGGTGATGTTTTAGTTGGAAATACACCTGGCTATAGATTAACTATTGATCCAAAACTTTTTAGATTTTCTAAAAAGAAAAGAACTGATGATGTTTTTGAGCAAGTGTCTCACATACTTAAACAAGACAAAGCTATTTTAATTAAAAATGCCAAAAGAAACTACCATCTACTTGGCTCCTACCTTCCAACACTAGTTGCTAGACAGATAACTCAAACTCAAGCCCTAGAGTTTAAAAAACTCAAACAAAACTATCCAGAGATAAATGCCGAAGAAGTTATTTTCAGAAACTACCCTCTTAAAGAGTCTGGGGCTCAAATTTTTGGTTATGTTTCAACAGCTAATGAAAAACAAATCTCAAAACTCAGAAACCAAGGACTTAGCATTGACCTTGGAGATCAGATTGGTCAAACAGGCTTAGAGAATACACTAGATAAATTTATTCGCGGTAAAAATGGCCTCTCTTACGTCCAAGTTGATGCCAGGGGAAGAAGACAAAACAAATCAGAATCTTTAGTAAACTATGTAGGCTTAAAGGATATTGATGCTAAAATTGGAAACAACGTAGTTTTAACTATTGATAAAGATTTACAAAAAGATGCCTTTGACGCATTTCAAAGAGAAGATGCTTTAGGGGAGCGCAAAGGCGGAATTATAGCTTTAAATATAAAAGGTGAAGTCTTGGCTTGGGCTTCAAACCCCTCGTTTGACCCAACTGTTTTTCAAACAGGCATCTCCTCTGAACTTTGGAAAGAGCTTAATAATAATAAGTATAAACCTTTAATTGATAAAGTCGCACAAGGCACTTATTCACCAGGGTCTGTTTTTAAGCCCTTTGTAGGATTAGCCGCTTTACAAAACAATATTATTAGCAAGTACACCAAACTTTACTCCCCCGGAAAACTCTACTACGGAGGTCGTTATTATCATGATCATCGCGCAGGGGGACATGGAGAGGTAGATGTGACTCAAGCTCTTGAAGTTTCTGGAAATGTTTTTTTCTATAAGTTAGGTTTAGAGATGGGCGTTGATGTTATGAGCTCTTTAATTTCTAAAATGGGTTTGGGACAACGAACAGGAATACAGTATATTCAAGAATCTAAAGGACTCCTACCCACAAAAGCTTGGAAACGTAAAAATAGAAATGAGAAGTGGCACAAAGGAGAAGATTTAAGCTACGCCATCGGACAAGGCTATATTAATACAACACTTTTACAGCTTTCAGTTGGCTACTTAACAATAGCCACAAAGGGACTTGTATATGAGCCTGTCCTTGTAAAAGAAGTTTTAAATGAGGAAGGCAGAACCATTGCCTCTTATGACTCTAAGTTAAAGTATGATCTTAAACAAAGCGATGATGTTGAAAAAGTCGATTTTGAAACAATCATTGAAGGCCTAACTAAAGTAGCCAATGGACCAAGAGGAACTGCTAGATATAGATCTTCTAAAAAATTTAAAATGGCGGGCAAAACAGGAACAGTCCAAGTTAAAAATTTTTCAAGTAATGAGATATATAAAAAGTGTAAAAACCGTGTTGAGGAAGAGCGACATCACGGTTTTTTTGTAGGCTTTGCACCTGTTGAGGACCCTGAAATTGTGGTTGCAGCTTTAGCACTTCATGCATGCGGCGGATCTAGCGGGGCTGCCCCTATGGTGACTGAACTCTTAACCTCTTATATGAAGAAAAAACACCCTGAGCTTTTTAAAAGATAAAGAAACTTACAATTGAGATTTTAGATTAAAAGCATATAATGATATAATAGAAAAACTTAAAACATAGTGGTTAAGATGAACCTTAAAGATACTAAAAAACTTGATATTAACCTTTTGTTGGTGCTTCTAGCACTAAGTCTCATCTCAATTGTTAATTTATACAGCGCTACACACACCCCAGAAGCTGAAACTTTTAATAGAGTTTTTATTTCTCAGCTCATATGGATTTTAGGGGGTTGGGTCTTATTTTTTATAATTACATACTTAAACTTAGACTTTATCAAACGAGGTGTTTGGATCTTCTATATTGTCAATTTAGCACTTCTAGTAAGTGTTAAATTTTTTGGTAAAAGCTTTTATGGCGCTAAAAGGTGGTTGGATTTAGGATTTTTTAAATATCAGCCTTCAGAAACAATGAAACTTACACTTGTACTCGCGTTGGCAGCACTTCTTTGCAAAAGCCTGAGCCAGCAAAAACTAAAAATAAAAGACCTTTTTATGCCTTTTATCGTTTGCTTTTTACCCTTTGCCGCCACTGTTACCCAACCTGATTTGGGCACTTCCTTAGTCATGTTTATTATTGGAGGCACAATCGTTCTTTTTATAGGGCTTGATAAAAAAGTACTTATATTCATCGCATTGTTTAGCCTTATTAGTTTTCCACCTGTATGGAACTACGGGCTTAAAAGCTATCAAAAACAAAGAATACTTACATTCTTAAACCCTGGAAGCGATATTCGAGGGGGCGGTTATAACTCACATCAATCAAAAATTGCAGTGGGAAGTGGTTTAATATTAGGACGAGGGTATTTAAAAGGAACACAATCTCAATTACAATTTCTACCAGAAAGGCACACTGACTTTATTTTTAGCGTCTTAAGTGAAGAGCATGGTTTTATCGGATCAATATTGGTGCTTTTTTTATTTCTACTGCTGTTTCTTAGCATAATAAATACTGCCGCAGAATCACCCGACTCATTTGGGACACTGGTCTCAGTGGGAGTCGGAGCTATTGTTTTTTGGCATGTATTTATAAATGTTGCTATGATAACGGGAATGATGCCTGTTGTGGGTGTTCCCCTGCCAATATTAAGTTATGGAGGTTCATCAGTTCTAACAACGATGGCTTCATTAGGCCTTGTCTCAAATGTGTCTAAGAGAAAATACCTTTTTTGAAAAAGTCAGTTGCGGGTACGCAACTGCTTAAGACAAAATTCTAAGACTTATGAATGAGATTGAAGCTTTGAAACAAGCTCTTCTTTTGGAAGATTTCCCATTAATGTTTCTACATCTTTACCTGATTTGAAAAGAATCATAGTTGGTATACTTCGAATACCAAACTTTTGAGCAGTTTCTTTGTTTTCATCAATATTAATTTTTACAATCTTAATGTTATTCTCTGTTGAGATCTCTTCTAATTTTGGCCCGAGTGCCTTACAAGGACCACACCATTCAGCCCAAAAATCAACCATTACTAACTCATCAGAATTCAAAACCTCTTGATCAAACTGAGCATCATTTATATTTAAAATTGGCATAAAAGCTCCTTCTTGTATTTTCTAAACATACACTATTTTACTTTTAATTCAAAAGTCTAGTTACAATTAGAGCATAATAAATGCGCTAGACCTTTGCCTATGCTCAAACACGTAGAGAGAGTTAAAATTCAGAATAACCTTTAAGATGAAGTACAAGAGGACCGAAAAGACAATATGGATGCTTCAGTTCTTATTATTGATGACGATACAAATTTTGCAAATGCATTTGGAAGACTACTTGAAAAGAACTACTCCTTAGAAAATATCGAAATTTGCACAAATGAAAAGCAATCTTTAGAGTCTATTCAAAGAAGCTTATCAGGTTTCAGTCATATATTTGTTGATTGCATCCTTTCAGGTTCAGACGGTATTAAACTTTCAAAAACTCTTTACGAGCTAAATAAAAGCAAAAACAACGCTGGTAAGGTTTTTTTAATAAGTGCTTTTGTTGATACAAAACTATTACCAGATGATTTAAGTCACATTACCGAAAGCTATAAAAAACCAATTCAACAAAGTCTTTTAACAAAGCACTTTAAAAATCAAAGTGTGATTAAGAAGTTTGATTTTTTTCATAAATTTAACAGTTTAGATGAAGTGATCGCTCATAATCTAAACTCTAAGTATGATGACATCGAAGAATTTATTCCAATCTTAACACAAGCAATTGATTATACGTTTAGTGGAAAGGTTATTTTTATGACCGATAAATCTCAAACGTCTATTATCAATATGTCCGATGGTGGTTTTGAAAATATAACCAATAATCTAGAAACAAAACCTTTTGGAGAAAGACTTTTAAAAAAAGGCTATATCCTTCAAGACGCTATTGATGAAGTTTTAAGAAGCAATCAATTTAAAGAAAGTAAATTAAAAATTGGAGCTTACTTACTTTCAAAAAATTTACTAAGTCCCCATGCATACAAAGAAATTTTAAAAGATCAAACTATTGATCGCTTAAAAATAGTTTTTGGGTATACAAACTTCAAAGTAAGTTTGCTAAAAGAAAAAAATGAAGTTAAATCAGTCTCACTAAATTACTCAGACTACTTTAAGTGTTTAAAAGAAAATCTAGACTTAAAAAACAGCATTCTATTTTCATTGTCAAAAAAAGAGCTTTCACAAACAGATAGGTTATATGCCACACCTAGTTTTAAGCTTATTGATGATACAAATCAAATTTCTCTTGATACAAAAGATCTTGAACTAAGATTCTTATTAGTCATCAGTGGAGCCGCTACGTTACAAGAACAATCAAAACACAATCAAGATGAAGGAAGTTTTAATCTGAAATTTATAAAAAAACTTCTTAGTGAAAAAGACCCCTACAAAACATTGGATATAAAGAAAAGCAACACTACAGACGTTGAAGTTGCCAAGTCTTATCATAAAATTGCGAAAAAGATTCACCCTGACAGACTTATGAGTCTAAATCTTGATGCTGAAAATGAAATTATCTTTAAAAAGGCATTCACAAAAATAACAGAAGACTTTAATAAAATAAAAAGTTTAGATAAGCGAAAAACATTTGATACAAGAATTTTACTAAGCAAAGAAAAAGAAAAAGATGAATTAAACAATCTGATTAAAAAAACCTTAGAACATTTAAACAAATCAGAATATTCAAATGCGGAAGCCTGGCTAAAAAAAATTAAATCTATAAATTCAAACTTTAACCATGAAATGTTACCTATTATAACTTTATGGACACAACTTAAGACTGGAAAGGAAATTGATCTTAAAAAAGCCAGTAAAGAGCTTTTAAATGATAACGGAGACCTTAAAACAGCTCTCGATCACTACATTTTAGCTTTGATAAGCAAACGTCAAAATGACAGCAATGGAGTTTTAAAAAATCTAGAAAAAAGTTTACAGATTGATCCTAATTTTTTACCAAGTAGACGCGAAAAATTTAAGTATAAAAGTGAACTCAAAAAAAGTCATACTGAGAAAATAAAGAAAAAATCTAGTATTTCTTCTTTATTTTCATACAAAAAATCATCGTGACAATAAAATATTAAGCTTATAATCTGAGCTTCTATGAAATTTCTCTTATCAGCAAAAGCTTTTTTTTATATTCTTTCTGCGATATTTTGGCCTTTTGTACTTTCATTAATTTCATTTTTAAGCTTAATTTTTATTCTTCAATTTTTAAATAATTCAGAACTACTTTTAGTAGATGGTAAAGATTTTTTATTAAGTATCAAATTTTTTATCTTCGGAAGCCTATCCTACCTCCCTCTTTTTATTCCCTTTTGTCTGCTTTTGTCTATTTTATTTGGCTATGGGAAACTGAGCTCAAATTTAGAACTCACTGCTTTTTCAAATATAGGATACTCTAAAATTAGCTTATCAACTCCAGCTTTATTTCTAACTTTTATTTGCTTTTTTATCTGTTCAAATTCAATTCACACATGGGGCCCTAACTCAAAAGCTAAATCAAAGTTTATAAACTCATTACTCATAGAAAAACTTGCATTATCGGCGCTTCAAGAAGGTGTTTTTCTAAATAACATTCCTGGTTCAGTTTTTTACGCTGAAGAGATCAAAAATAGCACTAAAGACCTTAAAAAAGTTTTTCTTTTAACAGGAAAAGATAAAGACCAACTAAAGTTTATTTTTTCAGACACCGGCGCTTTCTTAGATTCATATGATAAAGAGGAGTCTTTTCAACTTCTTCTAAAAAATGGTCAATTGTTTGGTGAAGACACTACAAAAAAAAACCTGTTGGTTGATTTTGAAAATTATAAAGTCTCTCTTTTTAAAAACCAAGATATTGAATTTATCAGATCAAAGCCAGACTATTTAGATTCTAAAAAATTATTACAAAAAAAAGGCATCAAATATAAAATTGAATATCATAAAAGAATGGTCTTATCTTTAACTTGTTTTCTATTTTTCTTTATAGCTCTACTTTTAAGTTTAAGACTTCACTCTAGAAGCTCCTCAGGAAAAGGTTTTGTACTGGCATTAGCATTATCTTTATTCTTTTTGATTCTTCTCTTTTTCTCTGAGTATATGTCCTTCACGATGAAAAGTCCGCTATGGGTTTACTTTCCCATAGGTGTCTTTCTTATATTTGTTGGGTACCTCTTTTATTGGAATAGATCTAGATTTATAATATGACCAGCTCCTTCGTTTAAAAGTTTTTTGTTTCCAGTGTATCTTTTATCCCAAGGTGAGCATGATAAAACGAAGAGCTCTTTGTTCATTTCAACTGCATACTTTGATGTAACCAGTGTTCCGCTTTTGACTTCAGCCTGTAGAATAACGACTCTATTTGATAGAGCAGACATAAAATAATTTCTCGCATAGAAGTTTGATTTATACATCTTTTGAAATGGAGAAAACTGAGAAACAAACACTGTGTTTTTAGAGTTTTCAAATCTAGCTAAAACACCTTTTGGATACGCATTTAATAAACCACTAGGAAGAACAAATAAAGTTTTATTCTTGCTTCTTATTGCACTTCTATGAATAGCTTGATCTGTACCTATGGCTCCGCCTGAGACAAAGAGAATTTTTGTAAACTGAATACTAATATTTTCAAAAATCCACTCTTCTAACTCTGGATCCAGTCTTCTACTACCTACAAAACAAACAGGCTCAAGTTGACTGTAAATTGAAAAATCACCCTTACAAGAAAAGATATAGGGTTGGTAGTTATATGTTAGAATTTCTCTAGGGTACAACTCATCTACAACTGTAATGTAGGTAATAGAGTTCTTTTTTAGAATTTTTATAAGATTTGAAATTTCATCTTTTGATCTAAAAAATAAGTCTTTGATAAATGAACTTGGGCTAAATTTTCTATCTTTAAAAGAAATTTTAAACTCATCTTTTAATCTCTTATTATTTGGAAAAAGCCATACAAGTAAAAAAAAATCTCTCATCTAAAGAGTCTATGCAAAAGTTTAAAGTTACTCTAAGTAACCTCAAAATCTATTTAATATTTATTCTGTTCGAGTTTCAGTGCCAGTACCGACAATATCGTCCATACTATAGATAACACCTGTTGAATAACTATCATCTACTGAAACTACTTTTACTAGAGAAGATACTGTTGGAACGTCATTCTTTTTAGAGATTGTGTGATAGCTTTTAAGATTTTTACTCAGCAAGTAAACATCACCATCTGAAACTCCTTTTGAGCGTCCCTTGTTTAGGTAAACAAAATCCCCATCACTTAAAAGAACTCTTCCAAGTTTTCCTTCACCACCAATAATTTTAATTTTCGTATCAGTTAATATAGGCTGATTTTGAGTTTCAGCGTATCTGACATACTTTAATGGATTTAAACTCACTAAACTATTTACTCTAATATCCTCATGGGCAACAGTGATTAAAGCTTTGTACTTTGAATCTGAAAGCTCTTCTATCACTTGCACTTCGCCCAACCATTCAATAATATGCCCTGCGCTGCCAGAGGGTACATCTCTAAACAAAGATAAGTTTTGTCCAAGTCTTACCTCTTTATTTAAATTTAAGACCACTTCAGAGTTTATTTTTGCAAAATTTGAATTGTCCTCAACTACACTAAGTCTTCCAATGTCATCAGGCCGTCTTGATAAAATCTCTGTGTATAGCATAGAGGCTAATTTTTCTTCCAAGACAAATCTTTTGCCTACTTCAATTTCTTTTAAAAGAACTTCTTCTTCTTCATCAAGACTTAAACTTCCAAAGGTTTGAGGTAAAGAGTCTGGTAAAATTCTTAGTTTTGGTCGAGGAACCTGTTTAGGAATAATTGGATTCTTATAGTTTTCCGCCATGAGATAGACTCCACTTTTAGGGCTGAGTCTAACTGATGGAGGTGTTAAGACACTTCCACTGTCAAAGTATACCACTTGCCCCACTTCTATAATGTGCGGGTTAGTGATCACTTTATTGAGCGACCATATTTTGGGCCAATAGTTAGCATCACCAAAAAGAATATCACTAATGTCGTAAAGATTGTCACCAGACTTTACTTCATACTTAGTATCTATGTTTGAGCTTCTAACTAAACGCGACCATCCTTGGACAGGCTCTATCAAGCTAACTTTTTGAGCATTAGCTCTATAGCTAAATATAAAGAATAGAATTAGACATAAACAGCTTATAAAACCATGCATAGACTTTAAGTTTTCCACATTTTTTGTGGAAAAGGGGGGTGAACTAGACTGGAACTAGACCTTACTAATATGTTTTAGCCCATTGCTGAAAATTCTAGCTAAACTAAATAATAAATCCGCTTTTTATGCTTATAAATCTTGCTTGGATTGTGCTGCCTAATTTCTGATGAAATAAGATCGCTTCAGTTTTTTGAAGAGCACTTACATTATGACTCTTCTTTTGCCATTAAATGAGCTTTGCTTAAAACTACTAGATCACCCACTCAACAGGGCTCTTGTGTGTGGAACTTCATGGCCTGAAGGAGAGATTAAAGACCTTATTCTTAACTTTAACTTAATACATCTCTTTGTTGTTTCTGGAGCTCATGCACTTTTTTTTGAAAAACTGCTAAAACTGATTGGTCTTAAAAAAAAAGTACAACTCCTCGTTCTGTTGATTTATGTTTTAACGTGCAACTTCTCTAGCCCTATAGCCAGATGCTTCTTTGAAAGACTAAGCCTTATTTTTCTTAATAAAACTGGAGTGTTTTTACCTCCTCCTTTTCTAAAAGTAATATCAGCAGCACTCACGCTTCCTACTGCTCTTTTAAAAGGAGAAATGCTTTCTTTAATCTTAAGTTTATATTTTTCAACTTTAATAACCTGCTTAGGTATAAAGAAACACTTAGAGATTAAGTTTATTTTACTGGCTGCACCCACCTATATTTCAATGCTTGGCCTCCCCCCCTTATCAGCACTTTTCCCTCTCATACTCTTAAGCCCTCTTATTGGTTTTGTAATTCTTCCTCTTTCTTTCTTAGGTCTTTTGTTCGATAGGGCTGAATGGCTGAGCCACTTTTTTTGGTGGGAGTTTTTAAATAGTTTAGATTTTTTAAATATATTTTTCAATTACCCTAAAAAAAGCCTAGCTAATTTTGAAAATCTAAACTGGCTTCTAGGGCATCTTTTAGTGCTACTTATAACTCTTCACATTGGAACTGTTTATTGGAAAAGAAAGTCATTTTTTTATTAGTCTTTGTTTTTTTAACACCAAGGTTTTTACAAGAGTCTAACTTGGCTTATGCAAGACTGATCTTCAAACCAAAAAGAATAAGGCTTTTAAAGTTTAATAGAATCCAAACATGTAAACTTAAGCTAAATAATTTTGATGTGTATAAAAGTATTTACTGCTTTAAACTATCTCGAGGAGAAGCTCATACAAGAGCTTCTTGGATTTTAACGAGTTCAAAAAATCATCCGAAAAATAAAAATTCTGTAAAAAAGAACTATATCTACACAAGCATGTTCTACTGGAGCAGTTATTTTTATTTGTAATCTTCTAAATTTAGAAGATTACAAATAA
>JALZUR010000036.1 GCA_023301025.1 Bdellovibrionales bacterium | reverse complement strand
CAATCAAAATAACTCAAAACCTTCAGAGCTTAGACGGTTTTTAGCAAAGCTTGCTATAGAGATTCAAGAAACGATAAGTTTTAATGAAAAAATCAATAAATATTTTAGTGTAGGTTACACAAACTCTAGACTTATTTTTCCGCTTAGTGGTGGTGATTTTTTAGTCTCAGATGAAACTGAGCTTAGTGCCAGCTTTCATTTAAATGCTTTTGAAAAAATTAAAGAAAAAATGAACTTTAATTTTAGTATTCAAGGGGCTGCCAAACCAAGCCTAAAGCGTTTTTTCATTTCGCCTGCAGCAGATAGAAGACGTACAAAAAATAATGATTATGTAAGCTACCCTGGCCCACAAGATACAAATTTTCTCTACTTTATGAACACCGAATACTTTGAAATATCCCCAGGTTTTAACTTAAGTCCTGAAGGCTTTGCCAGATACAGCGACTGGCTTACGCGATTTACCTTAGCACCTAAATCAAACACACTAACAGATTCAGAAATAACAGGCTTTCCTTTAAATGTTAAAATGGCTGATAAAATGAATGTCGGTGAAGGTTACTCTTTTGTTTACGACGGGGCTGCAAGTTTTGGACCTTCAGTTATTTTTGACTTGATACAAGAAAAGTCTTTTTCTATTAAGCCCTATTTTAAATTAAACAAAGTGATAAGAACCGGAAAATTTGAACTAATAATTGTAAAAACTAAAGTAGATAAACTTTTATTCTCTATAAGACAAATCAGAAGTGACATAAAAGACTCTTTTAAAACCAGTTGGGGCGTTGAAGTAAGCTCAAATATTGATATAATTGTTGAGCAGGCTTTACCAAGTTATATTCCTGATGACTTAACAATTATCACTTATGACGCATCAAAAGAGTTTATCAAAGAACACAGGTTTAACTCTGTATATGAAATTGATTTATCTAATTCTGTCGATCGAAAAATTTACGATGAGGCTTTAAGTGATTTCAACTTTTCACTTTTTGAAGTCTTTACCATTCAAGACATCTCTAAAGCCAGCAGCATCTTAAAAAAATTTAAGGACTCTACAATTGATCTTATTCTAAATTTAAAAAGTAAAGTAACCACATCAGCTTCTCAAAAAAAATTTCAGTTCTTAACTTATAAAAAGACTACACGTCTTTCATCTGAAACATATCATGACAGTAAAGCCTCTTTTGAAGATAGGGATGTTTTAATTTCTGGCGGAATTTTATTAAACAGCTACGACTCTCGCTCCGTTCTTTTAGATGACAAACAAAAACGTTTTGAAATTCAAGCATACGAAGAATATGGGCCTGAGGCAGTAAGCTTGCCAAGTGATATTGTACTTGTTGCTAGAAAAAGCCTTAATGATGAACGGACTTTGATCACGATCAATCAAAAAAATAAAGAAGTGCAAGTTGATGAACTATCTGATCATATAAAGGCCTTTAATAGATTTACAAAGACCGGCCGTGACATACAAATTGCAAAACCAAAAGGTGTTTACGATTTTGAACGTACAAGAGCTTTAATGGAGTTCTACTTTACAAGGTCTGACATCAAAGCCATTGGTCAGTTTAGTGAAGCACAGTTAAAAGCTGTATTGATTGAAGAGATGGCACGTAGATCAAGCTTTTTAGGCTTTAAGATGACTAAACGTAGAAAAGCAAAATTACTTAGACAAGATCCTGAAGATTGGTCTTTTAAAATCAAAAGAAAAGTTAAAAATTCTTTTAAGTCTTTTATACTCAACAAACGAAAGCTTCTGACTGCTTTAAATATTAAAGATTCTCAAAAACAAGCCTCTGAATCTTCTAAAGCACTGATTGAAATGCTGATAAACCCTGAGGCTTCAGACAGCTACGCCTACCTTTTTAAATACATGTTACTAGCCTCTGACATAGTTCCAAAAATAAATATATCTTTTTCGAATATCTTTTTAAATTTAGAATATAGAGATTTTGCTTTTCCTAGAGCTTCAAACTTTGGGAGAGGATTTTTATTTCAATCAAAGATTGATCAAGTCGTTAGAGGAGAGTCAGATTTTAATATAATTAATAAACAACATATTAAAAATGTTGGAATACTTGGATCGAAAATTAAATTTGATTTTAAAAATAATTTTAATGGTTTTTTAAAAATTTCTTTTAAAGAAGATGTTGCTAGACAAGACACAACATTTAAAAATCTTGCAGAACTTGTCATAGACTTAGAAAACTTAAAAACCAATTCTTACACCGTGGATTTAAATGGATCAACTCCGGCTGAGCGACAACTCAGTGGTTTTCTTAGCAACAGGATGAAAATTTTTATTGCTCTTTCTTATGACGGTCTTGTTTTTGATAGTGAATCAGAAATTGAAAGATAAAATCTAGCTCTTTTTTCTATACAATACGGCCTTTAGTTTGGCTTTTAAATTTATTAAAATAGTCTTTTTACAGTGTTTAAATTTATAATAGTTTATAAGTTAAGATTTACATATTTAACGCTCAAATACTAAAAAAGGATATTTCGTGAAGGCAAAAATAGCTTTAATAATTACAGTGGGTTTAGTTGTAATCACTATTAATCAGGCGTGTAGTAAAAACACAAATACTACAAAAGACGAAGCCCCTGAAGTTACTCTTACAAATACAAAACTTAGTGACATAAAAGTAAGCTTTACACCAGACGAAATTTCTTTAGTAGAAGGTGGTGATGACGTGTCTATTAGAGTTGAACTCAGTGCTTTTGAAACTGATAAAGACATTTTAGTTTCACTTTTTCCTGTGGCTTCAAACCTAGCTTCTTATTTTTCAGTTCGCCCCTTGTCACAGAATCTTTCAAACAATCAATTAAGTGCAGTTTTTAATATAGCTTTAAATATTGGCCCTTTGCCTTTTAAGGGACAAAAAACAACCATAGTTTTTAATATGCAAAGAGGTGATGAATCTAAAAGTCATTTCTTAGAAATTGACCTAACGCCTGTTCAAGCTCCAAATGTTTTTCTTTTGGCTGGTCAGTCTAATATGGTTGGTACAAGCTTATCTAGGGATAATGCCCCTACAATAGAAGATGCAAAAAATGCTGCCCCAGGCGGTCTTGATGAGCCTCACCCTAAAATCTTTAAGCTAAACGTCACTTCAAATAACTTTAATGATTTTAACTCTACAGAAGAGTTTTCAAATGTCGATAAAGTTGTTTTAGAGCCTAGAATCATTCAAGCTGAAGACCCTCTTCATGTTAATGGATCAACTGGAACAACCATTGGACTTGGTTTAAGTTTTGCAAAATCTGTTCTAGAAATTACAAATCAAGACATTATACTTGTTCCAACAGCAATGGGAAGTACTGGATTTTGTGTTATAGATGAGTTTCCACTCTATGCATGGAATGCAGTTGAAAGAAATGACGTAAACTTTGGAGGCACTGGACTTTTTAGAAGAGCTATACAAAGAACAAATATTGCACTTCAAGAGTCCGGTGGAATCCTAAGAGGTATTTTATGGCAACAAGGAGAGCGTGACACCTTCACTGATCCTTGTGCTCAAGCCTATCGTACAAACTTAGAACAGTTGATGAACTCTTTTAGAAGCCAAATTGCGCCTGACATTAGAGGAGCCAGTGCAAGGGGTAACACTTCAGATGTACCCATTATTGTTGGGACAAACTCTAGAGGAAGAGATGACAGAGGGGATTTTTCTACTTTAAACAGTCGAGAGCTTTTAATTTATGAAGCGCAAACTCAAGTAAGCACTTACTTAAACAACTCGGGCACTTCAAATCACGATGATTTAGTTCCTCCGGCTTTTCCTTGTGGTGAAGGAAGTTGTGTTCATTTTGGCGCAAGAGCCTACAGAGAGATAGGTAGGCGTTATTTTCAAGTTTATAAAAACTTAAGAGGAAATTAAAAAAAACCTTAGGTCTTTAGTCTGGCTAGATGCACTTTTCTAATGTTAGCACTTTGGCTCCTACATAAAAACATCTTACTCTAAAGAAAGTTTCTTAAAGAGGAGATTCTTTATGTTAAAAGTTGCAGTTCCAATATTTTTTTTATTAACAAGTTTTATCGTATTTCAAAATTGCTCTTCACAACTTCAAAGTAAAACTATTGAAGACGGTAATCCAAATGCCCCTTTAGCCACATCTCAAAGTCTTTCTGATGAATTTAGCAGTCTTTTAGAATCTATAAACTTAAATTCTAATGCTTCTAAATTTAAAGTTTTAGTTGAACAAGATACCGATAATTTAATAATTGAAATTCCAAATAGTGCAAGTGGTACACTTGTTGTATCAAACTGGAGTTTAGTTTCTGATATCGGAGATGAACTAAACTTAGGACTTTCTGGAAACCCTGTAGACTTAAATAGCCTTGATATTGATATTGATCTTTTAATTAATAGTGTTTTGATTGCGAAAGACTCATCAGATAATGATATCGCTTATATCTACCTATTAAATTCAAATAACTATTTTGCTCTATCTAGTGTTTTAGAGGCTACAGTAATACGAAACTAATTGGGTCAAAAATTATTCTACCGCAAGTGCAAGCCAATTCACACAAGTTATACTAAATAAGATCTCTGCTTTTAAAAAATCAAAACTTTTTAAACTAAAGAAGCTACTGCTAAGCAGCTTCTTTTAAAAGGTACCCTAGTTGAGATTAATCTTATTAACAGTATTTAGTGTTAAATCAGAAATCGTTTTAACTTCGCCGTTTGGAAAAGTGATTTTCAGGAATTTAACGTTACTCTCTTTACCCAACCCAAAGGTGATGTCCGGAGAGTTATCTGTCAAAAGACCTTGCCCTGCTAAGATTTCTCTCGAGTAAGAGCGTCCGTTCTCACTGATCAACTCAAGCTTGGCTCCTAAATAACTTACTTTGTCAGGAATTCTAAAAGTCATAAAATCATTATCACTATTATTAACAAAGGCTCTTAGAGGTCCATCAATGTTTAACCACAAAACGTCTGGCTTTCCGTCACCACTAAAATCAACGATTAAAGGAGAAATACCATAGTGAGAGTTGTTTAAGTTCCATTTGTTATCCGGTTTAAATCTCGGCTGACCTTTGTATTCCGTCATCCTAAAAACAGTCTGACCAGAAGTTCGAAGTTTTTTGATGAGCGATGGGAACTTCACATAGTTTCTGGCAATCAATAAATCAAGGTCCCCGTTAAGGTTTAGATCTTCAAAAATAGCACCCCAGGCAAAACCCTTCCCTTTTAGACGGTACTTCTTAGTAACGTTTCTGAACTTAAAATGACCTTCATTCTGTAGCAGCAACCAATTTTGCTTGAGCTTTTGACCTTTTTTAAGATCAGCAGCAATTCTGATAGCAAATGCGGGAATCGTGTTACCAGCATTAGAGAAGAGTAAATCTAGATCGCCATCATTATCAATATCCCCAATTCCAATACCCATCCAAAAACCAAGGGGACTTTTGAAATCAATAGGTGCAAACGTAGAGTCACCATTATTTTCAAAAATTTCTACTCGACCCGTATTTTGAGAAACAATAAGGTCTTGTAAACCATCGTCATTTAAGTCAGCAAATGTTGAGAAAAATGTATTCTGCATTCCAGCAGTTCCAGATGCACTTGTTATATCAACGAAATTCAAATCTCCTTTGTTTAAAAGTAAATAATTGGCTTTTGCGTGTTCAGGGTCATTAAATACTGGGCTTCTAAAAAATGGAACTGAAACAAAAACACTCACATAAAGGTCAGGGTCTCCATCCTGATCAATGTCAGCCACCGAAATACTCACGGGAACTTCCTCATCATCGAAGCTCAAAGGAAGTCTCATTGATTTGAAAGTACCATCGCCATTATTAAGATATAAATAGGCTCCGTCATTTCTTGCGATTAAAAGGTCTGTAAACCCATCATCATTCATATCGATGGCAGTAGCGCCGTAAGTTGCTGTCGTGCTAGAGAGACCAGTGTCACCTATTACGTCATGAAAGCTTTCGTTTTTGTAACTGAGTAACGAGTCTTCTTGATTAAACCCTCCTCCATAAAAAATTTCATAGACTCCATCGTTGTCATAATCAACAACAGCGGCCCCCGTTAAGGGATGAGCGACTTGCCCCACATAGTTATGCTTTACCTGAGTGGAAACTTCAGTGAATGGGATGTTTTTGTTTCTGGTGCTCTCGTCGGGAACGTTGTGATGGACTGGCGGCGTATAGACTGTGTTAAACGCGATGGCCTGAGCCCCTAAGAGTAATGAGCTAATAATTATTGCAAGTCTCATATCAATCCTTTTGTAGTAAAGAAGTTATAACACCATTACCACAGGAGCTTAAAACACTCTATTTAATTTTGGTTATTCTTGATATTAAACTCTTTGAGGAGCAGCCTTAAAGCATAGTAATTACGTAAGTTATAGTAATTAAAGCTCATAAGTGAATTGAACAGGGGCTCCGAATAAAGTTGGTATTTCTTCAAAAAACGGAAAACTGACCTGTATCTGTTCAGTGAAGAACTAAATTTAGGTTACCAAAATGAATCTTCAATGGATGCTCATCACATCTCTGTCGCCTCAAAAGTCGAAGGCATTGATTTAAAAAAGCCAAAGCGGTGAAGTCGTTCAAAGAGAATACCTCATTAAACTCAATAATATTCTTGGAAACAAAGAGAATATTAAACAATTTAGAGAAGGTAAATTAGACTTCAATGTGTACTATTAAATACGAAATCTTAATCTTATAGAAGATTCAATTACTGTGAGCCAAAGGCTTATAGACAAGGCCATGAAAAGGGGGCGAAAAGGAAAATTTTGCGAGATGGCACTGGTTGATCTGGAAAAACAGTAACCCTACTGAGAACACAAGTCTCATCAAACCAGCACTAAAAAGTACTAAGGACTAAAGATTGTCTTTTAAAAAGACCTTCCTGTGCTGTTGAAAGAAAAAAATGTTGGCTGGCTTTCGTAATGGTGGAGGCAACAGGGATCGAACCTGCGACCTCTTGAATGCAAATCAAGTGCTCTCCCAACTGAGCTATGCCCCCACAAAAGGTCTAATATTTGAAATGTTAAACTACTATTATGCTCTCTAAGGTCAAGAGTTTTAAGGGGCTTATTTAGATGTATTTAAATTACTGCAGTGCAATACTTAAGCGACTGCTTTTGCTTGGCTTACCCAAAGGCGTTCGTTGTCTATTTCAAAACCAACAGCTTCAGCACCATGCAGAATAGAATAGTACATTCGTCTTAAAGCTTTGTACTCTTCGTAATCTTCTTCAAAATCAAAGTCAGCTAAGGCTTCAACAATACTTAAAAGATCAGGAGTTGTAACAACATTTGGAATCCGTGTGGGATCAATACCCTCAAAAATTGCAGGTTTAAAGCCTACTAGAGACCTTGTAATCAATATTTTTGTGCCCTCAATAAAGTTAACTTGTAAAAAGGGTTTTCCAGCTGAGTCCTTACGTGTAAGCACCTCATCAACCCCAGAAGTTAAGATCTCTAAGCTCTTGCCATCTACATTCTGTATAAGTGTAAGACCTGAATCTGATAGAGAATCAAGAGTCAACGTAGACTCACTCTCTATAAAATCAGCAATCTGTTTAAGTGTAGACGAACTATTTTCCATAAATATTATATCGATGACTTTAAGGGGCAGCCTAAGTTTTTAAGGCATAGTCTGGCCCTGGTCGTGTTTCAACTTAGCTCAAAATATAGTATTTAATCTTTTGTTGTTTTAAAGTGGGAAAATGTTAATTCTTTTTGTGTAGAGTTTTATCTACTTTGCTAATAAGCAGGTGTAAATTGTTTCAACCTGTTTTTTTAAACTTTTAGAGGCGTATTGATATGATAATTAGACGTTGGCAAGCACCAGTAACCCCTGACCTTAAGCAGATTCGTCAGATGTTTTTTTTAGAAGGTTTGAAGCCACATGAAGAGATTTTAGAAGAGAATCAAACTACAAAAGAACGAAAATTTCCTTTTGATGAAGTACGAATTATTGCAGAAGGTGAAATCATTCTAGACATTGTCGGTAATAAAGTTTTATTAAAAGAAGGAGACCGCGTGATGATCCCTTCAAACACCAAACACACAATCAAGTGTCACAAAGGCCCAGCTAAAAGCCTTTACGCTTCAAAGGTTAGTTAATTTTTTATTTTTTTAAGATGCTACTTTGAGATCAAAACAGCATTAAAGATTTAACTACAGCGGAAGCCCTTGCCCACTGTTGTTTTGATGATTGCTTGGAACGACTATATTGTTGTTTGAACTTGCACCAGGTTGTACAAACTGCGGGCTATTTAAATTACTTTGTCCTTGAAAACCTGCTTGTCCGTATGTATTAACTTGACCACTAATACTTACTCCACCAACTGCTAAACCATTATTAAAAAAGCTTCCATTTAATGGATCGTAAGCTGTATTACCAAAACCGCCAACACCACCAGCACCGTTATAATTAAGCTGACCGTTTACTGAACCATTAGCTGAGCCATTAAAAGATCCGTTGCTTGAAGGCACTGATCCAAGAGCATTAATTCGTGCTAAAGCATCGGCTTCAATTTGAGCTCTAGACTGATAGTATGAGTTGTACTCATTAAGATACTGAAGCCTAGCTTGGCTTTCAGCAGCAGCTTGTCTTTCAGCCTCTAACATCGCTTGAATTTGTGCACTACTAGGTTGATTCGTCCCGAAAGTACCTCCACCGCCACTTAAGCCACCACCGAGATTTCCGTTTACACCACCATTAACATTTCCAGAAAGTTGACCAAGGGTGTGGCCGTTTATTCCACCTGCTCCATTTATTTGTGTGCCTGTTAGTAGACCACTTAAAACCGTACCTGTTCCGTACAAGCCGCTGCCTGCACACCCGAAGGCTCCAGTGGCCAGTCCTGTATTTACAATTGCAGGTGTTCCGTTGAGTAGCATTGCTGCTAACCTGTATCCACTTAAATCTTCTCTAGGTTCAGTAGGATAGCCAAGTCTATTGTTATTTTCATGAATAACATCTCTATAATGTTTGTAACTGTTTCTGTCTTGTCTGTAAGCGAAGTAGGCTGGAACACTGACAAGTGCTCCAACTGCAGCCATTGGTCCCCACTTTGACCACCACGACCGTGTGTCTTGAACACAATCTGTACACGTAGTGCTAGACTCAGGATTTGCTTTTGCATGTTCAAGTTCTTCAAGTCTTTGTTCAACTAAATACTCAGCCTCAGCAAATCTTTGATCTATTCTAGACAGATCTTGTAAGCACTTTCCGTATTTATTTACAGGACCTAAACAGCTTCTGCATTTTACATACTCTTTTGCTGATAAACCTTTTTCTTTAGCATCTTCACAAATCTGTACATCAAGTTTATACTCTGAACCTGTAGTGTACTCACACGACTGAGCTGATGGCGCAGGTCTAACCACTTGAGGTGCTGTTGGCCTAGGTCTTGAAGGTGCACCTAACTCTGGTGATGCATCAGGAACAGTGATGGTTCCACCACCAGGAGGTTTTGGTTGCGGACGATCTTCAGCAATCATACGACTTGGTCTTTTATAGTTTTTTAACTTTTCATTTTCAATTCTAGACCAGTCATTTAAAGAAGCATAGAGATTGTATTTTCTTACATTGGTATCAGCGACATTTTGGCAATAGTTGCTGTCCCCTTTTAAATATTCAATATAATTTTCGTGGTAAGTTCTATTAATTGTTAAATCAAAAACTCTTTGAACTACATCTTTGCAAGTATCTGTACATTTGTTAAGTTTTTCATATTCTTTTTCTAAAGCATCTAAAGCCTCTTGAGCTTCACTTAAAGATTTTTCTGCACGTGCTACATTTGAAGGTTTGTAAGTTCTGATAGGATCCGCATTGTAGTTACAATAATCAAAATTTGAAGCAGCTCCTGTACCTGGGCTATGCGCCATAGCTGTTGTAGCTGACAAAAAGAAAATAAAAAAATTAGAAGCCAAGGCCTTCAAGGGCTCCTCCCACAGTTATGTGTTTCAGTCTCATAATAAGATCGGCTAAAAAGACCAAAGACTTTACACTTTAAAAAGGGCCTTAAGATAATCAAGACTTTGGACGATATAATGAATTACAGGAATAAGGAAAGATAAGATGTTCACAAAGAAAAGGTCATCGCTACTCTATGTAGACGACCAAGAAGAAAATCTAAGAGCTTTTAAAAGAGTCTTTAAAAAAGATTTTATTGTTTATACAGCTCTTAGTGGTGAAGAAGGTCTAGATCTTTTTGAAAAGCATCAAGACATAAGTCTACTCGTAAGTGATCAAAGAATGCCAGGCATGAGTGGAGTAGACTTTTTAAACGCCTGCAAACTTATAAATCCAAGACCCATAAGAATTATAATTACAGGCTATGCAGATTTAGAATCTACAATAAACGCCATAAATGACGCTGAAATCTATAGATTTATCCCAAAACCCTGGGAACGTTTAGACTTAAAGCAAACTCTTCTAGAGGCACAAAAGAAATATGATCTTGTAAATGAACTAGAGCTTAAAAATAAAGAGCTAGAGTCTTTAGACAAACTTAAAAATAAATTTATGATGCTCATAAATCATGAACTTAAAAGCCCTTTAACCATTCAAAAATCATATCTAGAACTTTTAGCAGAAGAGATCAAAGAAAAAGAACAAACAGAGCTTTTAAACAAATCTATTGGTGGCACAGAAAAAATGGAAACTTTAGTTGAAGAGATTCTCTTCTTCTTAAAACTTCAAGAAAAAACAGATTTAAAAAGTCAAAATCTATCACTTAAAGATATTCATAAAGATCTGAGTGAAATGAAAATTAAAACAGACAAGACTTTATTTAAAGAGGCTTTTGAAAGACTTTTAAAAAATGCAAACGATCATAAAAAAGCCTCTACTTCAGTTAAAGTTCATGTAAAAGATAGCGTACTTATTATTGAAAATACAATAGGATCTTCAGAACCACTAGATATCAATCTAATTCTAAAACCTTTTGAAATTCATGAAGAGTCTTTTAACCACAGTAAAGGCTTAGGCCTTGGTCTTTCTATATCAAGTCTAATTTTAAATAAACTTGGCTTTGAAGTCTCCTTTAAAACTGGAAAAAAGTTCGAAGTTCGAATAAATTTAGAAAACCACTTAAAATAAACATACCAAGCCCTCTCTAAAAGAATTTTAACTTTTGCACTCATAAAGCATGTTTAGAGCCTTGTCTTATGTATCAGTATTACTTTATATCTTTTCTTTTAGAGCCAGGGCATCTACGCAAGCTAAAGAAAATGACAAAGAAATTCATTTCTCTGTTCTAGGTGAAAAGGTCTACCTTAAAAAAGAAAAGTCATATCACTTTTCTGATCCAAACCTTGTAGCCGTTCATGTTAATAACACAGACGATAGATTTTTTATCGGCTTAAAACAAGGAGAGCTTACCTACAGAGCAGGTGAAGAGCAGCACATACATCTAATTTTATCTAAAGAACAACACGAGTATTTAAAAGAGGTTTTATGGCTAACTTTAAACACTTCACTATCATGGAGTGTAAGTAATCAAACACTAAAACTCAGTGGGCCTATAGCTTCAAAAGAGCTTTATGATTTTTTACTTGCAAGGTGCAAAGAAAAAAAAACTACAAAGATTCTATTAGACCTAGAAACTAAAAATCCAAGTGAGGAGATAACATCATGCCTTGGGTATTTAAACTCTTTAAAAGAGTATTCTGTTGATCTTATGTTAGTTGATCACGCACGCCTAAAAAACAAAGGCTTAAATCTTGGTGGTCCTGGAGGGCTTTTATGGACCAGATCAAGTGAAGGACAGTTAAGACTAGAAGAGATTTCTGGAGAGCTTAAGGCCTTTAAGTCAAAAGAGCGCTCAAAAGGTGAGATGAGTTTTAGCGCAAGACTTTCAGAAACTGAGAGCTTAACTTTTACCAATGGTTTAGAGGTTGGGGTTCAAAACAATGCTGTTTTTTCAAGAACACCCATAGATTGGAAAAATATTACTAGTAAAATTTTTTTGAAGATTTTAAAGAGTAACGACAAGCAAGCTCTTATTGAGATAGAACTTGATAAATCTAGTTTAACTGGAAAAACAAACGTTTTTAAAAAAGAATCTTTTAAAAAACAAAATCAACTTGAACTTGGAAAGTGGATAAGATTATTTTCTTACTCTCAGTCTACAAAAGATCAGCAAAAAACATCTCCCCTCTTTCTCTGGTCTTTTCTTGGGTTAAATTCAAAATCTAAAAGCCTTCAAAAAAAAGAACTCTGGCTTAAACTCAAACTTTTGAATCCAAACACAATATGAATACCAGCACTATAAAACAACACCCTACAATGAATGATTTATTTTCTATTCTAAACAACAAAAAAATCACAGAAATTATCTTTCATCCTGAAGGGTTTTTAAATTTTGAATTTAATGGAGAGTTAAAATTTATAGATTCTAAGATTTGGAAAACTGTGGATGCAAAGGCTTTAGTTGCTAAAATGATTGAAGCCCTACCCAGAGCTCCAAACTATGAGCATCCTATCTGCTCTGGTATATGGAAAAACTTTAGACTTCAGGTGATAGCTCCTCCAGTGATACACAAAGGGCTTTTGATTCAGCTAAGACGACTTTCAGATGAAAGTGATTTTAAGAGCTTTAATCATCAAGACTGGCAAGCGCGGCCTGAACTCACTCACCTCTTAGAAAAAAAAGTAAAATTCGAGAGAGAAAATTTTTTGATTATAGGGCCTACGGGTTGTGGTAAAACAACTTTGTTAAAGTCTTTACTTTTAAGCTTTTGTAGAAATGATCGTATAGTCTGTTTAGAAGACACTCCAGAACTTCCAAAAGTAAATAACTTCTCAACTCACTTAAAAACCTACAGTGCTACGTCTGATGAGCTTAATGATATTGAACTTCACGATCTTATTAAGGCAAGTCTAAGGCTTAGACCCGATAGACTTATGATGGGTGAGATGCGAGGCGAAGAGGCTGCTTCTTTTTTACTGATGTTATCTACCGGACACAGAGGAAGTGGAGCCACTCTTCATGCACACAATGCCCATGATGCTTTAAGACGCTTAGAGATGCTGATACAAATGGGTGGTACAAACTGGAACTTACAAACTGTTAGACAGCTTATTTACAGCTCTCTTAATTTTATAATCTCAATGGGACGTACGTCAGATGGCAACAGATGTATTTCAAAAGTTTCTAGAATAGAAGGCCTAGAAGATCACGGGTTTCTTATTCATGATCTCTATGAAAACACTTAACTATAAAACCTACTTAAGCATCTGCCACTGGCTTTTGGAGTTTTAATCCAAGTTCTAAAAGCTGATCTAAACTGACAGAAGAAGGGGTTAAAGACATAGGGTCAATACCCTTCGCTGTTTTTGGAAATGCCATTACATCTCTAATACTATCAACACCAGCTAAATGCATAACCAAACGATCAAGTCCCCAAGCCACACCACCATGTGGAGGGGTTCCGTACTCTAAGGCTTCTACAAAAAAGCCAAACTTTTCATGAATCTCTTGAGGGCTAAGACCCAAGGCTTTAAAAACACTTTTCTGAACAACGGGTTGAAAAATTCTTAAGCTTCCTCCCGCCGTTTCACTGCCATTACAAACAAAGTCGTAGGCTTTTGACTTTAAATCACTAAAAGCTTTTGTATCTGCACTGTCTGAGATTAGAATCTCTTTATGCTCTTCAATAGGATCCGTAAATGGGTGATGCACAGACTGCCATCTTTGTTCATCAGCATTAAAATCAAAAAGTGGAAATCTATTAACCCATAAAAACTTATCAACATTTGTGTCGATAAGAGAGAAAGCTTTTGCAAGTTCAAGTCTTAAATACCCTAAAGCCTCACAAGATACAGACCATGTATCGCTCACTAAAAATAATGTTCCAAAAGCACTGTCTGAGCCTAAAAGCTTATTAAAAACTTTATTGCAAAGGTCTTCACCTAAAAACTTTAAAACAGGTGAATTTAACTTACCTGTCTCATCACGCTTTATCCATGCTAAACCTTTTGCCCCTCTGCTTTGAACAAGCTTTGTCCACTTATCCACCTGACTTCTTGAAGGAAGCTTATCTTTTAAAGCCAAAGCTTTCACATGCCCACCCTGATCAATAACTTGTGTAAAGGCTTTAAACTCACAGCCTTTAAAGTCTTCACTTAAATCTATGATCTCCATTTCAAAACGCATGTCCGGTTTATCAGAACCAAATCTATCCATGGCTTGATGATAACTTAAAACAGGAACCTCACCTAAAGATGTGCCTTTAACATCTTTCCAAATCTTTTCAGCTAAACCTTGAGTAAGCTCCATGACCTGTTCTTCAGTTACAAAAGACATTTCAACATCTATTTGAGTAAACTCAGGCTGCCTATCAGCTCTTAAGTCTTCATCTCTAAAGCACTTTGCTATTTGAAAGTACTTATCCATTCCAGCTATCATCAACAGTTGTTTTAAAGTTTGTGGACTTTGCGGAAGAGCGTAAAAATCCCCTGCATGAAGTCTTGAAGGTACTAAAAAATCTCTAGCTCCCTCAGGTGTACTTTTGTACAAAACCGGGGTCTCAACCTCATAAAAGCCATGACCACTTAAGTGGTTTCTTGTGATCTGCATAACATCATGTCTAAGCTTTAGCGCACCCATTTTTTTAGGATTCCTGAGCTCAAGGTAGCGATATTTTTGTCTAATAGCTTCCCCTGCTTTATCAAGATCATTTAGCACAAACGGCGGTGTTTTTGACTCAGACAAAACTACAAGCTTTAGTGCCTCAATCTCTACCTCACCTGTAGAGAGGTTTTTGTTGATCATACCTTCAGGACGAAGATTAACTCTACCCTCAATAGCAACAACAAACTCTGATCTTAGATCTTTAGCTTCTGGAAGAGTGTTTGGATCAAGCACCACCTGAACGTGTCCTTCGCGATCTCTAAGATCTATAAAGACCAAACCACCATGATCACGCCTTGCAGCGCACCATCCACAAATCCATATCGTTTTATCAACGTGGCTTTTATCAATTTTTCCACAATAATAGTCTCTTTTCCAGCCTTGATTGTTTTGCACAGTTGGCTCCTTTGATCTTTACGTGTAGTATTACCCTAAGATGCCAAAAGTTAAAATAGAAAAAACTCTTAATATGCAAGCCAAAAAACTTTTTGAAACGGTTCAAAGTGTTTTAGAAAATGACCGAGAAGTTAAAGCTCTTGAACCAAAGCTTAGCCTGAACTCCAAAGAAACTAAAGAAGGCATAAAAGGCCAAGTTATGGGTTCAAGAATAAGTGGAGATTTTGAAATTAAAGAAGACGCTGACGGTCTATCAACCATCAATATTGTTCTGTCTCTACCTCTTATGCTTAGCCCTTTTAAAGGCGTTGTTGAGAAAAGATTACAAGATAAGCTAGAGGGCTTAAGCTGAAGACTTTTTACGAATAGCTTTAATAATCGTCATGACATCTTCTAAAAATACAAAAAAACCCAAAAGCAGTCCTGCACTTGGTAATTCCAACCCTTCAAAAATCAAAGATAGAATAAAAAGTGGACCACTTGCAAAAACAGACCCGCTCCAGTCTTATCTTGATGAAATCAAAAAGTACCCACTGCTCTCAAGAGAAGATGAACAAATACTTGCAAAAGACTACTATGAAACCAAAAACCCTGAGTCTGCTCAAAGACTCGTAACTTCAAATTTAAGATTTGTTGTTAAAATTGCAACTGAGTACTCTAAGTTTGGATCAAAAGTCATCGACCTCATCCAAGAAGGAAATATGGGTTTAATGACAGCCGTTAAACAGTTTAATCCCTACAAAGACGTAAAGCTTATCACTTATGCTGTTTGGTGGATTAGGGGATACATTCAAGACTACTTAATGAAACAGCACTCAATGGTAAAAATTGGCACAACCAATGCTCAAAGAAAACTTTACTACAATCTACAAAAAGAAAAAAATAAGCTCTTAATAGAAGGTGAAGAGCCTTCGGTAAAACTTTTAAGCACTCGCTTAGGGGTGAGTGAAAAAGATGTAGAGTTAATGGAAACACGCTTAGGTGGAAAAGATATAAGCCTAGATCAACCCCTTAATGAAAGTGAAAGCTTACGACTTATCGATCTTCAAAAAGACTCTTACCACGAAGTTTTAGATGATAATATAGAATTAAAAGAAAATATCGGAAGACTTTCTGAAACCTTAGAAAAAATAAAAAATCAATTGAATGATAGAGAAAAGCTTATTTTAAAAGAAAGACTTTTATCAGACAGCCCAAAAAAACTTAGTGATTTTGGAAAAGAGTGGGGAGTTTCTAGAGAAGCAGCTAGGCAAACTGAAGCTAGACTTATAAAAAAAATCAAAGCTTCTTTCTTAGATTAAAATCTACTAAAAAGTTTTTAGGTAGAATTTTTAAATCGATAGCCTAATGTAGAAGTTCATTACAAGTCACCTTACTCGCAGGGATTAAAGCTTCTCTTTCAGGTTTAACCGTAAGTGTTTTATTACTAATAAGCCTTTCGCCTTTTAAATTCAAACCTTCATCTAATGGAACAGTTATATCTAATAATTTTACAGATAGATCTAAAGGCTTATAACCCTCTTTATTATAAAGATCCTTATTCCACTCCATTGCTTCAGACTTTAATTCTGAAATTAGATAATCCGAAAACTCTCCAAGAGCATTTGGGGTAGCCATAGAAGTTCCATTCATAGGCATAGTGCAGTTAGTGCTTCTCGCACAGTACTCAGTTCTTAAAGCAGACATTGGATAAAGTGCAATGGCTGTAAGATTAGTCTCAAAGTCATTTCTAAGTGTTTCTAATGCAGGTCGTTTTTTATCTGCTGGTAAACTGTCTATCACATCACCTTGACCTAAAGCTCTTAAAAAATCTTCACTTTCAACTTCACCAGGAACAGAAAAAGGTCTTACTCTAGATTTATAGGTTTTATCAAACTCTAAAAGAGCACCCTCTTGGTCTAGAGACTGAACACCAGCTTCAACATCTTCACCAACAGCAAAGACAAAGTTTAGACCCTTTCTTACAATTACATTTGTAAAAGATGAAAGATTTTCTGTATCTTTTTGCAAGCTTCCCACAACAAGAATACTATCAACATGATTGTTGGCTACTTTTGGGTAGCCACGATCTTCATAAGTTTTGAAATAAGGGGAGAAGATGACTGCTGGTAAAAAAGACTTAGACCGTGCATCTATCCATTGCCCCTCGTTTCCAGCTGCAACAAAAAATAAAGTTCCAGGAGCTTTTTCCGTAACTCTTTCAGCAATAAGAGATTTAAACATCTCATATTTTAAAAACTCAAAAGCATTTTTCTTAAGAGCTTCAGTGTCTTCCATGTTAGGAATAGCTGGAGGTTGATCAAAATCTTCACCAAGTGAGATGTTAGCTAAGGGTATCTTTTTTTCACCAACCACTTCAATTGATTCTAAAATCTGTTCAAAAAACTCTAAACTTAAAAAAATACCTCCACTTGATTTTTTTAAGTCCACAAATGCAATATCTTCAATTTCTTGCTTTACGGCGTTTTTTTCTTTGGAACTCATAGACCTAACATCTGTAGCTAAAGTCTCTGTTTGATCTTTAAAAAAAGGCTTTAAAAGATCAAAAACTCCCTGCAGGACAGCTTCATTTTCTAACCATTTTTTAAAGTAGACTTGAAATCTTGACCTAGCTGTTTCTAGATAGGCTGATGTTCTTTTTTGCCCCACAGTCACCACACGAATTGGAGTGATTAAAATTTTATCGTTGTAGTAAGCAATTGTAGATGCTGTGTGAGTGCCATGACTGTCAAAATCACCCTGAACTTTTTTAGTTAAACTACGACTGTAGTCAATATCATCACCCGGAAGATCCGACCCATCAATAAAAGGGTGAGTAAGTGTAGCACCAATTTTAGAATACGCCTCACCAACTTTTAAAGATTTAAATTCAAAATCAACATCTAAAATTCTTCTCAACTCACCAAAATCTCTTTGCCTTATATAAGAAAGTGCCTGGTTTTTATAGACCTCAAAATCTTTTAAGTTTTTTCTAACTAAAGCCTTTGTACTAAAACTAAATTCAGGTCTTTCTAATGCAAAGGTGTTAAAGGCGTAAGCCTTGTCGAACTCTTCTAAAAGCAATACTTCGATACTTTTAAGTTCGTCGAATGACACTTCACCTTTTATAAGCTGATCCCAAGTTAATGGATCAAGTTGAATAGCTGCTAAATTCATCAACTCTCTAAAAGGATCCATTGAAGTAAAATTTGTATAGTACTTATACCAAGAGGTTTGAAGCGTCTCTAAACTTGAAACCTTTCGATCAAAAATTCTTAGTACTCCTCTTCCCGAACTGTTCAAATCTATAAAATTCATGTAGGTGTCAAAGGCTTTAACAAAAGAAAACTCTTGATCCACTTCAGAAAATACCTGTTCTAAAATGTTAAGAAAGTCAGGTGCACCAAAGCTTGCATACATCTCTTCTGGCATTTCAAAAGCTGAGTAGTAACTTATAAACGATACCGAAGGATGACCTTTTTCATCCATAGCATTCCAAGGGCCTTCGATGTCAAAGTAGTTGTATAAACCCTGCAATCCTAAAGTTTCACTAGGAGGCCTCTCTTCGAAGAACTCTTTTTTAAGATCTGCAGGTTTTAAGATGTTTCCACGTTTAAAGTATTTTTCGTATTCTTTTAAATTAAAGGGTGATTCTTCTAATTCCAGAACTACTAAGTAAGCACCAAAAATACTAAAGTTTGCACGATTCAGTTTAGTAAAGACACTTTCTTTTAAAGAGGGTGTTTTATTAATGGCGCTAACTAAAAGTTCAATAAAACGTTCATTGATCTGACTCATAAAAGCTAGAGGGTCATTTAGCTCTCCAACTATTCGGCCGTCCTTGTCTAAGCCTTCTGCACCAAAGGCAAAAAGACTTGGATTTATCATACTCGGAAACGCCCATGAATCATTGCCTAAAATATCAAAGCCAAAACCTGTAACTTCACCGTTATCAGTCTGCCAGTCTATCTGATCAAAAAGCATTGGGTGGTATGGGTCTGTGCCATTATCAATAACAGCTACTGGTAGCATTCCTTTTTTATTTTGCTTAAGTATTCTTTCGGTTTGAAGTTTGTCAGGCTTAGGATTTGCCAATTTTTCGATGGCTTGAGGCCATTTTTTTGATGCAAAAATATCTTCAGCTCTTTGGCTAAAATCATATTTACAAGACGTCAAAAAAAGAATCGATACACCAATAAAAATAAATTTAAATCTTAACCGCATAGCACCACATCCCATACTAAATAACTATCGTACAAAGTATCAGGGCTATCATATTAAGATTTTGAGGACAGCTTAAAAGATTGAGATTATAAAGCTTACTATTTTAATTTAAAAAATGCATTAAAATAGCGCTTTTGATCAGGTTTAAATGGCCTTAACAGCCTTGATATAGATTTGATGCACTTTTAACTAGCTATTCGCTCAGGCTCATCAAAGACCTGCGTAAGCCGATCTTTTAACCTTGTAACAGCTTGAGCATGAAGTTGAGACACTCTGCTTTCTGTAACTTTTAAAACTTCACCAATATCTTTTAGATTTAGCTCTTCGTAATAGTATAGAGATAAGACAAGCCTCTGTCTTTCTGGAAGAGCTTCAATACATTTTGAAATCTTTTTCTTAACCTTTTTATCATTCACATGCATAAAAGGGTTTTGCGACTTTACACCATCAACCAAATTCATAAGAGATTTTTTATCTCCGGCACTGTAAGTGGCCTGCTCATCAATTGATAAAACACTCACTGGTTTTGCTTGATTAACTAAACTGTAATACTCATCCATACTAATTTTCATATAATCAGCAAGTTCATGGTCTTCAGGAATTCTACCAAGCTCTGCTTCAAGTTTTGCACCAGCTCTAGTTAAAAGTTTCGCTTTATCTCTAACAGATCTAGGCACCCAATCTTGTGCTCTTAGTTCATCTAAAATTGCACCTCTAATTCTAAATTCAGCGTAAGTCTTAAATTTGTTGTCACGAGTTTCATCATATTTATCAATAGCATCCATTAAACCAATAACGCCGCAAGAGATAAGATCATCCAGCTCAATATTAGCAGGAAGACGCATTGAAATTCTTTGTGCAATAAATTTTATTAATGGAGCGTACTCAGCAATGATTACATTTTTTTGTTCTAAGGTAAGCTTACCATTATTCTCAGTTTTTAACTTTTTAATAAGTGATATCTTAGCCACTTTCTTCTCCCCCATAATAAACCCCTCTTGCCCATCTATTAAATTATATCAATTTAAGCCGTTTTAAAAATTTTTAGCTTTTTATTTTTCTATTTTTTTTAGTAAAACTCTATATGCTACTGATTTTACTGACTTTTCATCGATAACACTGATTTGTCCAAATCCTTTACGAATGTTGCAAAATAGTTTCATCAATTAAATAGCCTCTCTGTAGTTTAAAGCTCCAGATTTTTCTTTTAACTCAATTAAAAGTTGATCAGAGTAATAAAACTTATCTAAAAAATTTGTCTCTTCAAAAATTTCACATAAAAGCGGAAGCTTGCTTTCAATGGATAGCTTTACTCTAGAGCCAATCGAAGACTCTAAACTTGCAACAATCATTAAATTACAAGAAAGCTTTTTATAAAACGAAACTTCTTTATCTGTTAAAATTTCATGTTCATGTGCAAGTAAGTAACTTCTTCCATCTTCAAAAACTTTATAACCAAAAGAAATTCTACAATTTGACCCTTTAAAATCTTTTGAAATATCTAAGTGAAATGCTTTTATAAAGTCTTCACCAAGTACAGATTTAAGTTTACCAGGGTTATCAGTGTATATTTTTTCAAAATTTGAATTGTCTATATTAATAATTTTTTTTTCTTCTAAAAGTGAAAAAATAATCTTTTTAACAGATTTTAATGAGTTCTCAGAAGGTCTAACATAAAGATTAAGAGGCGTATCAATGTTCTTATCAACAGAAATAACTACTTTTTGAATGTATTCAAACACAGCAGCACTCACACTGTGTGTATGATGCATGCCTATACCACGAATTTCGTCTAAGACTTCGTTAATTGAAATATCCTTAAAACCTTCTGCTCTTAAAAAGTGTACTGCCTCAACCCAATTTTTCATATTCAAGAGGCTTTTTCATGATCTGGAATTTCTAATGTTTCATCACTGATTTTAGGGTTTTGCATATCGTATAGGTTTAAAACTGCAAAATCTTCTACTTCATCTAAACTATCTATAAATTTAACTGAAGTTTCATCTTTTAAAAACAAAAAGTCTTCACCTTCTAATCTAACAGCATAAAATGATTTATCATTCACTTTGACCTCACTTACTAAACTTAACTTTGATTTTTTTCTTAAAATAACTGTCGCAATTAAAACTAAAGACAAAACACATAAAGCTGCACCAGGAATAATATAACTTAGCTCTTGCATTTTTTATATTTCCTTAACGCTTGAAACTTGAACTTTTACAAACATATCATTTGCAACAAAACCATTTACTGAATCCAAAATTTCTATCTCTAATCTACTTAAGCCATCACCTCGCTTAAGATCTTTTAAAGAAAAATTAACAATCTTAGTTCTAATAAGGTTTAGGATAAGATTTTCATTTTCTTTGAAAACGTTCTCTACTCCTTCTTTACCAACATAAGAAATATCTAGAGTTACAATTGCTGGAGGAATATCTAAGCCTTCGTGAGGAAGTGTAAGTGTAAGACTTTCGTCGACAAATTTTTCATACGATTGTGAAACATTATTACTAACATTTTCATGAGCTGTATTAGAATTCTTTTGTAAATCACAAGATACAAAAAATAAGCTTACAAAAGTTAAATAAATAAGACTTCTCATTTAATTATAAAGGCAAGTCTTGTGCCAATTTGAAACATAGGCCTTAGGTGTTGAAAAGACTTTGACTTAAGTTGATGATAATGAACTTATTCTTACAATTTAGCTATTGATCCAGTCACTTTAACATCACTCGGCTATCTAAAATTTGACAGTTTTACGTAAGAAAGGCTAAGTCTAGACCTATGAGTATTGAACTTTTAACTGAAGAGCTAAACCCTGAACAAAAAGAAGCTGTTTTATCTGAACACCCAGCATTGGTTGTTTTAGCAGGTGCTGGTTCTGGGAAGACCAGAGTTCTAACTAGACGAATAGCTCACCTTTTAGCTACAGGTGAAATCTCACCCCATGAGTTTTTAGCTGTCACTTTTACCAACAAAGCAGCCTCTGAAATGAAAGAACGGGTCTATCAACTTTTGGATAGCATGGGCTTTCCACCACCCCCAGACATGTGGGTCTCTACATTTCACTCAATGGGTGCAAAGATACTTCGAGAATACATTCACTTACTAGATTACCCCACATCTTTTACAATTTATGACGGAGACGATCAGCTAAAAGTAATTAAAGGTGTATTAAAAGATTTAAATATCAACGACAAAGCTCTAAGCCCAAAATCTGTAAGAGAGGCTATATCAAAAGCAAAAGGTGAAGCAATATACCCGCACCAAACTGAAAAACTTGAAGCCTTTTGGATTTTAAAATTTCAAGAGATCTACACCCTTTATGAAAAGCGTCTATTTGAATCAAAGGCTCTCGACTTTTCAGATCTTTTATTCAAAACTTATGATCTTCTTTTATCATATCCTGAAGTTTTAAAAAACTATAAGGATCAATTTAAACATATTCTTATTGATGAGTATCAAGATACAAATGAACTTCAGTATAATTTAGTAAAACTACTTGCTGAAAAGTCTGCAAATATTTTTGTTGTAGGTGATGAAGATCAATCTATCTACTCTTGGCGTGGGGCTAATATTGCCAATATCACTAAAACTGAAAATGACTTTTTAGCTTATAAAATAAAACTTGAACAGAACTACAGATCGACAAAAACAATTGTTGAAGCCTCTAATGCTGTAATCTCTAACAACAGCATTAGGAATGTTAAAATTCTAAGAACCGACAACGAACAAGGTTCAAAGATTCAAACCTATGAGGCTGGCACTGAGTATGATGAGGCAAAATCTGTTGCTAGTAGAATTTCTGAGTTGATCTCTCAAGGTGTAGACCCTAGTGAAGTTTCAATCTTTTACAGATTAAACTCGCAATCTCGTGTGTTAGAAGAGCAGCTTCGTATGAAAGGCATACCCCATAAAATTTTAGGGGGCTTAAGGTTTTATGAACGAAAAGAAATTAAAGATATTTTGGCTTTTATGAAGGTAAGCCTCAATCCTGATGATGAAATCTCTATGCTTAGAATCATTAATGTGCCTGCGCGTGGTATTGGCAAAAAAACGATTGAAACCCTTCTAGATTTTTCTAGAAGACAAGGGGTTAGTCTTTACAAAACTTTAGTTGAACTTAAAACTAAGCCTTTACTAAAACCAGGCCCAAGAAAAAAGGTTTTATCTTTTCTTGAGGTTTTAGAAAAACTTATGGAGCAAAGCTCTCAACCACTTACTAATTTTTATCACGAAATTTTAGATCTTACGGGTTATGTTATAAAACTAAAGACAGAAAACACATCAGAGGCTGATGCAAGAATTGATAACCTCGAAGAGCTTGATAATGCTCTTAGCTACTTTCAACAAGAAAGAGGCAGTGAAGTGGATATCAATCAGTTTCTTGAAGAGACAGCTCTTATTTCTGACATAGACAGCGCCGATTTCGATGCAGCTCAAGTAAACCTAATGACTCTTCATGTTTCAAAAGGCTTAGAGTTTGATCAGGTTTTTATTGTAGGCTTGGAGGAAGGCCTTCTACCAAGTATTCGACAAGATCAATACGAAGAAGACATAAGTGAATTAGAAGAAGAGCGAAGACTAATGTATGTTGGCATGACAAGAGCTAGGAAAAATCTTTCTTTATCTTATTGCCAATCTAGAAAGGTGTGGGGCCAAGATCAATCTAATAGCCCCAGTAGATTTGTTAATGAAATTCCTGAAGAATTTATAACAATTCACAAAAGCTCATTTAATAGAAGATCTAAAAGTTTTGGATCAAGTGATTATGGAGACTCCCACTCATGGAGAACAAAATCGACAGAATCCTTTAAAAAAGCAAATACAGATCCTTTTCCTGATTACGACAGTGACAGTTTTTTTGATGATGACGACATCATAGAAGATTCACCTTTTAAAAAAGGAACTCGGGTTAGGCACCCTGTTTTTGGAGTGGGGTCTGTAACTGAAATCGAGGGTGAAGGAGAACTTACAAAAGTTAAAATCCTTTTCCAAAACCAACATATCAAAAAATTCGTAGCTAAATACGCAAGACTTGAAATTTTATAAAAAATTACTTAACCAATAAAGTCTTACAACTGAGCTGAACGTCTGTAGATCTTAAGTAATCTTTAAAATCTACTGAATAAAAACCTTTTTTTAAAAGTGCTACATAGAGCTCATCAGGAGATACCCCATATCTTAAAGATTCATCTAGTTTGATGTAGCTCGCTTGCCAATGCTCACCTTCAAAAGTTGCTAGTGTTGGTGGAATACCCAAAAGCTTTGACACATACTTGGTGCAATCTGTTCTATCTGTACACTCCCAGTCGTACATATAGTCAAAACCTTGGCCCATATAAGGTTTTATATCATCAAAGAAGACAAGATTTTGCATATGTTCTAAAACATCACTTACAAATATACCTTCTTTTGAAAGATCAAACAAAGATTCTAAGCGCTCAACACCACTATAAGGCGAAGCATGGTACCAAATCCCCTCGATTTGAATTGCAACATGAAAGTATTTACCACCTGGAATAAGTTCAATTCTTTCAGCTGTATGATCGTCAACTCCAATAAAAAAAGCAACGCGAGTTTGATCAGTAAAATTAGCATGTGCACTGCTTAAAAAAATCAGAACACAAAAGGAATATAATAAGAAATTTACAGCACTTTTAAACAATATACTTAACTACTAATAAAGAGATGTTTTCTCTTCAGGAGGTCTTGCGCGTCTAATACCACTTTTGCCGTACCATCTAGACCAAATAACAGCCAATGTTTTTTCAATACTTGCCGACTCTTCTATTGGAACATCAAGCTTTAAAAGACCAGATGTTAGATATGAACTGTAGTACTCAGGAAGAATTTTTTTAATGTACTTGTCTATCAAAAGTGCTTTTCTATCTGTATACCTAGAAGCTTCTGAAATAAGCTTTTCTGATTCAGACACAAGATCCAGCTCAAGAGCTAAAAGACTTTCAGGCTCCGGAACACCCTCTTTAAAAGCATTAGCACTTCCATATAATGCTAATATAGGCTTATTTTGGTCATTATCTTCTGACATCACTAACTGAATCAATTCCAAAATACGGTTCTCTAACTCAATGTACTTACCGTGCATACCCTTAAGCTTTACATACTTTTCAATAAGTTCTGCTGGCGGATTAACACTAAAGGATCTGTTTTTAATTTGTTCACTTGCGTATTCAGAATTTTCAGCATCAATGCTTAAATAAAATTCAACTAACTCATCTGTAAATTGATTCAACTCAGTTACTTTTTCTTGCAATTCTTGAGAATTATATATTTCTTCTAAATTTTCAGAACGAAGAATCTCACGAGAGTTTTGATCGAGTTGTTTTTTAGCTTTTACAATAGCTTCAGTCACTCTTAAGATTTCTGGTTTTAAAAACTTACGCCTTTTTGTAGTTGCATTTATGTTTTCATCAGCCTCATCTCTATCAGCAATATTTTGTATTGCAAATTCATGATTGCCAGAACCTAATTCTGGAACATAAACACGCCTCAGGTATGAATTAAGTCTTTTAAATTCTGCTTCAATACTTGAAAGTTTTTTTACCAGCTCAGCTTTTTTTTCTGGATCTTGTTCTTTTTTTATTAGATTTCTTGTAACCTTAGATTCTGTGCCAAGTTTTTTTGCTTGGTCGTTGATTGCTTTTACTGCTGGAAAAGTACCTACTTCAAAAAATTTATACTCAGACAGATAGACTCTAAAAGCTAAATTTGTATAGTATTCAATGATCATATTGGTTGCTAAACCTTGCTCACCAACAGTATAATCTTTAGGAATTTCTGAAAGGTCTTCGCCAATTACTCTTCCAATAAAATCTCGAATACGGCTGAAACTCTCCGGCTGACTTTCACTATCAGGCAATCTGTGATCAAAAATCATATGTCCTATTTTGACCAGAGCACCATAATGATCTATGCGTTCATCCATTATATGAACTTCTGTATTTTCTAGATCAGTAACATATCTTTGGAAATTATCCTCTCTACCTAAGTACAAAGCATCATACCGTCCCATTAGATATAAAGATTCTGGCCAATCTGCTCCTTTATGCTCGGGAATCGTCCAATCCAACTTATCAAAAAAGTGAGATGTTGAAATACCTGCACCTGGTGCAATTTTACCCTGTAAAAAAAGATCTACGTTTAAGTCTACTTCTGAATCTAAAATCATACTTAAGACTTTTGGATCTTCCATGATTTTTTTCTCAGAAGCCTCTTTAGTTTTTTGATCTTGCCCGGGTGCTTCGTCTAAGGGAGTGGAAAGTGAAATAAAACCTTCAAAAGCTTCTCCAATGCCAAACTCTTGTGACATTCTCATAAGGTTGTCAGCGTGAAGACCACCCATGCTATGACCACCAATAAACACTGGGGTGTCTGAAGGGGCTAACTTGTATCGTATGTCTTTTAAATATCTATAGTAATCTTCTGGAGAGATCTCCTCTCTCGGGCCATAACCGTGAAAAGGAGCATCGATAGAAATAACTGAAACACCTTTTGGACCAAGAAAATTTGAAATTGAATTAGCCACATGGTGACCAGTAGTGGCTGTTCCTCCACCGTGTAAAAATATAAAAACAGCTTTTACATCTGAAGATATAAGATAAGAATGCTCTTTTTCCATAGCAGCTTTTACTAAAGTAGGTGCGTAAACACCCATATTAGTAGACATATCTTTTCCATTCCAAAGTTCATTCCATCTTAAACTTATAAAACTACCTGGTGTGGCTGTCTTAACAGTTCCTTTATCAGCTGCTAAAAGTGAAAAATCGATAACAGATGTTGAGTGAGATCCTGTACTGGTTTTTTGAGTTATTAAGGTGTCTTTTATCATTTGTGGTACATCAGTAGTACCTCCCCACTTTTTAGAAAGTCTTTCTTCTTTACGAGGATTGATAAACGTTGGTTGAAGTTCAAGACTTTTAAATTTTGCACTAGCACTGTCTAAAAAGTAGCGAATAGAAAGTGGAGGGTTTTTTAGTACCTCTGTAGACTCAAGAGTTGCTACTGCTGAAGAAGAACTAAGTAAAGTTTTAGGGCTTGTTAGGTTAGCCTCAATGTTTATTTCTGCTCTTGGTACTAGCTTATCATGACAAGTGCTTGAATAGGCACTGGTATAAAATAAAGTTTGAACAAGTACGATAATAACTTGTAATTTAAATTTAATCAAAATTCATCCCTTTTAAAAAATGTTGAAATCTAACATTTGTAGGGCATTCTAGTAGAGCTTGAATGGTTTTTGAAAAATATACATATATTCATAAGACTGCGCTTAAACCGCTTTTTAAAGCCATAAATTATTTTTTGGTTAAAAGTCTTAATTGAGTTATTTTGCTTATTTAAAAGACAAAATATTAAAAGAAATAGTGAAACGCAACTTCTGGATGGGTTACAAACCCATTTGTATGATCCGCGCCAAGAGTTCGATTGTTCTCAATATAGTCATTTCGATCAAAAGAGCCTTCCAAAATATGAGAATCAAAAGAGTAGCCAGCCTGAATAAAAAAGTTTTTAGCCGTGTATCTAAAGCTAACTGCCCCATGAAGGTTAGGCACTCTGTAACTCGCACCAAGAACTCCTACTTCAGAAGCTAACGAGTATTTTTCAGAAATTTTAACATCATGAAGTGTTGAAAATGAAATCTGAAAAGGATCATCGTTAAAAGGCTCTCTTCTAAAAGAGTGAGGTCTGCCTTCATTAAAAAAATACATGTAGTTTACATTTGCATGTACTGTATAAAAAGATGTGACATCATAAGACCACATAAGCCAGCCCATTACTGTTTCCATAAAGTAACCTGTACTAAAAAACTCCACCGAAAGATTTGATTTCAAATATATAAGTTGAGTGGCCCACCTTTGTCTTTTGGATTTTTGCTTAGCGTATTTTAAATAAATATTAGGTGAGTTGTAAAAAAGAAGTAAAAAAGACGAAGTTCCCACAAGAAGATTGTCATTAGGGCTGTAGCCCATAATGTGAGTTCCTAAAGTGTATGTGTTTTTCTTAGGTGTGTATGTTGTTGGACTTAAAAGGTGCCCTAAAAACACAGATTTTCCTGAAGTCTTTTCCTGCAAGCCAGACTCAGCTTTTAAAGCTTTAGTAGTATCTTCAGACTTATTTTCCGAAGCACTTTTTTCAGTCGTGGTAGTTATTAATTCTTCTGCGTTTTTGTTTATATCTTTGTTTATATCTTTTTTTACAGTAGACGTACTTAAAAGTTTTTTAGGGTATACACCTACGTCTTCAGGCTTAGGTTCAAAAACATCTGCAGCAAAAGTTGTTTCAACAAAAATGAATATAAAAAAGAAAAAACTTAAAGGTATTTTAATCATTAAAGCACACCAAAGATCTTTGATAAGTTGGGTTTTCTTGAATAGCTTGAACTTCAAGATATGAAATCTCATCCGTTGGCTCTTTTCTTACACCTGAAAAAACATAAGGGTTTTCGTCAAATAAAGAGTCAAAATCAAGACCATAATATAAAGTTGCATTTTCAAGATCAGCCGGTGGTAAAAGCCTTCCTTGATTAGCAGAACCAAAATCATTGTAGAAAAAAGATACAAGTGTATCGTCTGTTTCTTTATCGTTAACAGTAATTGTTATTTTCTCACCAATTAGACTAGAACCAAAACTTGCATCACATATACTCGAAGAATAATCAGCTGGAGCATCATCAAAAACAAACGCTTCTGCAGGCTCTACTTTTCTTACAAGTTCATACTTTTCCATAAAATTATTAATACTATCAGAAGTTAAATTTGCGAAAAAAACCAATTTACAAACACTAGCATTCCCATCTGTTTCGCAGTCATCCATACTGCCAACACTGCCTGTATCAAAAAGAACTCTTTCATTAGCGCGATTTATCGTAATATTTGTGAAAGATGCAGAGGTTTCATCTTCTGAAATCTGTCTTAAAGTTAGTCTAATACTGTCTGTGCTGTAAGAAAAGAGAACAAAAAGATCTGGTACTTGTTGGTCCTGTTCCTCTGCTGCAGACTGCATCTCACCTCGACGTGAAAAATCTCGCTCACCACAAGAGATTAAAAACAAAGTAAAAAACAATAAAAAAACTCTTTTTTCCACTTAATAAGGCTAAGATTTTGCTAAAGATAAGTCAAAACGAACACGACCTTTAAACCAAAGTTTAAAACTTTTACCACTCCTATTTTGAAAACATATCATAAAATAACACAAATTTGACCTGAGCTACTCACCAGTCACTTGATAATACATTGTTAAATCCATGGCACGTAAATTGCTAAATCTTTGGCGGTAGGAGATCACTATGAATTTAAAAATGACTAAAGCTTATTGTACTGTAATATTATTTTTTTTATTGCCGCTAACTTCTAATGCTGCACCAACATTTCGAGTTGTTCTGACAGAAGGCAGTCCGTTTACTGAAGATGGTAAAGTTATAGACATAGAAGTTAGTGATCAAAGATATCAAAATGTTTTAAATAAATATCAATATGCACTTTCAAAAACAAACTTTAAAGATCCAACTGTTAAGAGTGTTTTAGTTATGTATGGGCGAAAATATGACACTGTAAAATCTGAAGGGGAACTGAGTCTTCACATAGATGATCCTATTCCACTGTGGATAGAGCTTTTATCAAATCAACCCAAAAAAGAAATTGCGATTTTAAGGTTTTTATTCAACAAACAACTTCCTACTATAGCTACTATTATTCCAGAGTCATTACCGAGGTTTATACAAGAAAAGTGTTTAGATAATGGTCAAACAGAACTGCCAAAAGAAATATACAGTCACAATAGCTATGAAGAATCAGAGGATGATGCGTTTGTGAACCAATTAAATTATTTCTACACATCTGAAGATCGAACTGTGAAGTGGGACTTAAACCTTAGAAAAGACTCCTGCATCGTTAGCAACTTCTCTTTTTCTAAAAAGAATAAAAAAGGAAAATTGATAGAAAAAGTTGAAATTCGTGAAGATTTAACTGCTAAAAGAATTATTGATAATCCAAGAATTGTTAATTTTAAAGCAGACACAAAATACAGAGGCACTAAAACCCCAATAGGAGTTATAGATTCTGGGATTGATTACAACAACCGTTCTATACAAAAAAAACTACTGCCAAACCTCAGCCCTTCTAAAGTTCTTTTTTTAGGTTTAGACATGGTAGATCCTGGTACACTTCCTTTTGACTTTTATGCTGACGACTTTACATTCTCAATGAGATCCATCGATTATAGAATTCAGCATCAACACGGAACCCATGTTGCTGGTATTGCAACAAAAAATACGGAAGAGTTAGCAATTATTCCTATGCGTTTGATTGGTGGAGATGGGACCTATGACTTAAGTGTAAATTCAGATGAAATCTATGAAAAAATAAACTCTAGTATTTTATACTTAAAAAAACATGGTGTTAAATGTGTTAATATGTCTTTTGGTGTTACAGACGAAGATGAGTCTTCAAAAGAATACAAAAAAGCTTTAGAAAAAGTCATATCTGAAAACACTGACATGGTTTTTGTTGCAGCCGCAGGAAACGATTCAGACAACCTCGATGAAAAGCCTCAATACCCTGCAAATTTTCTTTTAAAAAACGTGATTACTGTAGCTTCAATTGATGAATCTGGCGAACTTTCTAACTTTTCAAACTACAACAATACGATTGTTAATATTGCAGCCAGAGGCTCAAACATTCTTTCTCAATGGCCATACGGCCCACCTATAGAACTGAGTGGCACCTCAATGGCAGCTCCTCAAGTTACACGAGTCTGTGGTCGAATTCAGCACAAAAAACCAAAATGGTCAGCAATACAGATTGTAGAGCATATTTTAAAAACTGCAAAAATAGACGCCCAACTGACTGAGTTTGTCTCTATGGGACGTGTTTTAAATGAAGATCAAGCCATTAAAGATTTGGATTAAACGACATTTTTTAAATTAGATAAAAAGTGACACTTTTTGACACCAAATTTTATTTTTTACACACTCAAAGAGCTTTTAAACGCATTTGAGTGGCATCAAACTTGTAATATTAACTATAGGAGATTTAAAATGAAAAATTTTAGAGCATTTTTAGCACTTATCAGTTTATCACTTGTTTTAAACGCTTGCGGAGACAACTCAGCAAGACGAGTGAACACTCAAGACCCAGAGCCTAACAGCTACTACGACCCTGCAGAATGTGCAGAAAAGAACCAATATGGAGTAGGAATCAAAGGAAACTCTGCATGTCCTTATCAAGGTGAGTATGACTCATACTATGGTTATCAAGACTATACCGTAAGCTTTGAGAGCCAATTGGATTTTAATTTAGGTATTGGTTATAGAATTGATTTTGGTTGGGATAATGATTGGGAAAATGTATGCCCTGTACCAGGCCAGATCCCAGTATTTGTAAATGGACGTTTTAATCACTGTGATACAGCTAACCCTGCTTATGCCGATCAAAATGATGGCACCAACACAAGTTCTTGTGTGGGAAGCCAGTACAACCCGACAATTACAGGTTGTACTCCATCAGGTGTTAAACCCACAAATTGATTCTAAACTAAATAATGCAACTCAGGGCTTCATTTAAAGCCCTTCCCCTCAAAAGAGTGTATGGTAAGGCTTTCAAATTAATGGAGGCCTACTTTGCACCAACACTCATACTTTAATTCAGATAAAACCCCTGACGGAAGCTTTGATTTTAACAGTCTAAATATTGAAGAGCTTGATAAAAGTGTTCAAATCGCACTAGACAAAGCTTATAAAAATGTATCAGACATCACTGAACAAAAAGATACAGCGTCTTTTAAAAATACAATTCTAGCATTAGAAACTTCTGATGAAGATCTAGATAAAGTTTTAAATGTCTTATTTAACCTTTTTGGCACTGAGACCAATGAAAAGGTTCAAAGCCTTGTTGAAAAGTACTCCCCACTTTTATCAGCCTACTCAAACTCTATAGTCTTAAACGAAGATCTTTTTAAAAGAGTTGAAAAGGTGTTTAAAGACGAGCTTGATTCACTCAAAGGTGAGGATAAAAAATTAACTGAAAAGTATTACAAAGACTTTATAAAAAATGGGGCTGAACTTTCTAAAGAAAACAAAGAGCTTTTAAAAGATGTCGACAGTAAACTTTCAGGACTATCCCCACAATTTTCTAAAAATTCACTTGATGCTACCAATAGTTTTTCTTGGACTACAAATGAGTTAAGTAAACTAAAAGGTCTTCCTGAAAGCGCACTAAACGCAGCTTTAATGGAGGCTAAACAAAAAAAATTGCCTGAGGGCACTTACCTTTTTACCCTTCAGCATCCAAGTCTATTACCCATTTTAAAATACTGTGAAGACAGAAAATTAAGAGAACACTTTTACAAAGCAAACTCTACAAAAGCTGTCACAGGTGAACATTCAAATCAAAAGCTTATCAAAGAGATAGTAACTCTACGGTCTAAGAAAGCTAAGCTTTTAGGCTTTAAAAACTACGCAGAATTTGTTTTACAAAACCGTATGGCCAAGTCTACTGAAACTGTTTTTAATTTTTTAAACGATTTAAAAGGTCACAGCCTTAGTGCTGCTAAAAAAGAAGTTGCAGAGGTTAAAAAGTTTGCTAAAGAAAACGATGGCTTAGAAGACTTTCAAGCTTGGGACTTTAGCTACTACTCAGAAAAATTAAGACAGGAGCGCTTTTCATTTAGCGAAGAAGAGATACGACCTTATTTTCCACTTGATAAAGTTTTAAATGGAGCATTTTTACATGCTGAAAAACTTTATGATGTTGAGTTTAAAAAAACCACAGAAGTTTCGACATACAATCCAGAAGTTGATGTTTACAAAGTTTTCTCAAAAAAAGATCAAAGCTTTGTAGGTTTGTTTTTTACAGATTTTTTCCCAAGATCAAGCAAACGTTCCGGTGCATGGTGCACACATTTTAGATCGCAAGGCTTAACAGGTGGAGAAGTCAAAAGACCTCACGTTAGCATTGTTTGTAATTTTACAAAGCCCACAGATAACAAACCTTCTCTTCTAACTTTTAATGAAACTAGAACTCTATTTCATGAGTTTGGTCACGCCCTTCACGAACTTTTATCTCAGTGCACGTACACATCTCTTTCTGGAACAAATGTGTATTGGGATTTTGTTGAGCTTCCTTCACAGATTATGGAAAATTGGGTCTTAGAAGAAGAGTCTCTTAAGTTATTCGCAAGACATTATAAGACTGATGAAGTCATTCCTAAAGATTATGTTACAAAAATTAAAAATGCTGAAAGCTTTCTAAGTGGCTACGGGTGTGTAAGACAATTAAGATTTGCAACCTTAGATATGCTCTATCACACGCTTGATCCAGAAAAAATTACTGATGTGATTGATTTTGAAAATGAGGCGACAAAAGAATTTAATCTTTTACCTACTACAGAAGGCACAAACTTTTCATGCTCTTTCGGACATATTTTTGCTGGAGGTTATGCAGCCGGCTACTATAGCTACAAGTGGGCTGAAGTACTTGATGCTGATGCCTTTGAACTTTTTAAAGAAAAAGGAATTTTTAATAAAGAGGTGGCACTCTCTTTTAAAGAGCATATTTTAGAACGTGGTGGCACTGAAGATCCTGATCAACTTTATATTAATTTTAGAGGACAAAAACCTGACACTAAGGCTCTTTTAAAAAGAGATAAGCTCATAAACTAAAAGAGGTCCCTTATGATAAAAAGTATAGCTTTGGTATTTAGATCTGACACCCAAAAAGCTAAAAATCTTTGTGATGAAGTCAAAAGCTACTTAGAAGATAAAGGCTTAACGGACATTTACGCCTTTTCTTCAACAGAGCTGAGCGAAGGTTGCTTTTCAAAACTAAACCCCCTACCTGAGGTGGTTGTGGTTCTTGGTGGAGACGGCACTTATCTTTCAGCTTCAAGGGCTTTAGTAAACTTAGATATACCACTTGTTGGGGTAAACCTTGGCTCTCTTGGTTTTTTGACTGAGCATAAAAGTAAAGATGTATTTAAAACACTAGATAAAGTCTTAAAAAACGAACTCAAAGTTTTTCATAGAGACCTTTTAAAGGTACAACTTTACAAAGGCGACACCCTTATATCTACACACAAAGTCTTAAACGATTTATGTGTTGAACGTGGAGCAAGACCCCAGCTGGTGCGTCTTAATGTTTATTCAAATGATCAACTCATTTATGACATAAAAGCTGATGGAGTTGTTATTTCAAGCTCGACTGGAAGTACTGCCTACAACCTTGCTGCAGGCGGCCCTATCATTTACCCAGAAGCTAAAGTCTTAGCAGTAACTCCTGTGGCACCTCACAGTTTAACATCAAGACCTTTGGTACTTCCAGACAATCACATAATTTCTTTAAAACTTTTTAAAGATGTTAAAAATGCAAGCGTTACATTAGATGGAATTCATATCCAAGAAATTTCTTCTGAGCACAAACTTGTTGTCACAAAATCAAACCACAGTATCAAAGTTTTAAAAGATCCCACACACAATTACTTTAGCCTTCTTCGTGAAAAACTAAAGTTTGGAGACAGAGACTGATGCTTACAGAACTTAGAGTTAAAAATTTTGCACTGATTAAAGATTTAAGCGTTCACTTTGATAAAGGTCTAAACGTAATTACTGGCGAAACTGGGGCTGGTAAATCTTTACTTTTAAGGTCACTGCAGATTTTAATGGGGGCCAAAGCTCACCAAAATCTAACTGGAAAATTTTCTGAAGACGCCACTGTTGAAGGGCTTTTTGTTGTACACAGCAGAGTAGATATAAAAAAAAGACTTAATGATTTAAGCTACAGTGCAGAAGAAGGAAACACATTACTTGTTAGACGAATCTTAAGTCCAAAGGGTCGTTCAAAAACTTATATCAATGGGTCTTTAGCATCTTTGAATGAACTTAAATCTATTGTTTCACCATTAATTGATTTATCTGGAAGCTCTGAGCCTTTAATTGAACTTACCAATCAACACGACAATAAGAATTTACAAGAAACTTCTTATCAAAGAGATCTTTTTGATGGCTACTGCAAACACAAAGAACTTAGATTTGAGATTTCTAAACTTAATTTTTTACTAAAAGAACATAAAAAATCTTTGAATGAACTTGAATCAAAGGAATCTGACCGTTTACAAAAACTAGATTTTGTAAACTTTCAATTAAGCGAGCTGGAAAACTTCAAACCAGATTCAGCTGATTTTGAAAGCTTAAAAGTTTTAAAAGAAAATAGACTTAAAGAAGAAAACTTTAAACAAGCCATTCATCTTACAAATTCTAGTATAAAAAATGCAAGCGATTCAATACTATCTCAACTTTATACCCTAATTAACGAACATGAAAAAGTGAACCCTAACAGTGATATTTTAGAAAGCCTAAACCAAGCTGTAGACTCTTGTGAAGAGGCTCTTGACCTTACAAAATCACTTACTCTTTCGACGCAATCAGGAGTGGATTTAAGCTTTGATGAAATCAAAGACAGGTTAAAAACTTACAATCATCTTTTTAGAAAATACAATACTGATGCCTCAGGTTTAAGTCAGATATTTAAAGACCTTTTAAGACAAAGAGAAGATTTAGAGCTTTATGATGAACGAAAATTAGAACTTAAAAGTGAAATTGATGCTGTTATGGAAAACTTAAATCCTTTATTAGAAGAGTTAAGTCTTTCTAGAAAAAAACATAAAAAAGATTTTGAAAATGAAGTCACATCACACTTAAAAGAACTCAACATGAAAGACTTAAAGTTAAAAGTTAAATTTAAAGCCACTGACAACTTAGAGTTTGGAAAAGAGTCTCTTGAATTTTGGCTCAGCCACGGAAGGAAAAACCTTCAAGAGCGAACAATAAAACAAGCCGCTAGTGGTGGAGAACTAAGTCGTATTTTACTCGCTTTAAAATCATCACTAGAAAATCAAGAGGCTCCCAGAACATATCTTTTTGATGAAATAGACAGTGGAGTTAGTGGCCTTACAGCAGGCATGGTTGGGCAAAAATTAAAACGACTTTCTTGTGGCCAGCAAGTGATCACTATCACCCACCTACCTCAAGTGGCTGCTTTAGGAGATCATCATTTTTTAATTGAAAAAAGCTCTGGTCTAAAAGGACAAGAAACTGATCTCAACACCTTAAAAAAAGAAGAGCGTGTTGGTGAACTTGCCAGGCTTCTTTCGGGAAAGAGCATAACAAAAACCAGTATCAATCATGCAAAAGAACTGCTTGATGAAAAGTGTGAAGCTCAGATATAAAAGCTATTTATTGATTGTTATGAATTCTGATTTCTTTTTATCTACTCGAAGATATTTAAAACTCTTACCAAGCCATGAGCCAAGGTTATACGTCTCTAGTGTATTTTGACGCTTATTATTAAGAGCCACCTCTTTTTCAAAAATTAGATTTTCTGTAAGGCGGACATGATAGTGACCACACACAAACACATCAAAGTCTTTTTTTTGTCTTAAACGACTCGTCCATATCTTCCATTTTTTTATAAACTCTTCTTTTGAGAATGAAGAGTAGTCTTTTTGTGTCTTAGCATCAGTAGAGCTAAGCATACGCCCCACTTTGTATGAAAACTGCCCCGGTAAAAGCCAGATCAAAAGCTTTATAAAACTTGTGCGCATAAAAGCCCTAAAAAATCTATAACCGTAGTCTTTTGAATTTAGTAAATCCCCATGACAGACAAACCACTTTTTTTGCTCGTATACAAATTCATAGGAATCTTTATGTATGAGAATAGATTTTTTCTTAAACCAGTTTTTATTGTAATGAAAGTCATGATTGCCTTCAAAGATATGTACTTTTTTTGTTTTTGCAATTTCTTGTAAAAGTAGCAAAAGCTGTTCATGTTTTTTTAAGAAAAAACTTTTATGCCCAAGCCACACATCAAAAATATCACCTACCAAAAAGAGCTGCTCTAAATCTTTATTGTCTTTACAATTTTCAAGAAAAGACAAAAAAACCTCATACTTTTTAGTATGAGGCTCTGTGAGATGCACATCAGAAACAAAGGCTAACATCAAACCCCTAAGTCATCAGAGTGTTTGTTTCTTAAATACGTGGGTATTTCTAGCTCATCTGTTTCGTCTAATTTATTAGACTCTTGCTCTAAAATCTCATTAGACATTCGCTTTGCAATCTGCATTGGATCTTCTAAATCATTATGAACAGTTTCATCAAAACGATCAGATTCTTGTTTGAGTCTTAAGGCTTCTTTTTCAAGCCTGTAAGCTCTTGCTTTTGCAAGAAGTGACTCACGAGGTGAAACAGAATCAGATACAGACTCTTGATTGATAGGAAGAATAGATTCTCCAGATTCAGCTTGATTCACTTCTGTTTGGCTTTTCATTTCAAAAGGAAGCTCTGGTTGATTAGGGTCAGACTCTATTTGAGTTTCAACACCCTCTGCACTCTCGGCAACCATGGGAGCGGAGTCTATAATTTTTTGAGCCTTTTCTAAAGCTGCAGACGGTGCGTTTTGAGTTTCAAGTATCGACTTTGGAACAACTTCAATAACTTGTGTGTTCTGAGTCTGTGTATTTTGAACCTGTGCATTCTGAGTTTGAGTATTTTGCGGCTGAAAATTTTGAGTCTGTGACGTAACAACAGTGTTTGCATTAGCTTCTAAAGTCCCAACACCTGAAGCTGTTGCTTGAGTGGGAGAGTTTTGAGTTACAGAAGCTTGGCCTTGCCCGATAACATTATTTACAGCTTTCGGTGTTACGTCTTTTGTTTTTACAGGAGGAAGCTCTATTCGTTGCTCCTCACCGAAACCAGTTGCTATAACTGTCACGCGTATCTCTTCACCCATTTCATTATCGATAACAGCACCAAAAATAATTTCTGCATCTTCATGAGCAGCTTCAGTGATAAGAGTTGAGGCCTCATTAACCTCCCATAGAGTAAGATCAGGTCCACCAGTAACATTAATAATAATGCCCATTGCACCTTCAATAGAAACATTTTCTAGAAGAGGAGACGAGATTGCAGAAGAGGCAGCTTCAAGCGCTCTTTGTTCTCCAGTTCCAACACCAGAGCCCATAATTGCCATGCCTTGAGAAGACATAACAGTTCTAATATCTGCAAAATCTAAATTGATAAGACCTCTTATGTTAATAAGATCTGAAATCCCTTTAACAGCTTGATACAAGACTTCATCAGCTTTTTTAAATGTATCTAAAAGAGGAGTTTTTTCATTGGAGATTGATAGAAGTTTTTGATTTGGGATAACAATAAGAGTATCAACATTTTTTTTAAGCTCTTCTAAGCCTTCTTGAGCTTGTCTTCTTCTTTTTTTGCCTTCAAACAAAAAAGGTTTTGTAACCACACCAATAGTTAAAGCCCCAAGTTCTTTTGCAATCTTTGCAACAACAGGCGCTCCACCTGTTCCAGTTCCACCACCCATGCCGGCAGTGACAAAAACCATGTCCGCACCTTCAAGGCTTTCAACAATTGCATTGTAAGACTCTTCTGCAGCCCTTTTTCCAATTTCAGGATTGGCTCCAGCTCCAAGACCTTTTGTTAAATCATTTCCTAATCTAAGTTTACCTTCTGCTGGATTAGCAGAAAGAGCTTGAGTGTCTGTATTGGCAACCGTGAACTCAACACCTTCTAAACCATTTTCGATCATAGTCTGAACAGCGTTTGAACCACCGCCACCCACACCAATAACTTTGATGCTTGCACCTACAGATTTGTTATCTTCAAGTTCGATCATTCTCGCTCCTTCTCTTTGCTACAAACCAATGAATTCTTTAAATTGCTGTGTGAACGTCATATCTTTTGTTTCACTTGTCTCTTTTTTATCTTCTGTCTTTTTAAAAGAACGAAGTTTACTAAACTTAAACTCTCTCTTAGGAAGATTGCTTTGTGATTTTGCAAAAGCAATTAAACCTAAAGAGCAAGCAAAAGAAGAGTCCGTAATGCTTTCATTCACCTGTGTCACTTGATCAGGACATGCAATACGAATATTTTCACTAAAGTTTTGCTTAATAAATGTCTCAAGACCTTTTAACTGGCTGGCTCCACCAGTAAGCACAATACCTGAAGCCAATTGAGACACATCCACACTTTTTTTGATGTCTTCAAGTACAAGCGTTAAAGTCTCTAAAGCTCTCGGTGTAATGATTTCATTTAACTGCTCTAAATCAAGAGTCCTGCTAGAAGTGCCTGAAACATCTGTAACTTCAATTGGAGTTTCAGCTTCAGCATCTAAAGATGGATCAACTTGCACGCAGTTTCCATACATGATCTTGATCTTTTCTGCCTCTTGAAAAGGCGTTCTTAAACCGTAAGAAATATCATTTGTAAAGTTTGTGCCACCTACCCCAACTGCACCAGTTGATGTCACAGCACCTCCACTAAAAGAGATCCATTCACAGGTGCCACCACCCATTTCAACCAAACAAACACCAAGATTTTTTTCTTCTTCAGACAAAATTGAAAAACTTGAGGCATAAGCCTGATATACATACTCTTTTACTCTTAAACCTGCACCTTCAATGCACGTTAATAGATTTGGAAAGACTGTTTTATAGGCTGTGATTAGTTGAACATCAGCTTCTAAACGCACACCTGACATGCCCATTGGATTTTGAATCTCATCTTGTCCATCAAGCTGATACTCAATAGGCAGAGAATGAAGAATCTGTCGATCACTTTGAAACGAAACTGCTTTTGCAGTTTTTAAAACACTGTAAATATCTCTTGCCGTAACTTCTTTGTCTTCAACGGCGGCAAGTCCCTTAGACGTAAACGACTGAATCCCTAAACCACCAACACTTACAAAAACATCGCGAATATCAAAGCCAGAGCTAAGTTCAGCTTCACGTTTTGCTTTTGCTAAAGCTTCTGTAGCTTTACTAATATTAACAATTGCACCTTGCTTTACACTTGTGTGCTCAACTGTTGAACGACCAATAATTTTATAACCATCAACAGTAAGTTCTGCCACTAAAAGGGTAACTTTTGATGAACCTAAATCTAATGCTGCAACTCTAGGCTTATTATATGTGTTTAAATTTTCCACTTAAAACCCCCTTTAGACTTCGCAGTCTCTATTGTAGATGATAGTGCACATAAGTTAAAGTGTAGACATCTTTTGTTATATGTCTAGACCTTTATCGAGTTTGCCTTAAAAAATTTCAAAGCTTAAAAAAATTAAAAGCTTTTAATCGTTAAGCGAAACAATAACTTTATCTTTAAATCTTGCATCAATAACTTTTGTTCTTAAACCATGATAGCGAAGATACTTAATAACTTTTGTAAGTCTTAACGAACGTCTTTTGACTTCGTCTTCCCCCATATAAACTTTGCCTTCAACACCTGAAAAAAAATAAGATAAATCATCTTCTAATAAAACTTCTGATAAACTCTCTCTTGAGACAAATCCTTTTTCCGGCATCTTCTCAAGTGTACGAATAGCCTTGACTCTGTTCTTCTTTACCAAAAAAGAACGCCCAGATAAAATGGGAATATTGGGCAACTTGTACTGTGGAACTTCAGAAAAAACCTCACCTTTTTTATTCACTAATTTAAAGATATCATCCGAAGCAAGCGCAAATACTGGCTCTTGCAAAGACACCTCAACCTTGCTCTGCCCAGATAAGCTCTTACTGAGTATCGCACTTTCCACAAAGGGCAGTGACGATAAGTTGTTTACAGCCTCTTCAGGCTTATCTTTTACAAATGTATAGATTTTTTTTAAGTCTTTTGGCCCATAAAGGTTTAGAGCTTTATTTTTAACCAAAAAAACTTTTACGGCACCAGAAGGGCTACTGTTGTAATAAAACAAGCCCCCTAAACCTAAAAGTATAAAAAAAGAGCTTAAATAAAAAAGTTTATTCTTCATAGATTATATTTTATGCAAAAACCCAGCTAAGGAGAAGACTTTTTTATTTAAAGCAGGACTTCTCAAATATAACCCATAAACAAGCTAATCTTAATCAAACCAAAGCTTCTTCGATCAATGCCGAAATCATTTCATCAAAAGAAACACCTGAATGTTTTAAAGACATGGGCAAAAGAGATGTGGGAGTTCCCCCAGGAAGTGTGTTCACCTCCATAAAAAAATATTCAGACTCATCATTTTCAACAAGATAGTCTACTCGCCCGTAGGTCTTAAGACCAAAGGAGTTGTAAATCTTTAGAGCATCTTTTTTTAAATCTTTTTTTAAATCTTCACTAATATCTGCAGGTATAAAATACTCTGTAGCACCTGCTGTGTACTTGTTCTTAATATCATAAAAGCCAGATTTTGGCTTGATCTCAATAGGCTCATAGGCCTCACCTTTAAATAGACCCACTGTAAGTTCACGCCCTTTAACTCTTTTTTCAATCAAAGCTTTATGCCCCCATTTAAAAGCTTCTTTTAATCCAAGCTCAATGGGATCCCCTGGGTTAAAAAGCCCCACTCCTCTGCTTGAACCAGAAGATACAGGCTTTATGACAAATCCATTTGCCCAAGAAGACACTTCGCCTTTAATTTTTTTTAGACGATCTTCTGACATATTCTCGAAGCGCTCACAGCTAAGATTTGGTAAAACAGGAACACCTAAACTTTTAGCAAAAAAAAGTGACTGTTCTTTATTAAAAGAAAGGCTTGAAGCCAAAAGGCCGCTTCCAGTATATGGAATTTTTAAATACTCTAGAAGACCTTGAACAACACCATCTTCAGCACTCGTTCCATGAAGAGCTAAAAGACAACACTGAGGTTTAAGCTCTTTGAGATTTTGAATTAAGTTTTCATCATACTCTAAGCATTTATATTCAAACCCAAGACGCTCTAAACTTTCTTGAAAGGCTTTTGATGTTATACGGCTGACTTCAGCTTCTGAAGGGTGCCCCCCTTGCAAGACTGCTATCATAATAATCCCTCCCAATCTCCTAAGTATCTGAATTCTGCGACTAAGTTCACATCAAACATATGACGAACTTTTTCTTGAGCCAATGAAAGAGCGCAGTGTAAATCAAGTGCTGAAGCCTCACCTTTGTTTACAATAAAGTTTGCATGCTTTCTAGAAATCTCAGCTCTACCATACTCATAGCCTTTTAAACCAGCAGCTTCAATTAAAGCTCCAGCACTTTTCTTTTCTGTATTGTTGGGGTCATTGTAAGGATTAGTAAAAACAGAACCACAACTTGGAAGATCTAGGGGCTGTTTGGACTTTCTAAGATTCTGCGCCTCCAAAACTCTTTCAGAAATATCAGACACCTTATCTTTTTTAGGCCAAACAAGTGTAACTTCTGTTATTAAACCAGGGCCCCAGCCTTGAGATTTTCTATAGGACCAAACAATATCTTTATTTAGAAACTGATACTCTTCTAAAACAGAGCCTTTTTCTTTTAAAACTTTTATAGACTCTACCACTTGAACAAACTCTTTTGGATGAAGTTCTTTTTCACTTACGCCGGCGTTCATAACCACACCAGCAGCCACATCCCCCGGAAGACCTGATAAAAATAAAGCAGGTGCTAATGACTCTTTTAAAAATCGTCTCATAACTTTAAATTTTAAAGCCCCTGCCCCACACCTTAATCTAAAAAATTCATTGCAAGAAGTGTCTTCAATTGCAGATAGTTTTTTGGTGCAGAGAACTAAGCCCTTAACCCCACGATCACTTATAAGAACATTGCTGCCACATCCAAGAAACGAAACTTCAATACTCTCACTTTTAGCCCACTGCAAAGCTTTTTTAGCTTCATCAAAAGTTTTAGGAAGTGCAAGATAATCGGCCTTTCCACCCACTTTCCAGCTGTTAAATTTTTTTAAACATACATCTTCATTTGTAAAAGAACTTATAGAATCGGGAAGGCTCATTTCGCTTGAACTCTTTTAGCTAAAGAGTCTGCTATTTTATAGACATTACCAGCCCCTAAAGTAATCAAAAGATCCCCTGTTTTTAGGTTTTCAAAAATTTTAGAAGTTATACTCTCAAAATCATTTTCATTAATATAGTTTGCATTAGTATGGTTTACACTTTCTTTTAGAGATTTTGAGTCAAAGCCATCTATTGGGGATTCACCAGCTTCATAGACTGGTAAAATATAAAGTTCATCACACTTATCAAAAGCATTTAAAAACTGATCCCAACAGTTTTTAAGCCTGGTGTAGCGATGAGGCTGGAAAATACATTTGATTTTTGTTCCTAAATACTTTTGCTTGCAGGCTCCTAAGACAGCCGATATTTCTGTAGGGTGGTGAGCATAATCATCGAGTATCATTATATCTTTTTGCTCATCATCTAATTTAACTTCAAACCTTCTTTTAACACCTTTAAAGCTTTCAACTCCCTTTTTTACCTCATCAAACTTAATGCCTGCTCTCATGCCCACAACAATAGCAGCAAGCGAGTTTAAAGCATTGTAATCGCCGGGAAGCGGACTCAAAAAAGATCCTAATACTTTATTTTCAAAAATGACTTCATAGATGTTTTCCTTTTTCCTTTTAACGCAAAAGTCATTGGTTTCGTTAAAACCATAAGAGATTGTTTTCTTGGTCATGGTCTGAAAAGCCTCTCTGCAATCTTCATCATCACCACAGTAAACAACAGTTCCATAAAAAGGGATTCTATCGGCAAACTTTAAAAAAGATGAAATAAGCTTTTCATAACTTCCGTAGTGCTCTAGATGATCATTGTCTATATTTGTAATAACTGAAATCACTGGAGAAAGTTTTTCAAAGGACCCATCACTTTCATCAGCCTCAGCAATAAACCACTCGCCACTTCCAAGTTTTGCGTTTGTACCAAGCTTTACAACCACACCACCAGAGACAACAGTTGGTGATTTACCTGCTGAATCAAAAACAGAAGCTAACATACTAGTCGTTGTGGTTTTTCCGTGAGCACCAGCAATGGCAATCCCTCTTTTTGCACGCATAAGTTCAGCCAAAGCCTCAGCTCTTGGTATAGTAGGGATCTTTAATTTTTTAGCTTCTAAAAGTTCAGGATTATCTAAAGAAATAGCACTTGAATACACAACAACATCAGCTCCATGAACGTGCTCTTTTTTGTGAGAGTCAAAAACCCTTGCACCTAAGTTTTTTAATCTATCTGTTCGTTCTGAGGGATTTAGATCACTACCAGAAACTTCAGCACCATAGCCTAAAAGAATTTCAGCAATTCCTGACACACCAATTCCAGCAACACCAATCAAGTGAACTTTTGATTTTAAAATCGGGCTTCTAGAGGACTCAAACGTCATTACAACCTCTTTTTTTTAGTTTAGACACAACGATAGACTGATTAATATTCAGACCAAAAAGTAGATTAATAGATAGATTAAGTTAACAAAATGCTCAATCTAAATACGTGATCAAAGGGGTTTTTCTCACGCATAGACAAATACAAAGGAATGAAATCTTCTCAAAGATGCTTTGCAAGATGAGCAGCTATCTCTTGCCTAGCACCTCTTTTTAAAGATTGTGAAACATTAGTCTCTAGCTCTTCTATAAGCTCAGGTTGCGACTTAAGCTTCAAAAGAACAGCATTAAGCCTAAGAGGTGTAAAATCTGACTCTTCAATTATAAGTGCTGATTTTTTACTCACAAGGGATTCAGCATTTTTTAATTGATGATTATCAGAAGCTTTTGGAAAAGGCACAAGAACAGAAGCTTTTGAAAGTAGAGAAAACTCATTCACTGCGCCGGCACCAGATCTACTCACAATAAGATCAGCTTTTAAATAGTAATCAACAATTGGATCCAAATAGGCTAAGACATCAAGGTTTGGGCTCTTTGAATAGTTTTTCATTACACTCTCAAAATTTTTAAGACCAGTTTGATGTGTAAAATGAAACCCATCAAGACCAAAAGTCTTAACGTATTCAGGAAGCGTCTCATTAAAAATTCTAGCCCCTTGGCTCCCACCGACGAAAAGAACTCTAAACCTTTTGTTTTCTAAAAGAGGTGCCGTGTCCGACGTTAAGGACGTCTCTTCTGCTAAAAGCTTTGATTTTAATGATGTCTCTTCTAAGTTTTTTCTAACAGGTACTCCTGTTAAGATAGGCTCTACTTTTTTAAAATACTTTGAAGCCTCTTTAAAAACTAAAAAAGGTAGAACTTTAAAACGTCCAAGAATTTTATTTGTCACACCAGGTGTGGCGTTGCCCTCCCAAACATAAGTTGGGATCTTTAAAAAAACAGAGGTTAAACACAAAGGGCCAGAAGCGTAACCGCCAACACCCATAACAGCTAAAGGGCGATGTTTAAGAAGAATAAAAAAAGACTTTAAAAAACAATAAGGCATTTTAACCAAAGACCACATTTGTGTGAGCCTACCAACAGATGAGTGAAGCTGACCAACGGGCAAGAAGTAACTCTTATACGATGTCTTTTTAAAAATAGTTTTTTCTAAACCTCTTTTTGCCCCAATTAAAACTATTTTTACATCAGGATGAATAGCGCTTAGCTCTTCTGCTATTGCAAGAGCTGGATATATGTGGCCGCCTGAGCCACCACCAGTTAAACAGATTGTTTTATTTTTTTTATCACACACTAATCAAAAACCTTAAGTTTTAGCAATTTTATCTAAAACTATCATCCCTTTTCCAAATGTCGAGCTAAAGATTTAAAATAAGAGAAAATTAAAGTTACAGACAAAAGAGAACTTCCACCATAGCTTAAAAAAGGAAGAGACAAACCTTTTGTTGGCAGTAAGCCTATGTTTACTGAAAAATTAATAAAAATAATAAAGAAAAATAAACAAGCAAGGTAGTAACCCAAATGAGAAAGCTGCTTATCTTGTAAGTAAGAGTCTTTTGAGAGTTTTAAAAAGTTAAAAGCCGACTTCATCAGTATAAGAAGTAAAAGAAAAACACCGACAAAACCCCACTCTTCTGCAAAAACAGCTAGAGTAAAATCTGTATGCGCTTCTGGAAGAAAAAAGAATTTAGCCTCACTCATACCTATTCCCTCCCCTAGAAAACCACCTTTTCTAAAAGCCATAAGACTTTGAATCACTTGATACCCTTTACCCTGTGGATCTCTCCAAGGGTCAAGAAAAGATAAAAGCCTTTCGTATCTGTAAGTTTTTTGCATTACAAAAAAAGACAGACCAGAGAAACTAACAATTCCTAAAATTAAGAAAGGCCACACTTTTTTTAAAAGAAAAAACATAACAACTAAAGTTGAAAGCGTTAAAAGAATAATCGATCCAAAATCAGGCTGCCTGATAAAAACAAAAAGCACTGCAAAGAAAAAAATTGTAAAAGGCCACCAAAAACTAAACCTCGAGTACTTGCCTCTAAAACTTAAAAGCCAAAAGATTAAAAAGCCAAAACTAACCTTTACAAATTCTCCAGGTTCAATACGAAATCCTGAAAAAAGCTCTAACCAACGAGTAGCTCCACCTGCAGTTTTTCCTATTGAAGGGTGAAGAGTTAACAAAAGAGCCAAAAAAGATACAAAAAAACCAAAACCCCCAAAAATTAAAAACCACTTTATCTTGATTCTAGAAAAAGATAAAAACACTCCAGCACCTAAAACTGCAAATAGAGCCTGTTTTTTAACAAAATACCAACTATCTAAATATACATCCATGGCATAAATTGAGCTTGCCGAGTAGACTTGAAAAACTCCAAGTATCAAAAGAAAAAAGTAGGCCATAGAAATCTGTGTAGTGATATCAAGTTTTTTATATGTGGTCATATTAGTAGTATGACTTAAATAACCGTCTTTATTTAACTCTCAGTATTCATAGCGAGACCTTTGTCTGGTTATGCTAAGTTTGTTAGATTTAGGCTTTTTTAGTCTCTATAGCATTTTTTCTTTTTGGAAATAGATGAGTGCAAATAGGACAGGTTACACCGTAACACTTTCGTGCTTGGCAGTACTCTCTGCCGTAAAAAATAATTTGAAGATGAAGCTTATTCCAAGACTCAATAGGAAAAAGTTTTTTTAAATCTCTTTCTGTTCTAACAACAGAGGAGCCATCACTCAATTTCCATCTTTGAGCTAATCTATGTATATGTGTGTCTACAGGAAAAGCAGGTTCTCCAAAAGCTTGACTCATAACCACACTAGCTGTTTTGTGCCCCACACCGGGAAGCTCTTCTAAAAGCTCACAAGATTTTGGAACTTCACCTTTGTACTTATCTATAAGAATGTGTGAAAGCTCAAAGATTGCTTTTGATTTTTTAGGACTTAAACCACATGGTTTTATAATCTCACGAATTTCAGATACATCTAATTTAATCATTTTTTTAGGTGTATTAGCTTTTTTGAAAAGAGCAGGAGTAATTTTATTAACTCTTTCATCTGTGCATTGAGCAGAAAGTAGGACAGCAATCAAAAGCGTATAAGGATCGCTGTGATCTAGAGGCACAGGTGTTTCTGGATACCTTTTTTCTAAATCTTTTAAAATAAAAAGAGCACGTTCTTTTTTTAACATGACACTTTTTAAACTGCTGGCTTTTTTGCTTTTAATGACAAAGTAAGTTCATAAGTGAAGATTGGCTCTTTACTTGATGTATTAGTATAAGCATAGCCACTAAATTTTTGCTCAACTCTTTCTACAGATGTTTCAGCTTTTTTTACAAGTTCTTTAACTGCACTTGCCTCACTACAACAGAAGTACGTTCCAGCATCAGCTCTTTTTAAAAACTGAGCGTTAAAGTCTTTAAATATAAAAGATACTTTTTTATCACTCTTAGCCGTTTCTTGTATAGCCATCAGTGCTACTGAAAGTTCTGCCCCCATAGCCAAAGCGCCAAAGTACAACGAGCCTAAGTGGTTTTTATTTTTTCGCTTAAAAGGTAGATACACAGTGGTTTCACTGTCATCAAACGTAACAACTCTTGCCCCTGTAGCAAAAAGAAGTGGAACTTTTAAAAAAGCCAGCGCATTTAGCCAAAGCGTTTTTTTATTGAAATAGGAAGGCTTAGAACTCATCAAAATCTACCTTTAAAATATTTGACCTAACATAAGCCTGACATGAAAGCACATTTCGTTCATTGATCTCTTCATCAGAAAGAAAACTTTCAGTAGGCATTTCAGCAACTCCTTCAACCACCTTACACTGACAAGCCATACAGGTTCCCTCCATACAAGAATAAGGAGGCGATTCACCAGCACTTAATAAAGCTTCTAAAACAGTCTCATCATTTTTGGCAACGACTTCAACCGTTTCATCATCAAAAGTTGCTATACACGTTCCACCTCGAGAGGTGTTTGCATTTTCAGTGTCTCCCACTAAAAGTTCATCCTCACCACTTACAGTTGTAGTATTTTCTGATTTTGTAGGCTTAACACCAATTAAAAAGCTTTCTTTTCTGATCTGTACTTCATCAAATCCTCTACGACTGAGAAAAGACTCAACACTATTCATATAAGCCTCTGGACCACACAGATAAAAAAGCGGCATATCAATTGTCGTAGACCAGTTGTAATAGCAAGTTTTTAAGTTTTCATCATTTACACGTTCTAAAGAAAAGATGTTGCTCTCTTCATCTACTTCAAGATTTTCTTTAGTAAAAGCTAAGAACAGATTAAAATTTTTTTTAGTTTGAGACAGTTCTTTAAGTTCTTTTATAAACATTGAAGATTCAAAAGTTTGATTCCAATAAAATAAAGTGATGCTATCTTCTGGTTTTTTTAAAGATAGGTGATGAATAATGGACATCATAGGCGTCACACCACTGCCTGCCGCAAACATTACATGGTGTCTTTTTGATTCAGGCTCTTTATAAAAATTTCCTGCAGGTGGAGTCACCATCAGTTCATCACCAATATTAACTTGATCTACTAAAAACGTAGACATTCGACCTTCATGAACTTTTTTTATAGAAACAGCCAGTCGATCACTTGTGTTAGGATCAGATGATATGGAGTAGCTTCTGTGTACAACTTCGCTTTTAATATTATGAGTTATACCTATAAACTGCCCAGCCTTAAAATTAAAACGCCCTTCTAAGCTTTTATCAGAGACATCAAAAACTAGAGTGACTGCATCTTTTGCTTCATCTGTTTTTTCAACAACTTTTAAGCCATACATTTCTCTCATCATACAATAATCCTTTTAATAACACGCGCTGGTCCTAACATAAAATACATGTCATCTTTTTGTTGAATAGAAAGACGTCCACCAGGCATTTTAAATTCAGAATAACAACACTCATCATAATCTTTATTGAGAGCTGCGTACACTGATAATGCTCCAGAACCACAAGCTTGTGTAAAATCCTCAACACCTCTTTCAAATGTGACAACATCGACTATTTTATCTTTTAACTCATAAAAGCTAAGGTTAAATGTTTGTCTTAAATCCTCAAAATTTAAAGAGCGTACTTTTAAACAAAAATCTTTAACTTCTGAGAGTTTTAAATAAGACATATTAAGGTTCTTTAGATTAAAAACAAGATGAGGAACACCTGCTAAAACAAATTGAGATTCGCCTAATTCTTCACCTAAGTTAAGCTTGCCATTGTATAGAGGCACTGGCATTTGGGCTTTAACCTGAGCATTACTCTCATTTTGATTATCGATTTGTATTGTAGATACAACTTCTATCCTCATCTGGCCTACAGAGGTATTTAAAACTAAGTTTTTTTCATTAAATTGCTCATAAAAACAAAGCCCAACGGCCCTTAAAGCGTTGCCACAAAAATCAACTAAAGATGAATCTTTGTTGTAGAAGACAAAATCTGCCTCATTTTGAGATCTTTTGGGAGCAATAATGTAACCATCAGGGTCAAGACCAAGGTCTAGTGCTTTTGATCTAAGTGCCTTAAAATCAATAGATTTAGAAAAGCTAAGAAAAAAGGAATTTTTAGCCCCTTCTGTGTAAAAAATTTGGTCACTCATACACTCCTTGAACTATTAAAGAGCCCTTACTGTCAATGAGTTTGAGATCAGGTGTCTCGTTTTTGGCATAAAAAATGTAAGAGTAGTAGTAGAGGGAAATAAAATGAAAAAGTTAATTTTAACAGTTATTTTAGCAGCATCTTTTACAGGATGTGGGGATTCAATTTACACATCAGTTCAAGCACCTGAACAGTTCAACTCAAACGGTGATCCAATCACCCCATTTGTTGAGCCAAACTCACAAGACAACTTAGTTTATACTGAAGATCATTGTGCAGATATTAACGTAGGTGAAAGAGTCTTTTACGGCGACTTAAAAAGCATGCGCGACATAAACGGCTTAGCATCAATGCTTGAAGACAATGGCATTTGCACAACACAAGAAAATGGCTTTCAAAATTATAATGGTCTTTTTCAATATGAAGTTAATGAAGGTACAAACAGATGTAGCTTTTGGAACAGACACGGAATGCAAGTTTATGTTAACTTTGTTAAAGGATATTCTAATTCTGCAGTAGTAACTATTGATGCAACCGGTGACGGATGGCCACAAGGTGGTGGACAAGGTTTTCCAACTGCAAGAATGCAATATAGAAATGCTAAGATTGATTGTTCTAAAAAAGATATGACTATAACTGTAAATCAAGATGGAAATGTCTTACAAATTACAGCTCCAAAAGAAAGTGGAAACAAATACTCTTCTTACTTTAGAGGAAGTGTTTCTTATAATGGTAGTCTACTTTCTTCAGGTCTTTTTTATATAACTCAATAGAAAAAATGCTTATAAAGTTGGTTTTAATTTTTAAAACTTAAACTTTTTTTCTAAAAAGCTTGACCATTTGTATTTTAAGTCTTCCAATTGTAATTGTTATAAACAATCAATCACCTGAAGGGGGATACATATGGGAAGCTTAAATAAAGCTCAACTAATTGAAAAATTATCAAAAGAAATGAACACTACAAAAGCTGACGCTGAAAGATTTTTAGATTGCTTTGTAGATACAGTTCAAAAAAATGTTAAAAGAGGACACGATATCAAATTAGTTGGTTTCGGTACTTTTACAAAAGCTAAAAGAAAAGCTAGAATGGGTAGAAATCCACAAACTGGTAAGCCATTAAAAATTCCTGCATCATGGGTACCAAAATTCAGACCTGGTTCTGAGTTTAAATCTCTTTGTAACTAAACTTTATACGTCTTCTAAGACTATAAAAATAAAGAAGCCAGCCCTTAAGCTGGCTTTTTTATTACTAAAAACAACTTTTACCTGGCCAATCATTTTTAAAAAAGTTAAAAATAAAGCACAATGATAAAAACCTTCCAATACTCAACTGCTCTACTTTCCTTAGTCTTTAGCTCCTGCATACAGGTTCCACTTACTGGCGGTTCTGATCTTAAGACATATAAAAATGTTAGCTATAGATCACCAAAAGAGTTTTCTGTTTTAAAATCTGCAACCTCTGACAAAGCATGGATCAACAGATCTTCAGGTAACTCTATTATTTCTTACAGAAGTGAGTGCCCAGCACCAAAAATTTCGGTAGAAGACTTTTTAGAAAATTTAGTAGGTTCATTTTATTCAGGTACTGAAAATTTAGTCAAAAGCACTCAAACATTTGAAAGTAGAAAAGCTGTGCGCTATAAATTCTCAATAGATATTGAAGGCACTATTGCTGGCTTTGATATTCTTGGATTCAAAAAATATGACTGCATGTTTTTAATCACACACAACGGAAAAGCTAATTTGCTAAACAATACGAATCAGGATTTTGAAAGCTTTTTAAATAATTTTAAAGTTCTTCAGTAGTATTTACATGAAAATAGTTTTTCAATTAAAAGTTTATTACTTTTTTAAAATGCTCGGTGAGTGTACAGAGTTATCAGTTGAGTCTATTGTAAAAACCTTTCAAGGAAAAATAAAACTACACGCTATTACAGATCAAATCATTGATATTGGTATTAGATCTTTGCCTTTGATTTCAATCACGGCAATAAGCACAGGTTTTGTTATGACTCTGCAGTTTGGTTTAGGCCTAGAAAAGTATGGGGGTAAGCCTTACGTGCCTGCAGTAATGGCTTTGTCGGTATTTATGGAGATTGCACCTGTGTTTACTGCCTTAATGTGTGCGGCACGAGTAGGCGCTGGAATTGCCTCAGTTGTTGGCTCAATGAAAGTAACACAGCAGTTAGATGCCATTAGGGTGCTTGGTAATTCACCAGTTGAAGAGATTGTAGCACCAAGACTTATTGCATGTCTTATTTCATTTCCAATTTTAACTCTTATTACTAGTTTTTTAGCTCTCATATCTTCTTGTGTAGTCAGCACCACAGAGCTTGGTTTAGATCCTTTTTTCTTTTATCAAAAGATCATAAGCACCGTGACACTTCATGAGTTTTACTCAGGTTTTTTTAAATCCTACATCTTTGCTCTTTGTGTATGCCTACCTGCTTGTTATTATGGATTTCATGTAAGAGAAGGCACGAAAGGTGTTGGATTAGCCACAACAAAGTCTGTGGTAACAGGTTCAATACTTATATTTATTAGCGACTTTTTTATGACTAAAATGTACTGGATAATAGAAGCATGGAAACAGTTTTAAAGGTTTCAAACTTTCATAAGAGTTTTGGAACAAAAGAGATTCATAAAGGCACTAGCTTTGAACTTTTTAGAGGAGAGTGTCTTGGTTTACTCGGTGGTTCTGGTACTGGTAAAAGTGTTATCTTAAGGGCTTTAGTTGGTTTAGAGCGCCCCGATGATGGTGAAATTTATTATAAAAATAGGAAGGTTCACACTCTTTCAGAATCTGAATGGCGCCCTTTAAGAAAAGAAATCGCCTACGTTTTCCAAAACGGTGCTTTATTTGACTCTCTGTCAGTTTTAGAAAATCTCTCTTATCCACTTCTTAGGCACACAAAACTTACACAAGAAGAGATTACGAAAAAAGCTATTCGAATTTTAAACCAATTGGACCTCTTTGATACAGAACATCTTTACCCAAATGAACTTTCAGGCGGAATGCAAAAGAGAGTAGGCTTAGCTAGATCTTTAATGCTAAAGCCAGAAGTTGTACTTTTTGATGAACCTACAGCAGGACTTGATCCAAAAAATACTATTTTAATTCAGGAGGCTATTTGTAAGCTTTCTAAAACAGACTACACTTCAATACTTGTCACACATGACATGTCGACAGCTTTAAGAGTTTGTGATCGAATAATGCTTTTAGAAGATAATAAAATAAAATTAACGGCTACAATTGAAGAACTTAAAGATAAATCTCACCCTTTGTATGAGTTTATCAAAGGAGTACAAAACTAATGTATACAAGAAAAAACTATTTCAAAACAGGTGTTTTTATTTTTGTAGGTATTCTTATATTTGGAGCCACCTTTAAAATTTTAAGTACTGATGATGGTTTATTTACAAATAAAAAGAAACTTCACTCTTACTTTAACGAAACCCAAGGCTTGATGTTTGGAAGTGTTGTCTCTTTTTCTGGTATAACTATTGGAAATGTCCAAAACATTAACTACTCAAGTGAAAAACAAGCTTTAAAAGTTACGTTTACTATAAAAGATAACTTTAAAGATCTTATAAAAGAAGACTCATATGCTCAGCTTAAAACACAAGGAGCTTTAGGGGATCGCTATGTATACATCTCACAAGGTTCTCCTGAAAGCCCATCTGTAGCAGGCGAAGGTGAAATCCTTTCAAAAAAATCTATGGATATCTTTAATGTTGTTGAAAATAAATTAAACGGCATTCCTGATCTTGATAGATTATCTAAGAAAATTGAACTTCTTATAGACACTCTCAATTCAGAAGAAGGTATTACTGGAAACTTAAAAGAACTAAAGCTTACTTTAAAAGAAAGTAAAGAGACTTTTAAAAGTCTTAATAAAGATAAGACCTATGAAAAGTCTTTAAAAAAGCTAGATTCAGTTTTGAACAAAATTGATAAAGGTCAAGGAAGCCTTGGAAAACTTATCAATGATCCAAGTCTTTTTAATAAAATTCAAAATTTTTTAGGGCAAAAAGAAAACACCGAAAGCTATCTTAAAGAGCTTGGCCAAAAAACCATTCAAGATTAAAAATATTTAAACCTGTAATGTTAATTCTAATTTTATTGCAAAATGGAATTACAACTTAAAGCACCGCTTGATACGCTCATATAGTCGACTTTAGGAAGCGCTGTAACCTTATAGCCATTCTCTTCTAAGATTTCTAAAAGACTTCTACCCCACTCACGTTGCACATGCAGATGAGCCAAACCAACTACAATTAAGGCTTCACCTTTTTCAAGCTCTTCTAAAATTTTAGAAGCCCATTCTGCATTTCTTCCAAAAAGTAGAGCATCATAATATCTAAATCTCTTTAAAAAAGGCTCATCAAATTCGAGTAGAATTTTTTCAACATCTTCATTTAAGTAAGAACCAATCAAAGCTTTTTCTTCCATTTTTTGCTCTAAAGTTTTTTTTAAACCATCAACAAGATTTTCTAATTTACTCTTATTTTCATCCAGCACCTGAAATCGCTTTTGCGGCAGTGTACTCAAAAGATAGTGAGATAAACCTTCAACATCTATATTCTCGATAAAAGCCTGTTGGTATCTATGCTCTCCATCAAGTGAAATTATAGGCTTTTGAAGTGCTTTAACCATGCGAGCAATTTCACTATCTATCAAAAGTATTTGATCGTTTAATACACTTATGTGTTCAAAATTGTCACTCTGATGATTGCGAAGGTGTGCTACCAACAACAAAACTATTCCTGGCGGCATCAACGGCCAAAACTTAACGTAATTGTATTCTTTAGAAACTTGATCAAAAAATTCGGTTAACAGCTCTTTAGCTTCATCAGAAATACCTACCGATCTACCAAAGACAGGACTATTGATTAAAAAATCTCGTAAAAGAATATCAAACCCTTTTAGCCTAACCCCAGTAGTTTCAACTTCAAAAAGCGCAACCCTCGTATTTAAAATCAAATCAGGCAATAGAGGGTGAACTTCAGCGATATCTTGTTTCAGTATATGAAGGGTGCCTAAAATGTGCGAAGTATTTCCATCTTTCTCAATTGAGTAAAGAATATGTTTATTTGCGAAGCTATCTGTAGCAAAAAAGAAAATTAATATAAAAAAAATATTTTTTGTAAACATCAATTTATTCTCCAGTTAACTTTTTAAAACATGAAGCAGAGTTTAAACCTACATTTGAATAGTTCGCTTTTGGAAGAGCTTTAAGAGTGTAGCCATTATCCATAAAAATTTCTAAAAGACTCTTACCTGACTTGCTTTGCAGGTGAAGGTGAGCCAATCCAACTACTACAAATGCTCCGCCTTTTTCAAACTCTTCTAGGATTTTAGAAGCCCATATTGCATTTCTTCCATAAAGATTAGCTATTTCAATTACTGATCTTTCAATACCTTCTTCAAAATCTTCTGTTAATAGACCTGCAACATCATCTTCTAAGTACTTCTCTTCATTAATAACTTCAAAAGCTATTTTTAGAGTACTTTCTTTTTTAGAGTTTGAAATCAACCTTGCTTTATCTAAAACAGCATTAAAGCTAGCTTCTGGGAGTTTCTTAAGTATAAATTGCGATAACCCTTCAAGCGTTATAAAATAATGGAACGCTTTTAAGTACCTTTGATCAGCATCTAAAGCTATAAGAGGCTTTTTATGCTCCTTAAATATAACTCTGAGCCTTCTATCAAATGTAATTCTGTCACTGTTTTCAGGTGTTAAAGTTTTGCTTAAGCTAAAAATTGCTTCCTTTAATGAAAGATAAAGTATACCCGGCAGCATCATCGGCCAATACTTTAAATGAGAATGTTCAGAAGATATTTCTGATACAAAAACTTCAAGTCTTTTTTTAACCTCATCAGAAAAATCTAAAGAACTTTCTGAAAGATCTCTTTTGCCATAAAATTCTTCAAGAAAAGCGTCAAGACCATCAAATCTGTCTTGCTTATTCGTTATTTCAAAAAGTCCTACTCTTGATTGTGAAATCAAATCAGGAAGAAGGGGATGCACAGTTTTTGCATCTGACTTTACCGTATGAAGTGTTCCTAAAATATGTGAGACTTTTCCATCTTTTTTAATTGAGTAAAGAATATGTTTACTATCATCATCTGCTAAACAGACTGATGAAGTTAAAAATAAAAGTACTATCAATTCTTTAATCAACTAAAGTCTTCCTTATTTTTTATAAATATTTAACTATTTGCCGCTTAACTGCTTTGAGCATGAAAGAGAGTTTGATTTTACATTTGTATATTCAGCTTTTGGAAGGGCTTTAAGAGTGTAGCCATTGTCTCTTAGAATATCTAAAAGATTATCTCCATAGGTTTTACTTTCATAATGTAGATGCCCAATACCAACAGCAATTAAAGCATCACCATCCTCAACCTCATCCATAATTACTGGAGCCCAGAGTTTATTTCTTCCAGATAGCATAGCTCGCCTGGACTCACTTGCTTGCTCACCATCGCGTTCGCGGCTAACAGAAGGTCTTACAAAGTTATCATCAAAATACTGCTCTTCCATTTTTAAGCGGGTTTGCACAAACTTTTCATCATCAACATCAAATGGTTTAATATCATTAAAGTTTTCTAGGTCCGACATAATATATTGAGACAAACCTTTTATAGTGATTTCATCTACAAAAGCTTGAAGATAACGATTGTTGGCATCTAAAGAGATAACTGGAGTCTTTAACTCAAACAGCCTTTGCTCGATTCTACTGTCTAAGCCAAATTCTATAACTGATTGTAATTTTTCTGCCGCATCAATTGAAAGTGACTGCTTAGTTACTTTCTTAATGATTTCTAGAAGTAAAATAGCAAAGCCTGGAGGAAAATGGTTCCAAGCTGAGAGTAAATCTAGCTTACCATTACGACCTTCGCTTATTTCATAATCTTTAATAAGTTGGTTAAATTTTCTCTTTGCGCCTGTAGAGATACCTTTGTTTTTTTTTGCATTGTCTCTACTTAGGTTGTTTGTAAACTCTCTTATCGAGCTATAACGACTATGTGTAGAATCACCCTTTCCATACAACTCCACCAATGCGACTCTAGCTTCATCAATTATTTTGGGTAAAAGAGGGTGAACAACATCTAGCTCAGCATTAACAGAGTGCATGGTCCCTAAAATGTGCGAGACTCTTCCATCTTTTTCTACAGAATATAAAATATGATTGTTAGCTAAACTAACAGAACAGTTGAATAAAACGAATATAAATACAGAAACTCTAAACATGAGAGGGAGACTAACAGCCTGGTGGCAAACTTGTAGATTAAATTAGACAATTATAAAACTTATAAGCTGTGGAACTTTTAAACGTTAAATTTCTTATAAAGCTGTAAAATCTGAAGGGTAGAGAGCAAAAGCCTCTACCCAATATAGAAGTAAGATTTACTTAGATATGAGCAAATCTTTTTTTAAGACTCTCTCTGATCTCAGCACCTTCAATGCTTAAACGAGTCCACGGAATAGCACGCAAGCGATCCTCTTCTATAAGCTCTTCTGTTTCTTCACAAAAGCCAAAGTTTCCAGCTTCAATTCTAGCTAGAGCGTATTCAACTTCCATCAATCTTGATCGTAGACGGTTGTGCATGCCTAGCATCTCATTTTCAGCTAAAGCGCGAACAGTTTGATCGCCTTCATCTCCACCCTTTTCATTAGAAGTGTTTAAATGCTGTTTAGTGTCTGCAACTCTATTTAGGATGTCTTCTTTAGCCCCTAAAAGTAGTTTTTTGCAGTCTTCTATCAATACTTTCTTAACCTCACCCATAATTAAATCCCCCCTCAATTTGAGCGCCTTGGTAACCCACATCCGTGAGGATCTTTATTGGTTTTAATCTTAAACCAAACCAAAGATCTTAAGACCTAGTTAAGGTCCCACAACATGTGTTTCAAAAGCAACAAAAAAACGTGTAATTTGTTCAAAAAATTTTAATTTAACATATAAAAGATGCTTATGATTTTCTATATTTCGCCACTCATAGGCTTTCTTATCCTTAAAATTAAAGTTAGTTTTCATCCATGAACACACAACTTACAATTGATTTGTCTATTATTTTAGCAGGTTTTTTACTCATGATCCTAGGAGCTGAACGACTTGTTAAAGGAGCATCAAGCATTGCTACCAAATTTAACCTATCAAAAGCCTTTATAGGAGCTGTCTTGGTGGGTTTTGGCACCTCAGCGCCTGAGTTTTTTGCAAGTTTTTACAGCGCCTCAATTGGTGAGGGCGTCTTAACTACAGGTAATATTATTGGATCAAATGTATTTAACTCAACATTAGTTATGGCCACGTGTTTGTTTTTTCCTTTTAAACTTTCAAAACAAGAACAGCATTACAGCAACTGGGTATGGATACTTCTTCCAAGTTTTTTAATCATCTTTTTTTTAAGAGACTTAAGAATAAGTTCACTAGAAGGCTCACTACTGCTACTGCCCTTACCAGTTTTTATTTACATGCTCTTTAAACAAGAAGAAGAAGAAGAAGAAGAA
>JALZUR010000035.1 GCA_023301025.1 Bdellovibrionales bacterium | reverse complement strand
TTCCATTTATGGTTACCTATTTCAGAATTTAGTCGCTATTTTCCCATTGGGCAGAGCCGTCTACTCGATTCTGCATTCATCTTTTATTTTCCAATTAATGGCTCCACTGAAATTATACAAAGTCAAATATATTGCTTAACACAGTTTAAATATATAAATTGGTGGTAGAAAATTACCAGATCACACTTTTAGAAAGCACAAATGTTTATAGCAAATACAGCTCATAAAGAAAATCTTCTATCTTATTGGGAAGAACTGCTTAGTCCCAAGCAATTTACTTTATTAAAAAAGAGCAAAGGTTGTAAGTTCTATGAAACAGTATTTCAACATATTGAAGAAGAAGATTTTCGTTGTTTATATTCAGAGAAACTTTCTGCCCCCAATAGTCCAGTTAACTGTTTAGTTGGAGCTATGATATTATGTCAGCTACGCAATTGGTCCCATGAAGAACTAGAAAATCAAATGGCTTTTAATATAGAAGTAAAGCTAGCTCTTGGATTAAAGGATATAGAAAGTATTCCTTTTACTATGCGTACTTTCTATAATTTCATGAATCGCTTAGCGAAGTATGAAGAAAGAAAAAAGATCAATCTAATCGAGCAGGTGTTTTTAAAATTGACAAAAAAACAAATTAAGGCACTAGGTATTAAGACGACTATTCAAAGAGGGGATAGTGTATTATTAGAAAGTGGTATTAAGTCCTATTCTCGTTTATCGCTCTTAGTAGAAGTACTGCGTCGACTGTACTCGATACTTACTAAAAAAGAGCAAAAGAAATATAAATTACTATTTCAAGATTATCAAGTAGGAGGCGAACAATTTGTATACACGGTTCCGAGTAGTGAGCGGGAAATGAAAATGAACAATCTAGGTATAGCTTACTTTACAGCCTATAATGACTTACAAGAAGCGTATGTGGATCATCCCACTTTTCAACTCTTTGAACGAGTGTATCACGAACACTTTAAAAAAGAAAAAGAACAAGAAATGCTGACGATTAAGCTCCGACCAACCGAAGACTTAACAAGTGATATGGTTCAGTCACCAGATGATATAGATGCCACCTATAGAAGTAAAAGAAAAGAAGGATATCATGGTTTTGTTGCTTTAGGAATAGAAACATGTCACCCAGATAATGAAGTCAATTTAGTAACCACTTTAGCAGTAGATAAGAATAATGTAGATGACTCGGTCTTACTCGAAAATAAATTGGATCAGCTAGTAGAGCAATGTCCTAATCTAAAGGAAGGCCATTTCGATGGTGGCTTTGGATCAGAGGCGATTGATGCTAAAGCAAAAAAAGGGAAAATAAAAATTATACAAACGGCTGTTAGAGGTAAAACGGCTAAGGTAAAAATTAGCGTTAAAGGAAAAGAAGAAAAAGGATTTACAGTTGATTGTCCTAATCCTAAACATCCCAAAATCCAAGCTAGTAAATCTAAAAAGAATTACAAAGCCGCTTTTGATCTAAATATTTGTAATCAATGCCCTTTCCAATTAGACTGTCCTGCTTATAAAAATAAAAGTGTGGCTAAACAAACTGCTTCTTTTTATTTCCCTGCCACACTTGCTTTGATGCAAAAGAGGCATAAAGCTATTCAAACCATTCCCAAAAAACGACGAACCATACGGGCTGGCGTAGAAGGTTTGATGGGCCAACTGCATCGAGGAGAAAGACATACCGGCAAATTAAAAGTTAGAGGATTATTTAAATGCAAATTGTATGTGTTTTCTATGGGCATCGCCATCAATTTTAAGCGAATTTATAGCTGGTTATTCCCCAAATACGGCAATTCTTTCGCTTTTTTCGCTTTTTTGAGCACCTGGCTTTTCACCAAGCCACTCTCCATCAAAAAGTGCTAAATATTATAATTTAAACTATGTCAATGAACATATTTGACTTTGTATAATTTCAGTGAAGCCATAATTTATAAAGAAAAAAAGCTTTATTATTTAATTTACCCTAATTAAGGTAGTAATGCTTTTCTTTTGTTTTCCGATATAATTCTAATTATATAATAATTCCATTTTAACAAGCTTATTCTATCAAAACGCTATTCAAGCGAAAACTAAATTCCATTTACTTGGTTGTATCCAAGTACATACAGTAATTTTGTAAAGAAAAGGCTCGTTCGCATATAACAAGTATAAACAGTTAAATCAGAAAAATATGTCACAAACAGTAAAACCATATAGCGAAGAAGAAAGCAAAAAAAGCCAAGTGGGGAAGATGTTTGACAATATTGCTCCTTACTATGATTTCTTAAATGGTTTTCTAACCTTAGGAATAGATTCTAGTTGGAGAAAAAAGGCAATTCGGACTATTAAAAACCGAGAGGCTAAAACCATCCTAGATGTGGCGACCGGTACGGCGGATATGACTTTAGAGATTAATAAGCAGTTAAATGCTGGCAAGATTGTAGGAATGGACCTATCTCATGAAATGTTGGAAATAGGGCGAAAGAAGGTACAGAAAAAGGGATTAGACAAATTGATTACATTAGATCAAGGAGATTCTGAGAATCTACAATATCAAGACAATACTTTCGACGCTGTAACCGTTGCTTTTGGGGTAAGAAACTTTGAAAATTTAGAACAAGGTTTAAAGGAAATCAAACGTGTCCTAA
>JALZUR010000034.1 GCA_023301025.1 Bdellovibrionales bacterium | reverse complement strand
CTTAAACAAAATTCATCTTCTAAGTCACGATCACACTATATAGAATCAGGTCAGACAGATTTAGAAAAGCAAAAGTATAAAATCTTATTTTCTGCATCACGAATTAAATCTCTTTTTTCACATGTAGATCTTTATTTAAAAAAGCATTCTAAACAAACTGAGCCTTCTGTATTTGCACTTTATTTATTAAAAGAAAAAGATCGTTTTTTAGCTGGTAGGCTTTTTAATCAAATTTTAATCACTAAACCTAAAAGTGCATTGATCTTAAAAGAAATGGGTGTATTTGAGTTAGAAAATAAAAATATGTTTTTAGCAGCTCATTACTTTAAGCGCGCTGCTGAATATGACTCTCTTTTTGCTTTTGAGGCTTCAATGACACTTTTGCAGCTTGGTCATCATGCTGAAGCACACTTTTATGCCAAACAGATAAAAGACCAAAAAAAACGTACAAAGCAAAAGTTTTTTATATTGGTAGATCAACAAAGGTTTTCTGAAGCTTTGGCTATGAAAACAGAACTAAAGATTAATGAATCTTTTGAAGATGAAAAGATCACCTACTCTTATTTGTATGCAGCCTACAAGCTTAGAGCCTTTAATGATTTTTCAGATGTTTTTTCATCATACAGAGTCATATCAAGTTTATCTAAGGTTTTGCGTTTAAAGGTGGAGCTTGAAAAGTGTAAACACTCTTTAGAGGTTTCATGTTTTATCTCATAAGAATTTTTATGCTCTTAAGCACATTTTCTTTTGCTGATCCATCAATAGATCAAAATCAAGCTAGTATGGATCTGTACCTTTTTAAAAATGAAGAGATACCAAAAAAAGCTGTGATCAAAGTTGATAATAAAAAAATCACTGTGTACCGGGGCTATAAAAGACTTAGTTTAACTTCTGGAGAGCATGAAGTGCAGGTTAAAGGCTTAGAGCCTGTTGTAATTAAGCTAAAACCTGGTTTTAAATCCTTTATAAGTTTTCAGCTTGGTAGCGATAAAAAGCTTTTACGCCTTTTTGATGCAAGGTCTGAATCAGAAGATAAAAATAAATCTCAAAAATTTTTATGCAGACTAAAAGGTAAAATAAAATCTTTTGAGTCTAAATCTGCCTTGCCAAAGGTTTCTGTGCTTATCAGTGGTGCTAAGGTTCAAAACAAAACAGACTTGGATGGGACTTTTGATTTTGAAGCCGAAGTTTATGAAGGTATGACTCTGTCTTTTGTTCATCAGTCCCACAGATCTTTATCGCAAAAGATAACTAAAAAAAATTGTGACACTCCTTTTACTATCAGTTTAAAACCAGCAATGGGGGTTTTGGATGACTTTGTTGTTTTAGCACCAAAGTCTAAGGGAAGTGTTGAAAGTCTTTTAAAAGAAAGAAAAAACAGTGAAGCTGTTTCTGTTTTTATAGGTTCAGATGAATTTAAAAAAAATGGAGATTCTACTGCTGCCTCTGCCTTAAAACGAGTTTCAGGTTTAAGTCTTGTTGAAGGGCGCTACGCTTATATAAGAGGCCTTGGTGAGCGTTATTCAAGTACAACTCTAAATGGTGCGAGTCTTCCAAGTCCTAACCCAAGCAGACGTGTTGTACCACTTGATCTACTTCCAACGTCTTTGATTGAAAGTGTTGCTATACAAAAAAGCTACTCTGTTGATCTTCCAGCACAGTTTAGTGCAGGGCTTATTGAGGTAAGAACTTTATCTGTTCCTAAAAAAGATTTTTTTAAAATGTCTGTATCTACAGGGGCAAGTTCACAAAACATTTTAGCAGGGCAAGTGTATGGACAAAAAAGGCAAGGTGATGGAGGAAGTTCTGATTTTTTAGGAATTGATGATGGCAAAAGGGCAAGACCTAAAGCTTTAATAGAGCTTCGTAAAAATAAACAAGAGATCTCTTATAAAGATCCAAATGATTTTTTTGGAGATGGCACTGGTTTAACAGGTGAAGAGCTTACAAAACTTGGAAACTCCTTTAATCACAATTATGACTTTGAAGATGTAAAAGTTGGACCAAATTTTGGATTTTCTCTAGAAGGTGGTAAGGCTTTAAAATCTGGAGTTAATCGCTTTGGAGGAAGACTTAAGGGTATTTACAGTTTAACAAATGATTATGAAGAAGAGCTAAACAGAGACTACAATCTTTCATCACTTGAAGAGGGTTTGTCACTTAGAGATGAGGCTATTCGGTATGAAACCTCTAATAGTTATAATTTAGGAGCCCAAGCTGGTTTTGGTGTAGACCTTTTTAAGAGTCAAAAAATAAACTTTACGGCTTTAACCACTCGTTCAACTCTGGATTACAATGAAGTCATAGAAAATGAGGCTGTTGGAAGTGAAGAAGATAGCTTCAGATCTTTTCGCTCTTTTTGGGAAGAGCGAGAACTCTCAGTACTTCAGATTCAGGGGGAGCATCAGTTTTTACCTGAAAAAGGTTTGGGGCTTTATTGGTCTTTGTCAGAGTCTAAGGCTGTAAGGTATCGTCCTGATGAAATAGAATACCTTTATGAATTAGACTCAGGTGACTTTGTTGAAAGAGCTTTTGGAAATCAAAGACGCTATAGTGAACTAAAAGATGAAGGCACAGAGTTTTCTTTAAAACTTAAATCCATCCATAAGTTAAGCCCTTTAGTTAAATTAAGAATAATGACAGGTTTAAGAACTTACAAAAAAGATCGCCTATCAGGTATTGAGCGCTTCAGCTTTTTAGAAACAGGTTTAGGTGATTCAATAGCTTTAAACTCCCCATTAAATGAAATTTTTAACAGTAAAACTATTGCAAGTGAGGCCTATAGAATTACAGATACTACACTTTTTTCAGACAGCTATTGGGCAAATGAACGAAACCAGGCAGCTTTTGTTAACATGTCCTTAGACTTTAATTTTGGTGAAGATAAAGGTTTTACTCTATACTCTGGGGTAAGACGTGAAAAACACCTACAAGGTGTTGGTCTTTATGATGTGATTCAAAGCGTGAAAGCCAAAGATAGTAATGAACTTATACAAAACGATAATTTTTTCAGTCATGGTTTGATCTATAAACACAATAAAAAATTGTCATTAAGACTTACTTACAGTGACACAGTGGTTAGACCAGACCTTCAAGAGTTTGCACCTGTTATCTTTTTTGATGATCAAGAAAATATTTTATCTCTTGGTAATCCAAACCTTAAAATTGCTGAAGTCTCTAACTATGATCTAAGACTTGATTACTATTTTACAGCTCGTGAATTTTTATCTTTTGGGCTCTTTAGAAAATCTTTTAAAAACCCCATTGAATTTGCAAAAGTCATTGGTACAGAAGATGCCAATATTTTTATAAACACAGAGTCAGCAGATGTTGATGGTTTAGAATTAGAAGTAAGAAAGCATGTGTTTAAAGGGCTTTACTTTACCGGCAACTACTCGCTACTTTCAACTGAAGTTAAAATTAATGAAGAAGATCAAGGTGCAAGTACGTCTGATAAGCGGCCACTACAAGGACAGTCTCCGTATTTATTAAACCTAGGACTACAGTACTCTTCAAAACAGTATGGATTAGATTCTAGTCTATCCTACAATGTGGCAGGACGACGCCTGACTCAAGTAGGTGCCTTTGGTCAGCCCGATGTTTATGAACAGCCCTTTCATCAGTTAGATTTTACACTTTCAAAAAAAATATCTAAGAAAAATAGGCTAGGTTTAAGAGTGCAAAACATCTTAGATCCAGAGGCTCAAAGAACTCAAGGAGATTTTATCACTCGTTCATTTAGGCGGGGCAGACGTTTTTCAGTGCAGGTATCAACTGCTTTTTGAGTCTTAAATTTTAAGATCAGACTTTATCTTTTCGAAGTTTTTTAATTGCTAACCAGTTTTCTTTAGTTAATTCCCAAAGTTCACGCTCTGTATAATTTGGACTTACAAATTTAGCTGGCTCAGTTTTAATAAATGTAGCTCCTGTTTTTTCTTTAATCTTTTTAGAACGATTATTTCCTACAGCATTAGAAAAAATCAATTTTTTAAAGTCTAATTGGTCAAAAGAAAAGTCTATTACAGGTGTAACAGCTTCAGTCATTAGGCCTTTTCCCCAATGCTTTTTAGCTAGCCAGAAACCTCTATGCTCTGGCTTTCCATCACGCCATAAATCAACACAGCCTATAACTTCATTTTTATTTTCTTTTAAAAAAAGAACCCAAAGCCATCTTTTAATCCCAAGTTCTGGCATGACTGTTTTTTCTAAAAAATCTCTAACACTGCCTTTAGGAGAGGGTCAAGGAACAAGATCAGAAAGATGTTGAATTACTTCATAATCGTTAAAATTCTTTTCGTAACTTTCGCAATCATCTAGATTAACAGCCCTCATGTAAAGCTTGTCAGTTTTAAACTCTGGAATAGCTTTAGATGAACTTAAAGGCATAAAACTCTATTTGATTTTTCTACCACGATACTTAATCGTAAACGTAACTTCAGAAGTGTTTACTAAGTCTTGATAGATTTTACTGCGTTCTATTGGGTCAACTTCAGGACCATTATAAAGGTCTGTATGTTCAAGATAAATTCGGCCGAAAAAATTATTAACCGAAACCTTCGTATATTCATCTATCATAATAGATTCATCAATAAATGAACCATTATAAAAAAGATCCTTACCAGCTATCGTTACCAATGAACATCCATATGAATAAGTATTGTTACCTTCTTTATTAATTTTTTGTGTACTATACCCAATAACACAATTATTCCAATCAAGTGTTATATTCATTATAGCTTCATATTCAACAATATCTTTTTCATCAATAATGATAAGACTCTTTGGGCTATCTGTAGCTACTGGTAAGCTATTATTCGAATAGGCGTTTAAAGTAAAAAGACTTGAAACAATGGTTAGAAATACAAAATTTTTCATAATTTCCTCTGATGGTTGTTAAATAAAGTTCTATTTTCCTTGTTTTGACTAAGAAAATTTTAAACTACTCGCTAGTCATAAATTTTAAATAACATATGAGATCATTACGCAAAAGGTATTTTTAAATAAATTTTAGCATCACCAAAAACATTTAAATGGTAAAAAGAGTATCATCTTCTCTTAAAATGAAGAGACTAAAGATTGCTGCAAGCATTGGCCATGCTGCAAAAAACAAAAGATTTTTAGGCCCCCATGGATCCATATACATCATGTAAGTACTCAAGGTTGATACTGTGTGCATGAGTAGAATTGATCCATATGTAAGCTTTTTCTTAATTCCTAATAAAAACGCTAAAACCAAAAGCATCTGAAGGACTGCAATTATGTAGGTTAAGCTCGTACCAAGGCCATCAATCATATAGTATTTAGAAAAAACTTTGCTAGCATGGCTTGGGTTAATAAACTTATCAAGAGTCCACATAAACATAACTATAAAAACACCTAAGCGAAGTGAGAAAAGAGCTTTTTTAAGTGATCTAAGAGCTTTAATATCATTTCACTTCAGTCGTGGCATAAGAGAGTAAGCTATTTTGATTTTTAATACTTTAGTGTTGAGCTGAATTTAGAGGTGATAAGTTTTTCTAAATTTAGTTGGAGATTTCCCAATAGTTTTTTTGAATATTTTTTGAAAGTGTTCTTCGGACTGGTATCCAATGTCATTGGCAATATTAAAAATTGATTTATTTGTTTTAAGCAGCAAATTTTTTGCTAAATGTAATCTCCAGTTTGTTAAATACCCAATTGGAGTTTGACCGGTTGTTTCTTTAAATTTCTGTGAGAATAAAGTTCGAGATAATCCGACCTCTTTAGCAAGTCCTTCTACTTTCCATCTCCTTTCAGGAAAATCATGTATTTTCTCTAAACTTATTTTAATGTAAGGATCACTTAAGCCTTGGGCGATGTTCTGCATAACTTTGTTTGACTCAATATAATATCTAATAATTTGTATGAATATAACTTCAGTAAGCCTGTTAATTATAGAGATAGACCCCATTTTTATACTATCCGATTCAAAGTTAATTAATGAGCCAATCTCATTGGCCCCTTTATATTTGCTTAGTTGCTTTTTCGTAATATGAAGAACTGGAGGAAGACTAGAAATTAAAGGGTGAGTTCTGTAAGAATTAAAATTAAAATGCCCACAAATGAGATTTGTAATCTTTTTCTTACCTTCACCTATTTCAAAAGTCTTTGATTCAATGTTGTGTTTTGCTTGTTTAAGAAGAGACTCTTCAGTCATTATTTCACTGTCTTGAAAGCTTCTTATTTTATGAGCCTCACCAAAAGGTATTATCACGATATCGCCTTGTTCAAGCTTATACTCAGAGTTTAGGTAGGGGAGTTCTAGCCAAAAATCGCCTTTAGTGACAATGTGATAGCGAGCTAAATTTTGATCTTTGGCTAGGTTTATGCCCCAATCACCCCTGAACGTTGTCTTGTAATACATGGACGAGGATAAATCTAGTGAATCTAGTATTTTACTAATAATATCGATAACTTACTCCGATACTTATTTTCATCGTAATTTAAATAAACCATAATTTTGAACGATATGTCTGTTTTAATGGTGAATCTATCAAGACTTCATTGAAAATCAATATTATTCTTAGTTCAGACAAAAACATAAATAGAACTCAATAGGGAGATAACTATGAATAAAATTAAGCTAATTCTAACAACAGTAATTCTAATGGGGCTTTATAGCAGTGCCTTTGCAGCAGATGATCATATGTCTACCGCTATTGGTGGGTATGATGCTGTTTCATATTTCACAGATAATAAAGCTGTTCGAGGTAGTGGGTATCATACCGCAACTCATGATGGCCAAGTTTATCTATTTTCTAATAAGAAAAACAAGGGAATGTTTGAAAAGAATCCAGCAAAGTATGCTCCTCAGTATAATGGTTGGTGTGCCTATGGAGCTTCGGTAGGTAAAAAGTTTCACTCTGACCCTAACATTTTCGCTGTAGTAAATAACAAGCTCTATTTAAATTTAGATGCTGATATACAGAAAAAATGGAATAAATCTCGCAATAAGAAAATAAAAACTGCTGATAAAAAATGGGAAAAAATCAAATCAAAAGAAATTACTAGTTTATAATTTATGACAAGAACATGTGCTTAATAAGTGCATGTTCTTGTAAATTTAAAGAATGCACATTGCACTCAATTTCTCTCTTCTGTGACTGTAGATAAACTATCGGCTAGAAGCGATAACTGTTTTAAGAAGGGC
>JALZUR010000033.1 GCA_023301025.1 Bdellovibrionales bacterium | reverse complement strand
GAGTCTTAAGTGCTACGTTCATGATGTTGCTTCTTTTCAAAATATAGTATCAACTGAATTTTGTAAAATTTTATTTTATACCTTTGTTAAAGACTCATTTAGAGGAGGAATCTATGCCAAAAAAAATACCTGATGAAGACTTTCCTGGTTTTGCAAAAAATAAGACAGCCTCAAGTACTCCTGCTCTTGGTAAAAAAGTATCAAACTTTAAAGCCTCTAGTACAGCAGGTGCACCTTTTGAACTTAAGAACTTTAAAGGTAAAAAAGTAGTTCTTTACTTTTACCCTAAAGACCACACCTCAGGATGCACAACTCAAGGTATAGACTTTAGCAAAGACATTAAAAAGTTTAAAAAAGAGAATGTTGAAATTTTTGGTATTTCAAGAGAGTCCCTAGACTCTCATAAAAAGTTTATTGAAAAACAGGATTTTAAATTTGATCTACTAAGTGATCCAGATGAAGTTTTATGTAAGCATTTTGATGTGATAAAAGAAAAAAGTATGTATGGAAGAAAATATTTTGGTATTGAGCGTTCTACTTTCTTTTTAGATGAAGATTTAAAACTTGTAAAAGAGTGGAGAAAGGTGAAAGTGCCTGGACACATAGAAGACGTTTTTAATGCGGTTAAAGAATTAAGTTAAGAGGTTATTATATATGGATTTAGAAGGTGTTTCTTATATTGATATAACTCCTGAGATTTCATCATCTTTAGATGTTTTCCCAGGTGACGTTGCATTTAAAAGAACAGTTTCTTTTGATAACCAAAAAGGCAATCACCTCACCTTATCAAGTATTGAATCTACTCTACATTTAGGTGCTCACACAGATGCTCCCAATCACTATCAAAAAGATGGGGAAGGCATTTCTCTTCGTTCTCTTGATTATTATATGGGACCGTGTCAGGTGATTGATGTTAGTAATATTGCTACTTTTGGCGGAAGAATTGTCAGTCAGGACATTAAAAATATTCAAATTAAAACTTCAAGAGTTTTATTTAAGACCTGTTCATTTCAGCATAACAATTGGAACAACGACTTTTGCGCTCTTAGTGAAGGTTTAGTTAAAGAACTTGCAAAACAAGGTGTTAAGCTTATTGGTATTGATACTCCTTCTATTGATTTAATGGAGTCAAAAGATTTAAAAGCACATACTGCGGTTTCAGAAAATAATATGGCTATTCTAGAGGGTATTGACCTAAATCACGTATCTGAAGGGGAGTACCAATTGATCTCCTTACCGTTAAAGATTAAAGATGCTGATGCTTCTCCTGTTAGAGCTATTTTAATACCTTTAAATTAGTAGCAAAACGCAAATTACCAATGATTAGAAAAACATCCATAGGATCTAGACTTAACTGAGCTTAATAATGAAAACAAATCACGATTTATATGAAAAATTTAGTAAGATATATGAAGTTTTTTTTAAGCCTTTTTTCATAAAAGGTATAGTCATGAGCATTAAAACTCTTGAAAATCAAAACCCTAAAAGTGTATTAGAGGTTGGTTGTGGTCCAGGTTATTCGTTTGAGTTTTATCCTGAAAATTTAAGTGTTACAGCCTATGATGTTTCTAAGAGTATGGTTGAAGAGGCAAAGCTTAAGATAAAAGATATGACTTTAAAAGACATAAAGATATTAGAGGTCACTGAGTATCAAAAGTATCTAGAAGCTAAAGAGTTTGATTCTGTTTTAAGCTTCTCTGTTCTTTCAGTTGTTCCAGAACCGCAGATATTTTTAAACGATCTTAAAAAGTACTGTGCTAAGGGTGGTTATTTATATCTGACGGTACACAATAGAAGAAGAGGTTTTAAAAAGTACTTTGATGTTTTATTTGATTACCCTTGTCGTCTACTTTTTGGTTTTACTCTTTTAAGGCATATAGAAGACTTTGATTGGACGGGGTTTGAAATTGTAGAGACTAAAAGTGCAAATAAGATGTTATTTTTTTCTCTTAATGATCTTGTTGTTGTTAAAAAAATATCTTAAAATTACTAAAGCATTTTTAATAGTGCTCAAAAAACTTTTGTTTTAAATATTAGAGGTGTTTTGGTCTTTTAAGTGATCGACCTTTAATAAAATAAGTAGTTAATCTAAAAAAATCTTTAAAAACACTATGAGACTCTGTAGCTTCTTTTAAGTAGCTAGCCCCATTAGACCCGCCAGTTCCAACTTTTTCACCTAACATCCTATAGGCCATTTGTGCATGTCTAGATCTCCATAGTGTCATTTGTTCATCAAGTTGTATAAGCTCCTCTATAAGCCTATTTGCAAGCTGAAGCTTTGGTTCATGCCTGTAGAGTTGAATAAAAAGAGCTGCTTGTAATGATTCAAAGCTAAAGGACCATCTGTCTTTTTTAAAAGTCTCTTTAGACATAAATTCATCAAATTCTTTTTGTTGAGTTTTTACTGAATTTATTGAGCTTAGTTTTTCACTGTCTTTTATGGGGCTTTTATTTATAAGACGTATTTCATTTTCAAAAATCTCTTTTGCTGTACTTTTATAGTCTTTCCAGAAGTTATAATTTTGAGTTTTTAGATATGGTGTTCGCTCTAGCCAGTTTTCAATAGCATTTTTTAATGTTGTTTGAGTTTCTGATTCTAAAACTTGAGACTGTTCTTCCTCTTTTAAAAATTGATGATAGGGACACCCACTGTGAAGCTTTCTATCTTTTGTATTTAAACCAAGTTTGTTTTCTATAAGTCTAAACTGTTTACTTTGAAATCCTGAAGCTGGATAAAGAGCATTTCTAAATTCTAAAAATTCTAAAGGAGTCATGCTTTCTAAAACTCGGATCTGTTCAATCAAAAGCCTCCATATTTCATTCACGCGTTTTAGTCTATGAACTACAACCGACATTGAGTGATCAGGTATATTTTTTCCATCAAGCTCTTTTAAAATTGAGTCAAGCTCCCATAAAATTTGCTTAAACCACAACTCATAGGTTTGGTGCGTGATTATAAAAAGCATCTCTTCGTGAGATTCATCCCCAAGCTTTGTACTTTCTAAATTTTGGGTCGAGAGAATATTTTCTAAATTTAAATAGTCAGAATACTGTATCTTTTTAGGCATTAGTTTGAATCCTTTAAAAGTTCTTTTAATAATTTAACAAACTCAAGTATCTCATTTTCACTTGTGTCAAAACTTGTCATTAGTCTTACTTCGCTTGTATGTGAGTCCCAAACATAAAAGAAAAAGCTTTTCTTTAGTTCTTTTATAATTTCCTTAGGAAGTATAACAAAAACAGCGTTTGACTCTCTTCTTGCCGTAAGTTTTAAAGAGGTTTCTTTTTTTATCTTTTTATACAGTAGATCTGCAAGCGTGCACGCGTGTTCTGAAATTTTTAAATGAAGATCTTCATTAAAATAGGTTAAAAATTGTTTTGATAAGAATCTTGTTTTTGATGGAAGCTGCATTAGCTGTTTTCTTATAAACTTAAAATTTTTAGAGTGTTCTTTTTTAAGTAAAACTAGTTCTCCACCCATAAGTCCATTTTTTGTTCCCCCAAAACTAACTGCATCTGCATCACTAACAATCTGTTTTAAACTTGTTTTTAATGTTACGGCTGAATTTGTAAGCCTTGCTCCATCAATATGTAAAAATAAGTTGTTAGCTTTGCAAAAATCTTTGATTTTCTTTAAGTCATTTAAACTGTAACAGGTGCCATATTCAGTGGGTTGTGTGATTGATAATACTTTTGGTTGTGAGTAGTGCTGATCTCCAAACCTAATAAGTTTATCTTTTAAGTCTGTTAAGTCTATTATGCCTTGATCGTGTTTAAGCGTTATGATTTTTGATCCTAACTGCATCTCAGGTGCACCACACTCATCTACATTTAGATGTGAGCAGCTGCTGCAAAAAACACTTTCATAGCTTTTAACTAAAGCTTTAAGTCCTAGAACATTTGCTGCAGTCCCATTAAAAACATGAAAGTAGTCATACTCTTCACCAAAAGTTGTTTTTATAACTTTTGTAAGCTCTTTACTTAAAGAGTCTAATCCGTAGCTATGTTCATGGTTTTTGTTTATTGACGCTAAGGACTCTAAAATTTTTGGATGGACACCTGAATGATTATCACTTGCTAAGCCTTTCATTTTTTTAACCATCTGTATGCAATTTGTGCTGCTAGCCTTGAGGTTTGTTCATTGTTGTCAAGAGGTGGGGAGACTTCATATATACCTAGTATTCGCACATCAAAATGATAAAGAATCATTTCAAACATAAACATAAAAGAGGATAAATCAAATCCTGAGGCCCATGATTGTGAACACCCAGGCGCTATGCTTGAGCTAAAACCATCAATATCAACTGATACATAACAAGGGGTTCTAGTCTCGGGCCAAACAAGTTTTGTTTTTGTGAAAGACTTTTCAGAAAAGTAACCCTTTGGATATAAGTCACTGTGTTCTAAAACATGTATGTTTTCACTTTGGTGGGCAAGATCGAATAGTTTTTTTGAATTGCAGTGTTCTTGAATTCCAATTTGAAAAAGATCAAGCTTGTTGCCGTACTCTTTTAAAAGTCTATAAAAAGGTGTTCCGCTCGTAACACCTTTTTCTAAGTCTCTTAAATCTAAATGCGCATCAAAATTAAAAACTGTGACATTTTGTGTTCCATAAGTAGACTCACCAAAACCTAACCCGTCTGCATAGCCGTAATCGTGTCCTCCCCCTAAACTTAAAATTTTCTTATTAGCATTTAAGTTTCTAGTTACCTCTTTTGCTGCGATTAGGTGTCTGTCTTCTAAACTTAAATCTTCAGTACAAATTAAATTTCCACCATCATAAAGTGTATTAAAATCTGATGGGTTTTGGGGGGTCATAGCATACAGGTGCTTTCGTATGCGATCAGGTCCTTCTTTTGCTCCAACACGGCCGCCATTTTTATGTATTCCTAGGTCATCAGGGTAGCCAAGAACAACAATCTCTGCCTCGTTTGAATTAGAGCAAAGAAGGGAGCTTTTCACTGTAGTGTCTGTTTTTTTACTTTCAAGAGAATAGTAAGTTTCAAATGTGTTCATTGTGCCTCTTTAGTAAATGCTTCAGTTAAACAAGACTATAGTAAGATATTTGAGTTAAAGTGTTTCTTTGCTCAAGTAGGCCTGTAAAATAACGCTATGTGTAAATAAGAGTTATCAAGAGCTATAATTTATTACGAATAAACTAAAAAATGTTCTAAAGTAAAAGTGTTACTAACCGGGGGGGGTAATGTCTTTTTCACTTTCAGAATTGCCTTACTCTAAAGATGGTCTTTCACCTCATCTTTCTGCTGAAACTATTGAGTACCACCATGGAAAGCTTCATAAAACGTACATAGACAACTTAAATAAGCTTTTAGGAGAGGGTGATAAATCAAGAAGTCTAGTAGATATTATTAAAAGCTCTGATGGCTATATTTTTGATAACGCTTCACAAATTTGGAACTCTACTTTTTATTGGAACTGTTTAAGTCCAGATGGAGGAGGGGAGCCTACCGGAGACTTAGCTAAAGTTGTTGATGAAAATTTTGGTTCTTTTATTGAGTTTAAAAAAGAGTTTACTAAAGTAGCTGAAGACTTTTTTGGTTCAGGTTGGATATGGCTTATCAAAAACATGGATTCAAGTCTTAGTATAATGACAACTCAAAATGCGGGTTGTCCATTAGTCTTAGATTCAGTAACACCGATACTAAACTGTAATCTATGGGAGCATGCGTATTACCTTGATTACCGCAACGCTAGAGACAAATACCTAAAAGCCTTTTGGAATATTGTAAATTGGGCTTTTGTTGATCAGAATTATAAAAATCATAAAACCAGTTAAAGACTGTTCACAACTTCACTTTTCATGTCTTCTAATTCTCCTAGATCCAGAGCCTTAAGAAGTGCTTTAAAATCACTTAGTTTGTTTTCATAAATCACTTGTAGGGCATTTCTTTTCAGTCTCTTTCCTCTTGCTCGTGACAAAGGAAACTCTTTGTATTTTTTGTCTAAAGACTTATTTGAAGCTTTTAAAATCTCTTCTAATTCTTTTATTTGATTTTTACCTACAGACCATTTTTCTAAATCTCTCATACTATCTTTACCAAAAGCCAATTCATTCCAGGGGCATACACTTTGGCACAGGTCACAGCCAAAAAGCCATGAGTGAGTTTTATCTTTTAGTACATCTTTTGAGATTTCTTTTTTTTCTATTGTTCTATATGAAATACACTTATCGACCTCTAAATAATGGGGCTTAAGTGCCTTTGTTGGACAAATATCAATGCACCTTGTGCATGTGCCGCAGTGATCAGAATAAAGAGGTGTTTTAGTAAAGCTTGTGTCTAATTTTTTTAAATCCTTAACTGAAAGATCAGTTAAGATTTCTGCAATAAAAAATAGGCTTCCGTTTTTTTTATTGATTAGGCATGTGTTTTTTCCAATCCAGCCTAAACCTGATCTATAAGCTAAGTCTCTTTCAAGTACTGGTTTTGAATCTACGGCACTTAAAAACTTTGCTTTTGGGTAAATGTTTTGAAGCTTTTCTATGATTTTACTTAGTTTTATAGACAGAGTCTTGTGGTAGTCTTTAGATTTGGCATACATTGAAATTTTTAAACTAGAGTTTAGTTCATCATGTATTGGGTAGTAGGGAAATAGCCCCACAAGAGCCGAAAGGTAGACCTCACTGAGTTTAATTTTCTCTGACTCATGATCTTTTAAAAAATTCATAGTACCAATGTTTCCAGAGTGGACTTGAGCTTTGTATATAGAAGTTGATATGGGTTTTTTTAACTCCACAATAGAGCTTTCTAGGAAACCTTCATTTATAAAGAGGTGGTTGATATTAACCTGTGTATTCATCAGTAATTCTGTGTTTTAGTTTTAACTATGTCTAACAGTAAAACTGTAATAGAAGCCATGTTTAAGTCAAAGTTATATGATGTGTACACTCATGTAATAGAAAATTTTCCTAAAGACACTGTTTATTTAGTAGGTGGAGCATTAAGAAATGCTTTTTTAGGTACTGAAATTGAAGATTTAGACTTTGCGACTAGTCTCAAGCCAGATGACATCTTAACGCGTTTAAAAGGCGAAAAACTTATTTTAACGGGTTTTGAGTTTGGCACTGTCACCTGGGTTGTTAACTTAGGTGAAAATAAAAACGTAGCTGTTGAAATTACAAGCTTCAGGTGTGCTGAGACCTATAATAATAAAAGCCGACGACCTGAAGACTTTAGATTTGGTGACTCTTTAATTGAAGATTTAAAACGAAGAGATTTTACAGTTAATGCTATGGCTTATGTAAAAGGTCAAAATCTAATAGATCCCTTTGGAGGACTTATAGATTTAAACAAAAGAAGGCTAGTTTCTGTGGGAGATGCTCATACTAGGTTTAGTGAGGATCCTTTAAGAATCTTAAGACTTTATAGGTTTTCATTAAATTATGGCTTTTCTATTGAGAATAAAACTTTTTTAGCTTCTAAAAGAAATTTAAATTTATTATCTGTGGTGAGTAAAGAAAGAGTTTTTAATGAGTTTAAAAAAACATTTAGTAAAAGTGTCGATAAAAAGGCGTTTAAAAATCTTTTGTATGAATTTTTAGATAAAAAGTCTATCAAGGATATCGATCTTTTATTTGAGAATGACCCTAAAGGCTCAGAGTTTAATCTGTTTGAAAAGGTTTATTTTGTTTATAAATTTTTCCCTGGTTATGAGGTTTTTTTATTAGAAAAAATTTATAAAAATGTTTTTATTTTATTTGTAAAACTTAAAACAACTAAAACTTTACTTGAATATAAAATTTTACTTTTAAATTTTAGTTTTAAAAACAATCTTGATGAAGAAGAGTGTAAGCGTCTTTGGCAGATAACTAAAAATATCAAGCTAGTCTTCTCTAATCAGATTTTAGAGTTTCATCCCAAAAGACTTGAAGACAGTGTTTTAGAAAAAGAAAAAGCCCTGCACACTGGCAAGGCTTTAGGGCTAAGGATTAGATCCTTAGAATTGGATAATAGTTTTAAACTAGTAGATGACCTTTAAACCTGTTGTAAGGATAGAGTCATATCTTTTTAAACCAGCAAGGGCTGGAACGTTATCGAACATACCTTTGTAACCAACACTTAAGTTCACTTGAGCAGGACGTTCTTCAGATGAGAAGAATTCACCAACTGCAACGTTTAATGAAGGTTCAAAGTTAATCTCGATGTTCTCTGAATCAGTTAGATCGTAAAGAGTTTCAACATAAAACTTGAAAGTAGATGTTTTAGTTAAGATTTTATCAGCACCAAAAAACAATCTGATAAACTGACTGTCAGTCCCAGGACCTTGACCAGATCCAACTTCATAAGCGTACTGTCTTCTGAATCTGTAACCAGTTTCATTTACTAGTTTGTAAGTGTCGTTTTGGACCATTAGATAGCTAAAACCCAAATCAGCAGAGTATCTGTTATCAAAACCTGCAAAACGGTTTTTCTCCCAAAGAATACTTGCAAATGGACTTAGCTTTTCAATACCAATACTGAAATTGTATTGAAGCTTACCATAAGCTGATTCGGCTAATGTTGTTTGAGTACCAGCTGCAAGACCTGAAGCATTGATATAACTTCCGTCTACAGTTACAGTACCTCTGTCAAAATCGTTAACAAGTAGCGTTTTAACATAAGCATTTTGTTGTTCGGCGTTACCAGATTGTGAAACATAGCCCACTTCTGAGTCCGACTTCCAGCCTGCATAAACTGACGTCGACGCTAGTAAAATTAAAGACACTAATATTTTTTTCATTATAACCTCTTATTGTTTGAGTTATTAGTTTTTCTTGTGACACCTTTATCTTTTATGATAAATTTGATGTCAAACATCTTGAGGATAACTGCTATGAAATTAAGTTCGCGACCTAGACGAAATCGTTCAAACTCCAAACTAAGAGAGGCTTTAAAGGGAGTTGTGTTGACTTCTAGCTCTCTGATACAGCCTGTATTTGTAGCAGATAAAACAAGTCACATTGCGTCTCTTGAGGGTTTAAAAAAACACTCTTTAAAAGATTTAGAGCTTTATTGTGATGAGGTTTTAAAGCCATCTAAAGTTGCTGGTGTTTTACTTTTTGCCTCAATAGATGAGAATAAAAAAAGTAAAGATGCTACTGAAGCTCTAAACCCCAAAGGTCTTTTGCCTGAGGCTATTAGAATTATTAAAAGTAAGCTTCCTGATCTACTTGTTTTTTCTGATGTGGCTCTGGATCCTTTTTCTTCTGACGGGCATGATGGCCTAGTTAAAGAGGGCCGTGTTGTTAATGATGAAAGTGTTGATGTGCTTGTTGAGATGTCTTTGGTTCACGCTAAAGCAGGTGTGGATTTTGTAGCTCCTTCTGATATGATGGATGGTCGTGTAAAAAAAATCCGTGAAGCTTTAGATGAAAATAACTTTATAGAGACTGGAATACTTTCGTACACTGCAAAGTATGCGTCATCTTTTTACGGACCTTTTAGAGGAGCATTAGACTCTAAACCAAGATTTGGTGATAAAAAAAGTTATCAAATGGATTTTAGAAATAAAAAAGAGGCTTTAAGAGAATTAGCTGAAGATATAAAAGAGGGTGCCGACATGGTTATGGTAAAGCCCGCCCTATCTTATTTGGATATTATTCAAGATTTTAAAAACAACACCAATTTACCAGTTGTAGCTTATAACGTAAGTGCAGAGTACTCCATGGTTAAAGCTGCTTCAGAAAAAGGATGGATTGATGGAGACTGTGTTCAAGATGAAATACTTATGTCTATCAAAAGAGCTGGGGCAGATATAATCATAACTTACGATGCACTTGATTTTGAAAAGCGACATAAATAGTAGTTTTGATAAACAGAGTATGTATTTTGAGATCAAAAAGTAAAAAGGCTGTTCTTTATAAAGTCTTGTCACTTGTTTTTAGCGATGTTACTAAACTAACTTTAACGGGCCCTTAGCTCAGCTGGGAGAGCGCCACGCTGGCAGCGTGGAGGTCAGCGGTTCGATCCCGCTAGGGTCCACCATTTGTCAAGGTATTCGAACATTTATCACTTGAATATTTTGAAAAATTGGGAGAGCCAGTAGGTCCTTCCTTTTTTATTTGGTCTTTGACGACAATGTAATGAATCTTATTATAATACATTTAATTATCTTAAAAACTAGCTTTAGGTAATAATGAACTTACCTCTCAAATGTCATTATTTTTCAATTGAAATACATTTTTAAATAAACAAATTAAAAAATATGAGATAACTGGTTTTATATATAAAACACAGGCTGAAGTCTGTTTTTTATTATAAATTTTATGGTATAATCAATTCACCAAATACGGGGGTAGGGTTCATGCAGTTTATAAAGTCTTTTTTTAAAATCATTCTTATTATGAGCGTAGGTTTCTTTTTTGTGAGTTGTTCGGGGCCTGATAATGTAGTGCCTACAGAGACAAGAGATGATAACATCGAAGACTTAGTAACGGATGACTTAATTAGAACAGCTCAATTTGCTGGAGTAGGTCGCTATACCGTTAATGGTGCTATCGAACTTTTTCATGACAGTGATACAGATCAATACAGCTTATTATTCACAGACTTTTTATTAATGGAAAATGGTCCTGATTTACATGTGTACCTTTCAGAAGGGGATGTTCCAGTAAATTTTCTTGATCTGGGTGAATTAAAATCTACTAACGGTATAATCCGCTATGATTTTGACGGCAGTAGTTTTGACCCTGCATTTGATCATGTTTTGATCTGGTGCCAGAGATTTAGCGTTAATTTTGGTCAAGGGGTATTGGTTGACCCTTGATGTTTAAGTTCACTTATCAGCTGTAGTATGGATAAATATGTGGTTAGCTTAAGATAACTGTTGAGGTTTTTATGAAAACAATTATTCTTATTTTATTCTTACTACCAACGCTTAGTTTTTCTAAAACTTCTGTTTATGAATGTATTGATCTAGAGTCTGCAAAAGCAATTCTTATTGCTAATCTAGCAAAAGATTTAGGACATTCAAATGCAACTGTTTCACAAGTTGAGACCATCGAAACTACAATTTCACTATATTCAAACAATATATTGACTATAAATGATCAGGGTTATCTATCGTTTCCGTTTGGTGGCGGTGGGTTCTCTATAACAATCTCCTGTTTAGGTGAATACGAAAGTATAAAAAACTAACTAGTGTCGTGCATTCGCCCTTAAGCTAGGGCTAACATACAGTTTCATTTGTGTTGTATTTATTCATTTTATGACTATTTTTTTTAAAAAAGTGTATTTTAATGATTCACTAAGCTTTAGATTTTTATAAATACGCCGTTAAGAACAGTACTTTAGTAGTGTTTAATTTAATTAAGGGTGTTTTATCAAAAGTCACAAAATTCATAAAAGCTTTATAATCTTAACTTTGACGTTTATAACAGTCTTTTTTCAAAACTGTTCAGATGTGAGTTTTGAAGCTGATCCTTCTCAGTTCAATTCAGATATTTTGCTGTCTTCAGATGAAGACGATGGCGCTCAGTACACGAATAATAAGATTGTTGACCTTAATTTTGTTTATGACAGCAGTCTGTATACTAGTTTGAAAGTTAGTTTTAACGAAGATCTTACTGACTCTGTAGACTATGAACCTCAAAATAGAATAAAGTTTGATTTAGGAGATAAGTTCGCTGCTGATGGTTCAAAAGATGGATTAAAAAAAATCTATATTAAATTAACTAGTAAAATCAATTCAATTAAATTAATAGAACATGATTTGTATCTAGATACTGTTCCACCGCAAATTGATTTTTCTGGTATTTTGAATACTGGCTTGAATGGTAAAGCTTACGCTTTGAATGAGTCTGTTCAACTTAGTTGGGATGCAAATGATGTTAATGCTTTAAGTGGCTATTCCAGTGGCCTGCACAAAACTGAGAGTCTTAGGATTGCAACTACAAAAATTGAAGACTGTTCAGAAAATAACGTTTCAAGAGCAGATTGGCGTGGTTATAAAAAAAGCCTTGATATAAGTTGGCCTCAAGAGAATCAGAATGAAACCTTTTACTTTTGTGTGTATTTAAAAGACCGCGCAGGAAACATAAGTACATCTCTTTCTCAACCAATGTCTTCAGTGTGGAGAGTTTTAGCCGGGGAGAACAACCAAGGAAATGGTGGATCATTTAACACACCAAATGTTAGACTTCAGTATCCTACAACTTTAGCGAAGAGTAGCGATGGACAACTGTTTATTTCAGATAGTAAATTTAATAACATTAGAAAGATTACAGCGGACAACAATAGAAATCTTAAAAATATAAGTGCATTTGCTGGAACTGGTTTAACTGCAGGTCCTGCAGCTAGTGGCCAAGGGCTTGAGTTAAATCTTGGTGGTGGTGTTGATAGCATTGTTTTCAATGACTCTAGAAATGAAGCTTACGTAAGTATTAGTGCAAGGGGTGTTTATAGAGTTAAGTTTAATCAAGATAAAAGCACTGGTGAATTTCAAAAAATTATATCTGCAAATTTATCAAGGATTACAAAAAGAGAAGTTAACGGTTTAAGCACTTTAATCATTACAAATAGTCAGGATTTTACAGTTGAGAATCCAAGTGCAATGAGTTACATCTATGAAATACCAATGTCTACAATTGAAGCTATGGATTCTGACAGTTCAATAGAAACTCTAGACAATTTTATTATTGCCGGGAATGGTGTTATACCTTTTCAAAGTTACAGTGTACCAGCCACTGTAGACTTAATAAAAAACTCTAGTGCTAGTGATTTGAGTCAAAGTCTTGGTCGTATTCGTAGTGTTTTTGTTGATGATTCTGGAACTATTTACATTGGAACTCACGCCGATGGTTCGGGTAATGGTTGGGGAAATCATACTTTAAGAAGGCTTGAATACAGACCTAACGGCTCTCTTCGTCAAACTCTTTTAAGTACTCGTAGTTGGATATATAAGATTTATGTTCTTGGAACTAAGGTTTACATGAGTTCAAATCAGGGGTTTTTTGTTTACGACACTAATGATGGATCAGAGCTCTTGTTAAAATCTGGTATTACTTATGGAGTGTATGTAGACGAGGTATCTAGTGAAATTTATCTATCTGAGTCTTATAGGTCTCAAATAGGTGTGTATGATTTAGCAATGAATTTTAAATATTATATTGGAAGAAGCATTTATGAAGAAGATGAGCCTGACGCACTAAAAGCAATGATTGGGCAAGCTCATGGACTTGTTGAAACTCCTGATGATGAACTTGTGTATATAGATTCAGTAAGCCACAGTGTTCGTAAAGTGGCCTCGGATGGCAAGAGAATAACAACTCTTACTGGTGGACTAAGTAATGACAGTTACGAAGATTTTACGGGTAGCAGGACTTTTGATGAATTCACTTTTAACGGTACTGGATCAACTAGCAACGGCTACAATTTAAATCTGTTTGGTGACTTTAGGAATGGCAATCAAAATATTTTAATGAGTGTATCAGAAGGCTCTTTGTACAATCTTGATCTTAAAGCTCGTTCTGTAGATTCAGTATTGAATAGGTCTGAGAGGCATATTTCTGAATTAAGTAACACCTCCATAAATGCAAGGCTTTATGGCTTTGCAGTTAATGAAAATACGGGACAGCTTTTAGTTTCTAAAGCTTTTAACACTGCTAGAACAAGTGCCGATATAAACGGTTTTGCAGGCTATATTACAAGTTCAAATCTACAAAATAAATCTTTAGCAAGTCCTGAGGTTTTATATGCAGGAGATTTATCTATAAAAGACAGTAACAGTCTTCGCGTAAACCCTGGAAACTATGTTAACAATTCTAACCTAAGCACTTATCTGGGAAGAACTGTTCGTTTTTCAAATGACTCTATGGCTTATGCGGCAGGTGGCTATTTACAAATTCTGAATCTAGATACAAATAGAACAAAATCTGTTTATCTAAAAAGCGATCCAACAGTAAGTTTCACACCACAATATATTGAGGTTGTTCCAGATGGTGATGATGATTTAATTTTTTATATTAGAGGAACAAGGCTTTCATACGTAAGAATCAATAGAGAACAGGCGCAAAATACAAATGATACAATTTTGGTTGAGCCACAAGAACTTTGTCTTCCTGGCACATTTTTAAATAATGCTCAATATCTTAAAAAAGCAAATGATGGGAATTTACTAATTTCAGACACTGAAAATGGTAGAATTCTAAAGTACTTTATAATGAGCAGTGGCCGTTTAGACATCCAGCCAAGTTGCGGATAATCTTAAAATATAAGTATATTGTGTAAAAATAGTCCTGTAAATCAAGAGGACTAGATTTTGTTATGTAATTAAGTATAGTGTGATTCATATGCTTTTAAGGAGAACACTAATGATGCACAAAATACTTACACTTATTGATCAAAAAATACTAAAATTTAAAGAGATTAAGGCCCATTGCGATGTTCCTTGCGGAGTTTATGATCCAATAAACGCCCAGGTTGCTGCAATGACTGTTGCTAGAATGACTGACACGATTACTGAGCTAGAGGCTCATGATCAAAAAGATCACGCAGGGGCTCGTGATATGGACTATCACAATAAGATCACTCGTATGATTGACGAAAAAGAAAGATCTGCAGAGCTTGTGAAGCATGAAGTTCGTATAATTTGGGGTGATTACTTTAAAGCTCCGCAATTTGAAGCACATCCAGGTTTACATAACCTCACTCACGAAATTATGATGGTAGCTTCTAAGTGTAAGCAAAACGTTGATACTGATGCCACAAGACTTTTAATGAAGAAAGTTAATGAGTTTTCTGAAATCTTCTTTAGTACAAAAAGTATAAAAACAAAAACTGTAAAATATCACTGTAAGCCAAACTTAGATATTATCACCCCAGATTTATAAATCTTTTGTTTTCTTTTTTTAAAGTTAAGGGCAAAAGCATGAGACCTTTTTTAAATGAGGGTGATTTTGTTTTTGGTCTTAAGTATTTCCTAACATCTCCAAAAATTGGAGATGTTGTTGTTTTTGACCACACTCTTTACGGACTGTGTGTTAAAAAAGTTACTAATTACGACAAAGCTCTAAAGACTCTTAATCTTACAGGTGAAAATGTGACTCACAGTTTAAGCTCTGAGCAAATTGGAGTGGTAAAGCTTAAAAGTGTTAAATGTAGAGTGGTTTGTAGTTTCAAAGTTTAGCGATTTACGTATTGTATATGTCTAAGTGTTCTTTCACTTATTAAATTATTTCGAAGATAAAGTTTGTGGCTTTTTAAAAACCTATGTCATAATTTAAAAATGAATACTGATCTACTTTTAAACAACCTTATGAGTCCTCCTGTCTTATTTTTCTTTTTGGGTTTGCTTGCCGTTTTAGTGAAATCTGATTTAGAAATCCCACCGCAAGTGAGCACGTTTTTTTCACTTTTTTTACTTTTTGAAATTGGAATGAAGGGGGGGCACGAACTTTATCACAGTGGGTATTCACCAGTTGCTTTTAAAGTTTTATTGGTTTGTTTTGTTGTTTCGTTTTTAACCCCTTTTATAGTTTATAAAATTTTAAGAAAAAGATTAGATGTTTTTAATTCAGGAGCAATCGCAGCCGCATATGGATCAATCAGTGCCGTTACTTTTGTTGCGGGTGTCGGCTTTTTGGAAGGGCTGTCTATAAAATATGGGGGTTACATGATGGCGGCCATGGCTTTGATGGAGTCGCCAGCAATTGTTGCAGGTCTTTTATTAGTTGCTATGTATTCAAAGTCTAAGGATTCTCAATTTACGTTTAAAAAATTTAAAGAAGTTTTAAAAGAGTCTTGTTTTAATGGTTCGGTATTCTTATTAGTTGGAAGTTTGATTATTGGTGTTTTAACAGCATCAAAAGACTTTTATGGCTATAAACCATTTTCAGGTGGTTTTTTTGCAACTCTTTTGGCTTTTTATATGTTAGACATGGGCCTTATAGCAGGGAAGAAAATATCAGAGCTTAAAAAACAAGGTGGGTTTTTAATTTTTATCTCTATTTTATACCCTATAGTCTTTGCAGTTCTTGGTGTTGGAATATCTTATCTAATGTCTTTTGAAAAGGGAGATGCTTTTTTATTCACTGTGCTTTTAGCTTCAGCTTCACATATAGCAGTGCCTGCAGCTATGAGACTTTCAATTCCAAAAGCAAATATGTCATTACTTCTTTTTATGTCTTTGTGTGTAACGCTTACATTTAACATAACTCTTGGGTTGCCACTTTTTTATATGATGGTTGATTTTTTATGGAGTTAGATAAGGATGTATCTAATAACTTTAAGATTTAACTTGATGAATTACTTAGGTTTTTCAACCTTAAAGAGTTTATATAAATTCCATAAAAGTCCGCTCAACACCAAAAGGCAAAGTCCAACAACAATAGGCTGAAAAGCCTTTAGTACATCAACTACCATTTCACCATATCTAGCAATGAAATAAATTTGAGCGGGAACAACTACAGAAATAACTAAAGCATCAACAAAAATAAAGGTCGATGTTTTAATGCCGAGTGCTCCACAAATTAAGTGCCCAGGAAAACGCACACCGGGTATAAGTCTAAAAAGTCCAGGCACAATATTGCCCCATCTTCTAGCCCACGCTTTAACTCGGTCTAATTTGTCTTCATTTACTATGCGTGCAAACCAATTGGATTTAAAAATTACACTGCCGTATTTTCTGCCAATAGAAAACACAACAAAATCACTAAAAAAAATACTACCTGAGCAAACAAGTATTGAAGGCAAAATTTCTACAGATGTTGCTCCAACATAAGGAGGCGGAAAAAGATCAGGGTTTGCACCCATATAAGATAAAACACCTAAACTTATTATCGAAAACTCTTCAGGTACGGGGAGTCCTATACTAGATAAGAACATGACTAAAAAAACCAGTGTGTAAACTATTGCAGGTTCGTATGTATAGTTTTTAAGCATTTCAAAAATTAAATCTTCCATGTCAAACCCTCTAGACTTCAAAACAACTGTTTAGCGTGGACAACAATTATTTGGCTTTTACTCAACTACTTGTATAATCTTATAAAAAGATTGAAGCAAATTTAAATTTTATTTGAAGTAAGCATAGGAGTTTTTTATGAAGAGTGATGAGTGGACCCATCAGTATCCAAAAGGTGTAAATCATAAAATCGATGAAAGTGAAGTTCAGTCTATTTGTAAGATATTTAAAAATGCGGTTGAACTTTATAATGACAAGGTAGCTTTTGAAAACTTTGGAAGTACACTGACGTTTGAAGAGCTTGATGAACTTTCTGATCAGTTTGCAGCATATCTTTTAAATGACTTAAGGTTAGAAAAAGGGGATAGAATTGCCATTCAACTGCCTAACCTTTTGCAATACCCTATTGCTTTGTTTGGATCCATAAAAGCAGGTTTAACTGTGGTGAACACAAATCCACTCTACACTGCAAGGGAGATGAAGCATCAGTTTGTTGATTCTGGGGTTAAAGCAGTTGTTATTCTTAACCATTTTACTGATAACTTAGAAAAGATCATTAAAGATACTGGGATTACACATGTTGTTGAAACAGGAGTTGGTGATCTTTTAGGTTTTCCAAAAAGCCTTCTTCTAAATTTTGTTTTAAAGTACGTTAAAAAATCTGTAGTTAAGCATGGTCTTCATGTTGATAGCTTTTTGACAGCTCTAAACAAGGGCGAGAAAAGCGTTAAAAATCTCGTACTGCCAGATGTAAAAAAAGAAGACTTGGCATTTCTGCAATATACGGGCGGGACCACTGGTGTTTCAAAAGGTGCTGAACTCACACACGAAAATATTGTTTCAAATATGCTACAGATTGTTGAATGGATGAAGCCAAGTTTAAAAAGGGGAGAAGAGAGAATCCTTACACCTCTTCCTTTGTATCATATTTTTTCTCTTACAGTAAATGCACTTGGTTTATTGTATTATGGTGGAACAAATATTTTAATCACCAACCCTAAAGATATTCCTGCTTTTATAAAACTTATGAAAACCAATAAGTTTACCCTAATGTCTGGGGTTAACACTTTGTTTAACGCTTTAGTCAATCATGCAGATTTTGGGAGTATTGATTTTACAGATTTAAAACTATCCGTAGCTGGTGGTATGGCTCTGCAAGGCTATGTTGCTAAAAAATGGAAAACTGTTACAGGTACTCCCGTTATAGAAGGCTATGGTCTTACTGAAACCTCACCTGTCGCTACCTGTAACCCCATTAATGGAAATGATAAAGTCGGTTCAATCGGTGTTCCTCTTCCTTCAACAGTAGTTAAAATTGTTGCTGAAGATGGATCTGAAATTACTGGGGATGAAGAAGGTGAAATTTGTATCAAAGGACCTCAAGTGATGAGGGGGTACTGGAATGCACCAGAAGCTACTGCAAATGTTCTAACTTCTGATGGGTGGTTAAAAACTGGGGATGTTGCAAAACGAATTGGTGATGGTTTTTTTAAGATTGTAGACAGAAAAAAAGATATGATCTTAGTTTCTGGATTTAATGTTTATCCAAATGAAATTGAAGAAGTTATGACTGAGCATGAAAAGATTTCTGAAGTAGCAGCAATTGGTGTTCCAGATGATCATAGCGGAGAAGCTGTTAAAATTTTTGTGGTTAAAAGTGATCAGAGTCTTACAAAAGATGAGATCAAAGCTTTCTCTAAAGAAAATCTTACAGGTTATAAAAAACCAACTTACATTGAGTTTAGAGATGAACTTCCAAAAACCAACGTTGGTAAAATTTTAAGACGAAAGCTTAAAGAAGAAGATCAAAAAAACCAGTAGCGGTATCTACAGCTTTTTTCTTTTAAAATAGAAAGCACAAGAAAATAAAGAGTGTAAGGAGATGTTTTGCCCTCAAGTGTAACAAATTTAACAACAGGTCTTAAGGCTTTTAAGATTAACTCTGACCCTAGAAAGTATGGAACTTTTGCTGAAATTGGCGCAGGACAAGAAGTGGCTCGTCACTTTTTTCAAGCAGGCCTAGCCTCACAAACTGTTGCTAAATCTATTTCAGCTTATGATATGGTTTTTAGTGATCAAATTTATGGGCAAGAAGAGTCTGGTCGGTATGTGTGCCAAGCTAGGCTAGATAAAATGTTAAACTATGAGTACTCACTTCTTTATGAGCGTTTAAATAAAAGTAAAGGTAGTGAGTGTGAGTTTTTTGCTTTTGCAAATACAGTGGCTACAAACAGCGGACATGGTTGGATTGGTGTTAAGTTTCAAGAAGAGTCTTTAAAAGAACCGAATGTTATAAAGATTCATGTTAAAATGCACGACAATACAAGGCTTCAGCAAGCTGAAGTTTTAGGTGTACTAGGGGTCAATTTACTTTTTGGTGCTCAGTACTTAAGAAATGAACCAGAAGAGCTGATTAAATCTCTTACTGATAATATCTCAAAGGGGCGAGTAGAAATAGATCTTGTTCATTTTGATGGCCCTACTTTTAAAAACGTAGATAACAGACTTATGTGCCTTGAGCTTGTAAAAGAAGATCTTACGCAAAACATTGTTTTTGATTCAAAAGGTGAAATCTCAACTTTAGCTGATGAGTTTTTTCATGCCTCTGTATTTATTTTACGAGGTGAGTTTAGACCTATTACTAAAGTGAATATGAAAATTTTAGAGCTGGGAATTCAACAGTTTGAAGCAGATCATAAAATTTCAAAAAGCTTACCTCTTTTAGAAATCACCATGACTCACTTAAAAAAGGAAAAAGGTAAAGTAAATAAAAAAGACTTTTTAGACCGAGTAGACTCGTTAAGCCACTTAAATCTTCCTGTTATGATCTCAAATTTTACCTATTATTTTGAACTTAAAGAGGCTATTAGAGAGGTTACAAAATCCTCTATAGGCTCAGTTATTGGTGGAAATCAGTTAGATGACTTTTTTAAATATGACACCTATTCACATTTAAAGGGTGGCGCTTTAGAAGGTGGCTCACGTCTTTTTGACAATGATGTCTCTATTTATATTTACCCATATAAGAGTGCTGAATTATGTCAGTCTTTAAAAACATTTTTTCCAGAAGAGAAGGTGAGAGGACTTGTTGATTTCTTAAAAGCAAATGGACATTTATTTGATCTAACTAACTGTGATGAAATTGAAGAGTCTGTTCTGTCTTCACATGTTAGAACACTTCTGAAAAAAAATGATAAAAAATGGAAAGACCTAGTACCAGCTAACGTTAAAGAGTTAATTGAAAAACACAATCTATTTAGAGACAACTAGGAGTTTTATTACTTATGTCTAATCCTAATAGTTCACTTAAAAGAGATGATATTTATATCGACCAATCTGTAGCTATTCTAATTGATGGCAACAATATCGAAAGAAGTTTGCATGAGGCCCACGGCAGTAAATCAACTATGGTTGATTTTGACTCTTTGATCCCGAGGCTTGTCCAAAGACGTGGACTTAATAGACTTATATATTTTAGAGAGGGTAAAAATATTTCATCAAAGCTTGCTGAAAGACTTCACGAAAATTTTTATGGGGCTGTGAGACCTTGTCACAAGTCTGCAGATATTCCTCTTTCTATAAAAGCTATGCAGCTTGCGAGTAAGGTTGACACTATAATTATCCTTTCAGGAGATTCAGATTATATTGAGACTGTGAGACATTTAAAAGCTGAAGGTGTAAGAGTTGAGATATGTGCTGTGGAAAAAAACACTGCAGGTATTTTAAAAGATGAAGCTGATTACTTTCATCCTGTTTTACCTGAAGATGTTTTTAAATATACTCAGAAGTCTCCAAGAAAAAGCTCAAAGTCATCATCTAATTCAAAAAAAGTATCTACTAAGACAACAGCTAAAAAGACAAAATAAAAACTATTATTTTAAAGTTTTATTCAATACTTGAGATCCAGCGTTTGAGAACTTGAACAGCTTGCCCCGTAGCGCCTTTTTTTCTAAATGAATCTCTTGCAGAGTCTGTCCAAGCGTATGTGTCTAGATGAAACCAAACAGTTTTTTTATCAGGTCTGGCAAAGTTTTTTAGAAACTCAGAAGCGCTTATAGCGCCGCCGTAGCCAGCGCCTGCATTTACATAATCTGCAATTGGAGATTTTAACTGAGCTCCAGTCCAATGAGGTTGAGGCATCATCCACAAAGGATCTCCTGAAATATGTGAGAGCTCTACTAGTTTTGAACCTTCTTTTGAAGAGTTTGTAAAAAGACCTGCCACACGATCTCCTAAACCATGTTTAATAGCACCTGTTAGAGTTGCGATATCAAAAAGATAGTCAAAAGGTTTATTTATACTTTTTAAATAGTTGTAGCCGCTTGCAAGGGCTAATCTGCCCTCAGCATCAGTATTGTGAATTTCAACTGTTTTCCCATTTTGTGCATTTAAAATATCTCCTGGTCTAAAAGATTTTTCTGATACAGAGTTTTCAGCTAAAGCAAAAACAAAATCAACATTTACTTTAGGCTTCTCAGTCTTTATCCAATGAGTGAGTCCATATAAAGATGCAGCTCCGCCCATATCTTTTTTCATCCACCTCATAAATTTAGAAGGTTTCATATCTAAACCACCAGAATCAAAAGTAATACCTTTACCAACAGCACCAATTGATTTTTTTGCACCTTTTGATTTGTACGTAACATGAACCAAATAAGGACCTTCAACAGAGCCTTGTCCTACACCAGAAATTAAGCCAAAGCCGTTTTTAACAAGTTGGCTTGAATTTAAAATTTTAACACTAAATTGGTTTTCATTTTTAAACTCTTTTTCAATGATCTCTTTAAAAGTTTTTGGGTTTAATAGATTAGGCGGAGTATCAACAAGTTCTCTAGATGTATTAATTGAAACACCTAAAGATAAACCTTTTTGTATTTCTTTTTTGTCTTCCTTAGAAACTGATACATTGATCTTCATGTTTTCAGTATAGCCATAAGAAAAAAGTTCTAAGCCTACACCAAAGCCAGTTAGTGCATCTTTTGACAATTTTAAAGTTTGAACTTCAAAGTCTTTTTCTTCATCTAGGCGATAGATCCACTTTGAAATATTGTCTCTAAAGTATGTGTAGTCAGTAGAATCAAAATCACAAATGTTATCTGATATTTTTTGATCATATTTTAATACACCTAAAACACCTCTAGCAGTTTCAAAAGACATAAAGCCAGAACCGTTATTAAGATTTTTTATTTTTTTTAATTGCCAGGAGTTTAGGTTTTCATCTTTTAAGAAAGATTCTAAACTCTCTTTTCCGCTAATAAGAAAAAGTTTATTTTTAAGTTTTGATGACTTTTTTAACTCACTATTTTCTATTTTTTTAGAAGACTTTTTTGCATTTATAGCTGTTTTTACAGTAATTGTAACGCGACTTTTGTTCATGAAAACACCTCTTTAAGACTAGTTTTTAAAATCGCAAAATATGCAAATTTTTTTAAAGACTACAGACAGAGGTTAATGTGAATCAATGGTTTACGCGTTAATAAATTATCTATAAGAAAAATTTATAGCTAGACTCTTGGCCTTTCAATTGGTGAAGAAATTTAAGTTTTAAGACAATAGAAAATGCGGAAACAATTTTAGGGGGAGTATGCATATATTTAAAATAATTTTTTTAGCATCATTTTTTATTTTTTCTAGTTCTTTTCACGACTCTTATCACAGTTCACACTCCTGCTTTCTTCCACCAGGAACACATAAAGATATTCCAGTTTTTGATTCTTCAAGAAATGATGTAGAGCAAACAGGAATTAGTGAAGCTGAGTTTAACACTGTTCTTGATGAGCTTTCAAAAGTTTACGATCCTGTGTTTAATGAAATTGGACAAGAGTTTGTAATCAATAGACTGTGGGATAATGGTCAGGTTAATGCAACTGCACAGCAACAAGGTGAGGATTGGATCATCAATATGTATGGCGGTCTTGCAAGGCATGAACATGCAACAACTGATGCTTTTAGAATTGTAGCTTGTCATGAAATTGGTCATCACTTAGGTGGTGCACCTAAAAGAGATCATTGGCTTTTTGGTATCACTTGGGCTTCAAATGAGGGACAGTCTGATTACTACGCAAACTTTGTCTGCATGAAAAAACTTATCTTAGAAGGTCAGGCCTTAGGATATGAAGTTTTAGCTCCAAGTTTAGAGCACTATGATGAAGAAGAATTTTCTTATGCTGAGTCTGTTTGTTCTCAAAGCTATAGAAATGTTGATGTTTTAGAAAATGAATCTGATAACAACTACACTATCTGTTTAAGGACGATTTTAGGCGGGTTTTCATTGGGTCATATTTTAGGTGGGGCAGATTCTGATCACAGTCTACTAACACCAGATGAGTCGGAAGTATCTGAAACATACCATGGTCACCCAAGAGCGCAGTGCAGGGTTGATACGTATATGCACTCTTCTTTGTGTAATATAAGTGCACCAGATGTACTCGATGAACGTGATGCAAACTTAAACACATGCAACAGATTCGATGGATTTGATTTTGGGCTTAGACCAAAATGTTGGTACAAACCAAGCTCCAAACCTCAAGAAAGCAGTGGGTGGTTTTTTACTGCACTTTAATCTTCTAGGTTGCTCTTAAGTCTTTTTTGCTTTAAATAAAATAACATAAGTGGCGGCCGTAGCTCAGTTGGTAGAGTCCCGGATTGTGATTCCGGTTGTCGCGGGTTCAAGCCCCGTCGGTCGCCCCATTTTTCACATCAATTCAGTAAGTATTAATATCATTCTAAAGCCTAGCTTGGCTTGGCGACCGTTCATAAATATTTAGCTATGATTAACAATAAATAATGTTAAGTTATTGTCTCAAATAAGGGGACGCCGTGACGCAGGAAGGTTCTGAGTGAAAAAAAATAAGCGGATATCGCCGTCAAAAGTTGGTCTTGTTTTAGGCTCTGTTGCTTTGCTTGTTGCAATTATTGGTTATTCAGCTCTGTACTTAACTGGTGGTGTGGGAAAACTAGCTGCCCCACTTATATATACGGGGTTCGGCATTCCGTTTGTGTTCGGCATGATAGGCAAAACCGTTGCTGGCTGCGAACTAAAAGCATCAGGGTGTATTTCAGGGATAACAATTGGCTTCATTTTCGGCATGGCTGTAGTTAGCATTATTTATTTCGTTCTGGGGTACCTTGCATCAACTATTATATATAAATTCAATGACCTAGGGGTTAATTAAAGTAGGGACCTGAAATCTGGCCAAGATTTTTCACTTAGCAGGTGCTTTTCGGAGCAGTCACTTTTACTCTGGCCACCTTAACCAGCTAGTTGAAAAAGTATTTGTATTTGGTACTTTGAAAGTACTATATAACTTCACCAGTATTCGATTCGAGAAAGGTGGAATACTTATAACAACTGAAGAATTAAACAAGTTTAAAAAACTGAAAATATTATTCTGGTCACTTTAGAGGGGACCACACTCACATAGTCTTAGTAATACTCTAATCAAATCTGCAGCTTGAGTCTTTGGAATATTATCTGTTAGGTATGGTTGGTGTTCATCTTCAATAGAAATGTCATTAACGACTAGCACGCTGTAGTTATTCATTCTATTACCAGCTTTTACTCGGCAATCTCCGAGTCTATTTAATGCCCCCATTGCCAAAAGTTCTCTATCTGGAAGATTACTCAATTGCTCAATTTTAGATTGTTCTTGGGGGGTATCACAAGTGTTTGAACAGCTTTTACTGTTAAGTGTTTTTTGTTCTGGACGTATATCCGTGACAGCGTTTTCGATAGCAAAACCTGAAAAAGGGGTTATAAATAATAATATTAAGAATAGTTTCATTGAAATTTCCTCCGCTTAACATGTTTGTTGATAGTATCATGGTGCCGGTCTGTATAGTTTTTTTCGTTTATATTTTTGTAAATATTTTAAATTCTAAAAGAAAAACATAAATTTTGATGCTGGTTATGAGTTTCTAAAGCCAGTAAAATATCTGGAGAGGCTTAAGATTCAAGTATCTATTATATAGAGAAATTTAAGGTGTCAAGAAAGGCAATTGTCGCGAAAATGCTTATATGGCGTCATGGTTAAGCTCTTTAAAAGCTGTTTTCTATTGTTTGTTTAGTGTTCTGTTCTTATGATATTTAAGATTTTAACGAGGTGTTTTTTTTGTTATCAGCTGCTTTTTTTGCTCTTTTGGCTAATCTTTTTTTTGCAGCTTCTTCTTTAAGTTTTGCTGAGCACTCTCATAAGTATGGCTCACTTTGGGTGAACTCTTTTAAAGCGGCGTCCTCTTTTTTGGTAATACTGGTTTTTTTTGTGCTATTCAGGCATCCTTTTTTACCTTTAACTCTTGTTCCACTTATGTACATGTTTAGTGGTCTTTTGGGCTTGGCTATAGGGGATTATTTTCTAATTTTAGGTTTTCAAAAAATTGGACCTGCAAGAACGCTTCTTCTTTTTGGAATGCAGCCTATATTTTTTTTGCTCATTGATAAATTCTACTTTGATCTTTCAATAAGTTATAAGGCCTTTGTTGGCGTCTTTTTTATGCTTTTGTCACTAGCTTTTATTTTTTTAGACAGAAAAAAAAACAAAAGTTATGCATGGAGCCTTTCAGGTTTTGTTTTTGCGGCTGTTGGTGTAGTTCTAGACTTTTCTGGTGTTTTAATCACAAAGTGGTGCATGAACCAAGTTGAGCACACTACTGTTGAGGTTTATTTTTGGAGAATTTTAGGAGCCTTAATTGGACTTTTCTTGTTTCATCTGATTTCTAAAAAGCCTGCTTTATTTTTTAAATACAATGAGAGTTTTAAGCAAAAAGGACTATTTGTAGGTGCGTGTTTGTTGGGAACTCTTGTCTCTTTGTGGTTTTATTTAGAGGCGATAAAAATTGGTCCACTTTCTTCAGTTACAGCTGTTGCTGTGACAGGTCCGCTCTTTGCAGCTTTGTTTGAGTGGCTTTTTTATAAGAAGTCATTAACCCTAGGACTGATCTTTTCTCTTGTAGCATTTGCACTTGGGTTCTCTCTACTGTCTTAAAGTAAGTGTATATTGAATTTTATACTCTAATTTGCTTTTTAAATTTTCTTTTTAGGTAAAAATTACTATTGAAAACTAAGCCTGATTGCAAGATATTATGCGGATCATGATTTGTAAATTTAAGCCTTTTTTCTTTAATCGTCCGAATTCATTTATTTTGTGTTCACTTTTTCTTGTTTTTTCAACTACGACTTGCTCAATTAATAAAGAGCTAAAATTAAACGACACATTAATCACCACAGCATCCGAACTTAAGCTTCAGGCCAAAAAAGAAAAATCTTTAAGTCTTTTTGAAGAGTATCCTTATAAAATAAAACAAAATGAACCTCTTTACCCAAACCTTTTGAAAAGAGGTGTTCCGTCAAAAGATATTCTTGCTGTCGTGAAGGTTTCTAAAAAGATTCATGACCTATCAAACCTACGTCCTGGTATACGCTTTAAATATTCTTTTAATGATTTAGGTGAGTTTACAGAAATTGGCTTTTTATTTTCGCCACTTAACAAAGTTAATTTTTTTAAAAATGAAAAAGGTGAGTGGCAAGCACACAGAATTATTGAAACAATTGATACAAGAGTAGTTTCTTTTAGTGGAAAGATTGATTCTAATTTATGGGAGTCTTCGAAAAAATCAAAGGTTAAACCTGATCTAATTTTTTCAATGGTTGAAATTTTTGCTTGGGTGTTTGATTTTACTAGAGAGGCAAAAAAAGGTGACACCTGGCGCTTTGCTGTTGAAGAAAAAACAGTTTCTGGCACTCATGTAGGATGGGGTGATATTTTAGCGGCAGAGTATACAAATAATGGTAAAGTTTTTACAGCAGCACTTTTTAGAAAAGGTGATCAAAACATCGGTTACTATGATACCAAGGGTAATAATCTTAGAAAAATGCTTTTAAAAAACCCTTTAAAGTTTGCAAGAGTTACTTCTGGTTTTAGTAAAAGGCGCTTTCATCCAAAACTTAAAGTCTTTCGAGCACACAAAGGCGTAGATTACGGGGCTCCAATAGGAACTCCCGTAAGAAGTGTTGGTGACGGTGTTGTTACTTTTATGGGAAGACGTGGTGGTGG